>RPGO01000039.1 GCA_004193545.1 Candidatus Argoarchaeum ethanivorans | reverse complement strand
AGGAAAAGAAGATGAAAAAAATTGTATTTTACAACCGTGAAAGAAATAAGGGACAAAACAGAAAAAAGAATAAGGAGGTGTGCGCAATTCCCCAGAGTCCCATCGGATGGAACATCTTTTGCGCGATGTAGATGAAAATTGGTGTTGCAGATACCACCTTTGCACGTGTTGACATGGGTGCGATTGCTATCGATGAGATAAAAAAACATGCTTCAGTGAAAATCAAGAGATATGTGGTACCTGGAGTAAAAGACCTGCCTGTAGCTGCCAAAAAGCTCATAGAGGAGCACGGCTGTGATATTGTCCTGTCGCTTGGAATGCCTGGAGCGCAGGTAATTGACAAAACATGTGCTCATGAAGCATCACAGGGACACATCATCGCACAGCTAATGACAAACACACACATCATCGAAGTGTTTGTGTATGAAGACGAAGCAGAGGATGAAAAACAACTTGTGTGGCTTGCAGAACAACGAACGCGTGAACATGCTCAAAACGCAGTGAAACTGCTGCTGTATCCTAAAAAACTTGAAGCGGAAGCTGGAACAGGACAGCGACAGGGCTTTGAAGATGTTGGGGCAGTGAAACTCTGAACTGGAACTGTACACATCTTCAATCTTGATCCCCCGTAATCTCAAGTGCACCGAAGAACAGGCATTCGTGTCTTGGTATTGTCGGTATGTGATAGCTTCCTCTTGTTGCGGTGATGCCTCTTGCAATAACTACTGGTATGCTTTCATCTGCTTCGCCCATCAATAGTTGTGCTGCACTTGTAAGGTTATCAGCTATTGCTTTTCGCGTGATTGTGAGTCGTTTACCGTATAGATCAGAGCTCCCTCGTGCATCTTCTACTGGTTCTATGCCGCTGCATGCTATTGCTATTCCAACTGTGCCGAGTCGCAGGGGTTGTGTGCGGCTGTCGCTTATGATTACCGCGAGTTGGCAGTGGTAGTGTTGTTGTAGTGCGTGTTGTATCTGCTGTGCGCTTGCCTGTGGATCTCCTGGTAAGAGTGTGACGTGGTTTTCTGGTGCGTTGGATGCATCGATACCTGCATTTGGTGAAAGCATGCCTTTTGTTATCGTAAGCACTACGCCATACACACCTCCAAGAATTTCATCGGCTTCTTCTATTATGAGTTGTGTTTCACGGGGGTCTACCTGATATTTTTTTCCTATTGTGATTGCTTTTTGGGTGGGTGTTATACTGTCAAGGTTTATGACCCGACCCTCAGCGGTTGCTACTGCTGATTCTGCGATTATTACTATGTCATGGTTTTGTGGTGTGATATTTTGTTTTTGCAGGGACCTGATTATGACATCTGTAATGTTATCTTTTTGGGTTATAAGTGGTGTTTTTACTGGTAGGAAGGTTACTTGTTTCATGTTTGTTCACGCACCGCACAACTTCGTTGTACGGAAATATAATAGCAACTGCGCAACTTCGTTGTGCAGAGATAACCAATAACATCAAATGGTTATATAGCATATAAAATGAGGACATTTTTATCCTGCTGCTTTTTAATATGGCTATGGCAGATAATGTTTCTGGTGTTTGTGAAGTTTGCCCCATAGGGCAAATTTAGACGGAGTGCCAGGCACGAAACCAGACACGCTCTGTTATGCGATGGAGCGAGCCATTATTTTTCAGCAATGACCAACATTTCAAAATCTTCAGTTGTGAGTTTATCATTCCTTGAAAAGGCTCCAAGTTTCGCTCCATAAATATCAATTTTTTTAAAGCCTAATGTTTTTAATAACCATGTAATTTCAGATGGTACATAATATCTTTCATTACATTCCAATTTCTTCTTATTCCCAAAATCATCTTCTACTGTGGTAATATTGTGATCTCGGAACGTCATTAAGTCAAAAGTATTGCTTCTATAGGTAGCATTTCCTTCTTCCGTTGTTGATGCGCAAAATTCTTCAACTGAGTGATATAGTAGGAATAATCCATTTAGTGTTGTAAAAATCAGCTTGCCAGGATCCTTTAATGACTTGGCAACATTTTTTAATATTTCATTATTCATTTCATCTGTTTCCATCAAAGGAAATGCCCCTTCACAAAGCATTATTACCAAATCAAATTCATTCTTAAATGGCAAATTCCTTGCATCATGTTTCTGAAAATCTATTTGCAGGTTTTGAGCTTTTGCTTTTGCTCGCTCCAATTGTGATTCTGACAAATCAATTCCTATAACCTTGTATCCTCTTTTTGTTAATTCAATCGAGTGTCTACCAGTTCCACATCCTATATCAATAATTCTTAGCGATTTATCGTAATTAATTTCTTTTTCGATGAAATCACACTCACTAATTGTGCCTTGTGTAAAGTTTTCATCATCATATTTTTTGCCATAGTCTTCAAATAGTGTTTCATACCATTGTTTCATTTTATTTCTCCATGTCTTGGCTCGCTCTTTCGTACAACGATTTGCGGATGATCCGAAGTATTTTCGGAATGAAGTGAAGAAAATATTTTGGATATCCGCTGTTATGTGCTGTGCCGTACTGCTATTTATTTAGAAGAATATCACTTATATTTAATAGTATAACTCCTACTACAATTATCAAAATAGAAATAATTTTTAAAATGTTATGGGGTTCTTTGAAAAATACCATTCCAATAATCGATACCCCCACAATACCAAGACCAGCCCATATTGCATATGCAAAACTTAATTCAAATTTTTTCAATGCAAATATAAAAACGGTTAATCCTATCGCCCAAAAAACAAATGTAAAAATTGAAGGATATAATTTTGTAAATCCTTCAGACATTTTCATACATGTTGAACCACATAATTCTGCAATAATACCAATAAATAGTAATATCCATTTCATTTTTTATTTCTCCTGTTTAAACATTTTTTATTTCT
>RPGO01000038.1 GCA_004193545.1 Candidatus Argoarchaeum ethanivorans | reverse complement strand
ATGAATGGTTATGACCAGTTATTAGAAGAAGTTATTGATGCTGATATATGTGTTTCATGTGGGAACTGTGCAGCAGTATGCCCCCTGCAATATATTTCTATCGTAGATAACAAGCCAGTGCAGGATACGCAAAAGAGGAGTGAGATCGAATCAAGAAGTGGCCTTGCATGCAATGATTGCAATATTTGTGTAATGTCCTGCCCACGCATAGAGCCATCCTACTTCTGGCAGAAAAAGGAGCTTGAAAGAGCGAAGTACGATGGTAAACCAAAAGCAGCACGCACTACCTACCAGCCGATAAAAGATGTGTGCCAGGATGGTGGAGTAGTAACAACCATATTCAAATATCTACTTGATAATAATCTTGTGGATGGAGTAGTAGTTTCTCAATACAATGAAAACTGTGCCCCGGTGCCGGTAGTAGCAGCAACAGAAGAAGATCTTCTAAGTGCTGCAGGTTCACGTTACACAGTATCTTCAATCTACTCGCCACTCACAGACCTCAAAAAATTGAAAGATAAAGGTTATGAAAGACTTGCAATTGTAGGCACTCCCTGCCAGATATATGCACTACGCAAAACGCAGGCAATATACAACAGACGTAATATGCTAATACCACATAATATCATCACCTTTGCAGTAGGGCTATTCTGTAAAGGACAGTTCGATGACCAAATACTCCAGAGTATAGACATAGATAAAGCAGGTGTTGCAGGCTTCGATGTTAAGAAAGAGGGGATGATTATCTCTTTTAAAGATGGTAGAAAGAAGGTCATCACTCATGAAGAGCTGGATAAATATACCAGGGCTGGATGCAGTGTATGCCCTGATTTTACTTCGGTCTATGCAGACATCTCAGTTGGCAGCGAAGGCTCACCCAAAGGATGGTCAACAGTTATTGCACGCACAGAAAAAGGTAAGCAGTTATATCAGAACCTTCTGGATAAAGAATTGATAGAGGGTGCGGAAGTGGATGAAAAAGGGCATGATTCGATAGAGCGAACGCTTCGTCAGAAAGAAGAAAGATCAAGGGTTAATATAGAGAAGCGGCTGGGAGAAACATCAAAGGTTTTACCATGAAATGATAAAACGAAGGGTTTATAGAGGGGGAATCGCTAACAAGCCATGTACCTATAAGTATAGGGTGTAGTGACTGCAGGATGGTTAATCTATGCTCGTATAAGGCGATATAAATCCAGAAGAATCTTTTTCAACTTTTACTTTATATAATGAGAGACTACAAATGATTTTCAAAGCAGAAAAAGAAATAAACAAATATAGGAAAAAACTTAAAAGAAAAGGCTTTTTCTCTTCAAGTTCGGAAGAGGAACAGCTAATTGCAGCATTGGAGCTTGGAAAAATAGGAGATCCAATAGCCATACCTGAATTAATAAAAGTGCTTGAAATATCTAAATATCGAAAGGCTGCTGCTGAAGCTCTTGGAAATATTCGAGATCAAAGGGTTTCTATTGCTTTAATAAAAGCACTCACACCAGAAGGAATATACAAAAGTGATGATCGTTTCTTATCAATAGTTGCAGAGGCTCTTGGAAAAATAAGAGATCCAAGTGCTGTTTCTTCTTTGACCAAAATTCTTGATCTTCATTATTCACTTATTTTAGCCCCAGGAGCTTCAGCACGTGCACTTGGAAAAATTGGTGGACGAAATGCAACTATTGCTTTATTCAGACATATTGGATATGACAGTTCACATTTTAAAAAAATGGTACATGAGGCACTTGAAAATATTATTGATCAAAGCACAGTTCCTGATTTATTGAAAGATCTTGAGGATGGTGATGAGGATTTACGTGGCTATTCTGCATGGGCTCTTGGAAAAATTGGAAATCCAAGCGTTGTTCCGGCATTAATAAAAGCGCTTGAAGATAGCATATTTGTGCAAGATTATGCTGCTGAAGCTCTTGGAAAAATGGGGGATTCAAGTGTTGTTCCGGCACTAATAAAAGCGCTTGTGGATAATAATTTAGTTGGTGCTGCTGAAGCTCTTGGAAAAATAGGGGATTCAAGTGCTGTTCCTGATTTAATAAAAGCACTTGGAGATAGTAATTATATGATGCGATTTCATGCAACTGAAGCCCTTGGAAATATCAATGATATAAGTTCATTGGGAGCATTGGAATACATCATGAAAAATGATTCAGAAAATAAGGTCCAAAGTGCAGCATTCGAATCAGCTGTCAAAATTAGATCTCCCCATAAATTATATCCCTTTTAATTTTCATACTTGCGCCTGAATTAAAACATAAAACTTGGCAACCATATAGTAATATTTTAACCGAACATCCTCTCAATGTCCCGTTTTCTAAAATGGAGTCATTGACTGGGGCTTTAAGAGATGTGAAAAAAAATGGAGGCGATGAGATGCAAAACAAAAATGCAGGATATGGCTGGAAGGTAATGCAAAAAGTGCTGCAGCATAGTGAATCCAAAAATAAAATATTGAACCTGTGCACAACTTAATTCTGTCCCAAAGCCGTTAAAATGGTGACCGTTACATTACATGTTGGTGCTCTTAAGGCAATTGGATAAAATCAAACATCGAATCTGAATTAACTCCTATGGAATGCATTGTATTCTTATCTTTATTTGATCCCGAAGAATAGAAATGGAAATTTTTATAAAACATAATAGTCTTGAAAAAGTTTCCAGCGCCCGTTGAAAAACTCTTTGCGGCATCAATAATCGGTTGAAAAAGGGAAAAAATATGTTCTGCTTGATTGGATGTTTTTGGAATGTCGTAATCAAGATACCAGAACAAACATTCAATCTTACTAACTAATCTGTTCACAACATCTTGAGCCATCGGAGGCAACGTGTGTCTTTTTTCAACTAAAATCGCTAATCTCCGATTGCTTCATCACTGGTTTCTGCATTGAAAATATCCAAAATCTCTTTTCTAACTTTAACAGCTTCATCTGAAAGTTTCATCAATTTTGTTTCACGAAATGCTTTTTTAATGTTCTTCTTGATATGGAATATGCAATACTGTCTGATAGCATCAGGATAAACTTCTGCAAGAATCATTCTTCCGGTTACTCCATC
>RPGO01000037.1 GCA_004193545.1 Candidatus Argoarchaeum ethanivorans | reverse complement strand
CTTCTATAGAAAATATTATTGAATTTTCACTATCGTCTCTACCTGTTACTATCCCGCGTATGACCAGTTTGTTTACAACAGTTGGTCCGATTAGTATTTTATCTCCAATGTCAAACTCTCGCACATTCCCAATCACCCGAACCGTGCCACTGCATCGGTTTGGGTTACGCACCGTTGTGAAACTGATTGATGATGCAGTAACACCCTCGATTATGTCGTTATTTCGTCGAATCGGAACAATGGACTCATCACCATATCTCTCGATGTCTAACGCCTCGTAAGCAGCGCTTGTAGTTTTATAACCTCCTTTTGGTCCAGGCACCCCCTTCACAAGGCGCAGTGCCTTTAATGATTGCATCTGGTTTCGTACTGTTCCAGGATTTCTTGATATAATCAGAGCTATCTCTTCACCTTTGACTGCTTGCTTTTTCTTGTGATAAAGAGTAACCAATGTAGTCAGGATTTCTTTTTGAATGGGTGTTAATTCCATGTTTTATTCACACTGCTTAATTATAACGATTAAATTGTATATAAGCTTTGGCACAAACGGCTCTAAAAAATAATATACTTTATATTATATATTTTTACAATGTAAATGTGTTGTCTTATTTAAACCGAGATTTGTTATTCCTGCACACGATTGAACCACAGGATTAGCACAGCTTGATTACTGCGTAATCAAGATTCGTTATTTCCGCACTCGAGAATTGGCCGTTAACCGTTATTTCCGCACAACGAAGTTGTGCAGGTGTTAATCTCATGTAATCTCGTAGTTTTGTGCGTATTTCCTGTTCTATTTTTGTATACGTCTATTCATCATCATTAGAACAATTCCTACCGAAAGGAAGATTACTCCAAACCATAACACGTTCACCGCAGGTATTATTCGTAGTATTAATGGCACTACACTGCCGCCGGCACCCTGGAATATCACGTACACATCGCCCCCAATGGGGTGCAGTAATTTTCGATTGAGCAGAGGATGTGTTATTCCGCCCTCTCTTGTCATAATGTATTCTGCAGATCCTTTTCCTATACGCTTGTCGTTGCTGTATATTTCAAGATACACTCGCTGATGATCCTCTGTTCCTGGAAGTTCTTCAATACTATCGATGTTTGAGAACATCAAGATAGGAAAAACCTTTCCGGTACTATTGCTTTTGAAGTTAAAAAAAAGTGTCCCGCTTGTACTTATTTCAATTCCCTTTGTTATATGCAATGGTTCAAAAGCTATCCACAGGTTTCCTGTACCATCATTAAGATTAATATAAGTCACAGGCATCTGGGATGACTCAATATTAATAATTTGCATAACTCTGCCTGCAACTGTAACCATCTCTTCCGCATAAATATCTGGATTATTATATATCTCACTAATTCTTGTTCCTGGATATGTTTGTATGCCAACTGTCTCAATTTTTTGAAGTTTTATTCCATATCCATCTTTGATGTTCACTATTTCGCCTTTTGAGGAGAGTGGCACCGTAGCGTCAATAGTTGTGGTAAACACTGTGCTGATAATTGCTCCAAAGAGTATCAGTGCTACACCAGTGTGTATCAGTACTATACCTATATTCGATAATTGATAGCTGGTTCTTTGAACTCTTCTCAGCCGATTTGCGAACCGTGTAACTGCAAACATAGCATAAGCCATTGGGGGGAATAGTGATGCAAGAGATATTGATCCTATAAGTCGGTGCATCGTTGATTCTGTAGTAAAAAACGGGCTGCTGTGATCCAGGACATAAAAGTTGGAGGTCCTTGCAAGCGCTGCAGCGATTGTTATTGCTGTAACAATTACAAAGAGTCTTACCTGGCGGTTTTTCCCCTCTTTACTATACTCTAAACAGAAGCCAAGAACTAACAGCAGTGCAAGTACAACAGGATAACTCCACAGATTAAAGAAGTTCTTAGCTTCTGCTGCAATGCTCACATCAACTCCTTTTGTAAGCTGAAGTATTACCGGGAATGTGATTCCCCAGAACGATATGAATGCAAGTATTACAAACAGGATAATGGTTGCGTAAAAAAGGTTAGCTTTATTAATAAATCCCTGTGACGGTGTCGATTCTGGTGATTCGCTGTATCGTTTGACAGATAGAACTAACGATATGACAGTTGCTAAAACGATTAATATTAGCAGGAATGTACCTGTTGGCGTATCACCAAATGCATGCACTGAATTGAACAAACCACTTCGAGTAACCAGTGCAGCGTATATTACAAATATGAAAGTAGTACATGCAAGTGCTGAAGCGGTGATGTTGAAACTTTGTTTGTTTTTGCGGTACACTGATAATGCATGTAGGAATCCTGTTGCGGTAATCCATGGTATAAGCGAGGATGTTTCTACAGGGTCCCAGCTCCAGAAGCCCCCCCACCCAAGCACAAGGTACGCCCACACGCCGCCGAGTGCTATGCCAAGTGTCAGAAAAAGCCAGCAGAATCGCATCCATCTCTGTACAAAAGCTCCCCATTCAGATGATTTGGTTAAAAGATACACAAGTGTTGCTGCAAAGGGCATCACTGCAGATCCATAAGCGACGAACACCACTGGTGGATGGATAATCATCCACGGGTTAATAAGGAGCGGATTTAGCCCATTACCATCCATTGGCAAGAAGTCACTTGAGATGTCCGTATATACAGCATATATCAGTTCAAAAGGCGATTCTATACTTGTTAATATGATGAAGTAGATGCCAATAAGCAAGGCTATGATCTGGGTTTTTCTGATAAAGGATGATTGCCATTTTTCGCGTTCACTTACAAAGAGTATGGTTACAAATATGAACCATGTCCAGAGAAGGTATGTGCCTGCCTGACCAGCCCACACGCCTGATATTTTATAAAGTAGCGGCAGGTCTCTGCTGCTGAACTGCCACACATATACATAGGTGTAATCAGGAGCAAGGAAGTAGTATAGAAGCAGCAGCAGGTCAATGGTTAAAAGTACTGTCGAGGCTCGTATCAGCCACGGGAGCTTCTTCATGCATGCAGCATTATTTTTAAACTCCCCTAATAACAGACAGATAATTGCTGTGAGGCTGATAACAGCTGTTACATAGAGTATAAGATTTCCAGGCGTTAGATTTTCAAATGTCATGTATGTTCAGGTTTCCATATATTTTATGTTTTGACGAATTGGAGGCATCGATACTGGCTGCTGCAAGAACAAAGCCTTGTTTAAGAGTTTTCGTTATCGAAGGTTCCGGATTTCTCATCCGGTGTTTATTGCATGATGGACACGCAAACGACCAAAAATGTGTTATCAATTGTTTACCAGTTTCTTTTGACAATTCAAGTCCTTTCTCATAGAGAGTGCTACCATGTATTATCTACAATATAAAAGCACTCCTTATCACTCAATACTATGGCTGGGCTCTGTGTAATAAGATATCCCGTCGAGATGTGCTGGATTTTTTTCAGCACAAGCAAACCATCCCCATATCCGTCTTCACGCCTGAAATGGGGCAGTGTCCTAATTTAAAATACTTAATGGAAAATAAAAAATTGCTCCCAATTCCATCGATGATCAGCTAAATCTTCCAACATTGCAGGAGTCTCGGTTTTAGTCAACTTATCCACAAAGTTCCAATAAAAATGAAATAATTCGAAAGAATTTATGAGTTTTGGCCTCTTTTTCGAAAAGCATTTTGTTTCTTTAACTAATCTGCCCTGCCTTTCACGACAAATACTATTCATATTTTCGATATCTGTAGTGTCTCGACAATTTAGTTCTTATACATAATGCTTGGACAATTTCTCGTTAGCATTCTCACTCGTAAACCCCCAGTTGATTTTCTTTTCATCGTCATTCCGTTTCCTGGTCCATGCAGCCACTTCCCGGACCAGTGTCTCCATATCTCCAATCCGTCTGTCAGTGCATTCGATATCCATTACATTGATCTCGATTTCAGCGGCATTAAGCCAGCTTGCATGTTTTGGCGTGTAATGAAACTCGATCTTGCTCAAAATCCTTTCCGCCTCCTCCTCACTGAATGCCTCGTAAAATGACTTTTCCTTGTGAGTATTGAGGTTATCCATGACCAGTTGGATGTTTTCAACGTCTGGGTATTCTTCATCGACAAGCATCCTCACAAATTGTGCAAAATCCACCATGGTTCTTCTTTTGGTGATCTGGGTCACACGTTTCCCTGCTTTAAATTCGACCGCCATGAAAATGTTTGCTGTACCGTTCCTGATATATTCATAATCATATTTCTCAGGGATTCCAGGCTTCATAGGGATGGAAATCCTTTTATCTCCAAGAAGTTGCTTTGGTTTCTCGTCAAAACAGACAATGGGACTT
>RPGO01000036.1 GCA_004193545.1 Candidatus Argoarchaeum ethanivorans | reverse complement strand
CACGATCTCATCGCCAGCAATATCGGATGGTAAGATCTACATCGGTGACAAAGACAAGAAGATTAACTGCATTAATGCAACCGATGGAAGTGAGATGTGGAGTCAGACACTGGGCGGAAAGTGCTACTCGTCCCCAGTTGTTGCAAACGGCATGGTTTACACCGCAGCAAACTATGCCCAGGGCACAATCTACTGTTTCGATGCAGAGACCGGCGATCTGAAATGGGCTTATGACACTGGCAACTGGAACATGGCACAGCCAGCAGTTTCTGACGGAATCCTCTTCATTGGATCAGACACCGGATACCTGTATGCATTTCGCGATCCTCCGCAACCAGAAGGCGATCTCGATTGGGATTGGGCGGTCACTATAGATGATGCGTTTATAGCACTACAGATGGCGGTTGGTGCAGTTCCTGCTGTTGAGGGGGCTGACATGAATGGCGATAACAAAGTGACGTCACTCGATGCATTGATAATTCTGCAGATGGCTCTCGGTGCAGATTAACACCTGCACAACTTCGTTCTGCAGAACTGTACACTTTGTGTGCCGAGATTAACCTAACAACTACACAACTTCGTTGTGTAGAAATTAATTCTTGATTGCGATAGCAATCAAGTGCAGAAATACTGGTAACTCTCGAGTACGAAGTAGTCGAGTGCCGCAAGCAATCGAGCATTCATAAAAACTATATGCTTCGAGTGATTCTTAGTTGCATTAATGGATATATTAATATTTGATCCCTACTCTGGTGCAAGCGGGGATATGATTGTAGGCGCTTTAATAGACCTTGGTGCAGACCCTGAAGTGGTGGTGGGTGTGATGGAATCTGCTGCCAGTGTTGAAGTAGATGTATCCACAGTGAAAAAATCTGGGATTAGTGCAGTTAGAACAACAGTTACTCAACAACACCAGAAACACCGCACATACGCAGAAGTAAAACAGCACATTCAAGGGCTAAACATCACACCAGAAATAAAAGCTGACGTTCTCAGTGTATATGAAATACTTGCAAAGGCAGAATCCACAGTGCATGGACATCCAAGAGAGACTCATTTTCATGAGGTTGGGTGTGACGATGCCATAGCAGATATTGTAGGAGCGTGTACAGCAATAGATATTCTTAAGCCAAAATATATATACTGCAATCCAATATCAACAGGTACTGGCTTTGTTAGCATAAATCATGGTACCTACCCACTACCATCACCAGCCACACTTGAGATACTTAAAAATACACAACTAACAATCCAGCAAACATCTATTCAAGGAGAATTGCTAACTCCAACAGGAGCTGCCTTACTTTCTCATTTCACAAACGAGCATGGTCCGCTGCCACCAGTAGCAATACGCAGGATTGGGTATGGTGCCGGAAAGCATGAATATGAGCATCCAAACCTTCTTCGAGCAATTCTTGCTGAAGTGGAAGACAATCTCACGCCTGATGCTATTGAAGTTATTGAAACAAATATCGACGATGTTACAGGAGAGGTGTTGGGAAACCTCATAGATAGGCTGCTTGAAGAGGGTGCAAAGGATGTGTGCATTATACCTACCACCACTAAAAAAAACAGATGTGGACACATCGTACAGGTAATTGCAAAACCATCAAATTCCCCACACCTTGCAAAAACAATCATAAAAGAAACAGGCAGTCTTGGCGTACGAATCACACCGGCAAAACACCGGCTTACTGCCAGAAGAACGATAAAAAAAATACAGATACTAATAAACAACAAGCAATACACATCGGGTGTGAAGATTGCAACAGACCTGCATGGGCGCATCCTCGATGTATCAGCAGAGTTTGATGACTGCAAGAAAATAGCAAAAACAACTGGCATTCCTCTAAAGCACATCCTGCGAAGGGTGGAAGAAGAAGGATGGAAACAACACACTGGGACAGAAATGCCATAGTGTAGAGAAAGTTTTAAATCAGATCAGGATGTTGGAAGATGGACGCATCTTCAGTGATCTCTTCAATATCTTGTATGAACACATAATGATGAGTTGCATATTTGTGCACATGCCCTTTTATATATGGGCTCGTAGCTCAGTTTGGCAGAGCACCTGGCTTTTAACCAGATGGTCGTGGGTTCAATTCCCATCGAGCCCGTTTCTGCTACAGGAGGAAACCTAAGTAAGATGAAAGAATTTAGTTTGTTAAACCATGATATGGTTCCCAATCATGAAATATTGAGTGATGAAGAGCTTGCACTGGTTCTGGAAAAATACAACATTAAAAAAGAGCAACTTCCAAAAATTAAAACTGTCGATCCTGTTGTAAAAGAGATAAAAGCGAGTTCTGGGAATGTGATTAAAGTAACCAGAAAAAGTGCAACAGCAGGTGAAGCAACTGTATATAGACTGGTTATCTAATGAAAAATAAGAAAAGTCGAGGTTATTAATATATGCTGGATCGCCGAATTTTATCAAAAGCATATTTCACCCATGAAAAAATAGTGCAGCACCATGCAAATTCGTTTAATGAATTCCTTGGTCGTGGGCTTCAAAAGATTATCGATGAACAACAGGTTATAGAGACCGATGTAGAAGGTGTACACATAAAACTTGGACAAATTAGTGTCGGAGAGCCCGTGGTTAAAGAAGCCGATGGTGCAGTCGACAAGCTGTATCCAACGGACGCACGTCTGCGAAACATCACTTATGCAGCACCGATGAAGCTTGAGATGAGCATCGTTAATAATGAAGAAGAATATGGAACAAAGGAAGCAGATATTGGATTTCTGCCAGTAATGCTTCACTCGAAAGCATGCAACCTGCATGGCATGTCTGAAGAGGAAATGATCAAACTGGGAGAAGACCCACACGATCCCGGTGGTTATTTTATAATAAATGGCACAGAGCGAGTGATAACCACTCTCGAAGACCTTGCATCCAACAGGATCATAGTAGAATTTGAATTACGGTACGGGGAAAGAATCGAAGTTGCAAAGGTATTTTCTCAGCGAAGAGGCTATCGTGCCCTTGTAATTGTTGAACGGAACAAAAAGGATATACTTGAAGTATCTTTTCCCTCTATTTCAGGCAGAATCAATTTTACAACGATGATGCGAGCTCTTGGAGTTGAGAATGACGAGGATATTGCAACTGCAGTATCTAATAATCCTGAAATTATGAAATTCATGCTTGAAAACCTTGAAGAAGCAGAGGTTGAAACCTGTGAAGAGGCTCTTGAAAAGATCGGTAACAGGATTGCAGCAGGTCAACTAAAAGAGTACCAGATAAAAAGAGCAAACTACATCATTGATCGATACTTATTACCTCATCTTGGAAATGAAGAAGAACACCGTCTACTTAAAGCACAGTTCCTTGGCAGAATGGCAGAAACATGCTTTGAACTGGCACTTCACCGCCGCAATGAAGTGGATAAGGATCACTATGCCAATAAACGTCTGAAGCTTGCTGGTGATTTGATGGAAGACCTGTTTCGTGTTTCGTTTAACCGTTTAACACGGGATATTAAATACCAGCTTGAGAGAGCCAGTATGAGAAATAGGGAACTTAACATCTCAACAGTGGTACGTTCAGACGTGTTAACAGAAAGACTTAATTATTCTCTTGCAACAGGAAACTGGGTAGGAGGTCGTACCGGTGTTTCACAACTACTTGATCGCACAGATTTCATAGCCACACTTTCACACCTTAGAAGAGTGGTATCACCATTGTCCCGCTCACAACCGCACTTTGAAGCACGTGACCTGCATCCCACGCAATGGGGACGGATATGTCCTTCAGAGACGCCAGAGGGCCCAAACTGTGGCTTGGTTAAAAACTTTGCGCAGATGGTTGAGATATCAACTGGCCTGGATAATAGGGATGCAATTAAAGACTTATTATTCAGCACTCTCGATGTACAACCTCTTGCACCCTTCTTGATCGAACCTAAAGAAAACCCAGTATCTTACGCACCTGAACTCGAAGCACAAGAGGAAGAACCGATCCATGGAGTTGAACTGCTATGAACTCGACTACTTCGTACTCGAGAGCCATTTGTCCTCTGCACAACGAAGTTGTGCAGTGCTTGCGCAATCAAGAATTGCAATCAAGAATTATTTTCTGCACAACGAAGTTGTGCAGTGGAGTCAAACTAATATGAATACGTCACGAATCTTTTTCAATGGGGAGTTGATTGGGCATCATGACAATCCAGAAGAGTTAGTCGAGAATATCAGGGATGTTAGAAGATGTGGTATCATATCAAAACAATTAAATATCACTTACTATCCAAAAACTAATGAGGTTGTCATCAGCACTGACAGTGGTAGAACCAGAAGACCACTGATCATTGCAGAGAACGGCAGATCTCTTGTAACTGAGCAGCATATACAGGATATAAATAATGGTAAACTAACCTTTGAAGATCTGGTAAACGAAGGTCTGGTTGAATACGTCGATGCTGAAGAAGAAGAAAACACGCTTGTCGCTATTAATGAGCAAGACCTTACCGAACAACACACACACCTTGAAGTCAATCCTGCTTTGATACTTGGAATCTGTACCGGGATGGTTCCATTTCCAGAGCACAACGCGTCTCCAAGAAATACGATGGGTGCAGGCATGATGAAACAATCACTTGGCGTCTCGTCAGCAAATCTCAAACTTCGACAGGACACAAGAGCTCACATGC
>RPGO01000006.1 GCA_004193545.1 Candidatus Argoarchaeum ethanivorans | reverse complement strand
AGAATGGAAAAATGAGAGTGATAAAAGGAAATTACTAGAGGATCTGGTGTTAGTGCAACTCACTAAGGAAATGGAGTCCGTTTTAAGTTTTGATTGGCGTGTAAAGATGGGTAAATCAAAATACTCTATTATGTTTTATAAAAATTTCCATTTCTATTCTTCGGGATCAAATAAAGATAAGAATACAATGCATTCCATAGGAGTTAATTCAGATTCGATGTTTGATTTTATCCAATTGCATTAAGAGCACCAACATGTAATGTAACGGTCACGTTTTTTTACGTATTTTTAACGAAGCTATCAAATTACCTCGGAATTTTTGCATTTCTAATTTGACAGCTTTTTTGTTCTAATTACTTGTAGTATGCGTTTCGCACCTGTGCCATCATAGCATGTCCAACTCTCTGTTGAGTATGGTGCACCTACAATGATGTGACAGTTCCCAGTTCTTGCAAAAAGCCCAAGGTCTGCTGGCGATGGGGTGGTATTTGGTGTTGGATGGCTGTGGATTGTACCTGCAATGCGCATATTTGGAAGCATGTACAAATGGAGTACTGCTGACACTTCCGAGGAAGTGGTGCCTGGTAAAAATATTACTTCTACTATGGTGTTATCCTCTGCACGCAGTAACCCTGCAAATTCCGCAGGTGCTGTAGATCTACAGACTTCAAGGATAAAGAGAAGCGTGTCTTTTGATATATACTTTATATTCACTGGTTTATTCATGCATGAGACCATGTTTATACTTTTTCACTGTCGGGACAAAATAATTATGGAATTGAAGCAATTTAGTAGTACTCCCGTTGTTGTGGCTAATAAAACCCATGCAGTTTCATTGAGCGTCTATCGATAAAGTTTTGTGGTGAAAGAAGCAGTATAGAACAAGATGAGATGCTTTGAATGTTGTAGTGATTTAAAACGCAGGGCTTGCCTGTACGTACTGCTTGCGATATTTGCAGCTATTATCTTGTTTGCAGTGTTTTTTAGCAACTCCCCCACGGAGGAAGTTTTTCAGGTAAGCGATTGTGGTGTGCTCAGTATTGAAGGGCGGATGCCGGTAGATTATGTGGAACACCTCGTTGAAGACAATACTGCTTACACCCTCAGTGAAATAGATTTACATGCTAACGATGGTGCTGTGATTTCTGCACTGTTTAGAGTACCTAAAACAGAAGAACAGTTGTGTGGAGCAGTGATTCTCCCGGGGGCTACAGTAAGTAAAGAAGGCGGACAGCATCTTGCAGGAGAGCTTGCAGAGATCGGATATGCATCGATCGCGCTTGACCAGCGAAACCTGTGTGTGATCGATTTTGAAAAGGACTATCAGTTGTTTGCATCAGGTGATGTTCCAGTTGAATACCTGATGCTGTCTGATGCTTTGCATGCAGCAGACTTTCTTATAACACAGCCGGGAGTGAACGCTCGGAAAATTATTATTATCGGAGAGAGTAATGGAGGACGCATTGCCATAATCGCAGCAGCCATGCACCCAGAAATACGCATGGTAATCGGGATTAGCACCAGTGGCTATAGTACTGGAGAGCAGATTCCCAAAAACGCACCAGACAATGTGCGGAAATTTTATTACTCGATTGATCCTGATACCTATCTACCGCTACTGCCACCTAAAAAACTTGTATTGATGCATGCAAACAACGACCTAATTATACCGCTTGAACTTGCAGAACGCACATATCAAAGGGCAGGTGAGCCAAAAGCTTTCCATGTCGTATCTGGGGATGCTCATGGGTATAGTAACCAGATGCATCCTGTACTAAAAAAAGAACTTTTATCATTCAGAAAAGCCAGATAGATAGTCTCGTACTTATATAGAAAAATAAGCTCGAAACAAATATAATAGGGTCACTCTTTTATCACTGTGTTTTTGAGTATGCCAACGTGTTCTATCTCTACTTCTATCTGGTCCTTATCAAATAGTTCGCCAACTCCAACTGGCGTGCCTGTTGCTATAACATCTCCTTTCTCGAGTGTCATGATGTTTGAGATGAATTCAATAACTTCTGGTATACTGAATATCATGTTCCTAGTGTTAGAGTCTTGTTTGACTTTTCCATTCACACGCGTTTTGATACTGAGGTTGTGTGGATCGATGTCAGTAACGATGTAGGGTCCGATTGGTGCAAACGTGTCGTAGCCTTTTGCCCGTGTCCATTGTCCATCTACTCGCTGGAAATCCCGTGCTGTGATATCATTGAAGCATGTGTACCCAAAGATAACGTCATCTGCTTTTTTTACTTTGATGTTTTTGCAGCGTTTTCCGATAATGACTGCAAGTTCTGCTTCGTAATCGAGTTGTTTTACTGTCCCGGGATAGATGATTTTGTCGTTGTGGGCAATCATTGCTGAAGGTGGTTTTAAGAATATGAGTGGTTTCTCTGGCGTTTCCATGTTGACTTCTTCTGCATGATCCTGATAATTTAAGCCAAGACAGACGATCTTACTTGGTTTTGTAGGAGGGAGTACTGTTAGCTGTGATAGGTTGTAAGTGTCTTCACATAGTCCACGAGTTGTACACGCAGTGCATCCTTTAACATTAGCATAAAACGTTTTCTCTCCATACCTGAAATGTCCGATTATCATTATCAATCCTGCACTCGATTACTTGCACAACTCAACTACTTCATAGTTGAGAGTTGAATGTTACTGTTTATTTTCTACTCACGTTATATGTAATATTGTGTAATCAAAAGTTGATTATCAAGATTCGTTAACCATTCATTATATGAGAAAAACCTTTCCCCAAAAACATTATTAGTAATAGAAAGCATAACAGGGTTCATGTTATCGGAGAAATTTATATATTTCTTTGGAAATGGTAATGCTGAAGGAAACGCTTTAATGAAGGAACTGCTCGGCAGTAAAGGAGCAAATCTTGCAGAGATGGCAAATATTGAAATCCCGGTGCCACCAGGTTTTACTATCACCACAAAGGTGTGTAAAACCTATTACGCTAATAACAGAGAGTACCCTTCTGGTGTAGAAGAACAGGTAGGTGAAAACCTTAAAAAACTTGAAGCAATAACTAAGAAGGAGTTTGGAGATAACAAGGACCCACTGCTGCTTTCTATCCGCTCCGGTGCACCTGCGTCAATGCCTGGCATGATGGATACTGTACTCAATCTTGGCTTAAATGATAGTACAATCACTGGGCTTATTAGAAAAACAAACAATGAGCGATTTGTCTACGATAGTTATCGCCGTTTTATTACCATGTTTGGTGATGTGGTGCTTGGCATTGAACACGATAAATTTGAAAAGATATTGTTTGCAAAAAGGGATTCACTTGGTGTTAAACTGGACAATGAACTTACCGTTGACGCACTGAAAGAGTTGGTTGGTGAATTCAAGAGGCTTATCAAAGAAGAGACAGGAAATGATTTTCCACAGGATCCAAAGCAACAATTGTGGATGGCAATTGATGCAGTGTTTGATTCATGGAACAACAAGCGTGCTACAAAGTATCGCCATATCAATAATATTCCTGACCACTGGGGTACTGCTGTCAACGTGCAATCCATGGTTTTTGGAAACATGGGAGAGAATTCAGCTACTGGTGTTGCATTTACAAGAGACCCTGCAACTGGTGAAAAGCGTTTCTTTGGTGAGTATCTGATCAATGCACAGGGTGAGGATGTGGTTGCAGGTATCAGAACACCACACCCTATTGAAGACCTGAGAAAGAGCATGCCAGTAATCTACAACCAGCTTGAATCGATCTACAGGAAACTTGAAGTGCACTTTAAAGACGTGCAGGACATCGAGTTTACGATACAGGACGGAAAACTCTACATGCTTCAGACGCGTACTGGTAAACGTACGGCAAAAGCAGCTATTAACATAGCAGTAGATATGGTTAAAGAGGGTTTGATTGATAAAAAGACGGCGGTTTTGCGTATAAAACCAGAACAACTTGACCAGTTACTGCACCCAATGATAGACTCAGAGTCACCAGTTGAGGTGATAGCAAAAGGCTTACCAGCTTCTCCCGGTGCCGCTGTTGGAAAAATCGTGTTCACAGCAGAACGTGCTGAAGAGCTTGGTGCATCTGAGAAGCTAATACTTGTACGAGCCGAGACCTCCCCAGAGGATATCGGTGGTATGAATGCTGCTTCAGGTATTCTTACAGCAAGGGGCGGCATGACCTCTCACGCAGCAGTGGTTGCAAGAGGCATGGGCAAGTGCTGTGTCGCAGGTTGTGGTGGAATCTTAATCGATGTGGCAAATAAAACCATGACTATCGATGACCTTGTGTTAAAAGAATTCGATTACATCACTCTTAATGGTTCAACCGGCGAGGTGATAAAGGGTGAAGCAAGACTCACCGATGCTGAAGTTACTGGAAACTTTGAAAAGATACTTTCATGGGCGGATGAAGTGCGAGGTCTTGGGGTGCGTACCAATGCAGACACTCCTAACGATGCGGAAATTGCTCTTGGGTTTGGAGCAGAAGGAATCGGACTATGTCGCACCGAGCACATGTTCTTTGGAGAGGGGCGCATAGAAATCGTACAGGAAATGATACTTGCGGAAACCAGTGAAGATAGAAAGGCACCTCTTGAAAAGTTGTTAAGCTTCCAGAGAGAAGACTTTAAAGGAATATTTAAAGTGATGGCTGGACTTCCGGTAACAATACGCCTTCTTGATCCACCGCTTCATGAGTTCTTACCCAAACACGAAGATTTGCTTGAAAAAATAACCATCCTCAAAACAAAAAATATCAAAAATGAAGAGCTTAAACAACTTGAAAAGCTGAAAACACGTGTTGAAAGCCTTGATGAATTTAATCCGATGTTGGGGCACAGGGGATGCAGACTTGGGATTACTTATCCGGAAATCTACAACATGCAGGTGCAGGCGATATTCGAGGCAGCAGCAGAACTTATAAAAGAGGGAGAAACCGTCATGCCAGAAGTTATGATACCTCTCGTAGGACACGTTAAAGAGCTTGAGATAACCAAACGGAATGTCATCCGGACAGCAAGTGAAGTTATGAAACGCAAGGGTTTGAAGATTGATTATCTCATTGGAACTATGATAGAGCTTCCACGAGCAGCCATCACTGCTGATGAAATTGCAGCAGAAGCAGACTTTTTTAGCTTTGGAACTAACGACCTCACGCAGACAACCTTTGGGCTGAGCAGGGATGATGCAGGAAAGTTCCTCCCAGAGTACGTTGATAAAGGCATACTACCAGACGATCCTTTTGTAACAATTGACCAGGGAGGCGTTGGAGCGCTTATGGAGATTGCTATTGAAAAGGGGAAAAAAACCAATCCGGATATTAAACTTGGCATCTGTGGGGAGCATGGGGGCGATCCTGCATCGATCGAGTTTGCAGATCGCATAGGACTTGACTATGTAAGCTGCTCTCCATTTAGAATACCAATAGCACGCATTGCAGCAGCACACGCAACACTCAAAAGATGAGTTGTGTTTGCATAGCAAATAGCAAAATTATGTGGATTTCCGCAATATTATCCTAACCGAAATCTTTATCTATTTTAACTCATATGTACTTAATTGCAGACTTTGTTTGCAAGACAGTAAACAACCTTACCAAAGGAGAAACAGTAGATGAAAATAGGAATTGTGAGTTATGCAAATGACCCCGAAACAGTGTGGAATGCATTCAGGTTTGGAAACTTCGCACTAACAGAAGGTGACGAAGTAGGCATATTCCTTCTTGCCAAAGGAGTAGAATGTGAACACCTTGATACAAATATGTTCAATGTAACAGAAGAAATGCAAAAATTTGTTGATAGTGGTGGAAAGATACTTGCCTGCGGCATGTGTCTGAAAATTAGACAATCCGGAGGATCACAGATGTGTCCACTCTCAACGATGAAGGATATGTATGACCTGATAACAAGAAGTGATAAGGTTGTTACTTTCTAAACTAAAATAAATTAAAAAGAGGTGAAAAAAATATGTGGTATGGACGAAGATGGTATGACCAAACAGTAACAGCACCTTCTGGCTATGAATATATCGGACCCTGCCGTTGTGGCGGTGGACCGCATGCGTATTACCAGGCTCCAGGTGGTCAGGTGGTACATGCATCACAGGTATTTGCACCAGCACCGGGCTTTACACCAGTACCAGGCTTCACAAAAGAAGACGAACGAAAGATGTTAGAAGAAGAACTGGCACAAATCAAAAAGCGTCTTGAAGAACTTGAAAAATAAACAAAGGAGGGGAAATATAAAAAACCCCTCTTTTATGTTTTATCAAATGCGGCAGGAGATTACTGTAACAACGACTTAATTTTTAGATAAATCAATGTTTTTTGCCTTTCTATTTTATTCCTGTTTAATCTCTGATTTACCATACAATATTGAGCAAGTACGAAAAAAGGATTGAACACAAGTCCAAACACAATATACAGTTTTAAATCAATTTCTGGTGTCTATGTAGTGGCATTCGCTGATTCTCCTTTTATCAACTCAATTCTTTCGTTGTTCATCTTGTGCAGCCCTATAGCAACCACTTTGAAACCTCGCTCCATATAACTTTCTTTTGGAGATACTGGCTAAAACAAAGTACTTATAAGCGAAAAACACTAACAATTATTGCGTCTCTTTGGTAATGGCATAGTGACTTCGAAAATTAGGTGATAAAATGAATGAAGAAGAATCAGAATTTGATATATATGTAGATTTATATGACACGGTAAAATCATTTAAGTTAAACAGAGCAGAAGAAATATTAAAAAATTTTGAGAGCAAAAAGGGCTGTAAATTTAACTTAACCGGTGATGAAACCAAGAGACGAAATTTAAGTTCTACTGCAGTATGCACGTATGCATTAAGTGAATATATTAACTTTTGGAATGTGAATAAAAAATCTAAGTACAAAAGGTCGTTTTGTACTCTGGACGGATATTACGATTACATTTGCGATAAAGTAACAGATTCCAACATACCAGAAACAGAGTTATTGGATGAATTTGGCATACTAAATATACTGCACTTCTTACAGAAAATTCGATGTGGACCTAATAGTAAAAAGTTTGTAAAATACGATAAAAAGATTATGGAGATAATTAGAGCATTATGTAAGCAATTTATTGAAAATGAGTTTAATTTCAAAGAACAACCTCATCCATTTATTTATTACAGATTTTTGAGTATGGTGGAAGATACAAAGAAAACAATATTGAAAGATATTAACGAAAACATCAATGAGTGGAGAAAAGGGAAAGAAACCGGAAAATTAAATTCTTTTATAGATAAAATTATATATAAATATTTGTTCAGCGTGGGTACAGAATCGAAATTGGCAAAGGAGTTCGAAACCAATGGTATTTCAGTCTATGCAAATGATGTAGGCAATTCTGAAAAAGGAAACGATGATTGGACAATAACTGACAAAGAAAATAATACCTATATTATCAAGAAAGAGAGTGGAAAACTAAACATTTACAAATGTGGGAGTAGTGATGATGTTTTCAATTTTTTTTACGACCGAATTTATGATAACGCAAAGTATGACATGTATCGTCAAATTGCTTTTTATCACGCAAATGATAGAACCCTTTTTGATGTGAAACGCTTGATTTATAGTTTGCTGATTGTAACTAAGAATGATCGATACTCAGATAATCTGATAAAGGATAAAGTTCTTGAATTGATTTTTAACGAACAATTTGATGCCACTGGGTTGTTACCTATTGGTCATGTAGTGAACAACGACTTTGTAATAACTGAAGACAATCAGATTGACGTTAGAAGAGTGAGTACAAATCCAATATTATCGAGTGTGGAATGTTTTAATGACTTGCTTACACATAAAAGTCTTGAAATGGATTTAGAGAGATACCAGGATAATTTCGAATTGACATATGAATGGATTATGAAAAGATTAAGAAAGAATCCAGATAATAGATCGTTGGGTTGGTATCCTGAATACGAAAGCACACATACGCCTGAATCGTGGGTAGGGGGCCATACTCTATTATTTCTCAAAAATTACTGTAAAATGTTGTCAAAATTAATTAAAAAAAGTGCGTGTAAATATCTTCAGTACAAAGAATACAGAGAGCTAAAAACGTTGGATATCACATGGGCTAAATTGTATGATAGTTATGAAATTAAAAAATATATTGACCAGTGTATGGGGAATAAAGTATCATATTATCGCTCAGCATTGATATTTGGCCCCCCTGGTTCTGGAAAATCCACGATACCAAAGGCTCTGGCAAAAAAATTGAAATGGGACTACGTTGAATTAACTCCGGGGTTGTTTTTAGCAAAGGGAAATCAAAATATTATCTCAGAAGCTAATAATATCTTTAAAAGACTGAAACGAATGAAAGATACCGTGATATTTTTTGATGAAGTGGATGAATTAGTAAAGTCACGTAAAGATTATTCTGCCAACGCGTGGATTGTAACTGCTCTTTTGCCCGAATTTGCAGACTTGTGGAAGCGGAAAGAGATTAAATTTATATTAGCTACGAATGATATAACCAAGGTTGACTCGGCAGTAATGAGGGGTGGGAGAATTGATTTAGTATTGCCAATGGGAGGAATTTGTTGGAAGAATCGCTTAAAGATACTGAAAGATGCAATAGACAATGACAACAATGCTGTTAAAGAAGAACTGAAAAATAGAATATTTGGAAAATTGCGGGACGAAAACGTAGACAACATAGATAGAAATAATATTGAAGAACAGGGCACTGATGAACTGAAAAATTTTTTAGAGAGAACTAATTTTGTGCCAGTGATTGAGATAGAAGAAATTATTAGAGAATTATTTAAAGGAGCTAATATTGAGGAGATTGAAAGAGCTGATATTAAGAATATTATCAAGGATATTGAAAACAGGCAGCAATTTAAAATCTTTTTTAAAGGCATAGGAGGGATTGGAAATTTCGAAAATGGTGAGTTTAAGAAGTTTCACGATGATCTACTCAGTAAATTATACCCTAATATCAAATTACCATCCACAGAACGAGCAGAAGAAACTGAATATAAGAAAAAAATTAAAGATGTTATTATTAGAGGAAATACTTTTTAGATTTATTGGTACAAAGCATAACAGCAGAGTTAGCACACACCAATGGATATCCTCTAATTTAGAGTTTATCTTACAATTATTTTCTCGTGAAAACCTGTGCAATCTTGTGGTTATCTAAACACGTACGTTTTTTTCCATTGGTGTTCGGTTAAGAAGTTTTAGTGATTCATTGCTCACGTTTTTGACGACTTGAATGCTCTGGCAAATCCTGATGCACATTAAAATCACAACCAGTCATGGATGAAACCCCAATTCCCATGATTTATCATTACTTATCTCTTAACCGATCACGTGTGCGTTTTTTTTCAAGCTTTTTCTTTAAGAACGTCTATCTCTGAGATTCTGCGCATATAGAGCGATGTCAACTCCGAGAGAACGCTTCTCTTCAGTTGTTTAAGTTTGTTGTTGAGTTTTTTCATCCCGTTATTGATTATTATCTCTGGTTTTTCTGGCAGGTATATATGACTTACTGTATATGGGTCTGTGACTCTTGTCGCCCAGCCGCGTTCTATAAGTGTTTCAAGTGCCTGTTCAATCTCATCACTACTTATATGCAGTATCTCGTTTATGGTTTCGAGACGTGGCGCATTAAGTGATAGCAGCAGTCCATATACCTGTACTTCAAGTTCACCTGCCCCAAGTTCCCTTAAGAATTTCGCAGCCTCTGTGCTTATTTCTTCCACATGTGCTTTCTTGTAGCGTGCCATCCTGGTGAGGTTATCAATATCTACTTTATCACTCAAGAGCAGCAAATTGTTATCAATAACTTCTTCAAACAGTGATTTTCCGCGTTTGCTTCGAACAATAACGGTATTCCATCCGGTAGCAGAACCTATTGCACCAACTGATATATCTGCCAATTCTGCTGTAAAGTCTCTACAAACAGTACACGCCCCGTTAACATGTTTATAAACAGTTTTAAGAGGTATAGAGTTTATTTCATGCGTTCTATGTAATTCAAAGGCATTATGTCTAATCTTAACTGCTTTCACATCTTTAAGTTCTATTCCCAGTTCTCCTTCAATGAAGTTTTTGAAAAGGTCATCATACAGAAAATTCTCATAGCAGAATACGCCTATCACTGCTTTTATATCGAATGGGTAATGGTCTTCTGAAAACAGTTCAACTTTTCTTATACCCTGCACCTGGCATGCAGTACCCACGATAGCTATTTTTCTGATATCTTTTTCAAATGCTTCCCTGAGCCCCATAACTACCGGGCACACACAGTATCTGGAACCTGCAGCATCGATCACATGTTTTTCCATGGTTGCAACGATTGGCACTGGCTTTAATGGATCTTCCTTGCTTATGCCAGACATCACGATACCATCTACAATACCTGCCTCGAGCAGATATGTTGAAATAGTGCTCACGACCCCACCATCCTGGCAAACGTTTAGAATCGAGTCTGATGTTGATCTAGCTGAGACAATATGGTCATAGTAGCCAAGATTTCTATCAACACGTGTCGTGCCAAAGACTGTTTTCTCTATTTTCGAAAAAGGTGTGTAGAACTGCGGGCAGAATTGAATACAGCTGCTGCAATATGGATCATATATTTTATTTACTGAAGGAAGATTATCTTCAAATTCGATGTGGGAACATATCCCGGCGCATGTGCCGCAGCCTGTACAGAGGCCTTTTTTGATGACATAATAGTCAAGATCGTCAAAAGCAAGTTCTTCTTTGCGAGTTTCTAATATCGGATTAATTTCCATTTAAACAATTCACCTCGTGACATGAAAGTCGATTCAATACTGCATTCTTTTTTATGTATATATAGGCAGGTATGAAGTAATTCATAAGCTGCTTACACTTAGGTGAGCAGACTTACCCTGTTACATACACCAAGTTTAAATAGTTAATGATTGGAACACCAGAATACTCTCTGATTCACGCATGAAATAAAAAAAAAGTTTTATCAGATGTCACCCGGTCAGGAGATTAATACATGAGACTGGCGGTTGGTAAATTATTATTTGTGGGTTCCCTGTTCTCACTGTTTGTGAGTTTTGTGATAATGCTGCTGCGTGTGTCATCACGTCCTATTACTGTTGCATCAAGTATCTGTTTGAATAAGATTGGGTATACGGTGATGGTGTCGCCTATATTAAATTCATGTGTGTTTCCTGAAAGGCGAATAATGCTGCAGAGAGGTTTTGTCGTGTTGAGCAGGATGTCTTCAACACCGACATCTTCTACTTTTTTACCATTTTTGTACACCCTGGTGTTGCTTTTTTTATTAGTTGTATGAAGGTGCTGGTATGCAGCTTCAGTTGGAAGATACCCGCCTCTTGAACCTGCAACACTTTTGACCAGATGCAGTGATTTTAGAATGGCCATTTGATTTCTTACCGTTCCAGGGTTTCTGTTTATTTTTTCAGCAATATCTTCTGCTCTGACCACGTCATTTTGTATGTGGTAGATACGTATCAGCTGTTGAAGTATTTTTAATTGAACATGGGTTAACTTCATGATGTTTTTACCTCTATTTTTTCATACTTGGGAAAGTAACGTTCCTGCATTCCTGAATTAACATTCAATAGGAAGCGTTTGCTGGATAAGAGCGGGTTATATTCCCGCTCTCAGTTTTTATATAGCCTATTCGTTGGGAGGATTTCTGTAGATATATGATACTAAAATACTCTAAAAATAGTACTTAGTATTACTTGTGTGTACAGTAGTAATACTATATATTTGTTGTGGTCAGAAAAGACTGTTGTAGTAGAGGCTGTCAAATTACCCCGTGAATTTTGTGTTTCTAATTTGATGGCTATCTGTTCTATTGAGGCTTCTTTGCTTTTGTCTCCTGGTTACTTACGTAACTGAGAGTTGCTTACATGGTAAGCAACACTGAGAACATGTTTTGTCAAGAAGATATATAATTTTTATCCGGTCTTTATGGTTGTATGAGTTTAATTTAGTCAAAAAGGTTGATAGCTGTGGCTATCTTGTTTTTTCAGGCTTGTTTTTGCTTTGGCTTAGGTTA
>RPGO01000001.1 GCA_004193545.1 Candidatus Argoarchaeum ethanivorans | reverse complement strand
ACACCGAATACAGAGAACGGATGTACGATGTTCTCGATCTGTACGAAGAACCGTACGACCCGGGAAGTCCCATTGTCTGTTTTGACGAGAAACCAAAGCAACTTCTTGGAGATAAAAGGATTTCCATCCCTATGAAGCCCGGAATCCCTGAGAAATATGATTATGAATATATCAGGAACGGTACAGCAAACATTTTCATGGCGGTCGAATTCAAAGCAGGGAAACGTGTGACCCAGATCACCAAAAGAAGAACCATGGTGGATTTTACACAATTTGTGAGGATGCTTGTCGATGAAGAATACCCAGACGTTGAAAACATCCAACTGGTCATGGATAACCTCAATACTCACAAGGAAAAGTCATTTTACGAGGCATTCAGTGAGGAGGAGGCGGAAAGGATTTTGAGCAAGATCGAGTTTCATTACACACCAAAGCATGCAAGCTGGCTTAATGCCGCTGAAATCGAGATCAATGTAATGGATATCGAATGCACTGACAGACGGATTGGAGATATGGAGATACTGACTCATGAGGTGACAGCGT
Organism: Candidatus Argoarchaeum ethanivorans; assembly: GCA_004193545.1. Classification (GTDB taxonomy): domain Archaea; phylum Halobacteriota; class Methanosarcinia; order Methanosarcinales; family EX4572-44; genus Argoarchaeum; species Argoarchaeum ethanivorans. The sequence goes on along the minus strand of RPGO01000001.1, from coordinate 41,233 downwards.
GGACCAGGAGACGGAATGACGATGAAAAGAAAATCAACTGGGGGTTTACGAGGGGAAAGGCGGATAAGAAACTGTCCAAGTATTATGTATAAGAACTAAATTGTCGAGACACTAGTAACAACTTTTTGTTCATTTTAGACACTCATTTCACCTATAAGAGTGTCCCACTTCTATATGAAAGTTAACCGTTAGTCTTTGAAAGAACAGATAGAATTAAGTTTTATGAAAATATAAAAATTTATTGGAAAAAAGCAGTGTTATCAGAGTTAGAACGTGGTAAAATATCCGGATTTAAGCGATATCATGAACCAATTGTCTACGAAGCTATAATGAATCCAACGTATAGAGCCAAACTTTTGGATGAGACTTTTATCTGAAGAGTACATCGCATAATATCGTATAAAAAATTCGCTACGCTTCATCCATATTGCCCTCAACAACTCCCTTCACACGTGAAACGATGAGTAAGATGTTAGATATATGAGTGCTCAGAGCTATTTATCGAAGAACACCCACCCACCCCCCTCGTCTGCGCTTGCACCAAGCACATAACCTCCAGTCCGCGGATGCCCCGTTTTTCAAAATGGGATATGTGATTTATACTTCCATTCGTCCAAACAACCAGCCTCCAATGGCAGTTGTGGTAATTGCAAAGGACGTGAGCACAACCAGGCACACAACGATTGATATTTCCGATTCGCCAATTAGTGTAAAGCGAAGTGCCTCCACTCCATACGTGAGCGGATTCAGGTGCACTGCTATTCTAAGCCAGTCCGGAAGTTTTGATAGTGGAAAAAAAGCCCCGCTTAATAATACCAGCGGCATCGTAAGAAAGCTCATTACCATCTGGAATCCTTCATGACTTTCAATTTTTGAGGCAAGAGCGATACCAAGACTGATAAAACCAATTCCAATGATAAACATGATAGGAATAGAGAGCAGCATACCAAGTAGTGATTTGTAGTGCACGCCGATGATATTAGCAATAATCATCAAAAGTACCCCCTGTATCATGGCAGTGGTTACTCCTCCAAATGCTTTACCAAGAGCAATGCAAAAGCGATTCACCGGAGCTATCAGGATTTCCTTTAAAAATCCAAATTCACGGTCCCACATGACAGATATGCCTCCAAAGATGGAGGAGAATAACAGGACCATGGCAATAATACCAGGCGCCATAAATTCTTTATAATTTTCAATATTGTAGCTTGAACCCATGGCTGTGCCAAGAATGATAAGGAAAAATAAAGGCGTTGCAAGTGAGCCTACAATCCTTGATTTGGCTCGTTTAAATCGCAACATCTCTCGAAGCCACATCGTGTAAACCGTTTGAAAAGAAAGCATTGCATCCATATTATCGTCTCTTTGTTTGTAGTTTATACTTCATATAGGTAATATCATCCACGAGTTCATCTCTGATACCACGACCAGTGTAGTGAATAAATATATCATCCAGTGTTGATTTTCTCATAGTTATTGACCGGATGTTGGTACCAGACGTGAAAGCTGTTCTGAACACCTCTGGTACTGCCTCTTCACTTTTTTTGACACTAATGTACACTGTTTGATCCTTAGTAGAGATAGAGACATAACCAGTCTCTTTACAAACTCTGGAAAATTTTTTTGCATCTTCGGGGGTGTCCAGCGTAAGAATAATCACATCACCGCCAAGTGCACTTTTCAATTTTTCCGGTGTATCCAGTGCTACAACCCGCCCGTTGTCGATTATCGCAATACGATCACACAGGTTGTCAGCCTCTTCCATGTAATGTGTTGTAAGTACTATAGTAATGCCTTCTTCACGATTAAGACGACGAATATAATCCCAGATATGAAGTCTGGTCTGTGGGTCAAGCCCGAGCGTTGGCTCATCCAAGAATAGCACTTTTGGGTGGTGCATCAACCCGCGTGCAATCTCAAGACGGCGAATCATGCCCCCTGAGTAGGTTTTGACTAAAATTTTGCTCTTGTGTGAAAGTTCCACCAGGTCGAGCACTTCATCTATCCTCTTCTTTCTAAGACTTGCAGATAGCCCATACAGTCGTCCATGAAGATCGAGATTCTCCAACCCTGTGAGCTGCTCATCAAGCGTGCTGCTTTGAAACACCACTCCAATTACAGCACGCACAGAAGCAGAATCATGCACCACATCAAAACCGTTCACAGTTCCAGTGCCTGAAGTGGGACGAGTCATTGTTGAGAGCAGGTTAATAAGCGTGGTCTTTCCAGCACCATTCGGACCAAGCAAGCCGAACAACTCTCCTTCCTTCACACTGATATCTATTTCGTTTACTGCGATAAAACCGTTAAAGGACTTGGTAATTTGGTTGGTTACAATAGCATTCACATCAACCCACACACAACGTGAGCAGAAATAAGTACTGTTACAAATCCACTCGTTTGTCGGTTGATAAAGTAGTTTGTAATTTTATCCACGTGTTTATCCAAGGTCGATATAAATTTATTAAAGCACTTCAAACTGCCTTATTATTTTCATGCTCATTAGTACCCTCATTGGTCGTGGGAGTTTCCTGTGTTGGTGATAAAATATTACTATCTTTTAGCTGCCTTAATTTTTTCTTGGCTTCGAACAGAGTTTCCAACTCCTTGAGGGTTGATCTGTCCATACGAAAAGTATAAAAAACAAATATCCCTATAATGCATTCTGCGATAATTATAAAACTACTATAAAGAATTGTTCCATTGAGGTAGTCGTATGCTTCAGAATTGAATGCTATTGTCAAGGTAAAAGTTGCGATTAAAGCTAGAGATGTAAATATATACTGATTTTCATTTCTTAGTCTAATCTCAAAAAGTTTGGTTAGAAGATTTTCATCCATATAATTAGCATCAATATTTTTAAAGTAGTATTCTTTTGAACTGATTAGTTGTTTACATGAGTACACAATAACTAAAATTATGACATTTAATAAGATAAGACAAAGGAGGGCTAACTTTTCGTAGTTTTTGCAGAAAAAAGTCACTACAAGTAGTAATAAATCAACTACTCCAATGATCAAAACTTTCTGGTATACATCTCTATTGTTCCACTATTCAGTCAGAATGTGGCATTTTATGGTTGTCATTATCTTCATCACTTTATCTTAATAGTATTGAAGTATATAAATGTACGTTTCGCTGGAGTTAAGAGTCAATCTCATCAGCACCAATACTCTGCTAACTCCTTTAGTAGCTTGATGTCCTCTTCCATCGACTCTTTTAACAATTTTTTCAGCTTTTCATCCTTTATTTTGATGTCACACTCTTCGCTACTCCTTCTTTTGCACCCCCCAGTTTAATTTCTCTTTTTGCCAGACTCGGCAGGAACTCGATTATCTTGCCATTCTAAACATTGAATCTGTATCGTTTTCTCTTAACTTTAGTTTCGTTTATGCCCTTGCAACCTCTATTCTATATATTTCCGCATCGATTAATTTTTGCTCTTTTGTGTGAAACTTGAAAGTATGTGGTATTATAAATTTTATTCTTTTTATATCTGTTATGGTAGAAGCTGCAATATAGTTTTGCACGAAATTTGCACTGCCTTTATTGTGTATCGAGTAAATGACATTACTTGCTTCTCCAGCCCTTTTTAAAAAAATGCGATCACTGCCTTTAACCTGGGCTCCAAACGGCGGATTCATAATAGTTGTGTCTGCCCTCCCACAGAATTGGTTCATGTCACAGCAGACAAAATCAATATTTTTGCAGTTCAAAGAAGCTGCATTTTGCTGTGCAGTGTGTATTGCTTTTATATCGCTATCCACCCCTATAACTCTCTGTGCACCAAGAAGTTCTGCACCGATCCCAAGTATTCCTGTACCACATCCAAGATCAAGAACAATGCCGCCAAGTTCTTCATTCATATAAGCAAAGTATAGCAGTTCAGAAGCAATCGTTGCTGGAGTTTTATACTGTTCTTTTGTAACATCTGGCTCCCTGAAACCAGTTACCTGTTCAAGAAGAATTTCAAGCTTCTTTTTTTTCATCAGTCAGGTGGAAGCACAGCTCCTATATCAATCGAACTGTTTCAAGGTTGACCATCGCTCTTGTTTCAATATGGGTTCTTTTGTATAAACCATTTGCAAGATCGACACAACTTTTTTCATCTCCATGCTCTGTTAGTATTAACTGTGGTTTTGGCTGCATTTTTCTAACGTAGTCGATTAACTGTTTACGGTCAGAATGTCCTGAGAATCCATCAATAGTTTCTACATTCAAGTTGATTTTTATTGTGCCGGTTCTGCCATTTTCGGCATTGGTTGGTACTTCTTTCCATCCCTTTTGTATGCGCCGTCCAAGAGTTCCTTCAGCCTGGTACCCTACAAACACAAGTGTGTTTTCCTCATCAGGTCCAAGCTTTCCAAGATATTCCATAATAGGGCCGCCATTTAACATACCAGAAGTGGATAATATGACTGCCGGACTTTTCTCTTTTATGATTTTTGAGCGCATGCTGGAAGAGTCAACCTGCACAAAACACTCGGATAAGAAAGGATTCCGTCCTTTACGAAAGATCATATTTTTAAGCTCGCTGTTCAGGTATTCCGGATGTGTGGTGTGGATTGCAGTAGCTTCCCATATCATGCCATCAAGGTAGATTGGTACATCTGGAATATTTCCTTTGCGCATAGCTTCTTCAAGAACAAGCATTACTTCCTGACTGCGTCCTACTGAGAACGCTGGTATCAGTACAATACCGTTATTTCTTATTGTTCTTTTTACAACATCCTGGAGCTTTCGTTCTGAATCTCTTCGTGGTGTCTGGAAGTCTCTAGCTCCCCCATAAGTTGATTCGGTTACGAGTGCCTCCAATCGTGGAAATTCATTTGTTGCAGCGTCAAAGAGCCTTGTTTTTTCGAATTTGAAGTCCCCGGTTATTGCCACGTTGTACAAACCATCACCAATGTGAAAGTGAGTGGTTGATGAGCCTAAGATATGGCCACTGTTATGTAATGTCAATTTCATATCCGGTGCTATATCTGTCACATCCCCATAGTTAAGCGGAATTGTGTGTTTTAACTCCTCACGCACCATTGAAGATTCATAGGGTATTTTGTTTCCTTCTTTTGCTGACACATCAATATAATCCAATTGAAGCAGTGCCATTAAATCACGCGTGGGCGGAGTACAGTATACTGGGCCGTCATATTCATATTTAAATAACAATGGCACAAGTCCACTATGATCAAGATGAGCATGAGTTATTACTACTGCATCTATCTGGCTTATTGGATTCACCTCTGGAACGTACAAATAAGGAGCGCCATTTTCTAAACTCATACTGACGCCGCAATCAATGAGCACCCTGCTTTCCGGAGTGGATAAGAGGAAACAGCTTCGTCCCACTTCTCTTGCCCCCCCAAGAGCGGTAAATCTCACCCACTGATCTTTTGAAGAGCATTCCTGGTGAATTTTTCGCCCAATCGCTTTTAGAAACGTTTTTCGTTCATCCACGCTTGTCCGCATCAGTTGTCTGATGTTATCAACTATATTTGATTTGATTGGCGGGGTTCTTGCTACAGCTGGTGTCCAGCTAACTTCCTTTATAATTTCCCGGAGTGTTGTGCCAAAACGTCCAATAACAAGACCTGGTTTCTCAGCTTCAATTGTTAATTCACCAGTGTCAGCGTTAAAATAAAAGTTGGTCATTACTGCATCCTCCGGAACGATCTTTTTTATTCTTTTTATCGCATCCTCAGGATCCAGCAACACACTAGGATCTGGTCTAACAACAATACGTTTTCGCATACCTTTTGCAATAGTACGTATGATATTTGCATTATCTGCGAATTTCCTTGGCTCTTTAGTATACACTACCACATCAGGACCTTCAAACTCCAGTGAAGATATGGTTGCGTCAGCCGGAAGTTTCGCTTCAATTACTGCTCTTAGTTCGTTTAGAATATCGTCAATTATCATCTTACTTCCTTCAAAAATAGATAAAAAAATAAATAATCAAATACAAATTATTCTTTGTATTTGCATTCAATTCAGCTTGTTTTGTGCATCCTTTATGTAACTGGTTTCGATTTCTGTATACTCCTCAGGAGTAATTTTTACAACAAGGATGTGATTACCAGATCCAGCATCTCTCTTCATTGCCTGGTGAAGAGCTCTAATGGCAAGATCCACACCATCGTCCATACTCATGCCTTCGACATAGCGATCTTCAAGTACGCCATAAGCGAAAGGTGAACCAGAACCAGTTGCTACTGCCTTTTTTTCTTCTATTAAGCCGCCCAGAGGATCAAGTGAATATATGGAGCTGCCATTTTTATCTACGCCTCCAACGAGAAGCTGAACCAAAAATGGATAATACCTTGAGCCGCTTAAAATGTTTGCAAGAAGCGTAGTAATGCCTTTAACAGTCATATAGTCATTACGCCTCATCCGATACAGTTTAGATTCCACCTGAATCCATTTGACAAGCTGCTGGGAATCGCCGACAGATCCGGCTGTAGTCATCCCAACCAACCTGTCTATTTTATACACTTTCTTGGCTTCATAGCTTGCAATAAAATTGCCCATCGTGGCTCTACTTTCAGATGCCAAAACCACACCGCCATCACACACTAAACCTATGGTAGTCGTGCCTTTAAGTTGTTTATTATCTTCCATTCATTATACCTCTAAATAAAAATAGAAAAATCAGTCAAGTACGTAGTATATTCATACGTCATATAAAGCTTGTGCTTCAACTTGTCGCACTGAGGCTATTAGATCACCTCGGAAATTTGACAGCCTCAATGATACCTCGTGAAACGATAAGGTTATGTATACTCTATATGGTATGTTATTGTCATGATAAAAAAATGCAGTGGAGGTCCGACAAAACCGGAAATAATAGCAATAAGTCTTCTAAAACTGCAACTGCAATCAACTGATACAATGGCGGATATCGGGTGCGGGAGTGGAGCAGTAACGATAGAAGCAGCAAAAATAGCACAGCATATATATGCTATAGACCATAGAAGTACTGCCATTAGCACATCAGAATATAACCTGAAAGAGTGCGGCATAAAAAACGTCACACTCATAGAAGATGAGGCATCAATTGCACTGGAAGGCATGAAAATAGACTGTGCTTTTATAGGTGGCACCAGACAGATAGAAGACAGCATTAATGCTTCAATAAAAGCAGGAGCAAAGAGAATTGTGGTCAATGCAGTAAGAATTGAAACAGTGGCTAAAACCATCCAGTATATGAACAGCCTCAATATATTCACTGAAGCCGTCCATGTGAGCATATCAAAAAGCTATGCACTTGAGGGGGAGACAATGTTTAAACCCTACAACCCGGTTTACATTGTAACGGCCGCGACCGGAGGCACATAAATGTTAGTAGGTGTTACATGTTAGTAGGTGTTGGTATTGGGCCAGGAGATGCTGAACTCCTGACACTAAAAGCTGTAAAAATCCTTGGGCAGAGTGCAAAAGTATACGTTCCTGGTAAACTTGCTGCAAAACTCATAAAACCATACGCTGCATCCGAAATTCTGACCTTTCCTATGACATACAACCAGGAAACTCTGGAGAAGCACTGGGAGGAAAATGCAAGAATTATCGCATCACAAGCCCGGGATAAACTCGTATCCTTTGCAGTCATTGGAGACCCAAACTTCTTCTCGACTTTCACACACCTTAGGCGTATCATCAGTAAACAATATCCTGAAATAGCAATCATCACTGTACCTGGTGTCAGTGCTATTACATCTTTTGCAGCAAGAGCAAACACACAGATAGATCATTCATTCGAGGTTACTGATGGGTCAGAGAACAAATCAAAGATTGTGCTAAAAGCAGTAAAACCAAGAAAAATAGCGAAAGAGCTGGAAAAAGAGGGCTACAATGAGTTTATCTATCTTGAAAACTTGTTTGCAGAAAAAGAGCACATCAGTACAGTTCTTCCAGAAAAAGGAAGCTACTTCAGTATGATATTAGCGAGGAAACCATGAAAACCGTATACTTTGTTGGAGCAGGACCAGGTGATGCAAAACTTATAACAGTGCGCGGGAAGGAACTGCTTGAAATTGCAGACGTGGTGATCTATACAGGTTCACTTGTAAACAAGGAACTTTTGGAATACACAAAAGGTGAGACTGTTAACAGCCATGGTATGAAGCTTGATCAAATAATAGATCTGATGATTGGAAGTGCGCTGCAAGGCAAAACAGTTGTAAGACTACATTCGGGAGACCCATCCATTTATGGTGCAATCACAGAACAAATCAGAGAGCTTGAACAAAAAGGTCTAAACGTTACGATCATACCAGGCGTCTCATCACTCTTTGCAGCAAGTGCAGCACTGAAAACACAACTTACCTTAAAAGGCGTATCAGAAGCCGTGATAATCACAAGACCAAGAGGCACGACACTCGAAGACGATGACCTTGCGAGTCTCTCAGAACATAGCAACATGACAATGGCACTATTTCTTGGCACAGATAAAATCAGGGATATTATGACAAGGATCAGGATGCCGTCGGATACGCCTGTTGCAGTTGTATACCATGCCTCGTGGAAGGATGAAAAAATAATACGCGGCACGATCAAGGACATTGCAGATAAAGTAGAAGCATCGGAAATTACCAAAAGCGCAATCATCATAATTGGAAACGTTGTAAGTCCGGAAGAATACGTCAACTCATACCTGTATTCAGACAACAACCCATCTTTTCCATAGAACAGTTTGGTTTCGCCAGTAAAAATACTGAAAAAGTAAAATCAGTGTAAGTCGATGTTAATCTGTGTCTTAAAAATTCCTAAAGATGGATATTGAGGTGATAGGTATGGCTGTGAATGTGGGTCATGTTAATCTTTTCATAAAGTACCCTCCAAAGTATTCTGTAAGCTGTATAAGCCAAGAGAGCTAAAAGGTAGAAGCAGCAGAACATTGAGACAACACATCCCACATCTAAAGGAATGGTGTCCCAATCACCTATGGGCTCCCGGATGTTATCACGGCTCGGTAGGACACGGCTGGGAAGTAGTTGAGAAATATATTTCTACACAAGACAAAATAAAAACAAAACCTTTATACGCCAAAAACGCTAACAAGTTCAGTACCCATTAAGTACGGGGTATAATGACTTTTAAATACAAATACCAACCCCGAAGGAGGCACGGACGCTCTGCAATTCATTGCAGAGTGTGAGGGATGGAACTTGAGGCTACATCATGTCAATATCAGAAGAATCAAAGGAAGTACCAATCCAGTACTTATATAAAGAACATTTGGGTAATATAGAAAATGGATACTTGAAGATAATTGGAGAGACCAAACCAATATTAAGTGATCTACCCATAATAACAGCAGGAAAAAAACAATCTGCATTGTATGTTTATGAATATACATGGACGTTAAGCCTTATTGGATATATTGACCCAATAACAGAAAGATCAAAGCCATGGGGTGATAAATTAACACGAAAAGATGATACAATTCTTGTTCAGGTCTTATTCCATACAAATGATACCAAATACTCGATTAGAGCCTTGACTGGAACTATAAAGCCACCTTTCATGGTCAAGAATACTGTTGTGGATAGTTTATGGGATGGGTGGATGAAAATAACCGGGACTACGACAAAGTTTATTGGAGAGATTACAAAAATACCTGGAGTCAAAGAAATTGGTAAAGTCATAGGTGTGATTGGTGATTTGGAAAAGGATGCAATTCCTGCTTCTCATGCCTATCCATGGTATTCAAAAATGATTACAGCAAGAGATGAAAAGTATTTGTCTAGCGTAGATATGTCTAGCGTAGATATGTCTAGCGTAGATATGTCTAGCGTAGATATAGATAAGCTGAATGAAGGTATCCTTCCGGAAGAATTGAAGAGTAAAATCGAGAATGAAGGTTTTTCTTCCAATTATAAAGTTAAAACATTGAAAAAAAATATTGAATGGGGAATAATCGGCGAAAAAAAAGTTATTATTAAGAAACAAGATTCAAAGCTAAATATTTACGAGGAAAGAGGGCTATTGCATGGGGTCGAATGGAGGATCAAAAGAAACATTTTAAAAAATTTAGGGAATCGGTGGATAGGTGGATTGGGGCTCATGTTTATCAAAACAACCGATGCAGAAGAGAAAATGGATTGCATCGAAGTAGATGTGAGGGCCCGAATTTCCTTTAAGAAAGATAAAGGTTCAAGTAAAAAATCAAGTGATTATGACATTTGGATACCATGGAATCCAAATACAAAAGGTTTTGAAGAAAATAAGTTGTGTTTAAAAGTTTATCCCGAACCTCCTCCGTGAGTGGTGATAAGATGGTTAGCATCGAAAGAACAATCGAAATATCTAAGAAAGTAATAAAAGACTGCTGCATTGAAAATGGCGCGATCGTTGCAGCTAATGCAACAAAGAACTATTATCCACCAACGGCAAAGCATTATTTCTATGTTTGGCCAAGGGATGCTTCTTATACATGCGTTGCAGCAGACATAGCCGGTATTGGGGATATACAGGAAAACTTCTTTAATTGGTGTCTAGAAAGGGCAGAAGACTTTAAGGAGACTGGATTATTCTTTGAGAAATACTACGTGAACGGATTAAAGGCACTGGGGAAATTTCAGCCAGATCAAACAGGAACCATCCTATTTGCCATCTGGCATCATTATCAAAGAGATTTAGAAAAAGCCTGTGAATTTAAGAATTTGATTATAAAAGCAGCCAATGGTTTATGCGATAAATGGGATACGGATCATTTTAATATCGTTACTAATGATCTGTGGGAAGAAAGACACACATTCCCGGATTTAAATGAGAACTTTACATATTCACTGGCAGCCTGCATTAAAGGGCTGGAATGCGCCAATGACATCATTCCAGATAAAAAGTGGTTAGCCGTAGCTAAACAAATGAGAGAACAACTGGAAAAACATTTTGTAGATGGATTTTTCGTAAGATCATATGGTAAATTAATTGATGGAGGCATCGACACGTCTATGCTTGGTATTGTTTATCCATTTAAGATTTATGAAGCAAATGATCCAAGAGTTATTTCGACTGTAAACGAAATTGAGAAAAGACTTGTCATCAATGGTGGTGTGCATAGATATGATTTCGATGAATATGATGGGTGGATGTATAATGAAATGCACAGGAAAAAAGGTGCAGGTGCCTGGCCATTACTGAATTTTTGGATGTCCATCTGCTGTTCGATAAAAGGCGATAAAACTAACGCAGAAAGATACTATAAATGGGTTTTAGATAGGACAAATGGATACATACCTGAGCAGATATTTGAGAATGGAATACAAGTCTCCGTTTGCCCATTGATGTGGTCCCATACAATGTTTATTATATCTTCAAAGTTTTTAGGGTATATTTAATGGACTTGTAATGATTGTAAGATCGTTTACACACCAAACGGATGCCCCTGACTTCAGAGCCTGTCCCATAATTAACATCGTTCCGATACTTTTATCACTCTTCCAGCCATATTATGTAATATAGCGTTCATTAGAAGGCTTCACAATCAAAACTGGTTATTTCCTCCACATATTTTGGATTTAATCGATGAAGACCATGTTTGTAGACTACTTGACGAGATAAACGAGGCTATTGACACGGAACTTCAGAGAGAAGTCACTGTTGATGAGATGGAGGATGATATATATGGAAATGTTAATCCTGACACGCTTCCAAAGAGTTTTAAAGGTTGAAGTGGAGATAAGAAAGAAGAAAGCGCTATACATAAGCCTTGTACTTAACAAGGAGAGCCAAAATTAAAAAGCCACATATTCCAGGACAATGCACCAGGTTTTATCAGAACCATGCATCAAAGGTCTTCTGCCTAAAATCCGAAGCTACTTCCAACCGTTTTACTGCCTTTGAAACCCGTTCAACTGAAAAATCGTGTTTTTCACACAAGAATTCGATTATATCATCAGCTCCTGGTTTTCTGTATTCTATTGTGTAATCCTCAAGCACCTCGGGATAATAAAAAAAGTTTTTAATTACTTCAAGTTCTTTAATTTGCGTGCCGAGATGTTTTAACACAGTATCTATATTTTTGTGTGTCTGTATTAATTTCAACGCCTTTTTAGGACCGATGCCTTTAATCCCCTCGTTATAATCAGTCCCAATCAAAAGAGCAATATCGATCAACTGCTCTCTTGTAAGGTTCAACCTGCTAAGATTTTCCTCGACATTCAATAGTTCTGGTTTTACATCCACATACACGTTTTTGCGCGGAAGCTTTCTCCTGCCGGTAATAGCAAGATTCCTGACCACAAGAGGCGCCCCAAAGAGCAGGGAATCGTAATCCTGTGTTGCAGCAGCATAAGCATCACCATGTCCTGCCATATATGCTGCCTGTGCTTCGCCTTCTGTTGGAGCCTGTACGATCGGTATGCCCATGTAAGCAAGTAATGTTTTTGCCTCATCAACCATAAAATCATCCATCCTGGATGCTGCCTGTGCATAGGTCATTACATTCTCGCTTCCCTCTGCAAGTGCCTTTTCCCATTTTTCCTGTGCAGCGATGCGGTGTTGAATCCGCTTTTCAATGGTTTCAGCTTTAAATCCCGGGGGCACCCCATCAAACACGAACACGAGTTTGATGTTAGCTTCAAGCAGGTTGGTACATCGGTAAAACAATCCTGAAAGATGTGAAGTGATCCTTCCGGTTGAGTCTTTTAGTGGTGTACCGTCGCGCTGTCGAATTATACTTAAAAATTGATAAAGTGTGTTGTAAGCATCGATTGCTATTGTCTTGCCTGACAAATTTGAAAGTTCGATTTCTTTTTTGTTAAAGAGCTCTCCAATGTCAACACCCATAAAGTTTACCTGCCTGTTGTTATCTTGTGCAATCAAGAGTTACTATTACCTTGATCAATACATCACCAAGACTCGTTATTTCTGCACTCGATTGCTCCGCAATCGAGAATTAATTTCTGCATACGTAGTATACAGTTCTGCACAACGAAGTTGTGCAGTACGTTTACCTGCCTGTTCTTATTGGGTAATAGTCCAAAGTATATATATTATCTGCTCGACTTGTTGCCAGTTCGACTCAAACCGAAATCTATTTATTATCCTCTATCTGTAGCTGAATGAGGTGATATTAAAATGCCAGCAAAAGTAATAGTAGAAAAATGCAACGGCTGTGGAGAATGTATTGAGCAGTGCCCAGAAGAATCAATAAAATTAGTTGATGAACTGGCTGTTATTGACGCCGAAACATGTACCGATTGTGGTATATGTGTTGACGCCTGTGCAGAGGAAGCAATCGAGATGGAATAGCTAAGCCATAAGATTACACAGGTTTTGCAGGACTGATAAAAACAATCCTGTAAAATCCTGTGGTTTTTATTTAGGATTATATAATTATATTTTTGACTGTTTTTAATTATTTTTAATTTAACTGGCTACAAGTGAAGCTTTGCTGTGGTTAGAGGAAAAGTTCCGGGCATTTTAACAATTGATGAAAATTATTCCACTCGCATCAGATTCGATGGGCACAAGGAGCATGGCGACACTGGTTATAACGCCAGATGTGCACATACTCATCGATCCGTCTGCAGCACTTGGACCACGTCGCTATAAACTACAACCACACGAGTGCGAGCTGTTGCAGCTACAGAAGCATAAAAAACGAATAGAAGATGCCGCTTTGGAATCTGGTGTGTTAATTGTTACACACTATCATTTTGACCATTATGACCCAGATAAAGTGGATATATTCTCTAACAAAACCGCACTGATAAAGCATCCACTTGAGAATATCAACAAGAGCCAGAAAAATCGAGCAGATTATTTTATTAAACAGATGCTACCTGTAGCAGAGGTTGTTGAATACGCGGATGGGCAAAGTTTTGATGTTGGGGCAACAAACATTTGTTTTTCGCAGCCAGTATATCATGGTACAAACAATCGCTTGGGCTATGTGGTAGAAGTTGCCATATCAGACAGAGACCAGGTGTTTGTATTTACATCAGATGTTGAAGGGGCAGGTATTGATGCACAGGCAGATTTTATTATACAAAATCAGCCTGATGTAGCATATATTGATGGCCCGATGACTTACATGCTTGGCTATCGCTATTCATACGCCAGTCTTAAAGCAAGTATCGATCACTTAATTCAAATTATTGAGAAAACCAGTCTTAAAACAATGATTCTTGATCACCATCTGCTTCGCGATCTGAAGTGGAAAAAACATATTGTGCCAGTGTTTGATGTGGGTGCAGAGCATAACGTACGGGTATTAACTGCAGCAGAATATTGTGGGATGGAAAACAGTATGCTTGAAGCAAGAAGAAAAGAACTGTACCAGGAACACTGAGAATCATATTTCAATTCGGGCATCTGTCAGAAATGGACATATAGGATGTGCCTTAAGTGTTCAGTGTAGAAATGCGTCTATTCTTTCTATCTGTCCATTTCGCGTGTCGTTTGCAGGTTTTTCTGGTATTGTGCTGCCCTGTATTTTGCAAGTTTTTCCATCGGTGTATTTTAGGGTGTAGTGTGTGATTCTTGCTTTATCTTTTCCAAAGGTGTTTTTTCTTTTGTCGTTGTGATATACGACGATTGTTTTTCCAAGGAATTTGAATGCAAAGCAGTTTTCTGGTATGATTAGTTCTTTTTTGTCTCCGTTGTCTGCGAAGGTTTTGCAGGTCTGTTTTTTCTCTGTGAAAAGCCAGCCAGGGAGTGCCGGTTCAAGTTTTAGCTCCAGGTTTCCTGTCTCGTCGACAAAGAAGGGGTGTTGTCCCGCGGTCATAATTGTCCACATATTGATTAGTTCTGCCGATGCTCCTGTGAGTCTTGGTTGGAAGCCTCGCCCGTACAGTTTGCTATCAGGGAAAGCGCTGCTGACGATAAATGAACTGTTTTCGAGTATGCTCCGTCCGTAAGTTTCAGGATCAAGGAAAGGTATCATTGTATTCCTGATTTCCTCGTAATATTCTTTGTGAAGACCGGCTTTGAGTAGTTCGAGCAGGTACTTGTATTCCATGTGCAGGTAGATGGATTCGTTCTCGATCCATCCAGGCGTGTATGCACGTGCCCGCCCGATCTCGGACGTTTCTCTTGTTATGGGTTCACTCGTCTTGTACATCTTTAGTTTTTCATCATATATTTCACTATTTTTAACATTTTTGTATATTTCGCTGGCTAATTCCTGTTTTATCTTCATTAGATGAACCGGCCCTTCCAGGAATAGTGAAAGAGGCTTTTGTTTGAACTCCAGTGGTGTTACGAGTTCCAACCCTGAGTCGTTGACTGCAATCCCGTTCTCTTCATCATCCTTGTGAATATGCTCGTATCTTTTGACTTCGTTTAAGAAATAGGTGTAGCATACTCCATTTTTGTGGAACACTTTATCCTTTGGAATCTCGCTGAAGATGCTGTCAAGCAATTTCAAAGATTTATCCAGGAAGTCTTTTACAGTGGAGATTTTCATCTCCGCCTCTCCGCCACTCACGCCAAAGATTGCTTTCTCCCGATAATCTTCCTTTATTCGGTGACTTTCATCCCAGAACAAAAATTTCCTGTTTTCATCCACCGAGTCCAGTCGTTTCTCGATTGTTTCCATCAGATCAGTAATGAATATGTCCAGTTCCTCGAAGATTGATACAGACCCGGAATCTTCAAGTCCAATACTTACGATGGCATCGGATAAAAAGGAGCAAGCCCTTTTAAGTTCAAGGGTCTCTGAGAGAGATGATGCAAGTAGTCCTGGCAAGCCGTTTAAAGGATCATTCCAACCCGGTTTATCAGCTTCCATTTCCATCCCGATTCCTTCGGGATCCAGTGAAGCGATCTTGTTTGCAATGATTAAGAGCATCTTAACGAGGAGATTGGTTGTGTATACGCTGCCTCTACCGTATTCTCTTCTAACCTTATAAGGATCAGCTTCCCTTGATTTTATCAGTTTCAACTTATCCTTGTTTCGTTTTACAGAACCGTACTGCCTGACATTTCCGTCAACCAGCACGTACTTCTTGTTTCGTGGCATAACAACATCAGGATTGTCATAAAACGTGAAAACAGATTTATCCACCAGTATCTCTTTTAACCTGTCCGGGAAGCTCATCAGGAAATTGTCGAGAAGGTCAAGATTGTACGTCCAGTGGTCGATCCAGAAACCTTCAGACGGTTCGCCAACATCATTCTCCCGAGAGAACGAGAGCAATACCGAAATAATCTCATCATAATCCAGAGACCTCCCGGTTACTGCCTCCTCGATCTTCATCATAAACTCGCCTGGTGTAAAAGGCTCTTTAACAAGCTCCAGCAACTCATCAAAGAGCCCGGTATCGTCTACAAGCCTGCCAAGCCATTCCGCAAGCGCTGGCAAATCGGTAGCAGTGTAAGTAAGACCATTTACAACCAGAGGATTGAAACCATCGGTCTGGATCAGGTTAAAGAACATGATGATATTACTGTCTTCTATCCCAGGATTGAACCAGGCATCATTTCTGCGGTTCTGATTAACATCCCTGAAATGCGAATTGCCCTGCGATAGATACGTCTCTTCAACTACAAAATAATTATAATCCCTCTCAAGATCCCCATGCTTCCTCGAATACAGGTAGAACACATTTTTACTTGACTGTGTTCGGAAGACAACAGGCATCCCACCCCTCACCACATTATCAAGAAACGTCTGACCACAATAACTATCAAAATTCTTATTACTGCTAACAGTAAACATATTATCTTCAATCTCTTCAATAGTCCTTTTATTCTCGTCTCTCTTATCTAAAATGCCATTATCCACAACATACTTCTTAAAACTCCTCAATTTCTCCTCAGAAGACGCATTACCTACGATAGAATAAAACGTCATCTCTTTACCAGCAGGTATGTCAAGACAGAGTACCGTGAATGCACAGGGAGTCTTATTCTCATACATTTGATTGCATGCCAGCACCTCTTCAACACCATGCTCGGCAAACAGCCACGGGTAATCAAAGCTCCACGATACGCCAAATACCGATTCAGGATCCACCACATAACTATCACTTGGGATACTGCCTTTTCCATCTAACAGGGTAAAATAGAAATTGCCACCACGAATCTCCTGAACCTCCGGAACATCGAGAGGAACCTGCTTCAGCTTAAAAAGAGGCATCCCGTCAATGACCTCCACCTCTTTCATCGCCTCGATATGCCTGGCAATAATTTTGATGCAGCGCTGGGTCATGCCAAATGAAAGGATATGCGGCAGACCATCGAGAAGTTCTGCCCTCAACGATTCACCATTCAAATTTTTGATACTGACCATTCGCACAAGCCCTGCAACAGACAGGTTCACAAGAGGAAAGAAGTTAACAGTCACCCGAAGACCAAGCGCACGATTAACCTCTTCTAACTCCAAATCCCATGCCGAAACAATCATCCTCTGGGAAACCATCTCGTTTTTTGACTGTTTGAATGGCTCATACAGAACATCACCGTCCACCTTCAGAAAAGTCCTGAACCCCTGGTTACCCACCATCTGGCAGGCTTTATTAAAGGAGAAAAACTCCATTATTGCATCATCCTTATCCCGTACCCCAATACTGGACACACACTGCCCCCGGTTCACATAATAAGCCCACAACGGAACACCCCACTTTCCGCCAATTCCCGGGAAAAAACTTGAAAACGGCTTAGCCCAGTTATAATTCTCAATAACAAATCGCTTCTCACTATCAAGATAATATCTGACGTTCTCTTTATTCACCATAGACAAAACCAGATTGGTTCAATGCTTCTTATGGTTTATATATGATTTTGGAGGCACCATCTGTCCTTCTGCTGACTCCATTTTTTTTCAGCCATTTTCCGCAGGTTAGCCTCATTGCCGTAACATTTGATCATCCTCGTGCGCGCTTGCTCTTTGTGCAGAGCTTTTTACCCCGGCTTCAGTACATCCTATGCCTCGATAAACCCGTATCCGTTTCCATTTGTGCTTATCGAAGTATTCGTAGCTGAATTTTACTATTTCTCCATCCGGACAGGTGAATTTATCTTTTTTGGATGATTGCAGCTTTTTTTATCCGTAAATAGAGAGATTCACCGCATAACTATTTTTCGTAGCAGCTACAGGAATTTATACCAGACGTTCATACTTTCAAGACGCCCTGATATATTGGTGTTGTTCAGTAGCGTCCCACTGTATTGATACCCCATCCTCGAGAATGTAATGTTCATGCCATAGGAGATTGCGCGGGCAATGGTATATGAAAGTTTCAGCCCCAGCCGCCGCATCTCTTCTTCCATCACTGAAAGCAAAAATATGGCAAGTCTGTTTTTGCGATACTCGGGAAGCGTCGCAAAGTCAGTCATCTCGACGTGCCGATCCTCTATGTACATATCAGATGATGCCAGCGACACGATTTTTCCATCGCATTCCACTGCAAAATAAACTACATTGTCAGCCATGGTTTCACGAATATAGTCGGGGTCATGAATAGGAAATGGATACGTCTCAAATATATGAAGATACGCTTCAGCCATCTCTTCGGCATCGTCCGGTCGGCAAATCCGCCATCGCATCGGTTCAGGCAGGGTGGGAGAATCTGCCAATGCGGCTTTTTCCTCAGCCTTTTTCAGAACAGACTTTATCGTTCCCCGGTCAGAAGAGTTCTGGCGATTCTTTTGCAGGAATTTTCCAAGAAAAAGACCTGTTTCTTCACCATCGTAAAAAGATGGGATGCAAGCTTCGACTTCGTACTCTTTTTTAAGAAAGAGCGGACATGCAGACTCCGGGACCTTCGCAAATATCTTGGAGTATCCATTGCGTCGGGCGAGGTCGTGTAAGCGGTTTACAATATCCGGATAATCTCTGCACGATAATTTCATCAGGTAAATTCTATCATTGAACATTCCGTGCTGGATATATGAATTTCCGAGCTTCTCAACTTTGTCTGGCATCACTGGTCATTTCTTCTTTTTATTCTATCTGTATTCATCGGGATCAATGATATGGTCTTATCGTGGTCCGATAGTAACTTCTCAATACCAACTGCCTTGTGTTCATCAGCCGCGCCTAATTCCAATTGCAACTGGCATTCATCACAATTTCTATCGCAAAAAGTCGGTTCATAAGAATCAGGCTCTTTGTAAGAAGTGATGACTCCTTCATAATTTCTCAGGATGACTTTGTTAGTTGACCATGATATCAGATACTGAGGCATAATGCGGATCTTCCCGCCCCCACCCGGCGCATCGATCACATACTCTGGTACGGCAAAGCCGCTCGTGTGCCCGATCAGGGACTCGATAATCTCTATACCCTTACCAACAGGGGTGCGGAAATGAGTCAATCCCTCAGATAGATCGCATTGATATAAGTAATAGGGTCTGACTCTGTTTTGAACCATTTTTTGCACCAGTTTCTTTATCAGTATAGGGCAGTCGTTCACACCTGCCAGTAAGACTGATTGGTTGCCAAGTGGTATTCCCGCATCTGCCAGCATCCTGAGCGATTCTTTTGAAGAGGCTGTCACCTCTCGTGGGTGGTTGAACTGGGTATTGATCCATATTGGATGGTGTTTTTTGAGCATATTTACCAGATCATCGGTTATACGATAAGGCAGGACTACAGGCATTCTGGTTCCTATCCTGATCACCTCGACATGCGGAATCGTCTGTAGCTCGGTAAGAATCCAATCAAGATAGCCATCTGATAACATCAGCGGATCTCCGCCCGAAAGCAAGACATCCCTGATCGCGGGTGTGTTTTTGATGTACTCAATCCCTTTCATTATCTCAGATCTGTTCGGAATCGAATCCACATCGCCAACCCGCCTCTTCCGTGTACAATGACGGCAGTACATGCCGCAGATATTGCTTATGAGAAAGAGTACCCGATCCGGGTATCTATGGGTGATTCCCGGGACCGGACTGTCTGTATCCTCCGCGAGCGAGTCTTTTATATCATATTTACTGATAATCAATTCACGAGGGTCAGGAAATGCCTGTATGAAGATCGGGTCATTCTTGTAGTCATCGAAATCGATCAACGATAAATAATAAGGAGTGATAGAGAGCGGGAATTTTTCAAGAACTTTTTCATAGACCTGTTTCTCTTCTTCATCGAATTTGATGCCGGTAATATCTTCAAACGTATTGATATCCTTTATGGCATGGCTCAATTGCCATTTATAGTTCTTCCAGTTAGAATGGCTCGCATCGTCTGCTATTGTTTCAGAAATTTCCTTCTGTTTTTCAGTATATATTTCCATTTGTTCACCTTCTGTTCGAGATTGTCGGATTTTCCCTTAATTTTTCTATTATTTCAAAATTAATATGAATATCATTTTTTTCGTCGTGTTTAAATACTACATCCCCATACGAGCCAAGATTAGCATAATCATTCAAAATCAAAGGTGTTTGTTGATCTGGGCTCTTCACAGTCTGTCTTAGTGCTAAAATTGCCTGGATTAAACTGGTTTTTCCAGAGTTAAGGGTTTAACATCGAGTTCCCCAGTATCTCTCAGTGCCTTAAAATTCTTGATGTGTATCTTACTAAACACCATATACATCTACTGCTAAATGACTTATCACATATAATTTCTTCCCCAATACTGGACACACACTACCCCCGGTTCACGTAATAAGCCCACAACGGAACACCCCACTTTCCGCCAATTCCCGGGAAAAAACTTGAAAACGGCTTAGCCCAGTTATAATTCTCAATATTTCTTCACTCACCATAGACAAAACCAGACTGGTTCAATGCTTCTTGTGGTTTATATATGATTTTGGAGGCACTATCTAAAAAACCAGTGATTTTAATAATTATTGTAGACACATATCTTGATTACTGCGTAATCAAGCACTGGAAAATGATACAGTGCTATTTTGGATATTACAAAATTTAGCACACAATAATTATATTCAGTCCATATTACTTGTTTGCTAATTCACTGGATGACGACAGTGTGACATTTCTCTTTCACTTCTTCTAACGTGAGGTTTTCCAGATTCTGAGTGTTTTTGGACAGTATCGTTGACGTTTTTCCAATGAACTCTTTATTTTTGTTCACAGTGCCTATGCAGCTTTGAACATCGTTTGCTTCGTTTATGCTGTTTAAGATATCGACTATGGCTTCACTCTTCTGGATTATCGGAATAAGTTGATAGTCTATCGGGCGTTGATCTGGCGTCCAACTGCTTGGAGTGCGTTCTGAACTGTAGTCCATATTGACATTTATAGAAATTATCAGTTCTTCTTTTATCTTCTCTGGAAGGATTATGGCTGCATAGGAGTATCCAAATCTTTCCTTTAGCATTTTTTGATCTTCTTTGCTCACATTTCTGAAAACTGCTGAGCCACCCGCGGCTGTTTTGCCAGTAGCATTTGTGAGCACGATGGCTCTTACTATATTGTTTGGGTTTTCAAATTCGGAATTTGCAAGATCATAGAATCTTTTCATGTTGGAATTGAACTGGGGCACAAGTACAAGATTAGCTTTTTTTAAAATTCTGTTTCTCAGTTCAGGGTTTAGAAAATCTGAACAGATAAGGATTCCTAAAGTGTAGTCGCCGAGAATGAATATCCCGTGAAGCTCTCCTCTGTTAAGACCAATTTCGTCGTAACCGATGTCTTCATCCCGCGCAGGGTTTATCTTCTCTATATGGGGTATCCTTTGATTGGGTGCTAAGATAGGGCAGATGCTCTTTCTAACGTCACAATTTTCATCAAATTTATGAGAAAATAACTGATTATATCTGTCAATATTTCCTCTTTCCACGTAGTGAGAACCAGCTATAATCAGGGTTTCTTCACAGTCAGCGAACTCTTTCAAGTCACTCAGCATTTCAAATGGAATGGAAAGTTCAGGAAACACGATGCAGTCAGTTTTTCCTTTGAGAAAGTCAAGAATGGCCAGAATTTTTTCTTTGTACCTGTCGTCCCATACAGGCGTCCAGATATTCCTTGTGCGCTCTATTTCGTATCGGATTTGAACACTGGCAACTCTCAGCATGGAATTGCCCCTCATCTACATAATTCTCCTTTTGAGAAAATATACCATCTGGTCGCCTATAATTTCACAACACTTTAATTTTATTGTCCTTTTTATGTGTGGTTTTTCTATGTGTTCAAAGCAGATATTTTCTGTTGGATTCTGTGGCTCGAACTGAATAGAGAATTTTTTATTTCTTTCAACGTTTCCTTTCCACAACACAGTGTCTCCTGTTTTTATCGTAATTGTGCCTTCAATCTTTGATATCTCCCCGGTTAAACTCCAGTTCTGGAAATTCACATTAATTTCCATTGGGTTTTTGAAGTACTCACTCAGTTCATCTGATACATGCTTGAAGAGTCCTCTTAAGGCATGGTGTTCGATTCTGATCATTTCGTTGTTAAATTCTGTCATTATCTTATCTATATCGGCGTTCTCTTCGTTCTGTTCTAATATGTCCTCTATTTTCAGTAGACATCTGCCGGATGCTGTCTTTGCTCCTATCTTCTCTATTGTCTTTCTGAGACGTCTTTTGAACTTGGGGAGGTCGATTTTATTGTTTGACATTTCTGTTAACGGCAGCAGTGTGTCGTAGATGCAGTAGCAGGTGTCTGCTTTATTGCACGAGTTCTTCGCATGTTTGAATGTTTCAACAGCCTTTTTGAGTTTTTCTTGGTTGAGTCCGTTAATCATTGACTCATTGGCCAGTGCTCTTCCTATGTAGTATTGAGTCATGTCTGACCATTTATCTATCTGTTCTCTGTCAGATTCAATTTTTGAGAGGCTGGATGCGATTTCTGCACATTTGTTGTAGCCTGAAATTCTTTTTTCTGGTGCTCTCTCCAGTCGGATGGTTTTGGCGTTGTATTTAAGTTCTGACACTATTCCAAGTTTTTTTATAAGAGTTGATTCATATATTAATCCGAGTTTTTTGAAGTATTCTGCTTTTTCTGCTAATCTATGGCTTGCATTTCTGTATTCTGCTAACGAGTCCTGTATTTCCGTTGAATCTAAGATCTCAATTACGGTTTCCCAGTAGCGTAAGGTTGTACTGGCTGCTCTTGACTGAAAGGTTATGTTTTCAGGATCAGAGTCCAAGAGCACTTCGTACATCTTAAGTGAGCGCTCGTATCTATCCTTTGCATCCTCAACCCGCCCCAAACCGTTGAGAAGATTGCCGAGATTGTTGAGAGTCATTGCAACGTCTGATTGGTAGGTTGTGTTTTCAGGGCATGATTTCAAGAGCACTTCGTACATCTTAAGTGAGCGCTCGTATCTCTTCCTTGCATTATCAAACCTCCTCCAATTCAGCAGCATTTCAAACATTCTCTGGGAGCGCTCGTATCTATCCTTTGCATCCTCAAACCCCTCCAAACCGTTGAGAAGAGTACCGAGATTGTTGAGTGTTGTTGCAACGTCTGATTTGTAGGTTGTGTTTTCAGGATCGGACTCAAGCAACACTTCGCGCATCGCAAGTGAGCGCTCGTACTTGTCCCTTGCATCTTCAAACCGTCCCAGATTGTTGAGAAGAATGCCAAGGTTGTTGAGAGTCATTGCAACGTCTGATTGGTAGGTTGTGTTTTCAGGATCAGAGTCCAAGAGCGCTTCGTAGATCGTAAGTGAGCGCTCGTACTTGTCCCTTGCATCTTCAGACCGCCTCAGATCACTCAGAAGAATGCCGAGATTGTTGAGAGTCGTTGCAACGTCTGATTGGTAGGTTGTGTTTTCAGGATCAGAGTCCAAGAGCGCTTCGTAGATCGTAAGTGAGCGCTCGTACTTGTCCCTTGCATCTTCAAACCGCCTCAGATCACTCAGAAGAATGCCGAGATTGTTGAGAGTCGTTGCAACCCATGTCTTGAAAAACGGGTTCTTCTCAGCCAGACGTTCCTGTATCCTTAGTGCTGACAGATATGCACTGAGCGCTTCATCGAACCTGCCAGCCAAATGTAAAATATTACCAAGCGTGACAAGTGCCTGAGAACGGAGAACATAATCATTCTTCTTATAAGCAAGCTCCAACGCCTCAAAGACAAACTTCAACCCACTATCATAATCCCCCCTACTAAAACACCGCCAAGCACTTTCTATCAACTCATAACCAGCACTCATCGAAGACACACCTATCCACAAAAACTAACTGTAAAAACATATACTTTACTATATCAATTTGACATCCCAAGAAGAACTTCTGCCACCCTGAACAACTTTATTAAGAAACAGAATACAACATGCTGTAACATGAAGAAATGCGTGCATATATTTGTCCATGGTCTTGTGCAGGGCGTGTGTTTCAGAGCCTACACAGAGAAGCAGGCAACGAATCTCAACCTCACGGGCTGGGTGCGGAATCGAAGGGACGGGCGTGTTGAAATAATGGCAGAAGGAAGCGAACCAGAACTTAAAGAGTTCATAGACTGGTGCAGCGTCGGAGCTCCACACTCACGCGTCGATAGGGTCGATGCATCATGGGTTCTGTGTGAACAGGATTTTAACACATTTGATGTGGCTCAAACCAGATAGAAATAATATCCTCTCAATTATTTTTTTCTCTTTTTATACAATACAATGCCAACTACCAGAGCCGCCGCTATAATAATTACTATTGGAATCAGTAGCGATGTAGATGATTCCTTTGCCGGACAAACCACCAGTTGTGCTGTTCGTGAGAATAATACAACGGTGTCCTTGTTTGTCTCAACTCCCCGCAGTTCCACATCAAGGAGGTATTTCTTTGGAGGTGCATCTTCTTTGACCTGCACGCGTATCAACGCTTCACCACTTTCTCCTGGTTTAAGTTTTCCTATGAAGTCTGATTTTTCATCAAAATCAAACGGTTGTGTTGAATCCTTGAACACGCGAAGGCTTGCTGCATCGACTTCCTCGCTTCCAGTGTTTTTAACGTTTATTAGAAGACTTACGTATGTGCCAGGATATACTTCTGCCGGGCTTGTTTTTACTGATTCTATCACCAGGTAGGGTGAGCCTTTAATTGGGATGTTAAGAGGCAGGAGTTTTGTTCTGTACTGGTTGTCTTCATCGTCATCTTCTTTGTAAGTGATGGTGATTGTGGCATTATACTCACCTGGTTGAAGTCCTTCCGCTGTGTCGATGTAGAAGTATGCAGTTTTACTCTCACTTTCATTGATTGTGCCAAGTGCATCTTCATCAGAGTACGCATAGCTTGCGTCAAAAC
Source organism: Candidatus Argoarchaeum ethanivorans (assembly GCA_004193545.1). Taxonomy (GTDB): domain Archaea; phylum Halobacteriota; class Methanosarcinia; order Methanosarcinales; family EX4572-44; genus Argoarchaeum; species Argoarchaeum ethanivorans. The sequence continues at coordinate 16,126 of RPGO01000001.1, read as the reverse complement.
CTTCTGGCAAAGAGAGCGATGCCTTCACGTTTTCTGCATCTTCACTTCCTATGTTTGCAATATCTACTTTAAGTAATGCTTCATCTGTGTCCTGCACGAGGCGTTCTGGCGAGGTACGAAGCGCTCCGATTGTAAAATCTGATTTGCTTGGGTCTACATAAAGTGTGAAGTATTTTTTTGTATAACCCCCGCTGCCGTCATTCCAGCGCAGGCTTACATTATGTTCGCCTTTAAGAGCGTTATCTGCCACCTTGAGCTTGTAGTGAAGCACATAGTACTCTTCCATTTCATTGCTTGGAACAACTCTGCCAAGACTTTTTTTTGGACTATCCCCTGCCTCGAAGAGAAATGGATAGCCTGCATCGAGATAGAATTCAAGGTTATCGATCGTTCCAACCTTGGTGACAACAACCCTCCAGCGAAGGTCAAGGTATTTACCAGAGTCTGCCGGGTCAGGATCCTGGTTCATAAGGTACACGTGGACAGTGCTTCCAACCTTCCCAGTAATTGGAGTACTTTCTGCCGGTAGAGCAAGAATGCCAATGCAGAAAACCAGTACAAGGATTGTTAATATTTTGTTTAATACTTTTTTCATAATACATCTCCATTTTAATTTTTTGTAAATATTGTAAATATTTTGGATATACTCAGGGTGTCTGCTATTAATATAAAAGATGGTACAGCTGTGATCGCTGCCACCATACATGCAGCTACACCATAGCTCATCATCGTACCCATATCTCCCATGAAAGTTAGCTGTCCCATCGACATTGCCTGGAAACCGATAAGTGCGGCAAGTGTTGTGGTAGACATTGGCATAATCACTTTCCTTAGTGTGAGTTCCATTGCATCCGGGGGAAGTTGATGTGCACGTTCAAAGCGATAGCGAGTTGTTACCTGTATGCCAAAGTCAATTCCGATGCCCATGATCATGGAAATCACACCTGATGTATTTGACGTTAAACCCATGCCTATAAGCCCAACATAACCCATTGCCCACAGCGTTCCAAACAAAATGGTAGTAAGTGGAATGAATCCATATTTGGGGGATCGAAACAGCACCAGAACGACAATAAGAATTCCTATCAGCGAATAAGTGGAAGTTCGTTTCATATCTGGCTTAATGGCTTTTTCCATCGCTTGTCCTTCCATTGAGGCCCCGCCAAGACTCACTTTTATCCCGGCCGGGTGTGGAGTGGATTGGATGATCTTTTCAAGCTCAATCTCGATACTCTCAAGGTCCGCATCAATATCTATTAAACGTATCTTAACAAGAGACATTGTGTAATCATCGCTGATATACCCATCCAACAAGCCGTTTTTATTGGTGAGTTCCCTGACTTTTCTAAGAGATTGTGGAAGTTTTCCATCATTGATACTTTTTATCGTCGTTGAGGCACTTGAAACTTCCATCACATCTTCTGTATGCCTGGCTAACTGTGAGATTTGTTCAACATACCGTAGTATCTGCGGATCGCGAAGATCTCTTATTTCATCTGAGTCACTGTATGCAGGGTCTACCTCAATCACGATATATACAGAGTCTACGCTTCCAAACTTATCCTCTATATCAAACAGTGTAGCAATAGCCTCGATATCTTCTGGCAGGTAGTCTTTAAGATCGGCTTTTTCAGTTGTAACAGTGCTCATCATCACAAATGCGAAGGAAGATAACAGTATGACAAACAGCAGTATGAGGTACGGATGATGTGCGACAAAGTGAGCATATCTATCAATATAGTCCTGTATCATCGTGGTCGCCTCACATGTCCATCCCGTTTAGCAGCAAACATTTTTAACAACTTTTCAGTTCTGTGATGCTCAAAGTCTTCTTCAAGTATCATGAGCACCGGATTAGCAAAAAGTGCAGCCATGAGCGAGTAGAAAATACCAAGTGCAAGGGTTTGCCCAAGATGCTGCATCATCGGTACAGAGGAAAATGACAGGACACCAAACCCTACGATAGTGGTTAGACCTGAACCTATAATTGCTGTGCCAATCCCGTGAACAGCAGTTTCAACCGAGTCGCTCTGGTTTCGTCCCTTATCTCGTTCCTCCTTGTATCTTGTAACCATAAACACGCCGTACTCCACTCCGAGCCCAAGGATCATCGAACTCAGACATACCGTGGCAATAGAAAGTGGTATGCCAAGCCAACCAAGTGTACCCATTGTCCAGATAAGTCCAAGCGAGAGTGGGATAAATATCAGCAGTCCACGTGTGAAGGACTTTTCCATCACAAACAGCAACAATAGTATAATGCACGCTGCAATCAACAATGTGGTTAGAGCATCACTTTTCAAAAGGTCAAAAATGGAGACACGAAGAACAGGACTTCCAGTGATGCCAAACTTTATTCCAGGAGGTTTTGGAGTGTAATCAAGCTTCTCATGCACGATGTCAATAAAACTTTGAATTTTCACATCATCAGCACCAATATCTGCCGAGACATACATCAAAGTCATGCGATAATCACGACTAAAAAACTTTTCAATCGCCGGATTCTTTTCAATCACCAGTGAGACATTATCATCTGATATCCCATCTATGGATCGGAAAAAACTTGCAGGAGAAGTGACACTTTGAACCATACTCTCATCCCGGAGACTCTCATCCAGAAACATGAGAGATTCTATTACCTGTGAATCGCGTACATCACGCACTGCTTCTTTGGAATTTACAGACTCATCAATCTTTACTGCAATTACAACCGTATCCTGACCGCCGAACTTATCATTTATCCTGTCATTCAACTTGAAGATCGGAAGATCTCTTGGCATCTCAGAGCGCACATCTGAGTTAATTGTCATATCTTTGAGTCCGCTACCAAGTAATATAGTTATCAAAATTATAACTATCATAAGCTCGCGCGTGTATCTCTTCTGATACCTTGCAATCGCTATTAAGACTTTATCGAACAGTGTTGTCATCTTATCCATCTATTAGAAAACTTATTATATCAAAGCAATACGTGTAGCATCACATACTAATTGTACATATTTAAAATTATGTGCTAAAAATTCGCAATAATAGGGCATAATCATGCTGGATGAAGTTTACAGAAAGATCATAATATTGCTACAGGGGAGCGGGCGAATCACAGATGTTTAACTTTCAAAAAAAATCGGCATCTCACACGACACAGCAAAAAGACGGCGTCCAAAACCCGAAGAAGAAAGATACCCCACGATTCGGTTGCTGGGATGGTGCAGTCATGGGATATGGGGAAGTCTGATGAAAATGAAAAACTCCCAAAAATTATATGTATTGTAAGGCTAACCTTGCTTATGGTGGGGTAATCGAAATGATAAATATTGCAATAACAAAACGTAAGTTCTAAAGGACAGAATATCAATCACTAAATCAAAAGAGATGACCTAAACAATGATCATATCAATAGCAAGTGGAAAGGGCGGCACAGGAAAGACTACAGTGGCTGTAAATCTTGCACTGTCGCTCTCGAATGTACAGTTACTGGATTGTGATGTCGAAGAACCAAATGCACACATCTTCCTTAAACCGGAGATAGAGGATGTAAAGTCGGCAGACGTGCTTATGCCAGAGGTTAATAACGATTTGTGTGATTACTGTGGAAAGTGTGCATCTGCATGTGAATACAACGCGATCGTTGTGCTGCCAACACAGGTTATGGTGTTTCCTGAACTGTGTCACGGCTGTGGTTTATGCAGAATGGTCTGCCCGCGAGATGCAATCAGCGAGGAGCCACGTGAGATCGGTGTTATCAAGAGGGGGAGAAGTGGCAACAACGTGGAACTCGTGTACGGGCTGCTGAATATCGGTGAGGGGATGGCAACACCATTGATAGACCAGGTTAAAGAGCATGCCGATCCGGGAAAGACTGTAATTATTGATGCGCCCCCCGGAACAGCGTGCCCGGTGATTGCAGCAGTTTCGGGCAGCGATTACTGTATTCTTGTAACAGAGCCAACGCCGTTTGGGTTGTACGACCTGAAACTGATAGTAGAAGTGCTTAAAGTGCTGAAAATTCCTTCTGGCGTGATCATAAATAAGGCGGGAATCGGGGACAAGAATGTCTACAACTACTGCGAAGAAGAGGGGATTCCGATCTTGCTTGAGATTCCTTATGATAAGAAGATCGCAGAGTATTATTCGGAAGGCCTGCCGTTTGTGAATGTAATCCCTGCATGGAAGACACGGTTTGCAGGAATGATTGATGAAATTGGGGGGGAATTATGAAGCAGATAACAATCATAAGTGGAAAAGGCGGCACAGGGAAAACAACACTTGTCGCATCGTTTGCAGCCCTTGCAAAAAACGTTGTTATTGCTGACTGCGATGTGGACGCACCTGATCTCCATTTGCTGCTGCATCCGGAAATCATAAGAAAAGAGGAGTTCAGAGGCTTAAAAGTTGCAGCAATGGATAAAACAAAATGTATAGAATGCGGAAACTGCGAAGAAGCATGCAGATTTAAGGCAATATCTGACACCGAATCTGGTTATGCAGTCAACCCGGCGCGTTGCGAGGGCTGTGGCGTATGTGTCTTCGTGTGCGATCAGGATGCGATCCAACTGAAAGAACGCGTCTCGGGTCATGCATTCATCTCAAAAACGAAATATGGAACAATGGCACATGCACAGTTGAATATCGCGGAAGAAACATCCGGAAAACTGGTAACCGTTGTCAGGAACAATGCACAGCGGGTTGCAGAAGAGGAAGAGTCTGACCTTGTCCTGATTGATGGATCACCAGGAATCGGCTGCCCGGTGATTGCATCCCTGACCGGAGTAGACCTTGCACTTGTTGTTACCGAACCAACGATGTCGGGACTGCACGACCTCAAGCGAATTATGGATGTGACCAGGCATTTTGGGATTGCAACTGTTGTCTGCATCAACAAGTGTGACATCAATGAAGAAAACAGCAGGAAGATTACTGAGTTCTGCAAGGAGCATGGGGTTGCGATTGTTAGAAATATTCCTTATGATCCAGTGGTGACAGATGCGATGGTTGCAGGCATGCCGGTTGTTGAATTCTCCGATTGCGCAGTATCGGATGCGATAAAAGAGATATGGGGGGGTATAAAATGAAAGCAGGTCTTGTTGCGGTTATTCTTGGATTTGCACTGATTGCTATTGGAATGGTGATGAGTTCCAATCTGCAGGCAGGAACAACTAAAACAGAATTCGGCGGGTTCGTGCTGCTCGGACCAATCCCGATTGCGTTTGGCACATCAGAGGGTTCGATGCTTATGGCAATTGGGATGGGTGTAATGATGCTAATTACGGTGTGGGCAATCACAGCGATTGTGAGAAGGCGCTGAGGTCTATGATCTGGCTAATTGCTTTTGGCACCCTGCTCGTGATCACTGGATTCATACTACTTGCTGCAAGCCATGCGCGCACAAGAGGGGAGTATGTCGGTGGAGGTGCTGTTGTCATGATCGGGCCAATCCCAATCGTGCTTGGCACAGACAAGCGGTCCACGATTGTTGTCATGGTGATTGCGGCAATCTTAACTCTGATTGGATTTTTTATTACTCACAGCTTTCGGGGTTGACGATTTGGTGCCTGTAGTGCAGGGATTTGGGATAAAAATGCCTACTGATAGCGGTCAGTTTTTACGACAAATCTTTCAAAAAATTCCACTGCATACTGAATTCGAAAATAATATTGTCCCAGAGCCGATACAGTCGAATTGCGACGGCACACCCCGCTGCAGAGCAGCGGGGTGTGCCGTCGCTTTGTTATCCGGTCTTATTCAAAAATCTAAAAGTTTCATCTGACCATACTCCTCTTTTTCTTCTTTACTACCTTGCTTTTCGACATACGTTTTAATAATGTCTGCCGTAACCCAATCTCCAACCGTGCCTATATACCCACCATCACTCCAAAGTTCCCCTCCCCAAAGTTGTTTCTTTATACCAGGGTATTTTTTAAAAATAGTTTTAGCTGTTATACTTTTAATGATCTGCATAACCATAGATGGTGCATGATCTCGGTGCTGCACCAACAAAAACATGCACATGATCTCCATCTATGCCCAACGCATCAAATTCAAACCAATATCTTTTCCCAATTTCAGTGCATATTTCTTTAAAAAATTCAATTCTATCAGTGCCATACAATAATTTCTTTCTATATTTTATGCAAAGCACCATATGGTATCGTATTTTATAAACATGATGGCTCGCATGTTTCAACCCGACCATTAATGTTCTTATATATCAACGCTTAAAAAAAGCTTGCTTTGTGGCTTGTCCCAACCGCAGCAGAGCTGCGGGGTATAATAATCAAATGAAAAGTCTTTTAATGTTGGACGGTAAACATGGATATGGTTGAGCCGCAATTATGACAGCAGATAAGTTAAAGAAGTTTGTAGAAACGGATGCGACAACTGGTGTAGTAGCGATCTTGCTCCTGGTTCTTGTGTTTATTTCATGTCCTGTGATTAGTGCTAATGATGACATTGACTTAACTGAGATCAGGGAGAATCTGGCAGCACTAACCGATGATATTGAGCATCTCAAGTTTGATATGGTTGCCTTTGATGGATTGGCTGATCTGCAGGAGGATCAGTGGTTCGAGCAAGCCAAAATAGAAATGAGTTCTGCAATTACAAACCTGGAAAATGGCGAAAAGCATTTCAATGAGGTATTAAACTCTCTAAAAAAGATAGATGAAAATGATGTTAAAAACAATCTCAAACTTGCAGACGGATATATAACGTGCGGATTCCAGGATGTCCGTGATGCAAACTCATTTTTGAGCAATTCTCTCAATGACTTTGGAGCCAATCAGTTTTCTGGAGCGACTGTTGAACACCTTAACTGGTCGCGTGCGCAGTCTATGAGAGAGATCAGAAAGTCAGAAGCGCGAATCGATGGTGTCAGATGGGCAGCGTGGCTGCCATTCATGAGTTCCAGGATTGAGCAGGGAGAGAAGAGGCTCGGTTACAGCAGGAGCGCATTGGAACAGGCAAGGTCGCAGAATCCTGAATATTCGTTGGGTTGTGCCTACGCGCATCTGGCGCAAAGGGAAGCAAAGATGGCGCGAGAGGGGATACCGGACGTAGCGAGTGTGATGAAAAGTATCGGCATCTTTTCGGTCTTTGTCGTGCTTCTGGTCATTGCTGGTCTGGTGTTAAGGGACGCGCTGGGTTATGCGTGGAATGATATTCGTTGGAAAAGAGGTTGGAGAAGAGCGTCCTCGGCAGTGCGGAAGGTCGTCTTTGTCCTTAGTATTGTCATTGTTATTACGTTCTTGATATGGAAATGTATATTTAGTAAAATAGGAGTGTGATGAATAATGTCTTATGGACTGCTCATAACAGAGACGGATGCTGCAGAAGGAATCTACAAAGCTTTGAAACCTATGAATGGATGGGGCGTCCCAGTCATCGGAACAAATACTTTCGAAGTGTTGGAATTTAAAGACAGGGCAATCGCCGGGAACTTTTACAGGGGACGGTATGATGGCTTGCGTAACAAAAAGGAGATAAGAGACAGAATCGATGGATCAGGAATATGTAACTGCGAAGCAATTTTTGTTATAATCGGAACTGGTGGTGGCGGATCAGGTGTTGCATTGGAAGAGCTCAAGATATTGTTGGATCAGACCCCAGGCAAAAATTATGTAAATGTGGTGCTGGTGATTTCAGAAATGAGGGTCGTACAAAGCATATTTAACACTATGGAGTTTTTTAGAGGATTGAGTGAGATAAAGAAGGATAATAACCTATCAATAACGTTCATTTCAAATCACGTCGTGTTAGAAGGAAAGAATGACTATAATCCAATAAATGAAAAGATAGCAAAATGGTTAGTAACAGAGGCACGTGCTTCTCTTGACAAAAAATCAGGATATGATGTAGCAAACGCGATTGCAGCACACGATCTCAAATACTCAACGGTTTCGATTGTGACAGGCTCGCCAATGGATGATTTGCTTGCCAACGAGGATCGGATTAAGCAACTTGTCTCTGAATCCATAAACGAGTTGTGGGTGGACACTACCTATATCTCAGATAACTTTGTTGGTATTTGGTTAAACGCGGAAGTACCCGGAAGAGTTGATAATATTTTCAGAGGAGTAAATCCAGGTGTTGACGCGGTGTTGTTTGTAGCAATTAAGGCGGTCACCGATGACGACAAACGGTTTGAATCAAACCACCCCCCTTTCATCCCACCACTAAAAGGAACTATGGTAGTCACCCCTGACAACAACCAAGTTCAAGCGAACAACGATAATGCATACCATTTCGTTGGTGACAGGGATATAAAAATTGTCAGCAGAGCTACTATAAATAGATACCTTGTTGAGGATCACTTCACAAATACAGTAACTCCGTTTCTTAACAAAATCTGGGATTATGCATACTCTGGTGAAGACCCTCCAATAGATCTGATCGGGTATGTGAACGTGGCAAGTCAACAGAAAAAGTGGAAGGACCAGATATAAAGGTGATAAGATGGGAACTCTTGGAAAGCTATTTGGGAAAAAAGAAGAAGACGTTAGCACGCTACTCACTCCATCGGAGTTGGAAGAAGCCGTCACACGATTGAAGCCAGGTGATGAAATCGTACTGATGGAGGTAGGACCCGAGGGAACTCACATCTTTGTCAGACCAAAATCGACGTTTCTTGAGGGGTTCGTTGTGCTATTATTAGTAATAATTTTAATGATACTTATATACTATATATTTATAAAATAGAGCCTCATAAAATGAAATTCAACTTACTCCGTGCGAAGGATAGCCTGAAACAAACGCTGGACTGGCTGGAAGGGACTCCGGGAACACTTGGTGAAGGGCCGAGGATCGTCGTGATAGATGCGAGAATTTCCAGCGATATCGACTTACTACGTGATGCAATACATGGAAGAGAATCGATAGACGTTGTGCTGGTGTCAGAAAACCCTGTGCAGGAGACCGACTATGAAAAGTTAGAGAGCCTCTTTAAGAGTGCGTTTCTTACAATACTCTGCGACAACAGCATGAACGCCACAAAGTGGTACCAGTCACGAAAGATCATCTTCAGGTCACTTGGCACTATCGTGGATGGGATAAGAGCAAGAGAGTACCTACCTGGTTCTATTTCCTCTCTTTCTTTCAAATCGTTTAATATAGGTTCAGGGGATGTGAATGAAGCAGATCTAATATGCGAATTGGAGCAGGAGGGTTTTGTCCTCCAGCAATCGCTCTTTGATTTTGCAGATAAAAACAAGGAACTGAACTACAGTCAATTTTCAGTCTTTTTCAAGTCGCCAACGTTTTTGGTAGGAACACTTGAAAACAAACTCATGGATAAGTGGGTTTTACCGCTGAAGTGGATAGGAAAGACAAAGAGACGCGTTGAGATCACGAAGATGGTCAGTGTACACAGTTATGATTCTGACAATCTTTCGGATGTGATCTGGGGAAGTTCAATAGAAGACATGCCTGAAAATTCCAGTGAAATCGATAATGATGCCAACCCTGTGGTGTAGTAAGGAATGTAACACACATTCTTCATACTCAAATTTGAATGAAGATGGATTTGGGCGAGTATAAAGTCAACCACACCTCCTTGATCACAACCACTCTCGCTATTAACAATGGCACCTCAGCACTGCACAACTTCGTTGTGTAGAAAACTGGTCACTCTTGACTACGAAGTAGTCGAGTGCAAGAAAATAACGTGTAATGTATTCTCACCATGTATCAAAGTTCAGTAGCAATAGAACGAGGTGCATTTATATTTTCTTATACGTTAAAAAAACAGGAAAAGATAACTGGATATAAAATAAAGTCCTGCCAGCACCAGTACAATCCCGGAAACTCTCCTGATAATCAAACTGTATTTAATAAACGGTTTTAATGTGAAACGTGAGGTGTATGCAATCACAAGAAGGGGCAGCCCCAGGCCCAGCGAATAGATAACTAAAAGGAAGCCCCCATAAAGTATGTCTCCTTCCACTGCTACCATTGTAAGTATCGCACCAAGTATTGGACCGATGCAGGGTGTCCAGACAATACCAAGCGAAAAACCGAGTACGAAACCCCCCGCCACTCCCCCAACGTTGGTCGCAGAAAGTCTCCTGATTACACCGGTTCCTGTGTCTGGCACAAGTGCACGAATTTTTTGTTCTATCACATCAAATATCATATATATGCCGAGAAATACAATCAGAATCCCACCGGTAATATAAAGTATAGTTTGATACTGCTGAAATACCGAGCCAAAAGCAGAAGCAAGCACACCCATCGCAGCAAATGAGATGGAGAGCCCAATAACTATTGTAATTGGTATAAATTTACTCGACTTGGTTGAGTATGCTGCAATCAGCGGGATCACCGGAAGTACGCAGGGTGATAAAACGCTTAATACACCAAAGAAGAAGGCAATAAATGGCGATGGCGCCGCCATCATTTTTTATATCCCCGCTTAAGCCGGAGCCAGCACATAAAGATCCCTATTATTGCAGCGATTACGCCAAATCCAGGTGTTTGTGACTGCCCCTGCTTTTGCGATGGATCAGGTAATTTAAGTACCTGTTGCATCTCTTTTACCAGCGTATTAGAATCATGATATCCAACCAAGCGGGAAACCTCTTCTCCCTGTAAGTTCGTGAACACAATCGTTGGGATGTAGCGAATGCCATATTGTCCTGCAAGCTGTTGTGACCCGGCAATTGGAACAAAATTTTTAGACATGTCAATTACCTGTGCATCTGTAAATACCTCCTTCTGCTTTATGCACGCTGGACAACTGTCAGATTCAAAAAAGATCATTTCCAATTTGTTTTGAGATTCTGCAATCTGGATACCTTCCTCTTGGGTGTGCCACTTTATCACCGGCTGTGCACTCGCTACCACGTGGCACATCGACAGGAGCAGCACTGCGAGAATGAGAACAAATTTTCCTTTAATTTTAATCACCTTTTGTTTGCATCGTGATGACAGTATATAAGTACTCGCTTTATCCAGTATCCCCGAAAACCTTCTTTGATTTCTTTAGTTCAGCGGCACCATTTAAGAAACTGCACAACTTGATTCCTAACGCACTCGATTGCTAACGCACTCGAGAATTAAAGGTTACCGGTATTGTATTTGCTGCACTCGATTGCTAACGCACTCGAGAATTAAAGGTTACCGGTATTGTATTTGCTGCACTCGATTGCTAACGCACTCGACTACTTCGTAGTCGAGAGTTACTAGTTTTCTACACAACGGAGTTGTACAGTGCTTCTCGCAATCGAGAGTTATTCTCGCACACGGAGTGTGCGTTTCTGCACAACGAAGTTGTGCAGTTACTGGTTATTTTCCGCACAACGAAGTTGTGTGGTCGTGTAGCTTCTTAAAAACCTTGAGCTTGAAATCGATTACTGCTGCCATAAAATTAACTGCTGCATCAAAAGGCGAATTGTGAATACTGAAATAAGAATGAACATCGCCATCAGAAAGCCACTTGGTGCACATATAATAATAGTGATCCGAGGTTTGCAGATACCGCCAGATTCTGATCAACTCATCGTCTCCGGTCATTTTCACATACGGCTCAAGAAGCTTTATCTCCTCAAAACACCTTCGCTGCATGTCGTTTCCAAGCCATGCACTGGTGTCGCGTTCCATATCTGCCCATGAGATCGTGGAAAAATCGCCAACATCAATCTCACCGTGAGAAGGATACATGGATACAACCTCTGAAGGCGTGTTAAAGCTTAAACCGGCAGAAAGCACTTCGTCTGGCAGGTGTCTTAGAAACTCAAATATTCCAGTGTCTGTCCATTGATGCTCTCCAAATGTCTCATAATCCATAAAGATATTAAACGTGTCTCCCTCGGCAGAAGATACCCAGTGAGCCCATTTATCAGCAGTAAGCGGATACTCACTCCACCATCGTGCTGAGAAACGATAAGCGATATCATCACTCAACCGATAGTTTCGAAACAATACGGATAGGTTAGTCTTGGAAGCTGTATACACATAGTTTGGTGAGCGATTGTTTAATGCATGCTCGATGCCTTCAGTCAATATTGCCTTGTAACCAAGACCTGACACTGCGCGAGCAATGGAATTATTATACAATACCTCGGTGTTTCTAAACACCTTTGGAGCATAACGAAACTCATCCTGTATCAGTGCATTGTGCTCGTGTATTTGCTCTCTAAACTCGTCTTTTGATTCAAACAAACCAGATAGAGAATGATAATATGTCTCATCAATGAACTCAACACAACCAGAATCTGCCATCTGCACAAAGGTTTCAAGAAGGTCTTTGTCCCATCGCTGCAACTGGTTAATTAACGTGCCGGTGACAGAATAACTCACCTTAAACTCTTTGGAGTGTTCATCGATTAACTCCAGAATCAGTTTATTAGCAGGCCAGTAACACTTGGATGAAACCTTTTTGAGTAACGTCTTATTGATGTGGTCGTCAAAGTACCGGTCAAAAGAAGAGCGGTTATCTGGCCAGAACCACCTGAGACGATAAGGCTGATGCACCTGAAAATAAAAACAAACAGACCGCAAAAGTTTAGACCCTCCTCCGTGCATAATCCGAAAGAATTGAAAACACATTGACTGCAGAATCGAATGGGTGCGGCTTAGTTGTACCCATCGTAGAGAGAATATCCACCTGCTGCAAATATCCAAAAATATTATCCCGCACAAAATGCAAGTCACAGAGGCGTTTTAATTCATTGAAGTACACATACTGCATATGATTTGAAAGGCAGTGTTTGAGATCAAAACGAGAAAAATTCATATCTCCCTCGTAAGAGGATGCTTCAAACGTGGATACTGCGTCAGCAACTGTTAATAACTCAATGCCGTGGAGAGAGAATTCATCAGAGAGATTGGAAAGAAATTCAAGCGAAGAACTTCCGCGCTCTTGCGCTCCAAAACTGGCATAATCCATGTAAAGAGTTAGCACGTCTCCTTTCATCGAATCAATCCACTGCACAAATTTCTTTGCAGTTAACGGGTACTCAGACCAGTTCGTATCAGAAAAACGAAACTGGACATCCTCACTCAACCCTCGATGCCGCAGCAGAAAAGGAATGTTACCATCATCAAAAACGTAACAGCACTGATCCCCGAGATTGTCACTACCTTCAGACACAGCCGCTGAAAAACCAAGCTTTGAGAGGCAGCATGCAATGGTTGCATTATGCACAAGCTCGGTATTAATAAAAGAAGTACTTGTAACGCCAAGGTTTCTTAAAAGAGCATCCTTGTGCATTTTAACCTGCCGCACAAACTCATCTTCTCTTTCAAAAAGAGAAGAGAGCGAATTATAATACGGTGACGAGGCAAACTCGACACCTGCTCCTTTAAGTTTTTTAAACGAATCGATCAGTTGTGGATGCCACTTGCACTGATCAAACAAGGTTCCTGATAGGTTAAATGTGCAGACAAGCTTCGTATCTCCAACCACCTTATTGGATTGAATATAACCCCTGCACACCTTCTCAAAAACAGAGTAGTTAAAAGCCTGGTCAAAATAGAGATCAACAGACGCAGCATCCCTGCTGTAGCCTTCCCGCGGCCAATACCATCTAACCCTAAACGGCTGATGCACCTGAAAACACAAACAGACAGCTTTCATAAAACACATCCGGAATTTATTTGAAATATTTATCGAGACAATCTCGAACCTCACGCGCGATATCAGGATACGATCTGAACAAGTCTGGCAGATCAATCTTTTTACCCGGTTGATTAATAATCACACCAGTTACAATATCTTTTTTATTAACGCTTCTCATGGCAACAGGCAGCCCAATTAAGTGATGAACAGCCATTGTGATAGGCTCTGAGTCCTTTGCTGAAGAAGCCTTTGAAATCTTTAAACCTGGCATGAGATTACAGCACTGTAAGCATTAATAAATGAGCTACATTACTATAAAAAGTTAACCGCGACGGTGATGTTCAGGTAATGTATCTGCCCTATATTATGTTCAATTTCTTATGTCAATCTTGTGAACTCTCGTGGTTTTTTACATCGGCTCGAACCACACACCACAGATTTAGGGGAGCATCTGTGCAACTCTGTGGAATCTGTGTCTATGATAATTGTCAAAATCACTGGTTCGGTGTTAGTGTGTGTTATTCTTGAGGTGCTGTGTATCTATGGATTTATATGATAAAGTGATTGAACTCTCGAAGCGGCGCGGATTTTTATGGAATTCTTTTGAAATATATGGCGGTGCTGCTGGCTTTTATGACTATGGGCCATACGGAGCTATGCTAAAACGATGTGTTGAAAATATATGGAGAGATTTTTTTGTGGTACAGGAAGGCTTTTTTGAGATAGAATCGCCAACTATTGGTATTGAAGACATATTTGTAGCATCTGGTCACGTGAGCGGGTTCTCTGACCCGTTAACAGAATGCCTCAAATGTGGTGAAGCTTTCCGGGCAGATCACCTGATAAACAATATAATATGTGGTGCTGATGGATTATTGAGTGATGAACTTGAACGGCTGATCAAACTGCATAACATCAGATGCCCGGAGTGCGGAGGCAATCTTGATAAAGTGTATGATTTTAATTTGATGTTTAATACAAGCATTGGGTCTGGAGCAGGACGCAAAGCATATCTTCGGCCAGAAACTGCACAGGGCATGTTCGTTGATTTTCCAAGGCTTTTGCGATTTTATCGTGAAAAACTCCCCTTTGGTGCGACACAAATAGGAAAAGCCTATCGAAACGAGATTTCACCGAGACAGGGTGTTCTTCGACTTCGGGAATTTACTCAAGCGGAAGCTGAGATTTTTATTGATCCAGTGGATAAAACCCATCCCAGTTTCAAGGAAATAGCAAAGAAAAAACTCACATTGTACCCTGCAAACGTGCAGGAAGAAGGGGATGAGCCAATTACTATGCAGCTTGATGAAGCAGTATCAAGCGGCATCATAGCACACGAGTGTATAGCATACTACATCAACCTGACCTGTGAGTTTCTCGTTGCCTGTGGTATTGACCCGCACCGGTTGCGGTTAAGACAGCATCGCAGTGATGAGATGGCACATTATGCTGCTGACTGCTGGGATGCCGAGGTATACATGGATCGCTTTGGTTGGGTGGAAGTTGTTGGTATTGCAGATAGAACTGATTATGACCTGAAGGCACACATGAAGCTGAGCAAGGCACAATTGACCGTATTTAAAGAATACAAAACAGCTCAAAAAAAGGATGTTGTTAAAATAAAGCCAAATATGGCATACATTGGACCAACATTCAAAAACAAAGCCAGGGAAATAATCAACGCTCTTCAAAATATTTCTCCTGGAGATATTAAAAACGGTACGGCAACCGTTGATGTCAGTGGTGAAGCAATTACTCTCGGGAGTGAGGCATTTTTAATTGAAAGACGTGTTGAGGAAATACGTGGCGAAAACGTGGTTCCTCATGTCATAGAGCCAAGTTTTGGGATTGATCGAATAATTTATGCCATTCTTGAGCACAGCTACTTTGAAGAGATGGTAGAAGATGAAAATAGAGTAGTACTCAAGCTTCCAATGAAAATTGCACCAGTAAAGGCTGCTGTTCTTCCACTGTTAACAAGAGATGAGCTAATCGAACCTTCAAACAGAATCGTCTCCATGCTTAAGAAAATTGGCATTCAAACTGTATTTGATGATAGTGGAACTATTGGACGTAGGTACAGGCGAAATGATGAGATTGGCACACCTTATGCAATAACCATTGATTACGAGACACTAAAAGATGAAACTGTAACTATAAGAGATAGAGATACGATGAAACAGGTACGAGTGCCGATCAATGGAATTGATTTGAAGATTTCTAATGCCCTAACCCAAGTGCCGTTACTATGACAACTATGGCTATGCCAAGCCCCACCATTCGTATGATATGAGACAATATATTTTGCCTGGCAAGTCTCCCAGAATATGTGCCAAGTAATACAAGCGTTAGAATACTTAATGTGATCGAGGCTTCGAGCGTATGTGTTTCCAGTACAAGGAATGGTGCAATTGGCACGAGTGAGCCTGCAAAACTTGATCCGCCATGTACAAGGGAATCAATCCATATCTTTCTTTTTATTTCTCGTTCAAGGTGTGTGTTTTCAAGACTGCGAAGCATTGGTTTTGAGAGCATGGCAAGTTTTTGGTACTCAACAGCCCCCTCGGCAAGATA
>RPGO01000035.1 GCA_004193545.1 Candidatus Argoarchaeum ethanivorans | reverse complement strand
ATCGTGTTAATCATTGTGTGGTGGTGGATGAGAATCCCCATTATAAAGGCATGATTCAAAAAGTAACCAGCTATATTGCATGGGGTGAAATTACGAGTGAGTCGCTTGCACTAATCCTGAAAAACAGGGGAGAACTCACTGGTAGAGTGAAGATTACAGATGACTATGTTGCAGAGAATACCACTTATGCGTCAATTGATGAACTGTCAGAAGCAGTGTGCAGTGGCAAGACGATTTTAAAAAATGTGCCAAAATTACGCTGTGTATTTAGACTACACCCACCAAGAAAAGGGCACCGTGGAATTAAAAAAACATACACTGAAGGCGGCGCACTTGGCTATCATGGTAAAGAAATAGTATCGCTCTTAAAAAAAATGAGGTGAAAAACAATTGAGCAAAGAAAAAGTCAAAAAATATCGTGGATCACGTACATGTGGAGGCGGCACCCATAAAAACCGGCGAGGTGCAGGAAGCAGAGGCGGTCGAGGGATGGCAGGCGCACGTAAGCATCATATCATGCGATCAACGAAACTGGGTTTAGTATATGGAAAACATGGATTTACAAGCAAGAGAACCACAGACAGGAAAACAGTAATTAACCTCTGGGAACTGGATGCGATGATAGAACATGTTGAAGGTGAAGCCAAACCACTGAATCTTTATGATCTTGGAATTGAAAAAGTGCTTGGAAAAGGCAGAATCACCAAACCTGTTATCATCCATACAAGAGACATCTCTCGAATCGCCAGGGATAAAATAGAACAGGCTGGCGGCACAATAACGGTGGCATAACAAAAGCATGAGTCTGTTTGAAAGTCTTGCACCAATAATACTGCGACTTCCGGCAGTATCACGCCCGGAAGGGCATCTGCATTTTAAAAAGCGATTGAGCTGGACATTAGGAATATTAGTCCTTTATTTTGCTCTCTGTAATGTCCCACTCTTTGGACTCTCTCCGGACTCAATTGACCTTTTCGAGTACTATCGTGCGTTTTTTGCAGGGGCATCTGGTTCTATCCTGTTACTTGGTATAGGACCAATTGTTACTGCATCGATTGTACTGCAGCTCCTGGTAGGCGCAAATATCATCAAAATGGATTTGAGTGACCCGCACCAGCAGGCACTGTTCCAGGGTGCACAGAAGTTTCTTGTGTTTATCATGATTGCACTCGAAGCTCTCCCCCAGCTTTTTGGTGGGTTTATCAGGCCAGATGAAGCGTTAGCAGCCACCCTTGGTGTTGGTACAAATATCATCATGCTGGTATTATTCATCCAGATATTCATTGGAGGACTGCTGGTCCTGTACATGGATGAAATCGTTTCAAAATGGGGCATAGGTTCAGGCGTTGGCTTGTTCATCATTGCAGGAGTTTCACAACAGATTATCACAGGTGTGTTCAACTGGAAGCTCGATGAAACAGGTATCCCAATGGGACTCATTCCAAAGTGGGTGTACATTGCACAGAACGTTGGCGCAGATTATCTTTTATCAGGTGATGGTGTGCTATTTCTCATTGTTCGTGGAGGCATACTCGCACTAATAACCACTACCCTGATCTTTCTTATGGTAGTGTATGTGGAGAGCACGAGAATCGAGATACCTTTGGCACACAGCGCTGTCAGAGGCGCTCGCGGCAGATTTCCGGTAAAACTCATTTATGCAAGCGTACTCCCGATGATTCTCGTGCGAGCTTTGCAGGCAAATATCCAGATGATAGGTACACTACTTTCAAGTCGTGGAACAACTTTTTTTGGTGAATACATTGGAAGTACACCGTTAAATGGCATCATGTATTATCTTGCACCTCTTCACAGTCCAAGCGACTGGATACCTTCGTTAGTGGAGCAGCATTACCAGAGCATCGGTGCAGCAGCACCCGCGACATGGCAGATATTCTTACATGTATTCGCGGATGCAACAATGCTTGTTATCGGTGGAATAATCTTTGCCCTGTTCTGGATCGAAACAACAGGGATGGGCGCAAAAAGCGTTGCAGCAAAAATTGAGGGTTCAGGGATGCAGATACCGGGATTCAGGAGAAGCACCGGCAGCATTGAACGTGTGATGCAGCGATACATTCCAAAAGTTACTATTATTGGAGGAGCATTTATAGGCTTTTTGACTTTTGTTGCAAGTCTTCTTGGAACTGTCGGTGGTGTCGGAGGAACAGGACTTTTGTTGACTGTGAGTATTATGTATCGCCTATATGAGGATTTAGCCTCGCAGCAGTTAATGGAGATGCATCCAATGCTTCGAGGATTTTTGGGCGGACAATAAACTGTAAAGCTTGCGCTTTGCAGAACTTAAACCTAACAACTGCAAAGCTTGCGCTTTGCAGAAATAACCTCTAACCTTCAATTCTCGATTGCGTTAGCAATCGAGTGCGCCGCAAAATAGCCAGCAACCTTTCATTTCTCGATTACGCAGTAATCGAGTGCATAGAAAACAACGAACATTATCGAAAATTTTATAAATAGAAATAGTCAAAGTAACTAAAAAATAGAGAAGAAAGAAATGAAAAGCAAAAGAAACGGGTTTTGGAATATACCAGTGTTTGCACTTCTTTTCGCAATACTGGCGGTTATAAGCATTGGATGCGCATCCGCTGATACGATTTATGTGCCAGAAGAAGGAAACCAGACAATCCAGCAGGCAGTTAATAACGCCTCAGAAGGCGATACGATTATTGTAAGGGATGGCACTTACACTGAGAACGTGGATGTGAACAAGCGATTAACGATCAAGTCTGAGAACGGTTCTGCGTGCTGTTTTGTTGATGCGACTGGGAAGAGTTATGGGTTTGTTGTGACTGTAGATTATGTTAACATTACAGGGTTCACGGTGACTAACGCCAGTTCTGTAGGAGTATATCTTGGTGGTGCTTGGTACTGTAACATCTCAGATAACACTGCCAGTGATAACGGCTACTGCGGCATCTGGTTGTACTCTTCGAGCAACAATAACATGCTTATAAACAACAACGCATCGAATAATGGCGACGATGGCATTTACATACACTCTTCAAATAATAACACACTCACAGATAACACCATAAACAACAACAGTGATGATGGTATTTACATATACTATTCAAACAATACCACACTTACAGAAAACACTGTTGACTACAACGGCGATGATGGTGTTTATATGGAGCATTCGGATAGCAACAGGCTTACAAACAATAATCCATCGAACAACGGCAACGATGGCATCTATCTGCGATCTTCTGACTACAATACACTCACAAACAACATCGCATCAAAGAACCGTTTCCACGGCATCTACTTGGAATATTGGTGCAACAATAACACACTCATAGGAAACAACGCATCAAACAACTATGAAGGCATCATGCTGTCTTTCTCGAGCAACAACAATCTCACAAACAACACTGCAAACAACAATGATTGCGGAGGTGTCCATTTGGATTCCTCAGATAGCAACACATTCATAGGAAACAACGCATCAAACAACAACAACGACGGCATCTGCCTGTATGGGTCGAGCAACAACGCATTGACAAGCAACATCATACTGGACAACGACCACGGCATCTACCTGCATCAATCGTGCAACAACAGGATCACAAGCAACACCGCTGACTCGAACAACGACGATGGAATTCGCCTACAATGGTCTTCAAACAACAACATCCTCTACCACAACAATCTCATCAACAACACCAACTACAATGCCTACGACGATGGCATCAACCAGTGGGATTCTGGTAGCGAAGGCAATTACTACTCAGACTACACAGGCACTGACTTGGATGATGACGGAATTGGCACTGACCCATATCCGATACATGATGGTAGCAGCATTGACCGCTTCCCACTCATGCATCCATGGGGAAAACCACCACTGAAAGGCGACCTTGACGATGATGATAAAATCACCTCAACAGATGCTGCAATCGCACTTCAAATCGCAGTCGGCAGCCGTCCGTTTGACGATGCTGCTGATGTTAGTGGCGATGGCAGGGTTTCATCACTTGACGCTCTTATGATTTTACAGAAAATAACTCTTAAAAATTACTAACAACTGCACAACGAAGTTGTGCAGTTGTTAATTCTCGACTACGAAGTAGTCGAGTTGTGCAAAAATATAATACTGATAACTCTCGACTACAAAGTAGTCGAGGTCATACAAAATATGCTTATACCAGAATCCGACTTCAAGCTAATCAGCAAAAAAATGGGACGGGAGCCAAACACGGTCGAACAGGGCTGCTTCTTAAACCTGTGGAGTGAGCACTGCTCATACCGCTCAAGCGGGCTTTTGTTAAAAACACTGCCAACAACCGGTGAAGACGTCATCATAGGACCTGGCGATGATGCAGCCATTGTAAAACTGACAGACACTCTTTACCTTGCTATTGGCATGGAAAGCCATAACCACCCTTCTTATGTAGATCCATATAATGGTGCAGCTACTGGAATAGGCGGCATTGTAAGAGATATTGTATCCATGGGTGCACGTCCGATTGCATTGATGGATGCATTATATTTTGGATCTCCTGACATTAAAAAAAACCAGTACCTTCTTGAACACGTGGTAAGAGGTATTGCAGGATATGGGAATTGCATCGGGGTCCCGGTCGTTGGTGGCGAGGTTGTGTTTCACAACGATTACAGCGGCAACCCGCTGGTAAATGTGGTGTGTGTTGGCTTACTTCCTAAAAAGCATCTTGTAACAGCAAGAGCGCAGTGTGCAGGTAACAGCATCGTACTTATTGGCGCCTCGACAGGAAGGGACGGTCTTGGAGGCGCCTCCTTTGCCTCGAGAGATTTAAGCAGCGAATCAGAATCAGAACGAAGCAGCGTACAGATTGGCGATCCTTATACGGAAAAACTACTGATAGAGGCAACACTCGAAGCAGTGCATAATGGCGTTGTGGAATCATGCAGGGACCTTGGTGCAGCAGGGCTTGCAGGTGCAACCAGTGAAATGGCAGCCAAAGGAAATCTTGGCATGACCATAAACCTTGACCAGATGCTTCTTCGTGAAGAGAGTATGACTCCATTCGAAATCATGATATCAGAATCACAGGAACGAATGGTACTTGAAGTAAAACCAGAAAATGTTGGCAAAGTGCTCTTGATCGCAGACAAATATGATCTTAATGCAAGTGTGATCGCGAAACTTACAACAACACCCAACTACACAGTACACTACAATGGAGAAATAATAGCAGATATGCCGATTCACCTGCTTTCAGGTGGCGCACCCTGCACTGAACAAGCCTCAGCTGCACCACAACCAGAAACAAGCGACATTCCACCACCAGAAATAGAAACAGGAAATCTTAAGGAAGTAATTCAGAGCGTGCTTTCATCACCCAACATCGCATCCAAGCAATGGATATATTCCCAGTACGACCACGAAGTACAGATTCAAACAATTATAAAACCTGGTGCAGACACTGGTTTGATACGCATAACACCAGAGGTTGCAATAGCACTATCATCTGGATGTAATCCGCTGCACACCTTCCATGATCCATACACTGGCACTTATGGTGCAGTCGTGGAGAATGCAATGAATCTTGCGACCATTGGTGCGGAACCTCTTTGTATCGTTGACTGCCTCAACTTTGGAAATCCTGAAACGAAGGAAAATTACCACCAGTTCAAGCAAGCAATCATTGGGCTCGGTGATGCTTCAAAAAAAATTCACACGCCCGTTGTCGGTGGCAACGTGTCGTTTTATAACGATAGCAAGGAACACAACACCACCATACTTCCAACACCAAGTCTTGGCATGATTGGAAAACTCACCAACATGGAAATAGAGCATCTGCCGCACAGTACCATACAGCACAAAGGCGAAACAATCATACTCATCGGTGAAACAAAACCAGAACTCGGGGGAAGCGAATATTATCATATTCTAAACACAAACGCAGGAAGTGTGCCAACAGTGCCCGAAAACATCGAACACATTCTTAAAAGTGTAAGAGAGCTTGTACAAACAGGCAACGTTAGTACTGCTCACGACATATCAAACGGTGGACTTGCAGTAGCACTCTCTGAACTTATTACACCAACACACGGGGCAGAGATTACACTTACCACAGGTAAGTTGACAGATGCCGAACTCCTTTTCTCAGAAACTTATGGACGCATGATTATAACAACACCGGAACAGACACTTGATCAACTGCAAAACATACCGCACACAATAATTGGCACTACTACCAGTAAACAAGAATTACACATCACAACAAACACAGAAGAAATCACTTTGCAATACAAAGAAATTCATCAAGCAGCAGAAACATTAACAAAAATAATGAAAGAGTAAAATACAAGTCGGAGCATTTCACTTTTTTCCAGGGATTGTTACTCCGCGAAAGGGAATTGAATCATCTTTAATATTCGACTTTCGCTTTAAATACACATCTGTAACGAAATAACATAACCAGAGTACAAAATTCAAGAGAGTTGAATTGTCTGAGTGGGATAAGCTATCTCAACGTTCAATTCTTCAAGCAGTTTCATTATTTTAAGATTAAACTCTTCTCGCATGGAGAGGTATTCGTTCCAGATTGTGGTTTTTGTGAAGCAGTAGATGAGTATATCAAGCGAGTAGGCGCCAAATTCTGTGAAATGTACCATGTAGAACGAGCGTTCGAAACGTGCATCGTCTTCTATGATTTTTTTGATACCCTCGACAGCATCTGTCATCTGTTTGGCAGTGGTCTTATAGGACACTCCAAGGTTGAATTTTATTCTTCGCTTTTTCATTTCGCTGAAGTTTATTACTTCTGATTTGATGAACCTGCTATTTGGCATAGTGACAAGTGCCTGATCAAATCGTCGAATCCGGGTTGAGCGAAAACCAACCTCTTCTACCGTCCCCTCAACATCACCGATTCTCACCCAGTCGCCAATATGAAAACATCGGTCAGAGAAAATGGTAAATGAACCAAAGAGATTGCTTATGGTTTCCTGTGCTGCAAGGGCAAAAGCAAGACCGCCGATGCCAAGACCTGCAAGCAGTGACGTGATGTTCCATCCAATGTTTTGTAGAATAAAGAGCAGTGAAAGGATAAACACAACTATTTTTAGAGTTTTTATGATTAGAGGTGTCAATTGCTCATCGAGTTTGGTTTCAGTGCTTGATGCTGCTTTGTACATATAGTATGCAAGTACATCGATAAGACGAAAGATTACAAACAGTGCTATAAGTGTGAACAGGAGTGTGAAAATGGAGTTAATAATAATAGCTACTTCAATCGTTCCGATGTTTTCAGGCAGTGGAAGTGAGTGGATAGAAGCGACAAGTCCAAGCCCAATGATAGCGTAGCCTATTGGATCTTTAAGAGCTTTTACAAGGAGGTCGTCAAGTTCTGTTTTTGTTTTTCTGGTTATGTGAATGAGTTTTTCTTCAAAGATATAGATAGTAAGTTTTCGTATTACCAGCGTAAAAAATATTATTAAAAATAATATTATTATTCTATCAAAAGAGCTTCCAAGCATACTATAGTTTAACACCTTCCAACCGGTTAAGAAATAACGTCATCCTGCATGAACACACCTTTGTTAAGGCAATCGCAAAGTATAAACCTTCCTATCAGTCAGACTTCGATAAGTTAACTGCAATAATCTCTTTTCTCTCCCGAACCTTAAACAGGTATGAAACAACCCCGTCCATACATTCTCTGGTGTGGTAAGACTGCCAGTGGATGCTGTTTTGGGTTTGAATAGACAAGCCCTCAGAGTTTTAACCGTAACACCATGTAACGTGACACCCCCCACCAAAGGTAAATTCATATACCATAACTGATTGACTACAAATCAGTTTCCGAAAAAACTGGTGAGTTGAAATGTCAATAGAGTTTAAATCCGAAATCAAGACCCTGCAAGTTCTAACATCAGATGGGGATCTGGTAACATACGAGATCGAATATCGCTCAGATCCATTAACATCAAGAATTTCTGTTATTTGCCCATATCTAAAGGAAAAGTGGGTAGAATTTTATAGTGTTCAGGATAAAGATTGGTTAAATAAAATAATCGAAGAATCAAAAGAGAACTGTCTTTTTTGTAAGCCTCTGATTGATGAGATTGCAGCAAAATTTCCTGAACAGCAAATCGAAGAAGACATCTTGAAGTTCGACGACATTTATGTATTCCCAAACCTTTATCCAAGAGCTGATTTCGAAGCAGTAGTAACTTCGCCTGACGTTCATTATCTTGATTTTAGCACCATCAATACAGATTTGCTGTACCGTTTTCTAAGCGCATCAATCGAGTGCATAAAAAAGGCATATCAAAAAAATAACAAACTTATCTACCCTGTTATAGGCTGCAATTACCTGCCTCCAGCAGGTGCCAGCTTAATGCATTTCCATTTGCAAGTTTCAATACAGGAAGTCCCGTTCCACTATGTTAAGACATTAACTGATTCTTCAGTGCAGTACGAGATTAGAAACCATGCAAATTTTTGGCCGGATCTGATGAACGCTAACAAGGATAGAGAAATCAAACAGAAAAATAATATTTACTGGCATGTACCATTTGCACCAACTGGATTTTGTGAAATAAGGGCGATTATAAACAAGCCAAACATGTTGATGTTTACAACAGAAGATATAAGAGATATTGCAGAAGGGCTATCTAATATTTTAAGGTATTACAACGACCATGGGTTTGCTGCATTCAACTGTGTCATTTATTCAGGAAGGTTAAATGCTGAAAACAACGATTTTTACTCAGGCATACGTATGGTTGCCCGCCCAAACCCTCGACCAAATTACACAAGCATCGATTCATGGTATATGCCGTTTTTGTTGGGGCAAACCGTTGTGCTTGAAAAACCAGAAGATCTATCAAAAGAGATACGAAACTACTTTTAGGTTTTTCTGTATCCTCTTGTTGAATTATCTATTGTTAGCAGCAGCGTACGAATAACCTGAACATTTAACAGGTTTTATCAGAAGTAACTACGAACCGTTAAAGAACTGTTATGTTATAACTTGATCACTCACTAATAATATCAGGACAAATATTATAAGTTCGTTCACTATGAAAATCCCCTCTTGATATTGGCATTCGAGAGCTGTTCATCGAAAATTTCAATCCCCTTTGGACATTTGTTTGTAATGTGACGAGTAGGATTATTTAGCAAGTACGAAAAATCAATATACTATAACTTCATTACAAGGTTATTAACTTAGCATAGTGATTTTATGGCGAAACCCGGCATCAGACGTGAGGACGTTCTTGCAATTTACAAAGTACTCGTTATTTCTACACCTGGAGTGTGTAAGTGAGTATGCATAAAATACTTGAAGATATTATTTGCTCAAGCCAAAAAAGAGCAAGACATCTCCAGCCAGAACCTTTTACTGTTAATGCTAAAAGTCTCAAGAAATCGATTGAAAAAGCACAAAAGAGTGGGTTAGTTCCGATTATATCAGAAGTAAAACCAGCCTCTCCCACACACAATTTCAAAAAAATAACTCCTGTATATGCAGCACAAATAGCAGGAGAAATGGAACGTGCAGGAGCCTGTGCAATATCAGTGCTTACAGAGCCGAACTATTTTCATGGAAGCATTGAAAATCTCAAATCCGTAAGAGAGCAGGTCAATCTGCCAGTACTTCGAAAGGACTTTATAGTGAGCAAGAACCAGATAATAGAAGTAGAGACAGATCTGGTGCTTCTGATTGCAGGAGTGCTTCACAAACAGCTAAACAAATTTATAACGGAAGTAGAAAAGACTGGTGCTATCCCAATCGTAGAAGTTCATTCACCGGAAGAATTAGAAGAAGTGTTATCAACCGATGCACAAATAATTGGCATCAATAACCGAAACCTTAACACTTTTGAGATTGACCTTGAGGCTGTAAAACAGATTGCACCGATGATACGGAAAGAACGTGCCGATGCAATAATAATAGCAGAAAGTGGTGTACGCACGCCGGAAGATGCACTTCAAATGATAGAGAGTGGTGCTGACGCCATTTTAGTAGGAAGTGCTATAATGGAGGGAGACGCATACACGAATACTTACAAACTCGTGCATGCAGGAGAGTAGGATGAAAAACCGCACACCGCGTGTACGGAGACGCATACACGAATACTTACAAACTCGTGCATAGAAGGAGCTTACAATGGAAAATAATAAAAAAAGTAAATTTGGAAAGTATGGTGGACAGTTTGTGCCAGAAGTGCTCATGCCAGCACTCTATGAACTTGAAGAGAGCTATAAGAAGTACAAAGAAGATCCCCAGTTTATCGCAGAACTACACGACTATCGGTCAAACTTTGCAGGAAGACCAACCCCACTCTATCATGCACGCCGATTGAGCAAAGAATACGGAATAACCGTTTACCTGAAACGAGAAGACCTTGTTCACGGAGGAGCTCACAAGCTCAACAACACGATTGGTCAGACACTGCTTGCAAAATACATGGGCAAAAAAAGAATTATTGCAGAGACTGGTGCAGGACAGCATGGCACAGCAGCAGCAATGGCTGCTTCAAGCATCGGAATACCATCAGAAATATATATGGGAGCTAAAGACATCAAACGACAGGAGATGAACGTGTATCGTATGAAGCTTTTGGGAGCTAAGGTGCACACCGTAACAAGTGGAAGCCAGACGTTAAAAGACGCCATCAACGAGGCAATGCGCGACTGGGCAACAAATGTAGAAACCACATTCTATGTTCTTGGATCAATCGTGGGGCCACATCCTTATCCTGCTATGGTGCATGACTTCCAGAGCATCATAGGAAACGAAGCAAAAGCACAGATACTTGAAAAGGAGGGGAGACTGCCAGACAGTATCATCGCATGCACTGGTGGCGGCAGCAATGCAATGGGCATATTCCATCCATTCTTAAACGAGGATGTGGAACTATATGCAATTGAAGCAGGTGGAAGCGGGCTTAAAACCACGAAGACTGCTGCACTGCATTCAGCATCGCTCTGCGTTGGTGAAGACGGTGTCCTTCATGGTGCCAGAACAAAGATACTGCAGGATAAATATGGACAGATACTTGAATCCAGTTCCATAGCCCCAGGGCTTGACTATGCAGGAGTTGGCCCGGAACTCTCACGTCTTGTTGATTGTGGTCGCGTGATAGCAGACAATATCCAGGATTTTGAGGCACTTGAAGCTTTTCATGAATTATCACAGTTGGAGGGCATTATACCTGCTCTTGAATCATCGCATGCGGTTGCATACCTGAAAAAAGCAGATGACCTTGGAGACCTTGTAATCATAAATGTCTCCGGAAGAGGCGATAAAGACTTGAATACTGTAATGGACAGAGGAATATGAAACACATTGCTGATGCCTTTAAGCGCGACAAAGCTCTCATCGCCTACATCTGTGCAGGAGATCCAACGCCAGATGCCACAACCAAGATAGTGCATGCTCTTATACGTGCAGGTGCAGATCTTATTGAACTTGGACTTCCATTTTCAGACCCGATAGCAGACGGTCCTACTATCCAGGCAGCATCACAGCGATCACTACAGGCAGGCATGAATCCGGATCTGTTCTTCGATCTCGTAAAAACACTGCCTAAGACAATACCTTATGCGGTGATGACTTATTACAACCTGATATTCCACCGCGGCACTATGACTTTTGCAAAGGACTGCAGGAATCATGGCATAGCGGGAATCATCGTGCCAGACCTTCCGCCAGAGGAAGCAGATGAACTTGGTGAAGCCTGCAAAAAATACAACCTCGATCTCATACACTTTATAGCACCAACAACAACGCCAGAACGAATAGAGCGCATCATACAAAGTTCCAGTGGATTTATCTACCTCGTGGCAAGGCTTGGAGTTACTGGTGCAAGAGAGGACCTCGAAGATCGCACAAAATCTTTAATCCAGCAGGTGCACACTGATATTCCAAAAGCAGTAGGGTTTGGCATATCAAACCCACAACAGGCAAAAGAAATCATAAACGCTGGAGCAGATGGGATAATTGTTGGCTCAGCTATTGTTGATATGATAGCAAGAAACACAGATGATATTAATAAAGCCGTAGAAGAGATAGAAACACTGACACGAAAATTGAAAGAGGGGATAACCAGATAATATTGTTAATTTCTCTTTTGTTCCTCTGTTAGATGTTTATGTTATTTATGCACAATGACTAAGAGCCTATCCAGAACCCATCATAGAACAATACCAATAGGGCCTCATCCAGCTTGACACTTTTGAAAATGCGCAGAGTGAGCAAAAGTGGCTTATTAAAAATGACGTTTATGCAAGAGAAAAAAGAACGATTTTTTGCAGTTCTTTCTTCGATAGTTGAAAAAACAAAGTCGCCGATACAGGATAGGATACCCAAATCGAGTCTCGCGTTCTGGCAGGTTAGTTATTGCAGGATGTCTTATGAAATCTATTTCTTCAAAAACTTCTTCAAATTTCTTATTTGAGGATAGAAAATGAACAGGAGTGGTATACTAAGAAACAATAAAACTGCCAGTTTGCCAGTAATTGAGTTGGAAGTGATGAGAGTAAACATGGTAGGTTGCCCTTCTTTAGGCTCGAACATATATGGTATTGTTTCACCCATAAATGCCCTTGTTAGATCAAGAGTCCCCTCGTATGAACCTTCTGTCGGTGCAATCGCTGATACACGGATCATCGTGATATCCTTTGATGAGATGCCTTTTTTCACATAGAAATACAGGACAACTCTTCGCTCGGTAACCTTTCCATTTGACCCCTTTGAAACAACAAGCTTCTTTGATGGAATGGTTCCATTGAAATAACCCCTTTCTTCCTTTCTATTTTCCCATGTAGAATATATTGGTTTTGCCGCCCAGCTTACATCATGTACAGGTATCTCTTCTTTATCGTCTTCCTCTATGGTATATCCAAGAGCCGGGTAACAGATGATAGGAGGATGGAAGCTTGAGCGGTTATCTGATTGTACAATCAGGAAGAATACTGGTTGATATGCCTCTGGATGCGAGTAAGCGCGCATAAGCATTACATCTGCTCCAAGGCTTTTTTGCACCCCATCCGTCTTATAATCCGATCCTTTCCAGCCGTCAATATGCCTTGGAAATGCACGCATGTGTTCATTGTTCCCTAAATCTACCTTCATTTTTACCATAATCTCCTTTCCAGAGGCGTGTGAAAGTTCTGTGTCAATCGTTGTGATAGATCTAGCAAAAAAGGTGGATGGTGTGGAAAAAAGCAGGATAAACACCAGAGCAAGTAAGATAAGTCCAATAAGTCTGGAATATTCCTCAAAGAAACTCTTCATCTTTATCCCCTATCTTCAATGACCCTGACTTTACATCCAGTAATAGTACTAATAACCACTAAAAATATAAATGCAATGGTAAAAAGAAAAAGGCTTGAAAAATCATGGAAGAATCTCATTGCTACCTCTACACCATAATGATTTGCAAGAAGCAACAAAAGAGTAATCCTTAGAATATTTGCGATAATTGCAATTGGGACTGTTACGCACAAAAGGGTAATTTTTTTATACGGTTGGCATTTTAAAAGATAAATAAAAATTACTGCAAGTGCCAGTAAAGAAATTAGAGAGTTCATACCACTGCATGGTAAACCAATGGTGAAAGAAGCGTTTTGCAGGTGAATCTCCGATCCAATTCTCGTTACCGGAACTC
The DNA here is from genome assembly GCA_004193545.1 of Candidatus Argoarchaeum ethanivorans. Classification (GTDB taxonomy): domain Archaea; phylum Halobacteriota; class Methanosarcinia; order Methanosarcinales; family EX4572-44; genus Argoarchaeum; species Argoarchaeum ethanivorans. Next base: position 79,322 of record RPGO01000035.1, on the reverse strand, counting down.
CAAGCACTTCAATAAGTAATGTGGAATAATAGGCTGAGAGATGCTGGAGTGTGTATGCAATTTTTAGTAGTAATATTAATGGCAAGGGAATTGCAAAGATGAGAAAGGATACTGGAAATAAAAAGCATAGCATCATATTTTTTCCATAAAAATAAAGGATTAGTCCGCTTGTTATAAACAAAAAAGAGAGAGCTAATAAAAAAGGAAAAAGCTTGATAAACCCGATAGTATAAAGTATAAGACCTGGTATAAAGATTACCAGCCCATTTTTAAATGGTACAGACTTAGGTTCAAAACGATGAATATTTTTCCATGCAATAAAAATAGAGATGATCGGAATCAAGAATCCATGAGAGTAGTAAGAGTCTGTCAGCCACACATTAACTAACCATGTAAAACTGCGAAAGTATAAAACAGATAGAAGTAAAATGAGAAAAATCGTTATTTTCTTCATGCGTTGTAAACTAAATTTAATATCTGCATCCTACAAATAGTTTATGTGTAGCGTCCACGTTTTTCGATCTCTCTCACACGCTGAAATACCTGATCAGCTTCAGCAAGCGTCATTCTGTATCCGTTCATAAATGCTGTTTTAAGTTCTTCTGGTTTTTCGTGGCTGCTTTTTAGTGTCTGGAAAAACACATGAACATCGACACCACGAGCTTCAGTGGATGTGTCAAAGAAGGAAAGTCCAAAATCAATGAAATATATGCGGTCCTTGCAGTACAGCATGTTAGAGGTTGTAAGGTCTCCATGTATGATTCCACCTCGATGGAGTATTCCAACAATCTCTCCAGCTTTTCTAACAAGAGTCGTATCAATGACGTGTTTAAGTTGCGTACCGTAGATGTATTCCATCACAATATCAACAGTATTTAGATCATAGATAATTGGTGTGCTCACTCCAAGACGGCGTGCAGCAGACATAATTTTTGCTTCTGAACGTGTTCGTTCTTGCCTGAGTTTCAGATCAATGTCACTCAAACGATATTTTTTCTCGATTCGATGCTTTACCACAACATCGTCGACGAGATCAATTACTGCTTCAGCGCCTGCCGCAAGTATCATAACAGGAAATACATGCAGATACCTGATAAAAGTCTTTGTGTGGTATTTGTGCCCATTTAATCGAGCAGTTGTACATAAATGTTTATATCCTGTAATGCTGCTGTAAAGCGTATATGAAAATCGTTGTTCTTCCAGATCCACTCTGCTATGACGGCTCCCAGATTTATCCGCTGTGGGCATATAAACATTTTGAAATTCGTGGTAATTCTATTGTGCTGTTTCAAGGTGCAATGAACGTTACTTATGAGTATATGCTTGATATTGAGGATGCAATCGATGGCAAAGCAATTTCAGGAGATATGCTGATTCATTTCATTGTGGAACGCTTCGATTCGCCCCCGAGTATGCGCCTTGCTTACTATATGCAGAGACTGCTGATAGTGTGCATCAAAGAGCAGTTGTTAGAATATGATGTAAAAACCATACGCAGTGGAGACGATCTCTTCGTAGATGAGGGTAAACTCACTGTATCAATTGCTACTTGTGGAATCTCCAGTGAAAAAATCCACTGCGGCATAAACATTACCACAACTGGAATACCGGAAGGCGTCAATGCTGTAGGTTTGCAGGAGCTTGGGATAACTAACCCGATGGATGTTGCCAGAAATGCAGCAGCAGACTTTTCAAAGGAGATAAATGATATCGAGATGGATATCACCAAAACCAGAGGAATAACATAGATAGATTGTACTTGTTCATCTCAAAGCACAAGATCAAGCACAGCTTGATTACTTCGCAACTCGATTGCTTGCGCAATCGAGAGTTGTTTTCTGTACACGCTGTGTGTAGTTACTGTTTATTTTCTGCACAACGAAGTTGTGCAGGTGTTAATCTTGTGCGATCTCGTGGTTGAAAGTCAGAGATAATATACGAGTATCACTCGAGTGGACAGTTACAATACTTTTTATGATTTATTACCGGCAGCAATATAGAATTACAAGTGTGGAATGAATAGAGAAAGCCAACAGGAGGTATAAACATGATAGAGTACAATGCAGACACTGCTTTTTTTCATTCATGGTTCCGAACTTATGTAAAATCTTTTTACACAAAAGATCCAAAAACACAGGAGAACATCAGACTCAAAGAAGAACACACGTTACGTGTTTGCAAGGAAATTCTACAGTTAGGTAAAGCGCTGAATCTGAACAATGATGCACTTCGCCTGGCTGAGATAATTGCATTATTTCACGACATAGGTCGTTTTGAACAATTCACGATATATGGCACTTTCAATGATCGGGTATCGGAAAACCACGCAACTCTTGGACTGAAAGTTTTAAAAGCGACAAACATATTATGCCGACTCACGAAAGCTGAGCAAACCATCATTTGTAACGCTGTAAAATATCACAATGCACGTAAAGTTCCCGACAGTGTGGATAAACTCTCTGGACTGCATTCAAAATTAATACGTGATGCCGACAAACTGGATATATGGCACGTTGTGACAACTTATTATACGGAACGACACAGGCATCGCAACCCGGCATTGGAACTCGAACTTCCAGATACACCTGGATATTCACGTTCTTTTATTGATGATATTCTTAACAACAGGGTTTCAAATTCGCATGATTTAAAAACATTTAATGACATGAAACTCCTGCAACTGGGCTGGATATTTGATATCAACTTTGCACCGACATTTTTTTATATTCGAGAAAGGCGGATTATTGAGAAAATCATTACCGCCCTCCCGGATACTGAAGATATACGAAAAATTCAAAACCATTTAAAGGCCTATCTTGAGAAAAGAGTATCTGGGAAATCAGGCAATTCCGGATTCTCCACAATGCAATAAATTTATGCCATCTAAGATATATCAAAAACCATGAAAACAGGCACACTCCGATTACCTGACTATCCGGCAGAATCCCTGCCTAAATAGGTGTTTTTAAATAAAGGTAGTTTATTTTATCTATTATTGGAGGGTAATAAAAAATGCCAAGTCGAAAATATAAATTTAAAGTTGAAGGTCTGGTACCGCCAAGGAATATAAGAAGAAAAAGTAAATCAATGTGGAATAATCCGACCGAAGTACCTCGACTCATAAAACTTAGAAAAGAAGCTCGTGATGCATTGAACAGGGCGCAGCCTCTCTCCCGGGACATCGTATTATCTATAAAAATTCACCTGCCACGGGATTACAACAAACCCGGTGATCTGGATAATTTCGTCAAGGGGATTTGCGATGGGTTGATGAAATGCCCTAATCATCCTATGTTGAAACTGGATGAAACTTTTGAAAAAATTGAACACAAGAAGATACATCCAAAGACTTTTGCTGTGATCGAAGATGATGAAAAGATTGTCAAAATAACGGCAACAAAAGCTTTTGAAGATATTGAAGAGCCTTTTTATGAAATTGCAGTCGAGGGAAAAATCGAGTTAGCGTGAAGTCACTTCTGGTGCATTTTCATTCGACGACCTACAATCAGCAGTCACGATCGCTAGGTTATCACGGCTCTTATCGGTATCGTAACACCAGCCGATCTACTGAAAACAGACCTGATACAAAATATTTAGTTTTATTAGATGGTTTCGTGTTCAGCATGAAGTCGAAAAATTTATAAAAGGGATGGTTATTAATACTCTATTATTAAGTGGGGAGTAAAATGAGAAACACCGAAGGAAATAATGAAAAAATCAGGGAGCCAGTTATTGTCGTCTCTGATGTGCATTTGGGTGGAAAAAGTTCGAATTGTAGAGATTTCCGGGACTTCCTTGAATGGCTGAATACATTAAGTGATAAAGGGACATCGCTCAATTGTAATGGCAATAAAGTAAACATAAAAAAACCAGGCACTGCTATACTTTTGGGAGATATTCTTGAGCTCTGGGATCCAAAAGAAGATGATAGGAATTATGTTACAAGGGACGTATTAGCCACTATTTCGATTTTGAATACCGGTGATTATGACATTATCTATATAATTGGAAACCATGACGAGGATCTGCTCGACTTAAAGAAAGTTTTGAGGAAAAAAGGAATTGAACACATCAACCGAGGAAAAGGGGCTTTTAAGATATTTTATCGGAGCTACCCTAAAACAAAAGAAGGGACAGGGAAGGTTAAAGGTATAGCAATTGGAAAAAAGAAAAAGAGATATATTTTTTTACATGGTCATCAATTTGATAGATTCCAGGTTTTTTATAAGATTAGCAGGTTTCTCAGTAAGAAGCTGAATAAGCAGATTCGGATTGACCCGATAGATTGGTTCCAGGATCTGGCAAATGTATCATTTACTAAAAATATTGGAATGAAACTGAACGGAAGTACGCTAATATTCTGCCTTCTTTTCGTTCTTTATGGTTTAGCAGGTTATTATTGGTTCAAAGACACACCGATAGGAAGCGGTTCAGGTATTTTATGGACAGTTATCTCATCTTTTTTTGTTTTAACAATTCTTCCAAAGGTCGTTACATTTCTGAATACTGAGATTTGGCGACGAATGCCTGGAACCGTCGTTAAGAAGTGCAAGTGTGCAGAGGAAGTAATAAAAGAACGCTATGTAGACAAAAAAGGCGAGAAAATAGATGCTGACATCATCGTTTTTGGGCACACGCACAATGCCGGTTATTACCAGAAAGAGCCTGAAAAGAATGGAAGACTATTCATCAACACAGGCTGCTGGGTAAAGCTGAGTAAAAGATGTATAGAGAAAGAAGCGGCAATCGCAAACACATTTTTGTATATTGATGCAGAATCACTTTATTTGTTAAAATGGGATAAAGAAAAGGTAGCTAAAGGAGAAATAGAGTGCATAAAAGATTTTCAAGATGTATTAAGCCAATAATAATGTGCTGAATGATTGGACTCATCAAATTTTTTGTTAGTATCTTTCAACACTGACAATGTTATCCTCAAGCAGCTTGATGATTTGCCCCTTCAAACGATCTATGCTTAAACACTCGACACGTTCCAAACCTTTAAAAATCGCATCCTTCACGACAGCACCCATCAGATCATCAAAGCCAGGTCTTACCTGGATCACAAGAGAGCCTCTGGTTATGTGAGTGTGTTCCAGCAACCAATCTTTATCACCATCTGTTATCCCAATAACTGGTGTAGAAAGACGATACAATATGTCAGCAGCAATTGCTGTCGTGTCATCTCCAATGGTTACAGCCACGCAGGCATTTTTTGCTTTTTCAAAGGACGACTCTGCATCATGATTGATCAGACTGCAACCATATTTTTCAAAGAGCCTATTTGTCGAGTATTAGCCACCCTGTGTCTTGGAGTACCACTTCGGATAATAGCGTTTGCAAGATCAACCTGCTTGAGTTTTTCGAGTCCGTGAACTTTTACATCGCATCCTTTAATATCTGTGATGACGCTGTTATCTGTTATCACAGTAATCTCTGGACCTCTTGCTCTTCCAATAATAGTACCATTGATTTGAACAAGTTCACCTGGTAAAACCCCTTTAATGTGACGGACTATATGATTTTTACCGTATTCAATGGTTTTCTTTGCATTAAACGGATAAACAGGAAGTTTCATGGATGACGCAAGAGATTCTGTTAATTCGCCGCAGCTTGAAGTACATCCGATTGCACCAGCACCTTCAATCAGCAGTACTGGCACATCTTCAGCTTTTATCCTACCAAGCACAAGCTCTGCGAACAGAATGCCAGTTTCAAGTGTCTTTCCATGATTTACAAGACATGCCACGTCACAGCCTTCATCAATCATTCGCTGGAGAGCTATTGATGGACGTTCACGATGTCTTATGTCGATCATGTTTTCAAGTGAATGATCGATAACTGCTGTTCGTCCCATGCTTCCGCCAAGACAGCTACTTACTTCACCAAATTTCTTAAGCATGGTAATTGTTTTTAGTGCAAAGCCACTGTCGATCGCTTCTGCACCATGTACTATAACACCAATCCTCATAAAACAAAAATGTTCTATAATAGCCATGCTATTAATGTTTTCTCTCTTGTCGATTACGCGCTATTTTGCAGTTACTTCATCTTTTCTCGTGCAATAATTTTTTGTTCATTTTAGATACCACTATTACCTGCCGCTATCTGCAGGATCATCAGTGCATCAAGTGATGTCACTTTACCATCGCGATTCATATCTGCTTCATCGTTTGGAAGAACACTGCCAACTGCCATTTCAAGTGCCATAACCGCGTCTTCTGCTGCAATTGAACCATCATGATTAACATCTCCCCTAAATAGCTCATTGAAACAGTATACCCTCCCGCCGCCTACGGTAAACACCATTCCATCAGCAACTGCTGGCGATGAACCGCCTTCTGGATAGCTCCACACGATCTCGCCGGTGCTTGCATCGAGCGCGTATGTTCCAACATAATCCATGACACCCATTTTATAGTATGGTTTTCCCACAAACACCTTTTCGTCTGCAACCGCAACCGAGCACTTCCAGTTCCCAAGCTCATCCGATGCAGAGGTATTCCACAAGAGGTCTCCATTTGTCGCATTGAAGCAGTACGCCATAAGATCAGATGATCCAATGCAGCCGCCGCAGACGTACACATTTCCATAAGCAATGGCAGGCGTTGAATCGGTTCTCTCTACTGGTTTAGTCCATTTAACTGTCCCGTTTTCCGAGTACAGTGCATACAACGCACCATCACCATCGAAGTTGTATTCCGGTAAATATACCACGCCGTCCCCAATCGTCACAGACCCGCAGAATGAATTATCAGTGGTAAAGTTCCAGATCTCATCTCCTGTCGTCATATTCACGCAGTAGGCAACCCCGTCGTCCATACAGATACCGACGTAACTGCAGAAGAATACCCGGGCATTAGCAATCGATACCGCTGGAGTCGATTGGGCTTTTCCATCCACCGTGAAGTTCCAGAGTTCTTCCCCCGTCTCTTCATCGAGACAGTAGTAATGACAGCCGTCCCAGTCGCTTGTAAAGACCATGCCACTGGAAATAGTGCATCCGCCATCGACCGCACCCATCCCGGTCGGTGGTTCAAACATCCATACCAGAGATCCGTTTGTCGCATTGAAGCAGCAGGTTTCGTTTGCGGAAAGAAAGACGTAGCCATTGTTATACGTTGGAGTGACCCAGGATCCGCAGACATCCGGAGTCTTATTGACAGGGACATTCCAGAGAACTTCTCCAGTGTATTCGTCGAGACTTGCGAGGTAATCATCGCAATAAACAAATATCCTGCCATCTGCTATCGTAACAGACGACGCGTGGTGTGCACCAATGTTATCGCTAATCCATGCAATGTCACCGGTATTCGATGCACTGGATGTAGAGTATCCAACGTGTTCTATGTCACAATGAAACTGCGTCCAGTTCGATGCGGAGGCTGATGGTGGAGTGATCGCAAGTGTCACCATCGTCAATAATATTATTATTGATGTTTTTCTATTCATAAGTTGTACTGCCATATTATTTGACTAATATCCATAATATTTGTTTTTACACAAAGTAAAACGTCTTACTTAAAAGTTTCTACATTTTCACTGGCTATACGATACCTGACTTCGACCTATTGCAGCCTGCATAATCATCAGTGCATCAAGCGATGTCACTTTACAATCACCATTCACATCAGCTTCATCGTTTGGAGGAATGATTCCAACTGCCATCTGTAGAACTGTAGGTGCGTCTCTTGTATTGACTTTTCCGTCATGGTTGGCATCACCAGGATCGTATATTGTAAATGCGTACACCCTTCCACTTCCTATCGTAAACACCATCCCATCAGCAACTGCTGGCGATGAGCCGCCTTCCGGATAGCTCCAGCTCACATTGCCAGTAAATACATTGAGGGCATAGGTTCCGGCGTAATCGAAGCTCATTCTGGAGCCACTTATTTTTCCCACAAATACCTTGCCATCTGCAACCGCAGCCGAACAAGTCCATGCACCTATTTCATCACTTGCTGTTGTGTTCCATATAAGTTCTCCATTTGTCGCATTGAAGCAGTAGGTTTGTAAATCGCTGACTCCTTTGCATCCGCCACAGACGTATACGTTTCCATAAGCTACAGTGGGCGTTGAATCGGTTCGTTGAATCGTCTTATTCCATAGAATCGAACCGTTTGTCGCATTCAATGCGTAGATGTCGCCGTTACCATAGAAGTTGTAAGTGGTGGCATACACGATTCCGTTTGAAACCGTTGGAGAACCACAAGCCTCAAAGGTAGTATTTGTGCTCCATATTTTGGTGCCTGTATCAGAATCAACGCAATACACATAGCCTCCAATTCCATAGAGGTAACTCGTGAAGTAGACTTTTCCATCAGTGTATGCTGCCGTTCCCTGTGCACGTCCACTCACTGTAAAGTTCCAGAGTTCTTCCCCGGTCTCTTCATCGAGACAGTAGTAATGAAGACCTCCCCCATCTGAAGTAAATACCTTCCCGTCTGCAATCGTTGTTCCGCCGTTACATGCTGGTGCTGGAAGGGCGTACTCCCATATTATCGAGCCGTCCGCTGCATTGATGCAATACACCGCCAACCCTGAAATGAACACCTTTCCATCATGGTATGAAGGCGAGAGCCATGAACCTTCAGTAGTTGTTGTTGTAACAGATGTATTCCATAGTTCTTCCCCGGTGTATTTGTCAATCGCTTTTAAGAAGTTATCGCAGTTCACAAAAACCTTTCCGTCTGCAATTACCATTGAGGTGCTGTCAACCACGCCAATATTATCGCTTATCCACAGCGTTTCGTTTGTGTTTGGTGCAATTGAAGGCGAGAATCCGATGTTTGTATCGTCGTAGTGAAACTGTGCCCAGTCCTTCCTTGTAACGATTACCGATGTCCTTGTCAGTGTATTATTCGTCTCATTGGATTCCTCTACCTCCTCCTTTGAGTCAGCGGTTGCGGTGAGTTCGTGCTCCCCGATCTCGGTTGGAATCCATACGAATTCCAGTTCCGTGCTGTTCCCTGCATCAAGCAGTGGCACGGTCGCTTCACTTAATAGCATTCCATCTGCCTCAAGCGTAATGTTGAACAAGCTTGCATTTAGAAGACCGATATTCGCTATTTTTACACCAAGCCTATTCTCTTCACCAACATATCCAGCAGTCTTAAGCGCAATCTTTTGGATGGTAAGGTCTAACTTTGGCGTCTCGACGATTACACTTTCGCAGAGTTCGTTGTTCGTCTCATTGGATTCTACAATCTCATTGTCGCAATCTGTAAGAACACACAGTTCATAGCTGCCTGGTTCCAATGGAGTCCATGTAAAACTAACAGTTGTGCTGATTCCAGCGGTGAGATTGGAAACGCTTGCAGTATCAACAACAGTTCCGTCTGCACCAAACGAAACATTGAATGCAAGGGCATAATCGAAGCCGTTGTTACTGACTGTCGCATTGATAATATTGCTGTGATTGGAATAAATTTTTGGGGGCAGCATGAGCAAGGTTGGGGTTAAGTCTGGTACTGCTATCTCCACCGTTACGTTCACAAACTTCACGTTGTTCGTTTCGTTTGATTCCTCGATTGCGTTCTCAGGGTCAACTGCTACAGTTAGATTGAAGGTTCCGGTTGATGTCGGTGTCCACGAGAATTCGGTTGTTTCTTCTTCGCCTGCTTTGAGCATGTTGATTGTATTTATACCGATAAGCGATTCATTGTGCTTTACCGAGACGTTAAATGAGTCGGCAGACCCACCTTCGTTTTTTACAGTGACCGTAATCTCATTAGACCGGTTTACGCAGAGTGTTGTTGGTGTGAGTAGCGTTGGAATCAGGTCCGGGATTTTAGTACTTTCATTGAGGCAATAAACATAACCTCCATCCGTTCCAAAATAGACGAATCCATCAGATATTGCGGCTCCCTGCAAGATATATCTGCTGTCAGGGGGGTTGTAATCCCATGCGAGCGTTCCATCGGAATTAAGACAATACAAAGAGCCATTCGTCTTTGCACCAGTGAAATAGATGTACGGCTTTCCGTCATGTATAGATAGTGCGGGAGATGATTTTACACCTGCATCAATGAAATACGACCAGATTATTTCGCCAGTGGAGTCATTCAGGCAGGTGAGGTTACCGGTAAATCCGTGCTCTCCCTGACCAACATACACTTTTCCATCGTAAACCACGGGTGTGGACGTGCTGAACCCGTTTGCAGTGCTCCATCCATCGTCAACAAAAGTTCCGTTGTCAAATCCAACCTTAAATACGTATCCAAGCGGCTGCCCCTTTTCTGAAGTTGTGTAGATATATCCATTGTGATACGTTACCGATGCACGAACCTTTCCGAGGGCAGGTCTCGGAAACGACAGTTCTGAAGTAAGGTCAACTTCATCGGTAAGCGTGCCGTTTTCTTTGTAAAGGCTTATTAATTTTCCTTCATGCGTTGCAAAGACGAGATAATCTCCCACAACAGATGCGCCGCACCACAAAAATCCCGAGGTATTTTCTGTTGGATAACTCCAGAGTCGCGTGCCGTTATCGCCGTAACAACAATAGTATTTGGTGGTTACGCCACCTTCCAAGCCTTCACCAATGTAGATTTTGTGATCAAAGTACGTTACCGGGCATTCAAAGTTCCCGTCTGTTGCGTGAGTGTTCCACAATTCATTGCCTGTTGTTGCGTTGAATGCAAACAGGTCGCCGCTCCTCGCTGCCACAAATATTTTCCCGTCGCCGTAAGCAGGTGTTGAAGTCTGGAGATTTCCTCCAGTCGTCTCGTTCTGCCATATCAAATTGCCGTTTGTCTTGTTAAATGCCCAGATAGAGCCGTTTGCTGCGTAGATATAGACTATATCGTCTGCGATTATTGGAGTTACGTCAATCCCGTTACCTATTCCACTTCCATACGTGAATGCACTCCATGCAAGCTCCACGTCCTCTATCGGTGTTGAACTGTACGTTGTTCCTGTACTCTTTTCATCCTTTTGGAACTGGTGCCAGTTGCTGTCAAGCGCCGCTGCCTGCATTACAGAAATCAGCAATATTGCACTCGAAATAGAAACAAGTGTAATTTTTTTATACATCTTCATCGCTTCCCCATACACGAACACCTTTGAGATAGCTACCAGCGGCTTAACCAACCAATTTCCATTGAGCACATCAGCAATCTATGGGCTTGCAAGATATATGTTTTGATGTTGGTAGAACACTCGTTAAAACAGTGCTCTACCAAACCCCGGTTTTGTCATCAAGTAGTCGTCTGTAAAATCAGCAGTGCATCGAGTGAAGTTACACGTCCGTCACAGTTCATGTCGGCTTCGTCGTTTGGAGGAATACTGCCAACTGCCATCTGTAGAACCGTGGATGCATCTTCTGCAGTAATCTCTCCATTGCGGTTGGCATCCCCTGTAATTATTCTGTCGCTGAACGCGTAGACCCTTCCATCATTCCCGATGCTTACGACCATATCGTCACCATTATCTTCTTCTACAACTGATGGCGATGAGCCTCCGTGTGGATACGACCAGATCGGTGCGCCCGTTGTGGCATTGAATACATAGAGCCCATTACCGCCATACGGTGCAACATCTCCTGTAAAAAATTTATCGTCTGCAATCGTTGGGGATACGGTCCAGCTTCCATGCGGAACTGTCCACTGCTGTACGCCTGTTTGATTAAAGCAATACGTAACTCCTGGTGCATTGACACTTCCTGATACATAGATGTACTCACACGAGATTGCAGGTGTCGAGTCTGTGTAGGTTATGGACTGACTCCAGACAATAGCGCCGGTTGTGAAGTTGATCGCATAGATTCTACCCGTATCACCACCATAATCGACATAAGTTGCAACATAGACACGGTCATTTGAAGCATCGATAGAAACAGAGCCTCCAATCGCCCCGGTGAGTTGAGTTGGTGTTGCCCATGCCAGAACTCCAGTTGCTTCATGGAGGCAGCTCAAATTGCTGGTAGCTATACCCCATGGCGACCTTGCACCGACAATGACCTTTCCATCTGCAACAGTAGGTGTTGAAACTGCGTTTCCTTCCGGTACAGTGTAGTTCCAGACCACTGTGTTCATATCGCTCTCATCGAATGCATAGTACTTGCTGCCACCGCTCCCCGCAAAGACCATTCCGTTTGCAACCGTCGGACCTCCGTTGCATGAGTATCCACCATCAGGGAATGCAATCTCCTGTATCATTACTCCGGTTGTTGCATTGATCTTGGTCAGGTTGTATCCGCCACTGACAAAGAGCATGCTGTTGTTGTAAGCTGGAGATGCCCACGAATCGTAGTTTTGTGTATCTCCTGGTATTGATCTGTTCCAGATGGTCGTGCCTGTAGTCTTGTTGAGTGCGTAGACCTTTGTGTTTGCATAAACAAAGACCCGGTCATCAACGATCATCGCCTGCGAGCCTGTTACTGCTCCGATATCCTCGGTTATCCACTTTATGTGGTTCGTGTCAGGTGCATTCGCGGTGGAATTGCCAGTGTTTGCGACATCGTACTGGAACTGTGGCCAGTTTGATGCGGACGCTATCGCAGCTATCGCTGAAATCAGCACTATCGTAATTACAAGAATCAAAACTCGAATGTTCCGCCAGCAACAGCGAATCATACGCGAACAGCACATTACCACTATCAAAATAAAACCTTACTGCAAACCACACTGTCTGCATAGTTTACAAAGAAAGGGTATCACTTTTGCTGCCCATGCCATTTCCATATAGGTACAGTTCTGTTTATCGAGTGAACAAAGGGTTAAATAGTTTTAAACTTGACTTTCAAACATGCCCCAAAAGAAAACACCATCATCGACCCAATCGATGTATGACCTATCAAAACATAAACCCCTTGCCACCGATTTCCCCAACTTACCATAAAATTTTTCCATATCCAGCGAAGAGAGAAATAATCAGGCTTGTTTTACATCCATCTCTTCAACCATCATCACAATGTCCCCACCAGTCTTCTCCTGCAGAGCAAGACGTATCCCCTATCATCAACAAGAGCGCACAATGCTCAATCGAAGATGTTTGCATTTCCATGCCAGAGAATACCTTGTAAGAAAATCATACCCACAACCCCATAAAGAAAATGTGCGCGGATGTTGAAATCCTTATGATGGTTAACCGGTCCAACCGGAACAGAAGTACATCATTTAGCAGCGAAATCGTCACATATAATAATAATAATGTCAACAAGATAGCTGGTTGTACGTCTTCACCAATCTTTTTGGAATGCCATGCATGTAGATCGAAGTAAAACAATAGTCTTTCCAAACCATAACGCTTCTTTTCCCATCATCCAGGATTACCGCCAGAGTCGGCTTTTCTTTGCCAGGTGGCACCAATTTATACCCAAACACCGATCCTGAAATCCTTGTAAGTAGTCCCACTCACCTCCTGCTCCACGCTGCCATAATCCCGCTCCTTCCCCTGTTGCTCCCCAAGCCTTCTTTGCAGATCGGTAAAAGTTTCGCCAGCATCTTTGCTTTTCTTTTCATAGCTTTCCATCTGTTTATGCGGGCAGCACTGTAAGGGGACAACAGTGGTGAATTCCTTCCGAAAATTCGTGCTTTTGTTCGATAACCATATATCTTATTGCTTGCTGAATTTGTATACAAATATTTGTAATCATCAACCGATATTTCCAAAGTTGTTCCGCTTGATTATGTTTCGCAGAAGCTACGAAAGCATTCATCCGGGACGTCCGCATCTTCGATATTTACTGCAATGGAGATTGTTGCCCTTGTCAAAGACCAGTATGTCGTCAGTCTCTATCTTCAGATTGGTCAGCCACTCCGTGAGTGCATCCAACAGTTCAGGAATATCACCGGAATCATGTCTATTCCTTCGTAGTAGACTTCGTGCATGAATGGCATTATCTTCGGATACGGTAAGCCCATACGCATATCTGTTTCATATGGTTTCTGTATTGTTTGTTCTTCCCGTTCTGCGGCAGTTCTTCTCCTTTTGTAGTGTAATTGAACCAGTTGGTTTCATCGAGGAAAAGTATCCGGGGCGTCATGCCTTTCCTCGATAAGCCTTGCACAGGTCGTCTTTCGATTTTTCTTGCTGGTTTCGTGGTCTGCACGTGTTTGCCAGTGGTTCAGGAAGTTCTGGAAGGTCAGTTTGTGCGGAAACTTCCATATTAAGACTCAATGCGGATTTATCGAACCATTTCAAACTGGCATTCTCTGATAACGCTCCGTCGCACCTTCCGATGATGTTCAAGGGAATGCTCGCCAACTGTTAAGCCTTCTATCTTCTTCTTGTTGGTATGTCGGTTTACAGTCTCTATAAAGTTCAGTTCCTCGGATATGGCAAGGAGCGGTTTTTCCGTATTGGAATGATGTTAGCTTGATGTGTAGTAGTTCTGTTGCCCGTTCCTTCAGTTCGACGATCTTTTTTCGCAGTTCCGGTACTTTTGCCACACCTGGCGGGCTTGCCATCGACTCTTGCCGTTTCAGCGGTACCAATGGGGGTGACCTTTGATCTTCTTCTTTCTCAATGACACCATGTGGGTATGGTAGGTCATGCTGCTATCTATGGTTATTTGTTATAATCGATATGTATCATTGGCATTATACTAATATCGAAAGTTAGGTCATACAGCTTGAGGAGACGGCATGAGGGAAGAGTTGGGGTCAATCTACGCTTCTTTGAAGTCGAGTTTGAATCGAGAGCTGTCGGACTACCGAAGAAGAACACAGGACACATCATTAAGAAGGGATTCAACGTCAAAGGTAACCAGATGTTCAAATGCAAGACTTGCGGTGTGAGATTTCCTGAGACCAAAGGCACGGTATTCTACAACAGACACCTCAAAGAAGAACAGATCATCATAATATGCAAGCTTCTCGTCGAAAAGAACGGAGTCAGAGCGATTGAACGCATAACAGGGATTCACAGAGACACGATATCAAATGTTATCGAAGATCTCGCAAGACATGCAAGAGAAGTGACGGATTTACTGATAAAAAACGTGGGATTGACCCGGATACAGATGGATGAGATGTGGTCATTCGTCAAAAAAACAAAAGAAAATTGAACAGAGAGATGTTGGATCTACACAGCTATAAAATCTGACGCAAAACTTCATTTAGCCCATTGCACGGGCAAAAGAGTACAGGGAACTGCGAATAAACTGATGGCAATGGTGAAAAACCGTGGTAATGTTCCTGACACTGATGATAAGGCGGTGTTCGCAAGCGTTGGTAATGATCAGTATACTACAGCTCTACTCGGGAACTTCGATCCGGACACAATCAACTACGGACCGCTTGTTAAGGAACGGGAAAGAGGCAGAGTTGTTGGAAAGACGAGAACAACAATATTTGGTGATCTAGAGGTTGGAGATATTGAAACGGTGTATGTAGAACGATATAACCTTACCCTGCGGCATAGAATCTCGAGATTGGTCTGGAAAAGTCTCTGTTTTTCGAAATGCAAGAATATGCTGGACGACCACCTTGACCTCTACCAGTGCTACACCAATCTTATCAGACCCCATTTGTCACTTGCGATTGAAACTCCCAAAGGGGTCAGAAACATCGAGAGGACTCCGTGTATGGCTAAAGGGATCACCAATCATTCATGGACGTGGAGGGAATTTTTGATGTTTAAGGGTGGATCATGAAATTTAGGACACTACCTGATTTTGATAGGTTAAACGTGATGAGGATTACTGAATAAAATGCATTCTAATGATACGAGGTGGGGGACGGTGGACTACACATCATTTATGTGTGAGGAGAAAGTACAGTATCTTCGAATAATATATCCATCTCTCATAGTCTCAACTACACCGTCCATTTAATTTTGCTATAAGATGTGGATATCTTATCGATGGCACCCTGATGCTTCATCAACCTGCACCCCCATGTTGCTGTGTCGTGGGGGTGTACTGCTTATCATATATTCTTATATCCTCGCTTAGTACACTCTTCGTACATATCCAACATGAACGCACAAAACTTACCTCATTTTTGTACGAAGCACAACCCATAGCAGTTGCAGCACTTGTTCATAAAGCAAAATAAAAAAATCGGATACTGACATCTTTTGACTTTGACATTATACAAGCTTCATCCTGGACACGGAAACCTGTTTCAATTCTCCATCTCCTTTTATATGAAGCAATAATGTGATCCGGATCAATTGAAGATTGGTTGGTAGCGAATGCCCAGTCGTATGATTTATCACTTCTTTTGTCGAATATTTGTTTTAATAATGCAAGAGTGGTCTCCCCCCTCAGAACTGTTTTATTTATATTTAGTTTGAACTTATACTAAACAGTTTTCTTTTCCGTTTCTTCCGTTTGAGCAGGTTCTTTCCGAATTTTAGAATTTTTTGGGACAAAAATGAGATATGGGTAAATGGCTTTCGAGAATGTTAGCATAAGTTCCTTACTATAAAATCCTCTGTCAAATAGAATAAGTGATATTGAATTTACCAATGGTTTTATCACAGACAAACACCATGTTACAGCATGTGCCATATTATGTCCCATTCTCACTGGTATTGATATTAATGGGATTTTTTGAGGAATATTTGAATTAACTATTGCACATGATAGAATTTAAATTTTTCCAGTCACTTGCGTTTTGTCCTGTCCATCCATAAATCAAAATCCCACCAATGAGTCACATAAAAATCCTCATCAGTATAATCAAAGCCAATACAACGTAACATCAATTCAAATCATTGTCCCTAATATCTCTACGATTCCAAAAGTTCCCAATATATATTAGATATTTGTACTTTTTTTAATTGCTAAATGCAGTGAATCTGCGATTTCCAACAGTTTGGTCTCAGGAAATCTCACACCGCAAGTCTTGCATTTGAACATCTGGTTACCTTTGGCGTTGAATCCCTTCTTAATGATGTGTCCTGTGTTCTTCTTTCGGTAGTCCGGACAGCTCGGATTCAAACTCGACTTTCAAAGAAGCGTAGATTGACCCCTAAACTTTCCTCATGCCGTCTCTCAAGCTGTATGACCTAACTTTTGATATTAGTATAATGCCACGATACATATCGATTATAACAAATAACTATAGATAGCAGTATGACCTAATATACCCACATGGTGTCATTGAGAAAGAAGAAGATCAAAGGTCACCTCTATTGGTACGCCGTTGAAATGGCAAGAGTCGATGGCAAGCCCAAGCAGGTGTGGCAAAAGTACCTCGGAACTGCGAAAAAGATCGTCGAACTGAAGGAACGGGCAACAGAACTACCACACATCAAGCTAACATCATTCCAATACGGAAAAACCGCCGCGCTCCTTGCCATATCCGAGGAACTGAACTTTATAGAGACTGTAAACCGACATACCAACAAGAAGAAGATAGAAGGCTTAACAGTTGGCGAGTATCTCCTCTTGAACATCATCGGAAGGTGCGACGGAGCGTTATCAGAGAATGCCATGCAGAAATGGTTCGATAAATCCGCATTGAGTCTAATATGGAAGTTTCCGCACAAACTGACCTTCCAGAACTTCCTGAACCACTACAAATACGTAGACCACGAAACCAGCAAGAAAATCGAAGACGACCTGTGCAAGGCGCTTATCGAGAAAGGCATGACGCCCCGGATACTTTTCCTCGATGAAACCAACTGGTTCAATTACATCACAAAAGGAGAAGAACTGCCGCAGAACGGGAAGAACAAACAATACAGAAACCATATGAAACAGATATGTATGGGGCTTACCGTATCCGAAGATAATGTGCCATTCATGCACGAAGTCTACGAAGGGAATAGACATGATTCCAGGATATTCCCGGAACTGCTGGATGCACTCACGGAGCGGCTGACCAATCTGAAGATAGAGACTGACGACATGATACTGGTCTTTGACAAGGGCAACAATTCCACAGTAAATATCGAAGATGTGACGTCCCGGATGAATGTTGTAGCTTCTGCGAAACATAATCAAGCGGAACAACTTTTGGAAATATCGGTTGATGATTACAAATATTTGTATACAAATTCAAAGGGCAATAAGATATATGGTTATCGAACAAAGCACGAATTCTTCGGGAAGGAATTCACTACTGTTGTCCTCTACAGTGCTGCCTCGCATAAAAAACAGATGGAAAGCTATGAAAAAAGAAAAGCAAAGATGCTGGCGAAACTTACCGATCTGCAAAGAAGGCTTGGGAGCAACAGGGGGAAGGAGCGGGATTATGGCAGCGTGGAGCAGGAGGTGAGTGGGATCATTTACAAGGATTTCAGATCGGTGTTTGGGTATAAAATTGGCGCGGTGCCACCTGGCAAGAAAAAGCCGACTCTGGCGGTGTGGACCCTGGATGATGTGGAAAAGAAGCGTTATGCGGGTTTTGGAAAGACTATTGTTTTTACTGATCTACATGCATGGCATTCCAAAAAGATTGCGAAGACGTACAACCAGAAGTATCTTGTTGAGGACGATTTCAAGCTGCTAAATGATGTACTTCTTGTTCCGGTTGGACCGGTTAACCATCATAAGGATTTCAACATCCGGGCGCACATTTTCTTATGTGTTGTGGGTATGATTTTCTACAGGTATCTGGCATGGAAATGCAAACATCTTCGATTGAGCATTGTGCGGCTTGTTGATGAGTTGGGGGGATACGTCTTGCTCTTGTGCAGGAGAAGACTGGTGGGGACATTGTGATGATGGTTGAAGAGATGGATGTAAAACAAGCTCGATTATTTTCTCTGCTGGATATGGAAAAATTTATGGTAAGTTGGGGAAATCGGTGGCAAGGGGGTTTATGTTTTGATAGGTCATACATCGATTGGGTCGGATGATGGTGTTTTTTGGGGTATGTTTGAAAGTCAAGTTTAAAACTATTTAACCCTTGTTCACTCGATAAACAGAACTGTACCTATATGGAAATGGTATAGGCAGCAAAAGTGATACTCCTTTCTTTGTAACTTATGCAGACAGTGTGTTTGCAGTAAGGTTTTATTTGATAGTGGTAATGTGCTGTTCGTATGATTCGGGTTGCTGTTGGCGGAACATTCGAGTTTTTGCATCCAGGGCATCGTAAGGTGCTTGCCCGTGCATGTGAGATTGCAAAAGCTGGAGAAGTGGTTATTGGCATTACTTCAAACAGGTTTGCTTCCTCGAAGAGTCACCATGTTGCAGATTTTGATGTGCGATGTCAGCAGGTGCTCAATTTTGTTTCAGGTTTTTATGTGAACGTGACAGTTGTGCAGCTAAATGATGCTCTTGGTCCTGCACTGAGCGATGACTTTGATTATATTGTGGTCTCGCCTGAAACCTTTTCAGTGGTTGTTGAGCTTAATAAAAAGCGAAAGGAGAGATGTCTGCCAGAGATTAAAATAATATGTGTAGATTATGCACTTGCACATGATGGAAAGCCAATTTCTTCCTCCCGCATTGCAAACGGTGAGATTGATGTAAATGGCGTGCCACTGCATACTCCGTATGCAGAAAATAACGGTTAACGGCTAATTCTCGATTGCGCTAGCAATCAAGTGCGCTAGCAATCAAGGCACAATCAAGCTTCTGAGCAGTGCTTCGACAATATATTGAGCAGCATTGATGCCAAGAGTTTGGTACAAACCGTATCCAGATGGGGTGCCATTCACTTCAAGCACAAAAGTTCCCTCTTCATCTTCAACGAGGTCAACTCCCGCGTATACGGAACCAAGTGCAGATGCTGCTTTTACAGCAATATCCTGTTGTGCTGTCGTGAGCGTACATGACTGTGGAATACCGCCACGACTGAGATTGTTTATCCAGCTTCCTTTTTGAGCTACTCGATAGATTGCACCAATCGCCATACCCTCGACAACAAAGACCCTGGTATCTTTTCCACCATGAGTGATAAACTCCTGGAGATATATAACACCACGCTCTCGAATGATCTCCTCGATACGATGCAGTTGCTGTTCTTTGATTAACTCAACATCGTACCCTTTGTATCCAAAGATTGGTTTTGCCACAGCACATCCAGCTTCCCTGACAAAGGATGCAGCTTCCCCAACACTTGAGGTCACACAGGTTTTCGGAAGCGGAAGGCCAGCACGTTTTAATTTCCAGTATGAGAGATGTTTGTTTGCTGCAAGCTGGATGGCAGATGGAGAGTTGATGACAGGCATGCCAGAACGTTCAAGCTCAAGCAAGAGATCAAAGCGAAAAGCTGTTGATTCAAGCCCACCAGATCCAACATCCCGCACCAGCAACCCGTCTAGATCAGCAAGATTCCTGCCATCACAATTTATGTGGTCAATATCAGATATGGCTTTACTAAGCTGAATAATCACTGGATGCATGCCCTGTGCTTTCACATTGCTGATAAAGGATAAGGCGGTCCAGTCAGAAGGATCGGTTACTACAATGCCTATGTTCTTCATGTAACCTCATCAAGAGTTTTTGCAGTTTTACCCATCTTTTTGAAAATGCAGCAAACAAGATTTAACACACGATCCACCTTGTCTATAATGATACCATCCGATGTTGCAACGATGTCTCTGCACTGTTTGAGTTCAAAATCAACACGCTTCGATGTTCTTGAAATACCATTAATCCCAAAGGACTTTAATTTTTTCCCACACACTGCTGAAAGCTCACCACTTCTGCTAATCTGGGCATCAAACAAAAACTCTACCCGTGAAGGATTGTGGTCAGAAAAAAAAGAAAGTATTGCATCAATGGCTTGAAAAGAGGTGTCCGTTAACCTATAATTTCGAACACCACCACGTAAATCCCTGAAAAATCCGTCATCGCATACAAACACAGGTTCATTTAAAAAAATACATTCCACACCAAAGAGGACATTGAAGCCATCAACCCACACGTATGCTCCATCAATAGCACTACAGTCAACCATTTTTGATTTACGCGTCAGAACAGTTGTAATATCAAAGACAACGCGTGAAAGTAGCATTCGTTGTGCTTTAATGATACGATGGCGATCACATACAAACCTGATAACACTGTTGCGGGGATAACCCACCTTTAATAGATATCTAATATCTTCTGCAGATTGTAACAGGATGTTCACAATACCACAGCATGGATTTTAACAAAGAAAAGTATATCTGAACCTGGGCTGTTTTTTGGTGACGTTCGCGTGCCCTACCTTCATTTCAAACCCAAATACGGTAAGCAGCACTTGAAAAGCTCAAGTTGCGGCACACCACAACCTATTTACAGCATCCTTGCTATGGCAACAAAGTATGCCTGATGTGAGTTCTAAAAATCGAAGTCTTGTTGACCACAAGTGCCCCACCTGTGGAAGCTGGATGCGTACCACCAGAGGGAAAAATGAGTCTGGCTTTGAATATATTATTTATTCATGTCAGGAATGTGGTTTATCTTATCGTGTTGATGCATGAATGCCGTTCGTGTTATGCAAACACCAGTTTTTATTCCCCCTCTCTTCTTTTTCGAAGCACCTGTATTTTTAACCGATAATAGGTTAGTACCAGCATTGCTGCTACAGCAAGGATCGTGAAAAAGTAGGTCAATGTGATGGGCGCTGACCTTTTGTAGTATTTGACAGAGAAACCTTTTATATCCAAGCCAGTCCATTCCATAATCGTTCTGCCAGAGTCATCTTCATACATCTTATCTGGTTTTGGTATCGGCATTCCTAAAAAACGACTTCCAGTAGTATAATCAGGCAAAAGCACAACTTTTATCTGGTTATTACCTTTTATTTCTCGTGCAAGCGTATTTCCTTCGAGTTTTTCAGTGTATGCAACAAAGTCTGTAGATGGTGGGAACTCAATAAACACATGTTTTCTACCTTTTATAACACGAGACGAAATAGTATACGAATAAGAATTTGCTGTATTTCCCCTGTTCACTGCTACTATATTGGACATTCCGAAATTTGATCTAGATGATGCCGAAGTCATATATATAAGATCCAGTTGAGTGGCATTATGTATTACATAAACGGTTTTTACACCATCTTCCATAATATAATAAGCTATAGAATTGTAAGGAGTGTAATTAAAAACATATTCAGTGGAGTCAGGAGTAATGTCAGCCTGTTGTATACATCCAAGAGATGTAAAAATAAACAACAAGAGAACTGATATTATAATTTTTTTGTTATGTCTTATCGATTCCATATTTATTTATAATCTTTGTGGTAGAATTTATTTCAACAACTGCTATGCCATCCTTGAAAACACGAACAACTCCACCGGTCTGCGAGACTGCAACGCCTACTGCCTGGGTATCCCTGGTAATGGCTGCAATAGCGGCGTGTCGTGCACCAAGCCCCTGTTTGATTGATATTTCCCTTGCATCAACATCGAGATATCTGCCTGCTGCAACAACGAGCCCCTCATCATCAATAACAATTACACCATCAAGCTGCACAAACTCTTTGAGAGCCTCCCATGTATATGGATCAAGTACATCGCGCTCTTCACTCTTATGACCATAATAAGGATTGAGTACAAGCTGGTGGGATCTGCGCATCACCTCATCCGCATCCCCAATAACAAAGGCACATCCGATTGGCACACCTTCTCTGCCAAAAGTAGCAATATCAAAGGCAACATTCATTACAGAGAGCAACAGGCGCATATCCACTCTTTCACCGCAATCCAGAAGTTCATTTATAATCTTATTTTCTGTTAAATCATGAACCACGATAGAGACGGAGTCTTGTATCTCTACAATACCAACTACATAGTCTCCTTTTAACAACCCGCCGATATAGGAGAGAACCGCAGCATCTGAAATCTGTTCCGAGGACGTTTTACTATGAGATTCTATATTTTTTAGAATTTGTATGAATTGTCCACCTTCAGAGTCTGATTCTACCACCGGCATCAGTTTATTGATCTTCAGTGTGCTATTCTCAGCAATAATAACCGGCACATCATCTGTTTTGATGGGGAGATCGCTCAGGCAGATGATAGGTGCATTGATGCTTTTGGCGATATCAATACAGGCTTTGATAATTGGCTCAATGTATTTCATATTCTTAGGTGTATACCAGTTGTTCAACACACTTATTAATATCTTCTCCTAAAAAATTGACTCTCTCTGTAATTTGCGTTGCACATATCCCATCGTTATACCCAATTACGAGTTCGTCTCTACAAGGTTGCTACCGAGATTTCTCTTGTTGTTGCCTTCGTTAAAATCATAAGATTCAGATGTTGTGCGAAGTGTAGTTATAGCGTGGCTTACTGAAAAATCATTTATATCAACATCTGTAAAAAAGAATGGGCGAGAAGGATGATTGAACTAGATAAGATATATGTTTCCGATTGTGTAAAGTTCATGAAACAAATAGAAAATAATTTCGTGTTTTAAACCCTGAAATGTAAGTGCTCGCGACTAATATATCGGTACACCCTCGCTGTTTCGCAGTTTTACAAAATCTTTCATCAGGCACCTGGTAATATTACCCGGTTTACCGTCCCCGATTATTCTGCCATCAGCTTTGGTTACAGGTGCTATTTCTGCTGCTGTTCCAGTGACAAATACTTCATCTGCTGTATATAAATCAAAGAGTCCTATGTTTGTTTCAATTAAGGAATAATTATTTTTCTCTGCAAGCATAATAGCTGCCGCACGTGTAATACCTTTCAGGTTGTTAAGCGGTGGTGGTGTGTAGATAATGCCTTTTTTTACGATGAATATGTTATCTCCAGAACCTTCAGAAATATATCCATTGGTATCAAGAATAATTGCTTCATTCCCACCCTTTTCATTTGCTTCTATCTTGGCAAGAATATTATTAAGGTAGTTAAGAGACTTGATGTTAGGGGGTAGCGTATCAATTCTATTTCGTTTAATACCTACAGTTACTGCAGTAAGCCCTTTTTCGTAAAGGTCGCCATACATTGCACCCCATTCCTCGGTAATGATAAATACATTGGGTCGTGGACATTTAAGTGGATCAAGACCAAGATCTCCAATACCACGTGTTACAATAGGTCTGATATATGCATCAGTTAAATTATTGCAACGAAGTGTCTCAAGAATGGCTTCCAACATTTTATCAGGCGTAATCGGGATTTTAAGAGTAATTGCGTGTGCGGAGTCGTATAATCTATCAACATGTTCATTTAATCGAAAGACTCTGCCATTATAAGCACGAATCCCTTCAAAAACACCGTCACCATAAAGAAAACCATGATCGTACAATGATGTCTTTGCCATGTTTTGTGGAACATATTCTCCATTAACGTAAACTAACATCACGAACGACTTTAATACAGTACAATGCTTATATGCTTTGTGTACTTAGTAAACGCTTGCTCTATTATCCAAACCTTCTCATTCTACAAACATCCAGATCTCAAAGGTTTCGCTTGAGCAATATTTTTTTCACACGTTTTACACATTCCGATAGTATCTGATCTTTGTCGCCTATTACTTCAAGTCCTGCTGCACCGTTATGTCCTCCCCCTGTCCCGCCATGTGTTTTTCCAATCTCCTCAAGAATTTTTCCAAGTGTCACACCCCTTTCAATGGCGGTGCGCCGGGCTCTGCTGCTGATCCTGACCATCTCCCCAATAGGAGTTGCTACAAATGAAACGTCTGCTCCAATATTCACCAGGGTGGATGCTGCCGTGCCATTGAATGAGCTGACATAAGAAGTTGCGATAATCCAGTCATTCGCCCGTTCGATCTTTGTGCGCATGGCTGCCTTTAGCATGGCGATGCGCATGGATATATCATGCGGCGTGGAAGAAAGAAGTTCAAGAACTTCGCCATAGCTGACCCTGCTTTCTTCAAGCAGACTGGCGGTGGTATATAGTGAATCTGCTGTAGCGTGTTTAAAATGTCCTGTGTCTGTGATGATTCCTGTTATCAGTGCTATGCCCATTTCTGTAGAGAATGAATGCCCGGTTTCATGAAGCATTGTGTAAACGATTTCTGCTGTCGAGGTTCTATGTTCTATGAGATGGAACTCTGCTCCCTCCAGCATGGTATTTGTCGTATGATGGTCAATAATGCAGTATTTTTCAAGTTTGATATTGTTTAGTTGAACATCAGTAGATGTATCGACCACAACAGTGATATCATACATTGATATATCAGGGTTGTAGAGCACCTTCATGTCGAGGCGATTGATGAGGGTAGAACTTATGCGGTCAACACTATCGATTACGCCAATGCTTCCGCCAAATACCTCTTTAAGAGAGTAAGCACTTCCAATAGCATCCGGATCTGCATTTCGATGGCATAAAAAAAGTGGGTTTTTAAACTCTGTTAATAGAGAATAAAATTCATTGCGTGAGACACTGTTATCCATGAAATATCTATAAATTAATAAAATTATATTTCTATTGTGCTGTAAGTCCTGCTGTATCTAGTGCCTCTTTCAATTTTTCTTGTTGTTCAAACCAAAATCGTGGGTTTCGGACGCGGACGGTGCTACGCCAGTTGCTTAGCCTCCAAAAGCAACCTCCAGTGCACGGTCTACATCACGCAAGCTTAACTCGATCTGGCTTTTTTGTCCAATCAACATCTGTGCTTGCTGCTGTGTCTGTTGAAGTTGAGATAGTTGATTTTGAATCACTTAAGGGATATTTACAGACTCATACTAACATTCTTTAGATACATAGTATATAAGTATTGCTATGAAGACAGTATCCCCGAAAAACTTTTAAATTTTCATTCAAATGTCCTCTGGTTTGAAATTAGTCATTTCTATTCGATTGGATCCCAAGCAGATTTTATCATAATCTTTATATATAAGGGATATCCATAAGATATCCTATGAAGAAAGTAGAAATACAACTGCAAAATCATATAGAAATTGATGACATTCATGGTTTTTTCATTCGTAAAGTAACAAAATTCGGAAACAGTGCCAAAGTCGATTGTCCAAAAGAGTACCTTGGTCGCACAGTATATCTGGTGATTGTATGACTATTGACCCAGCCAGATATTTCCGTACTCTAAAGACCTTAGAGAATTTTGAAAAACCCTTTGGATATACAACTTTTTTTATATGTTCATACATATAATCATATATTATGAAAACTTTAATAGGCTTTGGGCAGAAGGAGGCGTACAAGCGAGTGGAACAGCTTGGCGATCGACTGGCGGAGATTAAATCGCTGGTGGATTGGGGAGCGTTTCGCCCGATCGTGGGTGATATGTACGATAACAGGAGCGAACGAGGCGGAAGACCAAACATCGATGAGGTGGTAATGGTCAAGCTGCTCGTGCTCCAGCAGTGGTAAGGGCTCTCCGATCCAGAACCCGAGAGGCAGGCTGTGGATAGGCTCTCGTTCATGAACTTTCTCGGATTTTCCCAGAGGGCATTCCGGATTTTACGACCGTATGGTATTTCAGAGAGCGGTTGGCGAAGACCGGTAAGGATTGGGCAATCTGGACGGAACTCCAGCGACAACTCGATGCTTTTGGCCTAAAGGTAAAACAAGGAGTTGCTCAGGATGCGACTTTTATCACCGCGGATCCCGGGCATGCGAAGGCGGATAAGCCCCGTGGTGAGGAAGCGGAGACGCGTCGAAGTAAGGAAGGGCACGTGGACAAAGAAGGGCAGCAAATCCTATTTTGGCTACAAGTTCCACACTAAGATGGACATGGAGCACGGCCTCATTCGCGAGCTCGAAACGACCACTGCATCGACTCATGACAGCCAGGTGGACCTCTCCAAAAAGACCAAAAAATACGTGCTAAAACTGAAAAAATGGGTTGAAGGTTACTGGAGGATCACAAATAAAATCACTAAAACCTTGAGTTTGAAGACTCGAGATAACACCAGCTACTAACCATGACACTGCCCAAATAAAAAGGATAACTTTATTGCAGTTGTCTTTTTATTATAAAGGCTTATGAGTAAAAAAGTTGCTACTATTGGCGGTGACGGTGTTGGACCTGAGCTTGTCAAATGCATGCTGGATGTTGTTGATGCTACTTCTGTGAATATTGAATTTATTCAAATTGAAGCAGGCGCTCTATGGTGGAAAAAACATGGAGGTACAAGCCTTATTCCTGATGAAAGCTGGGATGTACTCGATTCCGCAGATGCGTGTTTCAAGTCTCCCACCACTACCCCGGGAGGTATTGGTTCTCCAAAGAGTGTAGCTGTGTCCATCCGCCAGCAGTTCAATCTCTATTCCAATGTGCGCCCGATTAAGACTTTTCCAAACACAAATCCGCCTCTTGGTGATGTGGACTTTGTGTGTGTACGGGAAGGAACAGAAGGTTTGTATGCCGGAAAAGAAATGCAGCTTAATGATAATATGCATATTGCCCTGCGTTTGATTACACGAGATGCCTGTAATCGCGTAGCACGCTATGCTTTTGAAGAGGCAGATCGTCGTTGCTGGAAGACTGTTGTTGCAATTCACAAGAGTAACATTTTGAAGCAGACATGTGGGGCTTTCCTTGAAGAAGTAAACAATGTATCGGTTGAGTATCCAGAAATTGAAGTCTGGGAATACCATATTGATAATATTGCTCAGCAGTTAATTAAAAATCCGCAGATATTCAACCAGTCAATTCTACTTTCAACCAACCTGTTCATGGATGTGATCAGTGAGGAGTGTTCCGGGCTTGTTGGAAGTATCGGTTTAATCTATTCCTCCAATATCGGGGACAATTATGCAATGTTTGAGCCTGCTCACGGGTCTGCACCAAAGTATGCAGGTATGGACAAGGTCAATCCTGTGGCAACCATTCTTGCCGGAGCCTTGATGCTTGAGTATCTTGGTGAGAAAAAAGCATCAGAAAACATTTTCACTGCTGTTGACCAGGTGATTGCAGAAGGCAGTGTGCTAACCTACGATCTTGGAGGCAGTGCAAAGTCCAGTGAAATGACAAGAGAGATTATAAAAAATATAAAATAGATCGTACTTGATTGCGATAGCAATCAAGTGCAGAAATATCGGTAACCTTTAATTCTCGATTACGCAGTAATCGAGTGCATAGAAAACAACGAACATTATCGAAAATTTTATAAATAGTAATAGAAATAGTCAAAGTAACTAAAAAATGGAGATGAAAGAATGAAAAACAAAAGAAACATATTCTGGAATGTATCGGTGTTTGCACTTCTTTTCGCAGCACTGGCAGTTATAAGCATTGGATGCGCATCCGCTGATACGATTTATGTGCCAGAAGAGGGAAATCAGACAATCCAGCAGGCAGTTAATAACGCCTCAGAAGGAGATACGATAATCGTGCGCGATGCATACACCGGAACGAAAGAGAATATTGACGTGACTGTAGCTTATTTGACGATTCAGTCAGAGAACGGATCAGCAAACTGCATAGTGAACGCATTGAATTCAAATGACCACGTCTTTGATGTGCAGCAAAATTACGTGAACGTCACCGGGTTCACGGTCGAAAATGCGACTAAAAACGATAAGGCTGGAATACATCTTGACAGCGTGGAGCACTGCAACATCTCTTATACTAACGCCTCGAACAACGGCTGCGGCATCTGGCTGTATTATTCGAGCAACAATATACTCACGAACAATACCGCCAACTCGAACACCAGAAATGGCATCTACCTGTCTTCTTCAAGCAACAACACACTCACAAATAACACTGCATCGAACAACAACGGCGGCATCTGCCTGTCTTCTTCAAGCAACAACACACTCACGAACAATATAATGTCTGAAAACAATTACAACTTTGACGTTGATGGCTCCATACTCTCTCACTACACTCATAGCATAGACACAAGCAACCTGGTAGATGGAGAACCGATCTATTACTGGATCGACCAACAGAACAAGGAAGTTCCTGGTGATGCAGGCTTTGTTGGACTTGTGAACTCCACAAATATAACGGTTAAAGACCTCACACTGACAAATAACCAACAGGGAGTGTTACTCGCATACACAAAGAATTCGAGGATAGAACGCATCAACGCATCGAACAACAACTGGGCAGGCATCTTGCTGTATTCCTCGAGCAACAACACGCTCACGAACAACACTGCATCGAACAACATCTACGGCATCTACCTGCAATCTTCGAGCAACAACAATATGCTCACAAACAACACTGCAAGCTCGAACACCCGCTACAACATCCACCTGTATTATTCGAGCAACAATAATCTCTTCTACCACAACAATCTCATCAACAACCCCAACCACAACGCTTATGACACAGGCACCAACCAGTGGAACACCTCAACCGTTGGCAACTATTACTCAGACTACACAGGAAGCGACAACAACAGCGACGGTATCGGCGAGACTTCGTATCCGATTCCAGGTGGAAGCAGCATTGATTGCTTCCCTCTGATGCATCCATGGAAAGAAATACCACCACTAAAAGGCGACCTTGACGGCGATTTCCAGATCACTTCAACAGATGCTGCAATCGTGCTTGAAATCGCAGTTGGCAGCCGCCCCTGCACTCCTGAAACCCTCGCTATTGCTGATGTTAGTGGCGACGGCAGGGTTTCATCACTTGACGCTCTTATGATTCTACAGATGGTAACATGAGTGGTCATAAACACTACACAACGAAGTTGTGCAGAACCGCACACGGAGTGTGCAGGAATAACTCTCGACTACGAAGTAATCAAGTGCGTTTATACTTTTCCACACATTTAAAAAAATTTTGATGAAAGTGTGCATGGAGTCATGCTGCACACTTCTTTATTCTCACATCGTTCACAGGGTGCATCCGAAGGTTTTTTTCAGGTAGTACCTGCTTGCGGTATATCTTTTGTATCTTATGCAGTATTTGCAGTGCCATCCTTCGCTCTCTCGTATGTATTTTTATTTCACGCAGCCTGCCGTATCCCAAATATTCAACAAAGCCTCGATTTACAACGGTATCGTAAGCGTCTTCTATTAACAGGGCATAACCTGCAAGACTCAGCCGTTCAGACCACCACACCCCATTCTCGGGCGGTTTTCCAGTTCGAATAAGGCTTGGTGCAAGCTCGTCCCCCATTTTTATAATCTTGTTTGGTGTGCCTGTGAGATTGTGTTTTGCTGAACGCAGAGTAGGTTCTGTTGTGTATGGTGTAATGCTTAACAGCAGCTTTTTCTTGTCTTCCCTGATGTGATCAGACAACCCTTGTGCAATTGTTTTTATATCGAGTTCATCCAGGCATGCAGTCAGTTCCCGTGAGGTGGTCTTTTCAACAATCTGTGGATAGATGTGCGGTAGCTCCTGTGAAATATCACAGAAGGCTTGCCTGATATCCTCCTCTGACAACTCGTCTGTTATTATATCCAGAAGTAGATGTGAAAGCTCTTTTAATAATAATGACTTCAAACCTGGTTTTACTTCTGTTTCTCGTGTTTGCTCAAAATATATCTTACGAGGGCAGATATAATAACTTACAAGTTGTGAAACGCGGACATGAGACTGATCCACAGGAACTCACCGTTAGAATTTTTTGCCGTGTTTTGTTATTCAGTTTTTTTTGGAGAATGTTATTTTCCCGTAACATGTTGGAAAAGGATCTTTTTCTGATCTGGATACTTCCTCTTTTACGTCAAGCCCGGTGAGTTTACCAAGGGCGCCCTCGATATACCCTTTCGTAACTTTGCATAATATTGGCCGCTTTGTAAATTCAATTCCTACTATCCTCTGGAGCACACAGTTTACAATCTGGATATTTGTAACTGTTTCACCCTCCTTTCCAACAAATCCTTCGAGGATGCCGATAGTGTAGTTGTCGCCCCTGATGGTGTGCTTTTTAAGTATTTCCAAAGCTTGCACAGGGTCATACCCGGTTCCTTTTTTGGATGCAAAAGCCTCGCCGAGTTTTCTACCTGTGTTGTAGAATATTTTCCTTGCAGCCTCCTCTCCAAATTCATTGATTATTTCATCAGCAAGTCCCCTGAGGATATATGCTTCTCCTGCCCTTGAATATCTAACTTCATAATCGCTGATTTCATCATTCATTTTTTTCACCTCCTATTCCTTCTTTTTCATATAGTGCCTCAATCGCCTCTTCCGGTGTGCCAATCTTCTCTATTTTTCCTAGTGACATGAATGCTACACGGTCACACACCGTTTTTACAAAGTCGATGTCATGAGAGACTACAATGATTGTTGTATCAAGCTCTGTCCTCACTCGTTTTACTGTGTTTGCTACTGTTGCTCGTGTGATAGGGTCCATCGTGCCAGTGGGCTCGTCAAGGATCAGGATTCGCGGCTCCTGTATCAGTGCGAGAGCAAAGATTGCGCGCTGCCGTTCTCCCTCGCTAAGGTCTGCAGGCATCCGGTCAAGCACTCCATCGATTTCATCAGGTTCAAAGCCAACAGCTTCCATCGTTTGTTCTGCTGAGAATTTTGCAAGTTCATCCGGAAGGTCGGGAACTGCCCCTGTCAGGTTTTCACGTACTGTCTTGAAGCTGAATAAACCATATTCCTGGTGAAGAACTGCCATGTGCTCTTTGGCACGACCACGTCCGGGGCTTGACACACCCATGTTTACCCAATCTTCCCCCACACGCATCTGGCAGTAGCCTTTATAACCAGCATATTCCGGGGCAAGTCCTGCAAGTATTTTGCTAAGTGTTGTTTTTCCTGCACCACTCATGCCAACGATGCCAAAAATTTCGTTTTCGTTTACTGCGAAGCTGACGCCATCAACGGCTTTTACAATTCCGCGGGTAAGCGAGTAATAGTATTTCTTAATATCTTTTGCATCTATTATTGGAGATCCAATATGTTCCACTTCTCTTTTTTCTAATTCTTCACCTGTTTCAAGATAGTTTTTGATAACATCCTCTGGACTACCTTCTGCAACAATCTTTCCTTTATCAAGTAGTATCGCTCTTGTTGTAAGTCTTTTTACTGTTTCATACCAGTGTGAGGTAAGTATCATTGTCCTGTGACCATCTTTAACATTGGCCTGGATGGTAGATTCTACCTGCATTGCTGTTTTTGGATCAAGAGTTCCTGTTGGCTCGTCTGCAAGGAGTAATACTGGTTCCATTGCAAGTTGTCGTGCCAATACTACCCGCTGTTTTTCACCACCACTTAAGTCATTTGCTATATATAGTGTACGGTGAACCATGTTCAGTGCAGTCAAAAGCTCAACTGATTTGTTGACGGCGTCCGCTGATGTGTAATTGCGTTCAAGCAGTGGTTTCATTATGTTTTCAAGTACCGTGTCGCTGCCATACAAATTGAATGTGCGTTGAAGCATTATTGCTATTCGCTGCTTGATCAGGTTCACATAATGTTTGTTTTTATCTGACCAGAAGTCAATATCTTTTTTTATGAATGTGTCCCCGCACGTACAGGTTTGTCCTGCTTTGCCTGGTGGTTCGATTTTTTCACAGGAGGGACATATTGCTACATGGTAAACCATTTTTCCTTTAGTTGGTTTGTATGTCTCATCCCCGCGAATCATAGAAAGCAGCGCGCTTTTTCCAGAACCGCTTTTTCCAAGAATTCCAAGTGATTCACCTTCACCTACACTAAGATTAATGTTACCTAACAACTCTCTGCCTCTGATATTGAGGGACACGTCTATCAAATCAATTAATTTTTCTGTCATATTATTTTCCTCAATTTTTAGTAATATATTATCCTATAACATTGTGTTATTTATAGTTTTAGTTTTGGTCGACACGATCTAATTTTTTAGTGATGGAATCGCGAATGTTTTCCATATCAAGAGCAGCGTTTATTAAACAAAACCTTAAAAACCAGAAGCCTCGAAAAGTTTATATATTGATTAGTCCTCTACCAACAAACATGGCTTTCATTGAAAAGAAGCTTTGAGTGGAGGAATTTTAATATGGACGAACCTGCAAAACCAGAGAATGCAGCTGTATACATAGTCAAAACTACTGTTAACCAGGAACGATCTGTAGCAGGGCTATTAGCTCAGGTAGCAAAAAAAGATCGATTTGATATCCGGGCTATTCTTGTTCCGGATGAGTTGAAAGGTTATGTATTGGTAGAAGCAGCTGTGCCAGAGGAAGTCGATCAAGCAGTTCAAAGAGTGCCACACGCTCGTGTGGTGATAAAGGGGGAATCCAGTTTTGCAGAAGTCGAGCATTTTCTTTCACCTAAACCTACAGTGACCGGCATTACAGAAGGCTCTATTATCGAACTTATTACAGGCCCTTTCAAAGGTGAAAAGGCACGTGTCAAACATGTAGATGAAGTGCATGATGAGATAACGATGGAACTTTTTGAATCAGTCGTCCCGATACCAATAACAGTACGAGGAGATAATGTTCGAATTTTGAAAAGAGAAGAAACAGAATAAAAGGTGATAAAATATGACAAGCATTGTGGAATTACTTGTTTCCGGAGGGCATGCAACCCCTGGGCCGCCATTAGGTCCGGCACTTGGTCCTTTGGGAATAAACATAAAAGCAGTAGTTGATGAAATAAATAAAATAACCAGTACTTATAATGGGATACAGGTTCCGGTCAAAATAATCGTCGATGACAAAAAAAAGTTCACTATCGAAGTCGGAACACCGCCAACATCGGCACTGGTGCTTACAGAACTTAAACTTGAAAAAGGATCAGGCAACGCAGGAAGCGAAACTGTTGGCAACATAAACATGGAACAGCTTATTAAAGTCGCAGGAGCAAAACATGAAAACATGCTCTCGTATACACTCAAAAACAGGGTGAAAGAAGTAATCGGGAGCTGCACAACACTCGGTATAACTGTTGAGAACATGACAACAAAAGATGCATCAAAAGCCGTTGATGAAGGTAAATTCGACCACATCTTAGAAAATAAATGAGAACTTTTATTGCTGTTGATTTCCCTGCCTCGTTTGCGGAATCTATTGAAGATGTTGGATCAAACTTCGATCTTCCTGACATAAAACTTGTTAGACCGGAGCTTGTTCACATAACGATGAAATTTTTGGGTGAGGTTGACGAGTCCGGGGTATCAAGGATTTGCACGGCACTATCGCAGGTGTCGTTTCCACCTTTTGAGGCAGAGCTTGGGGGTGTTGGGGTTTTTCCAAAATCGGATCGCATAAAAGTGATATGGCTTGGAGCAAAGGGAAATTTCGATGCACTGCAAAGAGAAGTGGATAAGGTTTTATCTGGTTTTGGTTTTGCATCAAGTAATGATTTTACAGCCCATGCAACCATTGCACGAGTAAAAAGAATAGACAGCAAAAAAGAAAGGCAGTTGAAAGAAAAGGTATCCAGCCTTGCAGATATTACACTTGGCAGCTTCACAGTTAATTCATTGAAGGTTAAAAAAAGCACACTCACAGCAAAAGGGCCAATCTACGAAACCGTGTGTGAGATTTTGCTTAAATAAAAAAATCGTATTTGTATAGACTCTAAACACGTACAAACTATCTAAAAGCGACAAAAATACGTGTTGGTTTATTATTAATTTCGGTAAGAAGAAGTTATATGAATGGCGGTATATATGTTAAAAGTGTGGTGAATATGGCAGATAATAAAAAGTATGCTGAACTAATCCGGGCTGAAAAATATGACAGATACGAGAAGGGTGAAAAGATGCCAACAGAAAAGCCAACCCCCCCTTTTCAGGTAGTGGAAATAGTAAACAAGCCCAGAATTAAAGGTGGATATACCGCTTTACTCTCCCCAGGGAATGAATATCTTGCCTTTATGCTCAAACTCTATCAAACTCAGTCTTTAACCGGCTTCAGATATTTGCATGGCAGAAAAGGCGATAGAGCAGTTAAGGTGGTGGATGTGTTCGAAAATGATACGAATAAGATGTTAGGAGGGAAGGTTGGATGAGAGGTTATAACCCATTGAATATACCTTTTGAGAAAGTTGAGGAAAAAGAAGGAACTTTAGAATTTAGGATAGCAAAGGGTAACTTGATGGATGCCTCTTTAGAGAATATTTTGTTCTTTGATATTCAAGTTTTGGACTCAAGGTTTGCACTTCATCGGGATAAAAACATCGATCTTGTTTTTACTCACTGGAATACAAAAACGGGAATACGCGTGGCAAAGGTGAACATTAAAGAATTTAATTCCGATAGGGGATTATTTATTGCTTTAACCTGGTCGGAAAAAGAAAATTATCTCTATGTCGGTGAAGAAGGTGGCTTAAATTTAAAATCCAGTAAAGCAGAACAAAGAGGTGGAGAGATAAGGATAGGCAAAAATGGTGCACTATATCAAATAGGAGATGAGGATATAGAAGTAGGGGGGTACCGTGTAAGAGAGGCTGGTCGCGATGTTCTTGAACCATCTGCAAAGGAAATATGGGATTTTACTGTTACCAAGGTTAATATTTTAATTGAAGGGTGTAAGTTGAAAGATTTCCTTTTTGAGTCCACGCTCGTTCAACAATGTTTGATAATGCTGGTGACAGGGTTTGAGGTTTACACCAGAACCAGATTTGTGGAACTGGAAAAAGAAGGGAGAAAACCAAATATTGAAGGTCTAATGAAGGAATTTGACAGAAAGGGATCTGTAAAAGAGGAAATAGAAAATTATGCAAAATCAATGGAGAAGAGCATTTTAGAGAGCATGCTCGAGGTAAGAAAAGGGAAAGGTTTAATAAATTTTCAAAATTGGGAAGATTGTAAAACGGCATATAAAAAAGCCTATGAAATAAAATTCGGTGAAATTCCCAATTTGAAGGGTGGAATTTTAAAAAGTATTCAAAAATATATTGATCTGAGACATGAAATTATTCATTCAAAATATGATATGACTGTGTTAAACTTCGATAAAGTCCCACCAGAGGAACCAATTTTTGCCAGTAAGGAACTTATTGAACAGGCAAGAGATGATTTTATTGAATTTGTGGAGAAACTACACAGAGAAATGGAGGCAGTAGGCTAAAATGAGCAGTGAATACCTGCCAATTGTTATGGGATTCCAAACATTTAACGCTTATGATTATTCTCTCAATATCTATAAGCAAGCAATCAAATATATAAAAATTCTTGGAAAAAAGGAGGAATTTGCTGCCTTATCCCAATTCTATGCCTTTTCTGATGAAAATAGTAAAACAGAAGTGATTCAATTCATCAACAACCATCCCTGGTGCTTAGGCATTCTATTTGAAGCTCCAAGGCATATTTTCTCTATCTTTGGTAAGAATGTTTTTCTATACTTGGAATTGAACAGAGACTACGAGGAAGATTTTGAAGGGCTTTTCATTATCATAAAAACCAACTCATCACCTGAAGAGTCCTTGAATCTTTTAGATAGATTCGATGAGGAGTGGTGGCTTGATGTAGATGATGATATTGGTAATATACTTGAAATAATGGTGAGACCAACATGAGTTTTAACTGGGAGTTGTATGTCCAATTGGCTGACGAATTTATATCTTATCAGGAAAATGCAGATTTACGAGAAGCTCATCTACGTTCGGCAATGAGCCGCTGTTATTATGGTATATTTTGTATCGCAAGGAATCACCTTTTTGTTAAAAACACATCCATTCCAAGAGTTGATACTCACAAATTTGTAAGGGAGCAATACCAAAGATCACCACGTAACGTAGAGAAGAAGATAGGAAAGAACTTACGCCGCCTGTGGAAGGAAAGAAAAGATGCTGATTACGAAAATGATACAGATATTAATGTTTCGAGGGCAAAAACTGCACTTGACTTATCTAAAAGGACTTTAGAAAAATTACGACAAATGGAGACAATATAACTATGGAACCAAATGAACTTTTATATCCAGAACAAAGGCTTCCAAGCAACGCCTACTCAGCTAACAAACCCGCAAGACAGTAATTGCATGGAGAAGGGCGGGGCTATCCAAATGTTGCAGGTTTGTGTAATCTTGTGGTTATAAAATAAGCTTGAAACAACTGTAGAACAGGACATTCAAACAGGAACAGATGCAGGAAATCTTCAAAAGAATACTCCCGGGCATAACGCCTATTGAGAAAGAGCGGAGAGAGCTAAAAATAATCGCCGACTTGCTGTTAGAACGCATCAACAGCTTTGCAAAACAGTTTCAGGTCAAAGGTGTTCTTGTCGGTTCTGCAGCAAGAGACACATGGATTTCAGGTGAACACGACATCGATCTGTTTATCCTGTTTCCAGAAACTGCGAATCGCAAAACTCTTGAAACAACAGGTCTTGACATTGCAAGAAAAGTACTCTTCGATGCAGATAAAATAGAAGAGCGATATGCAGAGCACCCATATCTGCATGGAATGATGAATAGTTACAAGATAGACGTTGTGCCGTGCTTTAACATCAAAGACACAAAAAACATCAAATCGGCAGTGGATAGAACTCCCCACCACAACAACTTTGTAAAAAAATATATAAAAACGTGTGAGAAGGATGTGCGCCTTGCAAAACAATTCCTTAAAGCAGCAGGAATCTATGGCTCAGAACTGAGAACACATGGCTTTTCTGGCTACCTGACAGAACTGCTGATCATACACTACGGCTCGTTTGAAGCATTACTCAAAGCCTCCTTGAGATGGAAACCCTGCACAACAATCGATATAAAAAAACATGCAACACATAAGCATGGTGATCCACTTGTGGTGATTGACCCAACCGATCCTAAACGAAACGTGGCAGCAGCACTCAGCCTTGATAACATGTGTCGTTTCATTGACATTGCTCGAAATTTCCTGAAAAACCCGTGCACAGAATATTTCTCTAAACCAGCACGCAAGCTCGTGTATCAGGAGGAGATAGAACAACTGTTTCACAGAAGAGGCACCGAGTTAATAGGTATTACATTTCATAAGCCCTGCATAGTGGAGGACACATTGTATCCGCAGCTTGAAAAAATGCGAAATGCAGTAGAAAAACTATTAACAAGGCATGATTTTCGAATTATAAACAGCAACTACATCGTGTTAAATGCAGATATTTATCTTATCTTTGAACTGTTTGAAACGAAGCTTCCAATGGTCAAAAAACACATTGGACCACCAGTATGGTTAAAAGACAATGCTGAAAAATTCAAAGCGAAATACCATAAAAAGTCAGGCAATCTATCGTATATATACATCAAAGACGGTAAATATACTCTAAACATACAGAGAGTCTACACGACACCAACCTCACTATTCCAATCAGAACTACTAACATGCGGACTTGGAAAACACATAACACAAATAATCAAACAGGATGGATTTTCAACCCTTTCAGACCACGAACTATTCGCAATAGAGCATCCGGAGTTCAGAACATTCCTCTATCACTTACTAACCCATAAACAAGATTCTTAACCAATGAAACAATAATATATGGTACTATGCTGCGTAAAAGAGATAAACTTGTAATATGGCCTGTGTACCTTGACACTACGAAATCTCGAGGAGAAGGACGATTAGCACCAAAAAAACATTCAGTAAAAGAGCCAGCACTGAAGGAAATACAAATAGCAGCTTCAGAACTGGGGCTTAACCCTGTTGTAGAGGCTGGTAAAGCATACCCAAAATCATGGTGGAATGTGTCGGGACGGGTGCTCATCGACAGAAAAGCACCCAAATCAAGGATTATTCAACAGATAGGAAAAATCATCAAGAAAAACAGATCCTGACATTCGTTCCAAACTCGACCACCAGGTTTTTATATGGATTTAATCACAGTAGGATTGTTGTTGAGAGAGGCTGAGCGGCTGCCGGTAACAAATGTTGCTGAGGAAAGTCCCCCCACATTCCAAAAACACGAAAGCCTGTAAGGGTGTAATGGTGAGAACCATGTCAATGGCACAGAAACGATACCGACCTCAGGTAAGTTTCCTGTATAGTAGATTTGCCTGGTGTCCTGCTTACCTTGTAAGCACTACACGCACAAAAGCGATGATGCTGTGAAGCTGAGGTCGTGCAGTGTTCGGATGGAACGCGTGAATACTCGTGTGTGCAAGCCAGAATAAAGGCTATATCATATGTTTTTTGGACATATAGCCTTTGGAAGTATGGCGCTTAGCTGAACGCCGTTAAAGCATGACGAAAGCCTATAATGGCTTAGTGCGAAACAGCAGGGGGCTTATACCCCTCACTCGACGACTTTATTCCTGTTGTTCGTTGACTGACAGCATAAAGATTTTATGTTTTCCCATATTTTAGATACGGATTCCAGACATTTCGCACCGCCTGGCGCTGTTCCTTAATATCCATGAACGATGCGGCTTCCAAACGGTCAGTAAAAAAAGATAGCGGGAGAATTGCCCCGTGGCAGCCCCATTCACGTCTTCCGTCGGATCCACACGTATCCTGCAAGCATGAGCAGCCCGACCGCAAAGAGCAGGACGGTCGGGAGTTCCGGAACGGGGTAGCTGGGGTCGGTTGGTGGAGATGAGACATAACTCGGACCGTCAGCAGTAACAATGTAGAAATCATATTCATCCAAGTCCCAGTTCGTTACACGAAAAGCCAGCCATTCGTCTGCCAATACGGTAAATGAATCAGCACTTATCGTAAAATCCGCATCGTTACCAGCTCCAAAATTACCTTCGTCATAATACCCTCATGAGTCAAAGCCAATTCCATCCCATACGCCGATTTCAACCTCAAACTCGTCTCCATCGCCTGTTTTCCTCAAATGTCCGGTCCAGTCTCCCGCGGGAAAGCCAACATCTGCGCTTGCTGGTTCATCTGCAATCCAGACAACTTCCTCAAACCCCTCTACAAAGACAGAATCCGCCGCCCCACTCTGACTTCCTTTGTACATCCCCTTATTAAGACCACTATCGGTGCTGCTCAAATACCAGCCCTGTGAAGGATTATCCTCTTCATTCCCAAAAATAGCACCTGGCTCAAGGTCCGCGTATTTACGGACTAAAACCCAATCCAAATAATTTGTAGTACCAGTGCTCCCGTAATCACGACCAGCCAATAGAAAAGGTAATGTATCGTAGGGTCTGGAATCTGCCGTCAAAGTGGTGTTGAGTTGTTCATCTCTGTAGTAGGCTATTTGATCGTTGGAGCTATTGTACTTCATAGAATATCTATGAAATTGATGATCGTCTGTACCCTCTTTAGTATAGGTTTTACCGTTGTAAGCCTGATAGGTAATATCGTTCAGAGAACCATCCCTTAAAGCAATAGTGAAATACTCCGGATGACTGCTCTCGGTATATCCGTATTGTAGACTGCCAATGCCGATATCATTAAACCTATCCCAGGAGGCATGTCCAGTCCCTTGTTTGACCCTGAAATCTACTGTTGTTCCACTGGTAACATCCAACAATGCTTTTGAATAACTGCCTGACCTATACCAACTATCGCCCTTCGTGGAGTAGCCCCAGCCGTCGTGGAACTCTATGCTCTCGAAGGTCACTGGAGTAGGAGTGCCAAAATTGTTCCACTTCCCAAGCCCAGCATCAAAATCATCGAAGAACTCAAACACAGCGCTCCCGTTACACTCACTGCTCGCCTCAGAATTTCCATAATACATATAAATAGTGGTGTCGCTGGAAGCAGTCAGAGAATCGACCTCGACCCAAACAGCAGCCGAGTCGCCGTCTGTCTTGGATTCAATCCAGTAGTCAAGTTCAGTCCCGTTTGCATTGGTGAACCGCAGGTCATCGAAATTGTTTTTCATATCAGAGTCATAAGTTACCGTCAGTTCAACCTGATAGTTAGTCAGGGTTGAACCTGTGTTCTCGGTTACAGTTATTGCTTTCAGATGACTCCAGCATGAATCCCACCATTCGGACGCGCTTACAGTCGGAACGATTGAAGCGAGAAGTATTGCCGCAACTAAAAGGGCTAAAAACATCTTTAGGTTACGTTTTTGCTTACTTTCTTTTACTCTCATATTTTTTTTCACTTCATTTTGTTTTTATTTCTGTCAATGAATATAAACATAGGTATATAAAAGATTTTCGTTTTTCCTTTTCCGATTATTTTTGGTCAGACCTTTTCCAATCATTTTCTCCTTCTCAACACAACATACCCCACAAGCACGACCAATCCCATCGAGAATAGTATTATCGTTGGAAGCTCCGGCACCGGCGCTACAAAGCCCACCACGGCGACGGAATCTATACCATCATCGTTAGAGTTGTACGTGCCTTCGCCACCTCCCACTTTATCCACTACAATGTCGTATGGGTGGTGAGTGACCGGTTCGCTCTGAGGGATGGGCCAAATCTCCGTGGCAGGAAAGCCACCCGATGGATTGCCATTGCCTGGGCCAGTAGTTACTGCTTCTTGCGCTCCAGAGGGGTCTTCTCCGATTGCCAGCGTTTTCCCTTCAGCTACCGGGTCATTCTGAATCCAGATATTGTAATCTGTATTTGGTTCAAGCCCGCTGCCCTTGACATAGACGCTTTGGCTGGGGGTGAATTGGCTCGTCTCAGTACTGGAGGGATCGCAGGAGGTTATTACTGGCAGCGATTGTAGCTGGATGACCGTGACCCCGTAGTGTTGCCTACCGTCATAATACCCACCCCACGTCATCGAATGGCTACTATGGCCCCATGTATCGTGTATATGGATTGTGATAGGGTCATCGTATCCATAACCGAGCATCGAATGCCCATCGACATGAATGATCACCGGACGCCCGGCGTCGATCTCAGCTTTGAAATCATCAAAAGTAAATCCCCCTGCAACATATGGGTCTATACACTGGTTGTAGTTTTGGTGGTTACTTCCGTCGTGGTGCACGTTATAGCCGCGTGACTCAACAAACAGTCTAATGCCGTGACAGCCATCTCGCTTACCCGGTTCACATTCGGAGTAATCATAGAGAGGAGCGCCACTTACATAATAGCAAAAGGTAGTGCCACCATCGCTGTTTTGCCAGTTATAATGCTGGTTGGTTCCCATGTAGTCAGCGGTGCAGTCCGCGTACATGTGCTCCGACCATGGCGGTACATAGTTGCAGTAGGGGTCAATATTACTACCAAAGAAGGACCAGTAGTCATCCACATGCCCTTTCACTGCAAGTCCATCATAGCCCTGATGCGTTGCGCTGAGCGGACACTCCTCAACACCCCAGACTGAATTGGTCAAGGGGCACACTCCACCATTGGCGGGACCTGCGTACATGTTCGAATAGCCAGTTCTATCATAATAGCCAAACATCATCGCCGCAGAGGTTGCGGAACACCCATAGCACCAGTCAAAAGCAGGTACATCGGAAAGAGTAGCGTCCGCTTGCCTAATTTCGATGTCGGAGACGACTGCCTCTGATATTCTTTTTTCTGGGGGCAGTCCTGGAACAATGATTTCAGCTATCTTCCGTCCCTCTTCGTCAATGAATGTCTTCACCAAATATGGGTGTTCTTCAATATCCGCAAGAACGGTGGCAGGCATAATTAGGGTGACAAGCAAAGCAATGCCCACGATTGCGAAGATATGTCTACGAACTTTTATGTTTTTTCCCTTAACTTTTCCGCTTTTCATTTTTTTTCTAGCACCTCATATTTTTTTAATTTATTTTCATCAGCGAGTGTAAACATAGGTATTTAAAAACTTTTCGTTTTTCCGGGGCTGTCAACTTGTTGGGTGTTATACCAGAACTCTAATTTCTTTCATACGTTCAAACCCAGAACAGTAGACATTATACCTGAATATATAACCAGGTCGAAACAATGTCAACACCCAACAACTTTACAACCACGTTTTTCTCGATTGTTTTTGGTCAAACTTTTTCCAATCATTTTCTTCCCCTCAATACAACATACCCCGCAAGCACGACCAATCCCACCGAGAACAGTATTATCGTCGCTGCTTCCGGAATCGGTGCGCATGGAGATGCACCTTTCAAAGGCGGATAGAACGTCACTTTACCGTTTCCTTCTTCGTCATCGTAGATGCTCTTATCTATCGTTTCGTTGTCCGTTGCCACCCAGTAATTGTTCTTCGCATCCACGGCATTGCCCTGGTCGTTATAGAAATTCCAGTGGTAGCTGCCGTCGGCTTGCAACGCACCGTTTGCGATGATATTGTTGCGCTCGATCGTATTTCCTGTACTTCCACTGTATAGTCGGAAACCATTCACACTGTTGTTCTGCACCCAGTTGCAGGAGACGTTGTTGTTGTTGTCTGCATCGTTGAGGTGGATGCCACAGTAGTTGTTCGAGTTAGCGGTGTTCTCTGTGAGCGTGTTGTTGCACGAAGAATACAGGTAGATGCCGTAGTTGTTGTTCCTCGCATTGTTATAAGAGATGTTGCAATGTTCCATGCTTTCAAGATATATTCCAGCATTATGGTTTCCAGTCGCATTTTCGACCGTGAACCCGGTGATGTTCACGTAATCCGCAGCCACATTGAAGACGTAGTCATTTGGGCCTGATGCGTTCACGATGCAGTTCGCAGAGCCGTTCTCCGAGCGAATCGTCAAATGAGCCACGTCCACATTCACGTTCTCGTGGTATATCCCATCGCGCACGATAATAGTGTCGCCTCCAGATGCATTGTTCACCGCTTGTTGGATTGTCTGATTCCCACCTTCAGGTACGTAAATATCTGTTGCACTCACGACCGCGGTAAAAAACAATACCGCCAACACCGCCATTAATATTATTCCATACAATTTGTTTTGTTTCATTTTTCACTTTTGCTTCAAAATTTACACTAAAATCGTCATCCTTCAAAGTCTTTTTAATTCATCAATTAAAAATCGCCAAGTGAAGATTGTCCGCCGCTTTTATTTGTTTGTGAAGCAGGTGGCAGTTCGATGCGCCCATATTTTCCACCGCCACCAGGGTGCAGAATCACTTCTCCATCTCGAAACGCTTTGATCGCCTTGGTAATACGCTCATCCACGAAATCGATCTTGTCAAGATCAACGTCAACAAGCACGTTCACCTCGCTTCCGAATGCTGTAATAAGTTTTTCCCATGCACCCTGCACGGTTTTGTTATTTGAACTTGAATATCCAAGCGAGAGAGCGATGATTTCTGAAAGTGGAATTGTGTGCAGATAGGGTGGGCGGTGTGATGGTGTTTCTACATCTGCAAGCTCTGCTGCTCTGTCTTTCACGCCTTTCTTTATTCTTCCACCACATTTACATCGCCAGCTTAGTGCGATTGCTTCTTTCAGAGTGTAGTGTTTGGCACATCTGATACATGCACTCTCGTTGTATTTACCCTCCCCCGGGAATAATCCAACATTTAAGACCGGGCGGCGCCCCTCTGTCTGGAGGATTGCTTTTTTCAGTTCATCAAAACCGATGTTTTCAACTTCGACACGTGTAAACTCCCGTGCAAATTTGTTTGGCCATGGCGAATGAGCATCAGAGTTGGTTAAAAACGTGAGCCTGCGTAGATCAGAAATGGGGTCTGCATAGGATGTGTCAGCGCTCAAGCCAAGTTCTAC
Organism: Candidatus Argoarchaeum ethanivorans; assembly: GCA_004193545.1. Classification (GTDB taxonomy): domain Archaea; phylum Halobacteriota; class Methanosarcinia; order Methanosarcinales; family EX4572-44; genus Argoarchaeum; species Argoarchaeum ethanivorans. The sequence continues at coordinate 35,206 of RPGO01000035.1, read as the reverse complement.
AAAACTAATATACGAAACAAGACTGCCATAACACTCAGACAGGGAGTTGTAATAAGCGTACACTCCTGTCCATGGCGTAAATGCGTGTGCCGGACCGATCAGACTCTCGCTTTCCTTTGCAGCAGATGCAATCTCTTCTCCTGTCAGTTTGACAGTTGGACGCCCATCAGTATCAATATTTAAAGAATGTTTTTTAAATGTCTCGTATAGCTCCTCTGCTTTTGAGAGTGAGGGGACAAGAATCAGGTGGTGCACACGACTTGCATCCTCTACTTCCACTGTCGGCACAAAATATGTACGATCGTACCTGAACGCATCATCAACCCTCTCCAGTTGTCTGAGCTCGCCACGCCATTTAGGATGCAAACAATCACCGCTTCCAACGAGCTGAATACCTTTTTTATAAGCTTGTTCTGCAATAACAGAGAGTTTCATATTATTTGAGGTTGCCATAGAATATCTTGAATGAATGTGAAGATCAACATTAATCTGCATAACCTATCAGAAAGGTGTTTCACCATTTAGTGTTTACGGAAGGCTGCAAAGCTTGGCGCTTTGCAGAGACAACTTTAACTACCAGAGAGTGTTTCACCATTTAGTGTTTACGGAAGGCAAAAACTATATTCTATACATGCTGTTATCTTTCGTAGATTATAATGATTACAACGAGTGATATTGAACACATCAGCTGGCTTGCACATGTACGGCTCACAGATTCCGAAATAGAGGAATACAGCGAAAAAATAAACCCGATACTGGAATACTTCGGCACTCTCGATGAAGTTGAGGAAGATGTGGATGCTGCACACCATGTACTTGATCTGTACAATGTATGGAGGGACGATGTGCCATCTGAGATGTTAAGCCAGGAAGAAGCACTTTCAAACGCTAAAGAAATAAAAGATGGACACTTTAAAGCAGCGAGGATACTCTGAACAATGATAACATGGCAAAGCGTTCTGGAGACAAAACGTTTCATAGAGACAGATGGCGCAGCAGAAGCGGTTCACCGTTGTTTTGAAAGGATAAAACAAAACGATTTCAATTCTTTTATCACACTAAATATAGAGGATGCACTCTCGATGGCAGAACGCGCGTCCGGTGGCAGGCTATGTGGAGTTCCTATCGCAATCAAAGATAATATCTCCACTCGTGGAATACAAACTACCTGTGCATCAAAGATACTTACCGGATACATCCCACCATACAACGCTACTGTTATCGAACGTCTGAAAAGAGAGGGTGCTGTTATCATCGGCAAGACAAATATGGATGAGTTTGCCATGGGAACAAGCACTGAGACGAGTTACTATGGTGCAGTAGAAAACCCATGGGATGCTGGATGCGTACCAGGCGGCTCATCAGGCGGCAGTGCAACAGCACTTGCCGGCGGGGAAGTACCTCTTGCACTTGGTTCTGACACAGGGGGATCAGTAAGGTGTCCTGCATCCTTCTGTGGTGTTGTTGGCTTGAAACCAACCTATGGTGCAGTATCCCGTTATGGGCTCATTTCTTATGCCAACAGCCTTGAGCAGATAGGGCCCATGGCAACAACCGTGGCTGACACAGCCCTTCTTTTTAATATTGTTGCAGGATACGACCAGAGAGATTCAACGTCAGTAAATAAGCAGTTTGACACCACAGAACCACTTGATATGAAGGGCATGAAGATTGGAGTACCTGAAGAATACTTTGGCGAGGGTATGAGTAGTGTTGTTGAAAAGGCAGTGTGGAATGCAGTTCACAGCTTTGAAGACCTTGGTGTGGAATATAAGGAGGTTTCAATGCCCCACACAAAGTATAGCCTTGCTGCTTACTATATTATAGCTATGAGTGAAGCTTCAAGCAATCTTGCCCGCTTCGATGGCTTGCGTTATGGGTATCATGCTGAAGAAGGCGACTGCCACACGAGTTTTTCAAAAACGCGTGCAGAAGGATTTGGAGACGAAGTGAAACGACGCATACTATTAGGAAGCTATGCGCTCTCGGCAGGCTACCACGATAAATACTATCTAAAATCCCTTAAAGTGAGAACCCTGGTAAAAAAAGACTTTGAAGCCGCGTTTAAAACGTATGATATGCTGCTTGCACCAACCATGCCTTACCCTGCTTTTAAACTCGGGGAGAAAATAAAAGACCCGTTGAGTTTATACTTAGCAGATGTGAATACTGTGCCAATTAATCTCGCTGGCGTTCCTGCTGTTTCAGTTCCTTGCGGTTTTGAAAATAAACTCCCGATTGGTCTTCAACTGATAGGAAACTTCTTTGATGAGAAAACCATACTACAGGCAGCTCACAACTTTGAAAATAGTACGGATTTTCATAACAGGCGGCCGGGTGGTGAATAAAATGGTGTATGAAAACAAGGATCAGGTAAAAATCGGGCTTGAAATACACATTCAATTAAACAAGCTCAACACCAAGATGTTCTGTGGGTGCCGTACAGACTATCAATCTGATGAGCCTAATACACATACCTGTCCGATATGTCTCGGACTTCCTGGTGCTTTACCAGTGGTGAATAAAAAAGCAGTGGAGTGTGCCATTAAAGTGGGACTTGCATTAAACTGCAAGATCAGCGAGTACACACAGTTCTACAGAAAAAACTACTACTATCCGGACCTGCCAAAAGGATTTCAGATAACACAATATGATTACCCAATAGCACACGATGGCTCAATAATTATAGAAGGAGAAGATGGTGAACGCTGTGTTCGTATTAATCGAGCACACATGGAAGAAGATCCTGGAAGATTAGTGCACGAAGGAAGCATTGAACACTCCAAATACACGCTTGTAGATTATAATCGCTCAGGAATAGCACTGCTTGAAGTGGTAACAGAACCAGACCTTCAAAGTCCAAAAGAAGCCCGGCGGTTCCTTGATAAATTGCGAAACATTATTGAATATCTTGATGTGAGTGATGTGAACCTTGAGGGAGCGGTAAGGGTGGATGCCAATATATCCATAATGGGCGGACAGCGCAGTGAGACAAAAAATATCTCCTCTCACAAAGCATCTGAAAAAGCCCTCCTCTATGAGATTGTACGCCAGAAAAACGTGCTTCGCCGCGGTAAAACCGTAGTGCAGGAAACGCGCCACTTTGATGAGGCACGTGAGATCACAGTAAGCCTTCGAACCAAAGAAGAAGCTCATGATTACCGGTATTTCCCTGAACCAGACCTTGTACCGCTTCGAATCGCAGATTTAGCGCCAGTGATAAAAGAAACGCTGCCAGAACTGCCGGATGCCCAGAGAGAGCGTTTCATCGTGCAATATGGCATACAGGAGGAACATGCAAAAACCCTGACCGCCGAATTAAAGCTTGCGACATTCTTTGAAGAGGTGCTTTTTAAAGGTGCTGACGTGATGCTTGCCTCCACGTGGATAGCTGACATGCTCAAAGGCGAACTTAACTATCGGGGTAAGACCATCGACTCTTTCAGTAAAACAGATTTGTTAGAGATACTCTCTCTACTGGAAAAAAATAAGATCACTGAGAAAAGCGGGATTGAGATCGTAAGAACACTGCTTGATACACAAAACCAGAGCGTTTCTCATATAGTAAAGGAGAAAGGTTTGCTTAGAATAGAGGGCGATGAGGTTACAGAAATGGTGAAACAGGCAGTAGAGGGAAACAAGGATGCTGTAGCAGATTACAAAAATGGTAAAAACGAGGCACTGAACTTTATCGTTGGAGCAGTAATGAAAAAAACAAGGGGCAGAGCAGATCCAAAAAAAGTTAGAGAGCTTATAATACAGCAACTGCATACAACGCAAGCAGAAATTAACTCTTGATTGCGTAGCAATCGAGTACGTGAACAAACAATGTTAAAATAACCTCAACACCAGAAGATTTTACCGCCACTTCTTATCACAATTTTTAAGTAGTGAATAAACCATATTACTTAACTATGGAAGCATCTAATGCTGCTGTAACATACGGAGCGCATAAGGCCAAGTGGATAACCATTTCTACAGATGAATACGAATCCATGAGACTGACTATAGAGATTTTGTCTGATAGAGACCTTATGGAGCAGATCGAAGATGGGAAAAGGGACAGCGTCGAAGTTATCGATTTCGAGGAACTTGCGAGTGAACTTGGGATTTAAAATTCGTCTTTGTGCTTAATAGCCTCAATTATAACCGTTTTCTCATTGTAATTTATCACATAGATAATTCTAAATTTGTTTTCGAAATATAACTCCCAGTAACCGTGGAGATCGCCTCGCAACGGTTTGCCATGTACGCCAGGATTTTCTTTTAATTTTCTGATTTTGGCAGCAAAACGCCTTTGAATTTCTTTATCGCACTTTCGCAATCTTTTCTCTGCAGACTCTTTGATTTTAATGGTAAAAGATTTCTTAAGTTTCTCTGCATCTTTTTTGATAAATCGCTTGGAACTATCAATTTTGTATTTTTTCTTTTGCATAAAGTTAACGTATAAAGTTAAAAGTATATATAAGTTTGTAATATAACAGTATCAATTTTGTATTTCTTCCTTTGGATAAAGTTAAAATTACCATTTTAATCTCCTATGCTCCAACTGATGTAACATCTTCTTCATTTGGAACCAAGGATTTCTGTTCTTCGGCTTGCTGTGTAGATTTATAAGTTTCATTGATTCCTGTGATAATACTCTCTTCATACAGGGTGATGAGATTGTCTCCAGACTTATGTTCATATCGCTTAATAGCACTCTACATTTACTGTAAGTTGGAGCAGATCCTGAAAAATGGTGAGTTAAGATCGCAAGATGACTCCGGTTGATCTGTTATTCAAGTGTGGCAAGGCCTATCATATCGATCTGGAGAATTATGATATGGTAACCGAGGTTCCAAAGATTGTAAGGAATCTATGGGAAAAACCCGGGTTGAACACATTTCCTGATTGATGCAGAGTTAAAGTTATATAATGAAAGGAGAATTATGCAATATGGCCAAAAGACCACTGGACATCCTAAATGACGCTCTTGATTCAAATGTGCTTATAAGACTCAAAGGACAACGAGAGTTCCGTGGACAGCTTCAGGGATATGACATGCACATGAATCTGGTGATGGACAATGCCGAGGAGATATTAGCTGATAACTCCACAAAAAAATTTGGGACTATAGTGGTTCGTGGAGATAATATTATATTCATCTCCCCTTGATTAAAAAAAGGTAATAGCATGACTAAAGGAACTACTTCACAGGGAAAAAGACAAAAGCGCACACACATCAAATGTCGGCGGTGCGGCAAGGTAGCTTTTCATACAAGCAAAAAAGCCTGTTCATCTTGTGGTTTTGGACGAACAAAGCGAATGCGAAACTATAAATGGCAGCGAAGAGCAGGACATTAAATCGTTGTTTAGCACCCTGAAAATTCTGTGTGATAAGATTGGTGAATCATATTGCAAGAAGAATGTGGTGTGGCAGGGATTTCCAATCCCGCTTTCTCAGTGATCTCATTTTTCCAGTAGAAGTATCTCTAACAAATCCTGTTTTGAAGAGTCAGTGAGAGTCTTGCCCCGATAGTTAAGTTCGCCTTGAGCATGTCAATATCCATGTGGAGGCAAGCATCGTCGAAAGCACCTTTAAAAAGCACCTCTTACCGAGAATGTCGCAAGCTTTAATTCGGCGGTCAGGGTTTTTGCATGTCCACCAATATGCCATATTGTGCGATGAAACGCTCTCTCTGGGCATCCGGCAGTTCTGGCAGCGTCTCTTTTATCACTGGCGCTGCAAATCTGCGATTCGAAGCGGTACAAGGTCTGGTTCAGGGAAATACCGGTAATCATGAGCTTCTTCTTTGGTTCGAAGGCTTGCAATGATCTCACGTGCCTCATCAAAGTGGCGTTTCCTGCACTACAGTTTACCGCGAAGCGAAGCACGTTTTTCTGGCTGGAAATCTCATAGAGGGCTTTTCAGATGCTTTGTGGGGATGATGAGATATTTTTGTCTCGCTGCAGCTTGTCCGCCCATGATGGACTATTGGCATCCACCCTTACCGCTCCCTCAAAGGTTCACATCACTCACATCAAGATATTCAATGTTTCCGCAATTTATCAAGGAACCGCCGGGCTTCTTTTGGACTTTTGAAGGTCTGGTTCTGTTACCACTTCAAGCGGTGCTTTATTCCTGAGCGATTATAATCTACAAGCGTGTATTTGGAGTGTTCAATGCTTCCTTCGTGCTGCACTAATCTTCAGGATGTCAATGTCTTCCATGTGGTAACCGATTAATACGAACACGGCGTTTACCGTCTTCTCCTTCTATAATTATTGAGCCATCGTGTGCTGTGGGTAATCATATTGTTGTGTTATCAAATCCTTTTAGCGGAGTCAAGGATGGTATTGTAGTTTTTCTGTAGAACTGTGTGTACTCGCTGATCTTGCAGTTTAATGCAAGTCCACTTTAATGGCACTCCACTGCTTTTTATTCACCACTGGTAAAGAAAGCACCAGGAAGTCGAGACATATCGGACAGGTATGTGTATTAGGCTCATCAGTTGATAGTCTGTACGGCACCCACAGAACATCTTGGTGTTGAGCTTGTTTTAGTGAATGTGTATTTCAGAGCCCGATTTTTTACCTGATCCTTGTTTTCATACACCATTTTATTCACCACCCGGCCGCCTGTTATGAAAATCAGTACTATTTTTCAAAGTTGTGAGCTGCCTGTAGTATGGTTTTCTCATCAAAGAAGTTTCCTATCAGTTGAAGACCAATCAGGGAGTTTATTTTCAAAACCGCAAGGAACTGAAGAGCAGCTTGGGAACGCCAGCGAGATTAATTGGCGCAGTGATACATCTGCTAGAGAAGTATAAACTCAACGGGTCTTTTATTTTCTCCCCGAGTTTAAAAGCAGGGTAAGGCATGAAGTTTGGTGCAAGCAGCATATCATACGTTTTAAACGCGGCTTCAAAGAGAGTCTTTTTACCAGGGTTCTCACTTTAAAGGAGTTTTAGATGAGTATTTATCGGTAGCCTGCCGAGGCATAGCTTCTAATGGTAATGCGTCGTTTCACTTCGTCTCAAATCCTTCTGCACGCGTTTTGAAAACTCGTGTGGCGGTCGCCTTCTTCAATATTGATACCCATAACGCAAAGCCATCCAGAGCCCGGGTGGAATTGCTTGAAGCTTCCTTTCCTTAGCTATAATATGGTAAGCAGCAAGGCTATACTTTTGTGTGGGGCATTGAAACCCTCCTTATATTTCACACCAAGGTCTTCAAAGCTGTGAACTGCATTCCACACTGCCTTTTCAACAACACTCACCAGATCCATTAAATCTCCAGAATACCGCTGGTAAGTATTGGGTTAATTACACATGGGATGCAGGCTCTGGTAATATAACAGATTCTTACAATGTGAACTTGAACGGCACAGATTATAATACTACTAACACATTCTGGAATGCAAGTGTTGATCCAAGCGGATGGGCGAACATCACGGTCTATGCTTATAACAACTCTGGCACGGGAACGCCCTCAACAGGCGAGATTAATGATTCGGTGCAGGCACCAGCAGCACCAACTTATCTCCCACTAGATCCAACAGGTCTTGCGAATGTCGCTGGTAAGTATTGGGTTAATTACACATGGGATGCAGGCTCTGGTAATATAACAGATTCTTACAATGTGAACTTGAACGGCACAGATTATAATACTACTAACACATTCTGGAATGCAAGTGTTGATCCAAGCGGATGGGCGAACATCACGGTCTATGCTTATAACAACTCTGGCACGGGAACGCCCTCAACAGGCGAGATTAATGATTCGGTGCAGGCACCAGCAGCACCAACTTATCTCCCACTAGATCCAACAGGTCTTGCGAATGTCGCTGGTAAGTATTGGGTTAATTACACATGGGATGCAGGCTCTGGTAATATAACAGATTCTTACAATGTGAACTTGAACGGCACAGATTATAATACTACTAACACATTCTGGAATGCAAGTGTTGATCCAAGCGGATGGGCGAACATCACAGTTTATGCCTACAATATCTCTGGCACAGGAACACTCTCAACAGGCAACATTACCGATTCAGTGCAAGCACCAGCACTTCCCAAGTTCTACTACACTGGCAATCGTATCTGGGATGCTAGCGAGGAGATGAGTACTACGTATACATGGACATCGCAGAGTTTCTCAGGGTTTTTTTATGACATTCATGAGGATGTGGGAAGCGAGAATCTGACAATTTATCTTGATTCGAGGAATGATCGAAGCATTGAAGAGGGTGATCTGGTGTATGAGTCTAAGCCTGTGAATATCAACTTTAAACATGAGGAGTGGGGTAAGTATGACATTGTTGGTTTTATGGCTAAGGAGAACTACTTTGCAGGCTACAATAACACCAATGTGTACGATGCAGATGATAGCATTCTCTCAAAAGGGTACATTTCTGAAGTGTTGATCGATGAAGATAATACACACACAGTCAACATTGGCAGCCCATATACACTTGGAGGTGGTTATGCGTTGAAGCCTATCGACATCAGTAAAGAGGATAATCAAGTGCGCTTTATACTGTTGAAGGATGGCGAAGAGGTCTCAGACAGTGATACTATCGTGAAAGGTGGTGAGGATTATGTGTATAAAACAAAAGTTGGAAGCGTGAAAAACGTCCCGATTATTATGGTACATATTTTCACAGTATTCCATGGCAGAGAAACAGATATGGCACAGATCGAAGGCGTCTTTCAGATATCAGATATGCCAGAATACATCAAAACTGGTAGTTCGTATGGTGAAAAAATGGAAGTGACGAAGCGAAGCAGCAGTGGCATAGAGATGAAAAACCATGAATCAATATCCCTCGATGCCGGTAACACGATCGATGTGATGGGTAAGATTAAATTTGAAGTAGCTGATGATTCTAACACTCTGCGCTTTGCACCTTTTGTTGACGGACTTGAGAAGCTGTACGGCACAGTTTCACGTGGTGATGCCAGTTTTGAGTGGACACCGCTCAATTTCGAGGGACTGTACTATGATTTTGAGACTGGCTTTTGGAGCGAGACCCTAAATGCCACTGTTGACGTGAACGGTTGCAGTATTGCTGAAGACAATTTGGTGTATGAGTCTAAGCCTGTGAATATCAACTTTAAACATGAGGAGTGGGGTAAGTATGACCTTGTTGGTTTTATGGCTAAGAACTACTTTGCAGGCTACAACAATACCAATGTGGACGATGCAGATGCTAACATTCTCTCAAAAGGGTACATTTCTGAAGTGTTAATCGATGAAGATAAAAAACACACAGTCAACATTGGCAGCCCATACACACTTGGAGATGGTTATGCGTTGAAGCCTATCGACATCAGTAAAGAGGATAATCAAGTGCGCTTTATACTGTTGAAGGATGGCGAAGAGGTCTCAGACAGTGATACTATCGTGAAAGGTGGTGAGGATTATGTGTATAAAACAAAAGTTGGAAGCGTGAAAAACGTCCCGATTATTATGGTACATATTTTCACAGTATTCCATGGCAGAGAAACAGATATGGCACAGATCGAAGGCGTCTTTCAGATATCAGATATGCCAGAATACATCAAAACTGGTAGTTCGTATGGTGAAAAAATGGAAGTGACGAAGCGAAGCAGCAGTGGCATAGAGATGAAAAACCATGAATCAATATCCCTCGATGCCGGTAACACGATCGATGTGATGGGTAAGATTAAATTTGAAGTAGCTGATGATTCTAACACTCTGCGATTTCGCCCATTCATCACAGTGGATGTTGAAGCCGAAGCTGCCAGCAAGCTTGACATCACTGCACCGGATACTGCTTCTGAGCGTGACACGATAACGATAGGAATTACTGCCGGTGGCGAATTAATAGCTGGTTCTGATGTGGAGTTTAATGGCGAAAATATCGGAATCACAGATACAAACGGTGAGGTGCTCTATGAACTTACCAGTGCTGGAAACTTTATCATTAATGCTACCAAATTAGGGTATGAATCTGCATCAAAAACGATAACTGTTGAGGAATACAGCGAGACGCAACTGAGGATCGAGTCGGTAAGTGAACTTCTGCAAACCGATACGTTTGAGCTTACAGTAACTGCTGGTGAAACTCCCTTATCTGGAGTTGATGTGTTTGTAGACGACAGCAAGGTAGGTGTAACTGGTACTGATGGAATATTTTCTTATATGTTTGATACAAGCGGCACTCGTACGGTAAAAGTTGAAAAGGAAGGGTACGATGCTGCTGAAAAAACAGTAAATGTGATAAAGCCGTCAGCAGAGTTTAAAGCTGTTGCATTTAACATAACACCTGTACATGTTACGCATAAACAACCTGTGTTTGTCATAGCAGATATTAAGAATACAGGCAACATAAAAGGTGAGCATGTTGTTGAGTTACGAATTAACGGCAGTGTTGTCGCATCGCAGAATACAACACTCAATCCTGGTGAAGTGACCACTCTAAATTTCACATACACAGAATCAGAGCCTGGCAGCTATTTTGCTGAGATTGAAAACATGGGCGGAGAGTTCCAGGTTGTCAAGAAATCGATCGGGTGGTTAGTGTATGCAAGTATTATAACTGCGATTGGATTAATTGTGATATATTTAGTAACCATGCGCCGTGAAGCCATCGCACCAATCATCGCACCAATAGGCTCAAAAGTTGTAGCTGCAAAGGGTCGGCTTGCATCGAAACTGTCACAGTTGAAGACGAAAGTTAAAAAATAACAAAGAGTTTATTGTTATGGTAGTGGTTGAGGATTTATATCGCGTGATGGATCAGCAATCACTGCTTTCTGTACTGCGTGAGAAAACAGGTAAATATAATATTTTTGACCTTGTGCGTGTTCAGGGTTTTATTGCAGACGAAATAAAATACCTTCCATCTCCTTACAAAGAGATATGCAGAAAGAAGTGGAATGAACAATTATTTTCCACGATTAGAGAGATACGCTGTGTTGATTTGTCGTGTAATGAGCCACTGGATCTTGAGAATTATTATGATTTTTTGAAGCGATTCGAATATGTGATGAGAAATTTAACTGATAAACCGGAAGTGGATTCCTGTGTGTTATATAATCTATGCGCTGCATATAATTTGTTTATAACCAGAACTCCCGTGCATCCGGTTGGCACTCCTTTCCCGGGCGGGTTCAAGGTTCAAAAGATTGGAGACGAATATTTTTGCCCGGTGAAAGATAAGAATAAGTATGTGTTTGAGGCTGTTTGCAGGTTTTGCATAGCTAAACAGTCGAGTTTAGTAAAACAGTCTTCCCAATAAGCAGCCCTTAACCAAGAACATTCTTCAGGAATTTTCCGGTGTAACTCTTCTCGTTTATAGCAATCTCATCAGGTGTCCCACATGAAACCACGAGTCCGCCATCGTCGCCTCCTTCCGGACCAAGATCAATGATATAGTCTGCTGATTTGACCACATCCAGATTATGCTCAATAACAACAACGGTGTTGCCTTTGTCCACGAGATCGTTTAACACTGCTATCAGCTTTTTTACATCATGGAAATGAAGCCCTGTTGTTGGCTCGTCTAGGAGGTATAGCGTCTTTCCAGTAGCTTTTTTCGAGAGTTCCTTTGTGAGCTTGATTCTCTGCGCCTCCCCGCCCGAGAGCGTAGTGGACCTCTGCCCAAGCTTGATATACCCAAGTCCAACCCTGACCAGTGTTTCAAGCTTCTGTCTGATTGCTGGAATATTCATAAAGAGATCCAGTGCTTCGGTGGTAGTCATATCAAGGACATCAGCAATCGATTTTCCTTTATACTTGATTTCAAGAGTCTCGCGGTTGTACCGTCTCCCGCTGCACTCCTCGCATTCCACGTACACGTCAGGCAGGAAGTTCATCTCGATTTTAATGACACCATCTCCGCTGCATGCTTCGCACCTCCCACCTCTAACATTGAACGAGAATCTACCAGGCTTAAAACCCATTATCTTCGCCTCTTTCGTCTCTGAAAAGATCTTTCGTATTTCATCAAAGACTTTTGTGTACGTTGCAGGATTGCTTCTCGGGGTCTTTCCTATTGGGCTCTGGTTAATCACAATCACCCTGTCAAGCTCGCCTCCTGATACAATCTCATCGTGGAGCCCAACCCTCTCCTTTGAACCATAGAGCTTCCGCATCATCCCCCTGTACAATATTTCATAGATAAGAGTAGATTTTCCACTTCCGGAGACGCCTGTAACAAGCGTAAGAACTCCTGTAGGAATATTCACGTCTATGTTCCTGAGATTGTTCTCCCGGCATCCTTTAAGCTGGATAAACCTGCTGGATTTTCTCCTCTTCTCTGGAACTGGTATCTTCAACTCTCCTGAAAGGTATCTTCCTGTGAGCGACTTCCGGTTCTCTTCAATTTCTTCCGGTGTCCCCTCTGCAACCACTTCCCCCCCTTCAAGTCCTGCACCAGGACCCATGTCAACAACATAATCTGCTCGTCGTATTGTCTCCTCGTCATGCTCCACAACAACAAGCGTATTACCGATATCACGCAGTCGGTGCAGCGTATCGATTAACTTCTGGTTGTCCTTCTGGTGAAGACCGATTGATGGCTCATCCAGAATATAGAGCACGCCCATCAGGTTTGATCCTATCTGGGTTGCAAGTCGTATCCTCTGGGCCTCGCCTCCTGAAAGCGTGCCCGACGCTCTCGAAAGTGTGAGATAGCCAAGACCGACTTTCTGAAGGAAATCAAACCTGTCCCGTATCTCTTTTAAAATCTGCTCGGCAATTTCAAGCTCTTTCTCTGTTAAATCGATGTTTCTTATGAATTTTATGCATCGGTCAATCGACATGTCTGTGATATCAATGATCGATTTTCCCCCGACTGTAACCGCCAGAATCTTCTCTTTCAATCGTTTTCCATTGCAGCCAGGGCATTGGGAGATTCTCATAAATCGTTCCAATTCATGTCGCCTGTACTCGGATTTAGTTTCCCGATATAGCCGTTCGGATTGTGGCAGGAGCCCTTCCCAGTAACTGGTGTGAGACCATCTTGTATCTCCGTTTCTCATGGTCATGCTAAACCTGATCTGTTCATCTGACCCGTACATCAAAGCACTGTACTGTTCCCTGGTAAGGTCTTTTATCGGCGTAAAAACATCAAACCCGAAGTGCTTTGCAACAGCAGCAACATGCTGTCCCCTCCACCCATCAATCGCGTTTCTATAGATTGCAAGCGCTCCATCAGCGATGCATTCACTCTTATTGGGGATAATCAGGTCAGGGTCAAAGTCCATTTTGATGCCAAGCCCGTGGCATACCTGGCACGCACCAAACGGGCTGTTGAAAGAGAACATTCTCGGCTGCAACTCTTCAAATGACATGCCGCAGACCGGGCAAGCCATACTGGCTGAATAGATATGCTCTTTTTTGTCTTCGTCAAGAACGATTACCAGCCCTCCATCCGATCTCTTTATTGCATTCTCGACTGCCTCAGACAGCCGCGATCTGTCAAGAGTATCCAGTCTGTCGATAACGATCTCTATATCGTGTTTCTTGTACCGTTCAAGCTCTATTTTCTCATCGGTTCTGTGTACCTCTTTGTTGACCCGCACCCTTGCAAATCCCTCTTTATAGAGGTCAGATATGAGTTTCTCATACGTCCCTTTCTTCTGCCTGATAATTGGAGAAAGTACGACTATCGATCCGCTGGTCTCATCGGCAATCCTCCGGGCTATCTTCTCAGGCGATTGTGCAACAATATCGATACCATGTGTTGGGCAGTGTGGTATCCCTATTCTTGCAAAGAGCAGTCTCAGGTAATCGTAGATCTCTGTAACAGTCCCAACCGTGCTTCTCGGGTTCTTGCTCGTTGTCCTCTGCTCAATTGCGATAGCAGGAGAGATTCCCTCGATACTATCGAGATCCGGCTTATTCATAACCCCCAAAAACTGCCTCGCATAAGAAGAGAGCGACTCAACGTATCTCCTCTGCCCTTCAGCATAAAGCGTATCAAATGCAAGGGTTGACTTACCACTACCAGAGAGACCTGTTATCACTATGAACCGATCCCTTGGAAGCTCAATATCTATATTTTTTAGATTATGCTCCCTTGCCCCTTTGATAATGATACTCTTAATCAACATTGGAAGAATGCCCCATCTGCACCACACTCGGAATAAATTCCGAGGCGTCCCGGGTAGTTATTTGGATCCCCTTCTTTATACCTCTATCTCTTACTTTCCCCTCATACATAAATGATGTGTAGTCCACCGTTTCCCCCCTCGTATCATTAGAATGTATTTATTCAGTAATCCTCTTCACGTTTAACCTATCAAAATCATGGTCAAAAGAATATGCTTCTTTTAACCCGTTCTCCTTCATAATTACGAAGGCTATGGCGTCACTCAATCCGACTTTTGTATCTTTTGCCACCTCCAACGCATTGACACAGTCCGCTTTCTCAACACCATGCACCCTCACGTTCCTTGCCGTAAGCAGGAACATTTCAATCGACAAAGCATCATCTATCGGCATGTAATGCTCCAATAAATTTGCTATTTCAGCGACTTGAACAGTAGAAATTGCCATTTCCTCACCCTCATTTATCCTCTTTACAATTTTCTTAGCCGCTTCTTTGATCCTGACTTCGTGCTCCTTCAGTTTTCTCTTCGGCTTTATGAAGGCGTGAACAAATACGCTTGCATCAACGAATCTCATATAATTCCCTTCTTACCGATTTCCACTCTGATAAATCTGACTTTATATCCGCCTCAACCGAATCGAAATACTTTGTCAGGTCAACCTTCTCATAGGGCATTATTTCTATTACCGCACCTTTGAGACGCATAACGACCTCCCTACTTTTCAGGTATCTCTTCCGCCATTCTTTTGGTAATATCAATTTCCCCTGTATATCCACTTCGTTTTTTATTTCTATTTGTTCTTGCATGGTATTATTATTTCTTTCTTCTTTCAATATAAACATGTCCCGTAAGCACAAGCAATCCAATTGAGAACAGTATTATCGTTGGAAGCTCTGGGACTTGGGTCTTCACTCTTCATACATCGACAAGTGTTGTAATAGCCATCTTCATCATTGCGAGGAATCTTATGCGGATTCGCGGGAATCCACATCGGGACCGCCATGCCCCGGTTACTACTACCTAAAGGCTCACAGTTATCATTTTTCGGTGAAGATGGCATTTCACTTAAGTCTTTTGATTCATAACGGAGAGGCGGGGCGGGGTCCCCTGCACACCCAACACTGTAATAGCTTTAGCTCAATCTTTTGTCAACCACAGGTTTTCACTTCTGCTGTTATCATGTAGTGATCCTTATGATAGGGTGCCAAGTTTGTAATATGGCAGGTATGCAGTTCTGTTTCAAGTATTTGCAGTTCTTTTTTTAGTATCTCTTTCGCATCTTTAGATACATCAATACTTCTAACCTTGATAACAAGAATTAGCAAACCATCCTCTTTTAGAAAGAGTTTTCTATTTTTCATGGCTATTTCTGCCTGGTTTCTCTGTGCTATATCCTGGTATATCAGATCCACTTCTCCAACGATATGCTGGTAGTTTTGCGGTTTATTGGCGTCATCAAAAATAGGTATGATGTTATCCCGTTCTTCACACAGCAGTAAAAGCTTGTGCATACTCACTGGAGATATTTCTACAGCATAGATTACGCCCTCTGTGAGGATGTCCGAGAGATAGCTTACTGTTGTGCCGGATGCTGCACCAAGATATAGTATTCGATCTGTTTTCTTAATGTGTAGTGGTGTTTTTTTGTGGATGGCAGAGGCGAGCTTACTTCTGCGAGGATTCCATACCCGTGCTTCAAAGTCCCGCAACTGCACCGTTTCTTCATCATTGAGTGGTTTCAGTGCTGTTTTATTTCTTGTTACAAGCTGCTGTTTTTTTCCATTATAAAGCAAGTACAGGTTATCTATCAGGGGTACTGTCTTATAATTCATTTTTTTATGTACAAACTCCCTTTACCGCCTGCCACAACATCGCCTGTGTATTTATTGTAGACTATGCCGTCTATCTCTTCATCGTCTTCCTGTTTATATGAAGGCACAAGTGTTTCCACCACACCGTTTATTTTAATTGTCCCTTTCTTCATTTCAGCTCCCGGCATCTCGGTATTTCCTTCAATAGTAATAATACCGCCATTGTTAGATATTCCGGGCATTAGTCCGGCACTTCCTTTTATGAGTATCTCTCCACCACATATATGTTCTCCTGCATAGTCTTTTACATCGCCAAAGACGATGATTTTCCCGCCGCGCATGCCGCAGGATTCTCCGCGATAACCTGCACCAAGATAGTAGCCTGCATCACCCCCGATAATAATCTCACCACCTTTCATTTCACGTCCTGCCCACGAGTCTGCATTTCCTTTAACTGTGATTACACCGCCCTGCATTTTTGCACCAACATGCATGTCGACATCACCATTGATTAGAATCATTCCATCGGTCATGCCTTCACCAACTCGTTTCACTCTCGGTATACTTCCGTTAATGATGATTTTGGTATTTTCCGGACTGTCTTTTCCTTCCAGAGCGATCTTAAAGAATTCAAAGAGCCTGGTCTTGTGGTTGCCTTCCCATATTGTGATATTTTCTATTTCCTCTCTTGTTTTGCCTGCAAAGTTGTCTGGGGTGATGGTTTCTGCCTCAATTGAGATTTTACTCTGTATGATTGGAGTGAGTGTTACTGTCTGCATCTCTTAACTTCCCCCTGCCTTAATTACCACCGGATGCTTCACGTAGCTATCCTGCACCATGTAGTTTGCTAAGTTAATTGAGTAATACTTCCTGAACTTCAAGCGAAGGTCCTTCATTAACCTCGTATTGTCTTCTTCTGGCACACTTGCATTCACCCAGAATGTTCTGCCTTCTGGTGTTGCTGTTATTTCTCCATTCATTGCGACCACTTTTCCATCTTTTATCGTGTATGCCGGTTTTTCAAAGGCTTTCTTAACGGTTGCGTGCTCACGACCTGCATCCACCTGATCAGGGTTGATGTGATAAATAGTAACATCTGCATCAGCGTAAGCTCCAAGATGGCCTTTTCCATGATCTGTTAAACCAAGTATTTTTGCGTGTGATGCACGTGTTTTTATGGCAATATCATACCAGTCAAGCTCCCGTCCAATTCCGGAAAGCGTTGTGCGGTCTCTCATTTTATTAGAGAGCTTTGACATCTCTTCCTCCCTTTTTCGTGCACTCATCAACAGTGCTATCACTTCCGGGTAATTGACGAATGGCCCACCGTTTGGATGGTCTGTGGTGAGTAATACCTGCCAGGGATTCTTGGTTAATAATGCAACCTCAAGCCCAACTGCCCACATAATGTCATGTATATACATTTTTCGAATATAGGAAAGCGGTACTACGCCGCTTGCATCCTCCAGTTCCACATCTCCATTGGTCCACTTGGTCGCGAGAAGGCGGGCATTGGCATATTGCATTGGCCCATCCGCGGTCATGGTGGTGGCATTTCCAAATATTAATTGTCCCATATCAACAGTAACATGGTCATGCTGGTTAAGATAGTCTGCTACTGCATCAGCCTTTGATTCGAAATCACCCCAGTTTGTGCCCCCCCACGCGTTAAAGGTTAGGTGTGTGATGTGAACTACCTGTCTATCCATGCTTGGTTTGATGTGCTCAAGAAGTTTCATCGTCTCAATAGTTGTTTTATAGTTTCCAGGTTTTCCAAGAAGATTGCAGTGAAGGTGTATCGAATGGGGAAGGTGCAGCATCTCGTTTGCTTTTGCAAGACCTGTTATTATTTCAGCAGGCGTAACATCAAAGTTTGGCACTGTGTCATGTAAGCCAGAAACGTTTTTGCCAAAACCCCATGCTTCGCCTCCACCAGGGTTGACAATTTTTACACCATACCCGCGACTTGCAGAGAGTCCCCATGCGACATAAGCTGCAAGTTTTTCAATATCATTCTCGCGCACAGCTTCCATTACCTGCCAGTTGCTGCCAAAAAGAACCAACCCTCCTTTATCAATGATTGGAATATCTCCAAATTCTTCGTGAGTGTGGCGAGCATGAAGGATTGGAATGGCTGCTTCAAAGACAGTGGTGTACCCAAGTTTGGCATATCTATAGCCCATAGCAAAGGTGTTAGGCACGGTATAGCCACTGCATGGTCGAGTAATCTTTGTGCGTTTCTCGATACCGGACCTGCCGTCATTCGGACACATGATTCTCCCGGAATTGACCTTGCTGCCTGCAATATGAGAGTGTGCATCCACACCTCCTGGCATAACAATCATTGAAGAAGCATCAATCACTTTTGTATCCGGTGATAGAGGAATATCATCTACAATTTTTCCATTTTTTATAGCAATATCCATTATATCGCCGTTAATACTATTTATAGGATCAAACACCCTACCATTCTTAATCAGTAATTCACTCAACAGACATCACCCTTCCTGCTAACTTTTTTTATTATTTTATCAAGAATTTCTTCATCACTTGGATAATCAGAATCCACCAGTTTCCTCAGCCGCAAGGAGAGGCCATCCATCCGATAAGCCGTTCCTTCGGTTTCCACTCCAACGATTGCAGTTGGAATGACCACATCAGCAATCTCAGTAGTTGCATTCGCATAAGGATCAATCTGGATGAGAGGCATCTTTGCAAGATTACGCACCGAAGTACTCGGGAAATGAGCAGCAGGGTCTGATGCTACAATAAGTGAAGCATCCACCTCATCCCGCATCAACAGGTCATTCGCTGACATCTCACCAGGATTATAATATGGTGCTCCCCGTGATAGGTCAACTGCTGGAAAACCAGTCTGCCATGAGCATACCTGACCAAAACCTGTAACATTATAGTGCCCGCGTAAAGGTGTTATAACAAACTTGGTCTGTGTGTTAAGATCATTTGTCAGGGAAAGAGCGCAGTCAATATTTTTATACCTGCCTTTGCTCTGGGTTAAACCCATACCAAAAAAGAATGCTCCGAACCTGCATGAGCGCATCATACCAGAAAGACGCACCAAGTCTTCTTTTGAGACGCCACAAACCACGTCTGGCACAAGATCGTCTTTGCCATTTACAAGCGCTCTCAAAGCAGAGAGCACCACATAATCACTGCCCTGCTCTATCTGTAAAAACTCATCAGAAATAGCAGCGGTTTCAGTCATCCGAACATCCACTGTTACAAACTTGCGATTCTGACGACCACGATCAAGGAAAAAACCAGGTAGATACCCTGAGTACCTGCTCATATGTCGCGGGTGTGCATGAATCGGGTTGCATCCCCAGAAGATGATCAGATCAGCACGGTTTTTAATCTGACCGAGACTGGCAGTGGGGAGACCTTTTTCCTGCACTCCAAGCGTGGTTGGTCCGTGGCAGACCGATGCAGTGCTGTCGACCACTGCACCAAGAATTTCGCCAAGCAGAACTCCCTTGCTCTGGGCTTCACATGACGTGGAAGCCCAGCCGTACAGGAGTGGACGCTTCGCATGAAGAAGAATCTGTGAAGCCTTGTCGATTGCCGAATCAAAGGATGCTTCCTCCAATATTCCAGCTTCGTTTCTAATCATTGGTGAGTTAATCCTCTCGTGTCCAAGCATTTTACTTGCACCGAGCCTGCAAGCTCTTTTCACATCTATTATTTTGTTGTCCTCGACTTTCACGGTCAGATCATCACAGAGAGAGCCACAGAATGAACAGATCGCATCAGTAATCTCCATACATATCACTCCCTATACAAACTCATAAGCGCTTTCAAATCAAGAGGTTTTTCATCAGTAGGCTCAAGGCTGCCCAATATACCTTTAAATCCCGGCATGCCGCAGCCATGTGTATCAGGGTTCACTACTGTATTAGCCCAGGGGCCCATCGGGATAAATGCTACACCCTCCGGGTTTCCATCACAGAGTGCAAGAGAGACCACCACACTGCCAAACCTTGTTGAGACTTTTACGTGGCTTCCTTCCGAAAGGCCAAGTGTTTTTAGATCTTCCGCACCTATTTCACAGCGGGCACAGGCATTAAAATAGTCAGAAGATAATTTGCTATCAATATTGGCACCCTGGTCAATCGTTCTGCCAGTAATTATATTTACATCACACTTCATAGTAACACCTTAATATACACATCGTGTAGAACCTTGATTGCTTCGCAATCAAGAATTGAAGGTTACAGGTTATTTTCTGCACTTGATTGCTATCGCAATCAAGAACTTTAATGTATACATCGCATAGAACTATGAAACCTCCCTACATAAAAACCCGTCTTTTTTGTTCTGGCTGTGGAGATGGAAGCTCAGAAACAAATGGATAATGAACAATTAGAAACGAGACTGTCACGTTGCGTGGTGTTGGCGTTGTTTCGAACATGTTGTTGATTTAAGTCTTGTGTCTGTTGCTTCGGGTTTGGACATTTGGAAGAACCGGAATTTTAATCCAACACCAGATGGTGTGACAGTCTCGATAAATAGAAAAATTTATAGTCCTTAGGGGCTAACTCCGTAAGAATTTGATAGTGTTCTTCAAGCCCTTTTTTTAGATTTTTAATCGCCTCTTCTTCCGTCAGTCCTTGGTCCGCCACGTTTGTTGTCATATCCACGGCTACGAAATATTTACCTTCTTTATGGATTTGGATAATTGTTTTCATTTTCCTATTTTACATTTCTATGAGACGCATATAAATATTTATGCTCTCGCATATTCATTTCTCTGAGCTCCAGCATCTCCACCATCAGAATGAATTGTGGGGCATCCGTGGTAGCTTGTTGAGCTTTATTCAACTACAACATACGTACCAGCTATTTTATCATGCCATCCTTGTTTATTTTCATCTATTAATATCCAAAGGTAACCCAAACCTATTACCAAACCCGATATAATCATTCCTATCCATCTAAGAAATCCCTTTGCATATCCTATTGGATATGTCCCATCAGTTCCGCATAGTTTTATCTTCGCTGCTTTCATACCGAGAGTCTGTCCGTTTCCAAAGAAGTAGGTATAATATCCCACCGAGATCAATAAACCCAAAAAAGATGCTATGGGCTCAAGAACAAAACCAAGAATAAACCCCATTACACCAACGATAATCGAATCAAGGATATACGCTCCGAACCTCGCTCCAGCACTTGCCTTTTCCATGCTTATCTCACTTATTCTTGCTCCGCAAGAACTACAAACCGTTACGCTTTCTACTAATTCCGCTCCACACTTGGGACAAAATTTTTTTCCAACTTCTACCTTTTCGATATGTTCTATAACAGCTCCACAGGAACTACAAAATCTGTCGCCTTCTTTCATCTCCGCTCCACATCTTGGACATAACATATTTCTACCTCTTTTGTGTGCTTTTAAAAATTTTTGATTATGAGTGAATACCCCAATCTCTTTTGATGAACCAATTTGGATTCCACTTTATATAAACAGCAGGATCAAATGATTGTTCTGTAACATCAATTGAAATAATTTGTTCTGGCAAAATAGAAAGATTATGTTTTCCATCAGGACTATCAAGGTCGTAAAAGTGATAACGATCAGGATTTGGATTCATTTCCCTTCTCCATGGTCCAAAATCAAATGGGACACAAAGTCTTTGAATTATTCCCTTTTCTTGTGAGTCAAATTTTACTTGTACCAATTTTTTCTCGTTGATTGCATGTAAAAAAAATTCGTGATTATTCATATTTTTCCTCCTTTGTAACTTCTAAATTGTAATTGTTATATTAAGTCACTATACCCCGTACTTAATGGATACTGGGCTTGTTAGCGTTTTTGGTGTATAAAGGTTTCGTTTTTATTTGTTCTGTGTAGAGATATATCTCTCAACTACCTCCCAACCATGTCCTACCGAGCCGTGATAATATGTGTGTTTCGAGGTCCTTTACCCAAATTCTTTACAGCCAGTTTTTATCCATCCAGCCTGGTATCTGGTTTGAATCAACTGGACCGATTAACACCTTAATTCCCATTACATCTTCCAGATCCCCCTGCAATCGAGCAGCAAGCCCTGGGAGGATGATGGTGTTGTGGCTGGTTTTTTCTTTAAAATCAAAACCTGCCTCGTCAAAGGTTTCTTTGATTTTGGCTGCTGTAAATTGTCTTCCTGCAACCGCTGCCTCAACTCCAATTCCGTCCGTGTTTACTGAGGCAAGGTAGCAGTCAATCCTGCCAGATGAAAGATCACTTTCGACTGTATAATAAGTTAGGGCAAAATTGGAAGTTGTAATCACTGGCGAATCTTTTGTCGGGTTTCCAATTTTATATACACCGGAATCAACCTTGAGCGGTGTTCGCGGGTCTGTGTACATGGTTTCCCTCATGTACACCTCGCTTAACAGTGCGTGTGGTTCTATGCTGTGAAGAAGCATAATATCAGCATATTTGATCATAAATATGGATGCAAGCGCTGCTTCAAGGTAAGATGTGGGGGTAGGATCATTATCGATCATCCATGCAGTGATCGGTGCTGCCATTATCGGGTATGCTATCTCTTTCTGTGATTCCTTGATGCCTGCTCGCCGCAGTTTAATAAAGTTTTCAAACGTTGATTTGAGCTGCGCTCCTTCTGGATACGTACCCGGATCAAGGATTATATCGTTTATGCCAAGCCTGTTGAAGCTTACCGCAAGTGTTTTTAAAGAGTCAAGATCGCCTTCGGAAAACAACACCACTGGCACGTGATACTCGAGAGCAAGTTTTGAGACCTGTTCCCAGTTATCTTTTGTTGCTGCATACAGTACTGGTTTTTTGTCAGCACATACTTCAAGTCCAGCTTTGAGAACTGTTGGATCAAAAGAGCAGAGCATCACCGGAAGTGTGCTCACCTCTGTTACTTTTTCCACACAACTTTTGAATTTGGCTGCACTTTCTCCAGTCGAGCGCACTGCTATCATATCGAGTTTGAGATAGTGCCCCACGTAGAATTTTTTAAATTCACTTATTTTTTTGACGCGTTCGATGAGTGCTACCTCTTCCATCGTATCCCATACATCATACGCAAGGACTGTAGGGTTAAAAAAAGTTAGCTGGTGCCTGTGTAATACGTCATCCCCCCCGATTCTCACTTTGCGGTCTCCCACTCCAGCAGTAATTTCTCTAATTTCCGGTGCAAGAAGCTCTGCAAGCTGAAGAAACTTCTCCTTGTCCTGAAGCAGTATCTGGCAGTCCTCGATCTTTTTTGAACGATCAACGAGGCGCGAGGCAAATGCCATACATGTTTTTTCTCCGCATTTACCGCAGTTTATTTTAGGCAGGTATTTGTACACCTGGAGTGGGCTATTTAGTTTCATCGTAGTTGTTTCGAGTTTCTTTTTCTATACAAATATGTTTCATCTTATATTATTAATTTTGTTATCCAGTTGGATAGATCTGTCTTCTCTTCGTTTATTGAGCCACCAAGCATACGTGTTATTTTTTTTAACAATTGTGCTGAACCAGGGTGCATCATCATAAACAATTCACATCCTGCAAGTGCAAGAGCAAATCCGGTGGCTGCTTCCCAGATTAGACCGCGGTGCTCTCTTTCTCCCCAGTTGCTGTCTTCTTTTAAGGGTGACGAAATCATCCATGCTTCTCTTGCATTCCATGCATTGCTGCTAACTGATAGTGTCGGGAAGTTTAGTTCCTTGTCGCCAGTAAGTCCAGCAAGCCTGATTCTCTCCACATTGGAATAGGCATAATCAAGACCATATCCAAGAGCTGCTGTTGTTGGATCCATAACAATTCTATCCCTTGATACCCCACAGTGTTTGATGAGTTTACGATTGAGTTCTTTTTGTGCATTGATTTCAAGTTGTGTCCACGAGAGTAACACATGCCCGTATTTATTGGCTGCTGCTGCGACACGCTCATAATCATTGTCCGGATTTGCTGATGCAATCAGGCATCTCTCACCCTCTGAAACCTCGGCAGCCTTTTCCAGGACTTCCGGGTCTTTCTTGTGCGTTCCTGAGCCGCTGATTATAATCGGCACATCCACTGCCTGCAAAACGTCTTCAACTGTTTTTGAAGCCTCACTTGCAGATGCATCTTTACGCTTTGGGTCTGTACTGATCAGATGTAAGGCAATCATATCCGCATGATACTCACTAACCACTTTTTTTGCCCAGTCAGAAGGGCTTTCCATAACATCCTCGTAGCTGGTTCTTACTGACTTCGCAAGCTGGATTGGCATATCAAAAACATCAATTGCAACAACACAAGTCGGATTTTTCATTTCGGAATCAAAGTAGTACGGCAGTGCCTTTTCACCCCCAACAGTAACAGCGTGTCCACGACTTCCGCCATTGGCTGGTGTAGCCCCTATGGTAACTTCTTCTATTGCTGTTGTCCACTCATTTACTGTTCCAACAGCAAATCTCGACTCTATGAGTTTGTTTGCTTCTTCTCTAAAATTCATCACGCTTTCGTCGATTTCAATCTCGATATCGCCTTCAAATGTTACTCCTTCCAGTGCTTCTACTTCTACATTGTTCAGCAATTCAATTACTTCTGCAAGGGTTAATTCTTTAGACATATTACACGCGCACCAGTTCGATTTTTCTTGCTATATCTGTAATCCGGATGGCTGCTGCCGAATCATCTGGCAGATCTGTCAATGGTTTTCCTTCAAGGTTGAGCTGTGCAAGAGTCTCATCAAATGGAATGATACCTGCTGGCGTTATGTTTAGCTCTTTTATGTATTCCTCTACCTGTTTGCGGTTTTTCTCTGTAACCTTGTTTGGCACGATCCACACGTGTTTGATGTTTAGATTAAGTTCAACGATCAGGTCTCTGATGCGCTGTGCTGTTTCAAAGCCGTTTTTTGAAGCATCGGTTACTATCAAAAGGTCTGTTATATCCCTGATGATTCCACGACTGAAATGTTCAAGCCCTGCTGCCGTATCTATGATGACAACTTCATAGTTTTTTATAATTCTATCCATAATCCCTTTTAACAGGTTATTAGCATAACAATAGCAGCCAAGCCCATCCGGTCTTCCCATCACAAGTAAATCGTAACCTGGTTTTTCAAGCAGGGCATTATAGATTCTGCCTTCAAGTATGCTTTCTTTGTTTATATCCGAAGGAAGATTATCTTTCTGCTCAAGCATTGATTCCCTCATCTGACCAACCGTGCACTCCACTTTATCACCAAGTGTTGTTGGCAGGTTCGTGTCAGGGTCTGCATCGATTGCAAGTACAGGACTCTTTTTTTTCGCAAGCTGTATTAACATAGCAGCTACTGCCGTTTTACCTGTACCGCCTTTTCCGGTTATTGCAATGACTTTCAAATCTTACCAACCGCATACTGTAAAATTATTAGAGCATCCACAGAGCTGTACTTCCCATCTCCATTCATATCGCCAAACATTCGTCCACGCCCGCGAGAGTCAGTCCAGTATCCGGCAGGGGTGCTGTTATCTAAATCCCAACTGTCAGGCACTCCATCACCATCAGTGTCTGTGTATGGTGGTTTTGGCTCTGGCTCTTCGCCGATCACGTATTCGACAAACGGGTAAAATCTCAAAGTGTCACTGTCTGCTACCTTGAATTTCATACTACCCATGATATCTACGGTGCTGTCCAGATCAAGTGTTATTGGTGTGTCTTTGTTTTTAAGGGTTATATGATCCATACAAGCACATGTTACTTCCATTACTCCAAATGTGTCACCACAATTAATCTCAAGTACATCAGTGGAAACAGCCCATGTGTACTTAAGCTGCACCATATCACTGGTTGCACCTGCAAACACACTGTCTACATAAGTTACAAAGAGAGGGACATCACTTTTGCCACCTATATCCTTACTATATGTAAACACCTCTCCATCAACTGCAACTACGTCATCAAGCTTTACGCCATCCTTGCTCAGAACAAGCCATGCCAGTCTTGGAGATGCTTTGGCATCGATCGCCTGTGCCATTAATGTCCAGCCGTCTCCAATATCCCATGTCTCGCCAATGGTCAGGGTTTTCCTGTCAGCACTGGAAGTTCCATGTTCAAGAACATGTTTAACGAGCTTCTTTGCATCGCCTTTTAGTGCAATATACTTTTCAGTCTGCCAACCCACAACAGCATAGTGTGTCCCATAATCTGTAACAGAACCAGTGCTGTCAAGTCCATCTTTTACAAACTTACTTTCCTCTGAATTAACTTTGTATCTCTTCAATTGTCTTATTGTTGTATAGGTTAAGTTACCTTCACCAATTGTTCTGTCACCACCAGTCATAACTCCTGTGTCAGTTATGTTAAGGGATTCTGATTTCAGATTGTTCTTGAGATCGTACCAGAAAGAAGCGAAATTGCTTGCATCCCAGTAGGTTGTTCTTTCGGAAGCGGTGTCGTTGTATATAGTCCCGCGGACTTCATACGTTCCCGGCTCTGTACGAGTAACCATCGGGTAGAATCTTAGTGTGTCAGAGTCTGCTACCTTGAATTTCACCTCACCCATAATATCCACGGTGCTATCTGAATCAAGTGTTATTGAGTCATTGTTTTCAAGTGTTATATAATCCATACAAGCACATGTTACTTCCATTACTCCAAATGTGTCACCACAATTGATTTCAAGTACATCATCGGAAACAGCCCATGTGTACTTAAGCTGCACCATATCACTGGTTGCACCTGCAAACACACTGTCTACATAAGTTACAAAGAGAGGGACATCACTTTTGCCGCCTATATCCTTTCTGTATAAAAACACATTTCCATTTTCTACGACTTCATCTTCGAGCTTTACGCCATCCTTGCTTAGAACAAGCCATGCCTGTCTTGGAGATGCTTTGGCATCAATCGACTGTGCCATCAATGTCCAGCCGTCTCCAATATCCCATGTCTCGCCAATTGTCATCGTTTTCTTGTCAGTAGATCCCTGTTCAAGAACCTGTTTAACAATCTTCCTTGCATCGCCTTTTAGTGCAATGTACTTTTCAGCTTGCCAGCCCACAACAGCATAGTGAGTTCCATAATCTGTAACAACACCAGTATGGTCAAGTCCATCTGTTACAAACTTGCCTTCCATTGAATTGACTTTGTATTTCTTTAATTTTCTCGTTGTTGTATAGGCTAAGTCACCTTCATCAATTGTTCTGTCGCCACCGGCTATAACTCCGGCGTCGGTTATGTTAAGTTCTTCTGATTTCAAGTTGTTCTTGAGATCGTACCAGAAACCAGCGAAGTTGTTTGCATCCCAGTAAGTGGTTCTTTCACCAACGGCGTCATTGTATACAGTCCCGCGTATCTCAACGCTATTTGCCTGTATTGCTGCACTTGCCGGCAGTACTGCTAACAGAAGCAGCAATATTCCTGCAATTGCAGTTGTTGTAATTATTTTTTTATCCATCATCCCATTCCTCCATTGTTTTTTCTTATGTTTTTTTCTCCTTTTTTACAATTTTATATTCTTTTGTTTGTTGTGTCCGTTGATTACGATGTAATCAACAGATGGTGCCGCAATCGTACAATCAGTAATGTGTAATCCTGGTAACATAGCACTTTATTACTCAATTACTGACGCAACAGCCGTTACAGACATTTTTGTATAGTAAATACTATTTCCTCTTCACTATTATTTTGTCTATCGTGATTTTCGCATTGGAGAGGACAATTTTTAGACCGCCGCCAGTACCATCTGATAGATGTAATACATCCTGAGCCTGCGCTTGTGCAGTTTCTGCCACAACTTCTTTACTTGTTACCACTTCTTTTTTGTTTTGCAATCGAGCGACTACAGGATGCTTGTGTTCAACTAAGAATGCTTTTAGTTTACCAATATTAGTAGCATCTTCTTCTGTAGCAATGGCATCGATTATCTCTTGTGGTATGCTCCCACTTACCCGATCTTTCAGAACCTTTGGCATCCAGACCGTTCTATTCCATCCGCCATCTGCCTGTATAAATTTGGGGGACCTGAAATAGTTGATGCCTATTCCAAGAAATCCAACTACCTGTTTTCCGCCGCCTGTCTGGCCTGCCATGGTAGAAAAGGGCAGCCCGTTTGGGGCAGTGCCATTAAAATCCCGGTCGACCCAGCCTATTCCATCCACTTCAGGCATAAAGAATCCCACCACTTCAAAACAACCGCAGGATGTGTGCGGATATTCAAAGAACGAGTGGAGTTTGATTCTATTGTACGCACCACCTGAAAGCTTTGCTGCAAGTTCATTAACCCCGCTGTACTCTCCACCAACCGGGTCAAGTACTTCGCCTTTTTTAATTGCAAACTGCGGACCTTCCGGGTCTGTCATGGCTGCTGCTCTCCCATCAAACCAGTTGATTGCTCCACAGAGCGATACACGATCCGGGGTAATTACACAGACATTCGTTGGAGCAAAAGATTGACAGAGGGTGCAGCCGTAGAAGGTGTCCACATCCTCTTCGTGCAGATCTCTGGTTCTTGCATCTCTCAGATTGTATGTTTTCTTTGCTTCTTCCATTCGTTTTTCTATTTCTGCAATGTCCGTTATATAAACAGCCTCGATTCTCTCTATAAATGGAAGCTCGTTTTTAAACAGCATCATCGTTGCTTGTGCGATCTGTTCCAGTGAGCTAAGTCCCTTACTTATTGCTTCCTTTCCAATTCTAATCCAGATGTCATATCTCTGGTTTAAGTGCATGTATCCATGAATATAGTTCTGAAAATCATGGTTTCGACGTTCTACAATGGATTCAACATCTCTCTCCACATGTTCGCCTGCAATGTAGTAGATCATTGCATAAGGATAGGTTTTACCTTCTTCCATCTCGCTTATGTCTGGACCTATAAGTGTTACTTTGCCATCTTCAACTTCACTCATCTTTGCTGCCTGTACAAGCTCAAATCCTTTTGATTTCGGACCTGCAAGCTCCACATGCAACCCATCTTTTCTAATTCGTTCTCCCTCAAACATGGGGGATATTTCAAACGGAAACTCTTCTACCATTTTTTATCACCTCGATTACTTCGTAATCGAGAGTTACTGGTGCACTTGATTGCTTCGCAATCAAGACACGTTGTTTTGTATTTCTGTACAACGAAGTTGTGCAGTACTTGCGTAATCGAGAATTATTTTCGCACTCTGCACAACGAAGTTGTGCAGTCTTTAAAGAAGCATCTGTAGATGCTGTGGCTCTACGACAAGGTTTAGAATCTTTACTGGATCAGCAATCTGCATGATTTTCTTCATGTTTTCTTTTTTCTTCCCTGATGCAAGAGTTCTCACCAGCTTTATTGATTTTTCGTCCATCGATTTTACTTTAATAGCGCCTGCTTTTTTTGCATCATTAATAAGCTTCTCTCCAACTTTGCTTCGCACAATAACCGTATTCCAACCATCTTCCGAACCTGCGGAACCTATAGAAATGTCAGCAAGTTCTGCTGCAAAATCATAACAAACATTACATCCTTCCCTAACACATGATTTCATCGCTTTAATGTTTTCTGTAATCACGCCATCGTCCGTATATATTTTGAACTTTTCCGCAGAAATATCAAACTTGTTTACCTTGTCGATGTCAACACCGATCTCTGCAAGTTTTGCAAGCAGAAGATCACGATCAAAGGTTTCAGTGCAGAAGAGTCCAATGACATATTTCACCTTACCTGCACAAACATCAAATGCTTTTGAAAGCTGAATCTTTCTCATCGCCTGTATATGACATGGAAGACCAACCATTGCAATCGTCTCGTAATTATTAATTGCATCTGCAACCGCAACAATCATAGGGGTCTGCTCATACTTGGAGCCTGAAGAGCTAAGAATTTCTTCTGTAGTAGCTGCAACACAGGGCTCTGGCTTCCACACTTCATCATCAGATTTCTTACAGACGCATGCGGCATCGATCTTACCTTTATCCATCAGGTATGCCAGAAGTGCGGTTGCCACACCGCCATCCTGCCCGGTTTTAATAACCGTGTCACCAGATGCTTTTACTGAAAGTATTCTGGTATAATATCCTAATTCCACATCACTTCGAATAGCCCCAAAAATCTCTTTTTCCATTTCAAAAAGTGGCAGGAAGCTTCGTGGGCAGAAATCAAAGCATGCACCGTGTATCTCAAAACACTTCTTTTTTGTCACAGGAATTTGATTCTCATAAGTTATGTACTCCGGACAAAACGCACCACATGCACCACAGTAGCAGCAGATATTATTATATATAACCTTTGATTCCAAATCTATTATCGTACCATTTTCAGCAAACCTCATGGATTTTTCCTTCTATATTTTGCATACGCATCGTTTCTACATATATTTATCCAATTCTGAATTCTGGTCACTCCCGAAAAGGTTAAAAAGGATGTAAGTAAAGTTACCATATTTATTTAATTCAGGTGTTTTAATGAACTTGCAGTCACGTAACGGCAAGTATGCAAAATTAATTATTTTCGATATGGACAGTACTCTTATTAATGCTGAAACCATCGATGAACTTGCAAAAGCAGCCGGGGTTGGTGATGAAGTTGCCAATATCACTAACTATGCTATGAATGGAATGATGGATTACGGAGATGCTCTACGCAAAAGAGTAGCCATGCTTCAGGGTTTGAGTGTGAAAAAAGCACTTGAAGCATCTGATAAAATGCCATATAATCGAGGCGTTGGTGAACTTATGGAGCAAATTAGAGCCTTTGGCTACCGAACTGCTATGATATCAGGAGGATTTACCATATCAGCGGATCGAATTGGAAGAGAGCTTGGCATGGATTATGTGTATTCCAACACGCTCGTAATTGAAGATGGCGTGCTGGCAGGCAAAGTAACAGGCCCTCTCACAGAGCACGATTCAAAAGAACAGGTACTTACTCAGATTGCATCACAGGAAAGTGTTAATCCTGGGAAGTGTGTTGTGATAGGAGACGGGGCAAATGATATTCAACTTTTTAAAAAAGCAGGATACAGGATTGCCTTTAATTCAAAACCAGTACTGCAGCAGTATGCAGATGTGGTGGTTGATGGCAATGATTTGCGCAAAGTAATCCCGGTCATTGAAGCACTGAATAATGATTTACTATAGTTGGAAACTGGGAGGATACCAGAAGAATGTTAGAAGAAATGCAGTCACGTAAAAACGAACTAAAAGATCAGTCAGAGAAATGCAAGAACAAGAGAAATGAACTGAATATCGAAGCAAGCAAACTCGCTACAGAGCGAAATGAACTGAATATCAAAACAAAAGAGATCGTCGAGGAAGCACAAAAACTCAAAGAGCAGAGGGATGAGCACAACAAACAAGTCAGTGAAAACAAGAAGAAAAGAGATCCATTCAATGAAAGCGCAAACAAAGTTTATGCTAAAATAGATAAGATACGCAAAGATTTGAATCTTGCTGACGGTTCATCCCTTAAAGAAATGAGTCGGGAAATCGATCGGTTAGAATTTAAACAGCAAACCGAAGTCATGTCTTCAGCGAAAGAACGCGAACTGGTAGATAATATATCTAATCTAAGAGATGAATTAAAGAAAAAGAAAGACGAACTCGAAGGAAACGAAGAGCTTAAATCTTTGTTTGTAGAGGCACAGGAACTACGAGACAATGCATTAATATATCACAACAAGCTTAAGGAATATGCTGACCTTGCACAGCAGTATCACGATAAAATGATTGGTTTATTCAAACAAGCAGATTCTGTGCGTGCCGACTCTGATGTAATCCACAAGCAATTTATTGGTGTGCAGGATGCTGCTGATGAACAGCACAAAATGTTCATCCGGGCACAAAAGGAGATTCGTGATTTCAATAAAATTATTCTCAGCATCAAACGAAAGAAGAAAGATGATTACATCACTGTTGTTAGAGATGCTGCCAAGAAAGAAGCAGAAGATATCTATGACAAATTCAAACGGGGAGAGAAGCTTGATACTGACGCACTCATGGCACTCCAACGATCAAAGTTAGTATAACAAAAGATGCGATGACCACAACCACAGAAAACCCTTCTATTGTTTGCTATAATGTAAGCTGGGAAGATTCGTTTTATTTGTCAGCAGGGTTGGCTGTGAAGATAAAAGAAGCCAAATACGTGCCTGATATTATTATTGCTATCTCCCGTGGTGGGCTTGTGCCTGCAAGAGTGATTGCAGATTTTATGCTTGAGAGAAAATTGTTGTGTCTTCGAGCTGAACACTGGGGTGTTGGTACAAAACATAAGAAGGTTAAAATCACAGGCAGTACAACAAATCTCGAATCAAAGAATGTACTGGTTGTCGATGATGTGGCAGATAGTGGTGACACGCTTTTTGAAATGGTTAAATATCTGAAAGAGAGGGGTGCTGCTTCAATAGTTACTGCAGCCCTGCATTATAAAAAAACATCCATATTCAAGCCAGATTTCTTTATCGAACAGATGGATGAATGGCAGTGGATAGTGTATCCATGGTCAATATATGAAGATACTTCGGATTTTATCAAAAAAATCACCGCACAACCCCATACAGCAGAACAAATCTATCACCAGCTTGGCGCGTCTTTCAACCTTGAGATCGAGAGAAAGCTCTTTGATATAATCCTTAATGAAATGAAATCAGATGGCATGATTGCACTGAATAAAGATGGACTGGTACAGGTACGATAAACTTGGGCTATAAAAGTTTCTTATATACATTACAGGTATCTTTCGCAATCTTCTTCCAGGTATAATTTTTCATCAAACGCTTCTTGCCGGTAATGCCCATCAGAGCCGTCTTTGTAATGTCGCCAAAAGCATAGTTGATGCACCATGCAAGGGATTCAGGCGTTTGATCTGCAAGGATCCCATCATGAAAGTTATTGATCAATTGCACAGCATCCGTACCAATAACTGGCTTTTCTGCATCCCATGCCTCAAGCACCACGATTCCAAACGGTTCATTACGGCTTGGCACTACAACGAGATCGCATGCATTCATCCAGTTAAAAAACACTTCACTTGGAGCATATCCAAGAAAATGACATGCATGTGCACTGCCATTTTCATGTGCCAGCCACTGGCAGTGAGCGCGCATCTCGCCTTCTCCTATGAACACGAAATGAATGTCTGGGTGCTGGGACAAGACTGCCGGCACAGCTTCAACCAGCATGTCAACACCTTTCTGATGGCACATCCTGCCTATGAAAAGCACCACGTGAGCGCTCGCATCGATGCCAAGAGTGGCTTTTACCTCTTGGGGGTTGATGTTTCTTTTTATCTTATTTGGAAATATGCCGTTTGGAATGATGTTTATCTCTGATTCAGGAATCTGGTAGATACTTTGAATCTCATTTTTTAAGTGTTGAGAGGTTACAATGATTTCTTTTGATTCATAGCCTCCTGACCATTCCCAGTGTGATATTTCGCGAGCCTCCGGCCATCCTGCATGCTTGTTTCCATTTCGCCCCCATTCTGTGCTGTGATAAGTAAGTAGATAATCCCGGTTGTTGTGCATCTTGAGTCGGTTTAATGCTCTTACCGGATGCCAATCGTGGCCGTGTAAAACATCAAATTTTCCAAAAAGCTCCTCGACAGCAAAAAAACGGTCGTACATGGTATTGCACATGTGTTCCATTTGCCTTGTCACACGACCAAATTCATCATGACCAACGCGCTGGTAGTGCACACCATTGATTTCATCGTACGATGATCTATTGCCCATTCTGGTAAAAACATGAACTTCATGTCCTGCTTTTGCAATAGATTCGGATAATTCTGATACGTGCGGTGCTATGCCTCCAACTTTAACCGAATATAAACTTTCCCAGGAGAATATTCCAATTCTTAGTGATTCCATAGATACTCAGCGAAACCCCTCAATTCTTCCTTTTATTTCTCTGCCTGTCTCGGTTAAAGAATATGCATCCTCCACTGATTTAGCAAGCCCATTTTCAACCAGTTCCAAAAGGATTTTCTCTGTTGAAGCTTCAATGATATGAGCAGTCTTCGCTACTCTTGAACTGCTGACAGCTTGTTTTGAATCTAATGCACAGAGGATTTTTTCACGTTTTGGGTTTCCGGTCACAAAACCAATCAGTTTGTCCATAATATTCACCACATCATTATTGTCTTTCATGGGTTAAGTTTATTTCGTGTAAAGAACTATAATAGCTGTGACAGGCTAGCCTGGATAATTCGGCGTTATCTGTCACCTGAAACCGTCGATATGCAGGGGGCGAAGCCAAGGGAAGATATTACTCGTTAATGTAACAGCCCATAAACACAACAATGAAATTTCGTCCTGCAGGGATGCTGTTGTTATGTAAGGTTGCCTGAAGGCGGCTTTTTATAGCTTAATCGTGGAAAGCGGTCAAGGCCCGGAAGGGAGCAGACCAGCCTCGAACAAGTATCGCTTGTGGGGTTGCGAGATTAAGGCGTGTTTTTGGAATACTGGACATTAAGGAGAATAACGACCTGCGGCATGCCTGTCAAAAAATTATGGCTCTCTGGAATCGAACAAAGCTTGAGAAATCATAACCTTTATATTGCAAAACTGAACAAACAGTGTAATGTATTAAAATGGAGGAGATTAAAAATGGTAAAGATGTCAAAAGAAGTTATGGATATGGTCAATGATCCAAACGCACCAAGTATTCTTGCAACTGTTAGTACAGAGGGAATACCAGATGTTGTTCCAATGGGAACTTTTTCAGCAGTGGATGAAGAAACATTGGCTTTTGCAGATGTTTTTTTACTGAAAACAAAAAAGAATTTAGAAACAACAAAGAAAACAGCAGTTACTGTTTTTAAGAAAACCGAAGGGTATCAAATAAAGGGGACTTTTAAGGAATTCCAGACATCAGGTCCTATTTTTGAAAAGAAAAAGAAGATGGTGAAGGATAAACTGGATCTGGATATAAGAAGCGCTGGAATAATAAAAGTAGAAGAAGTTTATGTAGTATCTATTGGTCCTGAAGCAGGAAAGCAGATAGCATAGGGTAAAGACCGATTATATCTATAGAGGAATCTTCTACATCATTTTGACCTCAATGGCGCTATCATGGATCTGTTGGTCATGGATAGGGGGGTCGTGGAGAAGTATCTATCGGCTCAGAATTACAAAGGAGAAACAAAAAATGGGAGGTAAAATCATGCGAAAGAATATGATGAAAATATTGAGTTGTTTGATTGTAGTTGGGTCGATGTTTGCGGGAGTGGTGCCATGTGCAGGAGCTCCCGGCGATGATTATCATGTTTACAGCAAGTTCAATGCACCTGGCACGGGGCTAGTGTCTCGACAATTTAGTTCTTATACATAATGCTTGGACAATTTCTCGTTAGCATTCTCACTCGTAAACCCCCAGTTGATTTTCTTTTCATCGTCATTCCGTTTCCTGGTCCATGCAGCCACTTCCCG
>RPGO01000034.1 GCA_004193545.1 Candidatus Argoarchaeum ethanivorans | reverse complement strand
TCTGAGGGTTCATACGTCAAAGGAAACTCAAAAATATCTTGAAAGTGTTCCACAACGGTTTCAATTCGTCTTTACTCCGAAACACGCTTCGTGGCTGAATATTATTGAAAGTTTGTTCAGTAAAATGACAAGAAGTTTGTTGAGGGGGATGAGGGTATCTTCAAAAGAGAAACTGATTGATCGCATAAGTCAATATTTTGATGATATAAACGAAACTCCAGTGATATTTAAGTGGAAATACAAAATGGATGATATGCCTGGCAGAATTGTGGTATGATTATTGTAAGATTAATTTGGAATCGTTATACTAGAGATGCTGTGAGCCTAGTTAAAACGCATGGAGAGAAATTGTCTGAAGTGAAGTGGATGAAAAAGAGCTTTTTAGGTGATGGTGAATAAGACCAAGATTTTGCAATCTTTAATAATTGTATCCTGGTTGAACAAAAAAAAGCAGCTAACAAATATGAAATTATTATAAGCGATTCATCCTCAATTAATGAGGCAAAACAAACGTTCAGTCAGATTTGGGGTAATCCTAACGCTAAACCGTGGACAACGATAGAAGACGAATGGAGGATAAAAACAGGAAGATGAAGATCCACATTTATCATACTGGATTGGCTGTTTTCAGGGACACTCCATTTTCTACTAAAAATCGTAGAAAACCCAAAAATCTTTTTCTCTGGCCCAAAGAACCTGGAAAAAAGGATATAAACTTTAAACCCTGGATGAACGATTTACAGAAAGACGGGCAGACCAAACAATTAATAAAGATATTTGAGCACATAGATTTAATGGATACAAACAATTCTCCGATAATATTAAGGCGTGATTGGATTGCAGAGAAATTGGGCATTAGTAGAGATGAATTGGAAGCTCTTCTTGCAAAATTGCACGAAATGCGGCTTTTGGATGCTTTAACGATCGAATTTGACCATCGAAAGTGGCTCCGGCATGCCGAGACAAAAGGATGTCTGGTCGTAATGGTTTGCATAGAGGAAAAGGATTATGAAAGGGATAACATTGAACAACTGGCTACCGATACAATCACAAAAGCTTACCATGATTTGTTCGGCGTAGAAATCCAATTGAAAAAAAAGATTAAAAAAATATTTGTAATACCAAATGCACATCTTAGCTCTGATATTGGGACTGACCATAAGAGAAATCTAAAGATTCTCAATCGTATAGTAAACAATTTAAAGAAGTTGGGTTTTGACGTTGCTCTAAATTCGTACGGGTATGCAAAAGACATTGAGCTGGCAATTATCGGGCATCCTCAGGAGTATGTTCTACGATGTGTTTGAAGTGTTTTGGTTGCTCGACTCTCTGCATAGTATTGCAAATATAACGAAAACGATCTTTAAATGTGAAGTTACCTATTTTAAACAAATATGGAGAACACAAACAAACCCTAATGATCTGGTAAAATGAAGGAACTACGCGGGTTTGTACCAGAAATTATTGTGATTGGGATGACCACACTGGTTAGGCTGATTACACTTTTTATCCCTACCGTCACGTAGGAAGTGAAGTATCTCGTTTGGGTGCTTGGAGCGTTAATGGCAACATTCATAATCACATTGAAAACCGAGTTGATCTCGCGATTTGACGAGCGAATTGATATCTACCGAAAGGTGGAAGATATTTGGGATGAAGAACTCCGCAAAAGGGGTTATGTTTTCACAGACGAGTGTAAGCACAAATTGGAAGATCTGGTGAGAGGGGTATTTGTGGGCGGGGCTTCGGAAGTTTTTAACCTGGCAATCTCAAGGATGCAAAAAGCCAGAGCGCACGTGCAGGCTACTCATCTTGCCACTACCACGGAACGCATACACGCTTGGGAAGATTTGCCTGTACTGGAGAACTACCATGCAGCGAATAGGGCGGCAGTCAGTAGAGGCGTAAGAATTGAGCGCATCTTCATCCTAAAGAATGACCTCCTATTCGATTCCAGCAGTGGCGAGATTAAGGATGCGAGAGCGGTTGAAATCATTGAAAAACTGGCTAATGAAGGCATTGACGTGATGGTGGTCTGGGAGGATCAGGTTCCCGCGGAACTAATAGAGGATTTTATCATCTTTGACGGTTCAGTTGTCCACGCAGAGCGAGTCGGAGCAGCCGGGCTATATGAAGGTGGAACTGTTATAAAGAATCCTACAATAGTTCAGCAATATGTGAACAAGTTTGATCGTTTGAAAACACATAGTCAGGCTTTTGACAAATGTGCCTCAAAATCGCTCTTGCTGAGAAACCAGGATCATGACAAACCAAAAAATACATAGAAACACAGAGTAAAGCGATATTTCAGTGAAGAGCTGTTTTTATACATTCTTCAGTTGTACCAAGAACGGCTGGCACTCCACACATGCTTGGTACATAATGCAGGGCTTTCCCAGAATTTACCATTATACACTCAAACCGTTCACTTGCAGGCGATACTACCATGCACGTATCATAGAACACCTTTGCGCGACTGTTGGTGATCGCAGCTATTTGTGCAGGATGCCGTTCACCAAGTCTTCTTGATGTGAATATCCATAGTTCTTTTTTAACCGTCCTGCCTTTAAGAAGATTTGCAAGTTCAAATAGCTCTTTTGTCCCGAGATGCGGACAACCAAGAGCAATCAGGTCTGGCGTGCATCTCCTGGCATACACGCTATCAATACTCTTCTTATCAATGCTAATTGACTCCACCGGATCCGGATATGTTTTTGCTTCTGGTGTAACGTTACTGACATGGTACAATGCCACTGAACCTGACGCAGCAAGGGCAGCACCAAGTTGTTTTAACTCCTCTGGTGATGGTATTGTTTTAAACTTGAAGAGCGGCACCTGATCTTTCACCGTGGGACCTGCAATATTGCCAACAGCCCCAAAATCAGCATCATGCAACCGTCCTTCAACTTTAACTGTTAAGGTAGGGACCCTGTTTTCATCGAGATGAAGCCCATAGTTTGCTGTCTTTCCAATAAGAGCGGCTGCAAGAGCAGAGGGCCCACCTTCACGATTTGTTCGCGCGCCAATCACTGAATTTGCGTAGGATACTGCTGACGACTCACTCCATGCAAGGTGCTCTTTGAAACCAGCAAACTCCTCGTAGATGTGATATGGTGTGCAGGTACACTCACATCGCACATCAAGACGTTTATATGCTGAGACAATCTCAAGCTGTTTTTCTGCAAAAGCCCGATCAATCCCCATTTTCCTCCAATTTTTTAGGTCCATTCCTGCCGGATTCAGGATAGAAGGCACAACCACCCTGCCATGAAGGCCAGAAATCCATTCAAGACCAGCATCACCTATCGTTTTATACGAAACACCTGCAACTTGCACACTCTTGATCTGAATCAAACGATCAGCATCGTAGATTTCACCAAGTGCTGCGAGGATCTGCATACACTGGGCAAGCGTTTTGCCGTACTCTCCATTGTAGATTTTTTCTTCTTCTGTGGTAAGATACATGATAATTATTGTCCAGTCACCGATGAACGCAGGCGGATGCAGGGTAGACTGAGTGCGTGAGTCCTATGCGAATTAATATAAAAAAACGCAACTGCGCTGGTATTTTCAGGAAATACGGCAGTCCTATAAAAAATGTAATCTATCATCGGCATAAGTCTGGTTGTTATTTCGTTGAAGGGTCTTGGTGCCATTGGGGTATAATCTCTCTAATTCGTTGCGGAGTTTCGAGGACGTTAATACCTGCCATTCTTTTCAGTTTTTCTGTGTTTTCAATATCAATGTTGCGCATGGTGAGAGTTAGCTTTCTTCCATCCGGGAGTGTTGTGATAATATCTCCCTCTTTCTGATCTGCAGGATATATATAAATTGGTAGTTGTGTTTTCATTGCCTGGGCCACTGCATTTGATAACAGCGTATCTGCTATACCATATGCGATCTTGGCTGTTGTATTTCCAGTAGCAGGGCATATAATGAGAAGATCAAATTTTCCAAGCTGAAGGTCTGCGATGATAAAAGGTGTATTAGGTCCTCTCTCTATTGTTACTTCAAAATGCTTTTTTAGCTCTTTGAAGAGGTCGTATTTTTTAATTACAAGTACCGCATTCTTAGATAGGTATACATCAATCTTCACATCACATTCCTTATTGATTTGTTCCATCAGATGCAAGGTCTCTTCTAAACGGTCACCGCAACCGGTGATGCCCCATGCAATATTTAGTGTCATATCGTCCCCCATCCTTTATTTCTTCGAACTGTACTTTAAGATTATATCTCCTACTTTTACACCAATATCCCTTGCTATCACCGGACATTTTGCTATAAGTAAAAAAAAGATCTCCTTGTAGCTGCTGAATGCCTCGTAGTTGCCCTGCCCCTTGCTGATAACTATGTCACTTGCTGCGAGAATATCTGCAAACTTTTCACTGGAATACTCTATTTCACTACCATTGCCTATCCCAACACCAATGAACTTGATACCAGGTAATTGGTCAAGACCTGCATATATTGCATCCTCTAATGTTGCATCATTAATAAACGGGGCGCCTTTTACTGCGAACAATATTTTTTCAATATCATACTCCTTTAGAATTGTTTCAAGCAGCAGTTTATCAAACACAATTTCTCCGGCATTATCTGCGAGATAGGTAATGTTTGTAGAGTTGTTTAATGTTCTGACAAATTTTGAAAAATCATCGATTCTAAAATCTTTTTTTAATGTACTAACGACAGTTTTTTTAATATCAAACTTTGTTCCCATACCAAGATCGATGATATTGCCTGCAATAGCAAGTCTTACAGCAGTTAAAAGTGGTGTTGATGACTCATCAACCATCTTTCGCAGCTCCGGATACATCCTTAACGCAGCATCATTACACCTCTGTTTCACATCGCTGTAGGGGTCATTTTCCCCACTCACTCTTCTCACAATCCCATGCACCCCGTATGCAAGCTCAAGAGGGCTGACCTTCCAGTCCAACCCGGACAGGGAATGAATAACTTCTCTTAACACCTGTTCCTGTACATGTTCATCACCAGTAGCAAATCTTGTAGCTTCGAGTGCCTGTCTCTGGAAACAGGGTATACAATCCAAACGACTCTTCATTTAATATAACTCCTTTTATAATTATAGATTACCTAGATTCTAACAACATTTTTTAGACCGACTATAGAACCCGTCAAATTAGCTTTTTGACTTGAAAGTTTATCTCTTTTTTGGGTATGACCTGACTTGCAGGCATGCTACATCCTACTGACAAGCTCTATGTTCGAATCTTCTTGCAATATTCTGATTGAAAAATCATAGAGAATGTGCGAATGTCCTTCTGTCTTCGGTTACGACATGTTTCTAACAGATCATGTTTTTATCGCAATCTTTGCAGTTACTGGTTATTTTTTTGCATTCGATTACTTCGTAATCGAGAATTGAAGGTTACAGGTTATCTCTGCAGAACGAAGTTATGCAGTGCTTAGTGTTTCTCGCAATCAATGGTTGCCGGCTATTTTCTGCACTCGATTGCTTAGCAATCGAGAGTTGAGGTTGTCTCTGCAGAACGAAGTTATGCAGTGCTTAGTGTTTCTCGCAATCAATGGTTGCCGGCTATTTTCTGCACTCGATTGCTTAGCAATCGAGAGTTGAGGTTGTCTCTGCAAAGCGCAAGCTTTGCAGGTACTGATCAATGGCTCTTGCTGCTATTTTTCCTGCACCCATAGCGCTTATGACCGTGGCTGATCCTGTTACCACGTCCCCACCCGCAAACACACCTTTTTTGCTGGTACGGCATTCTGCATCTGTTGGGATGATATTTCGTTTGATTGTTTGTAAATCACTGGTAGTGGATGGTATGAGTGGGTTTGGTGTTGTGCCAATAGCAATAACCGCAACATCTGCTGGTATTTCATGTTCAGTTCCAGGTATTGGCTCAGGTCTGGCTCGCCCGGATTCGTCTGGCTCGCCCAATCGCATCTTGATGCACTTAACGGTTTTTACCCAGTTATTTTCATCACCATGAATAATAGTTGGATTGGTAAGTAGTTTGAAGTGTACACCTTCATCCTTTGCATGCTGAATTTCCTCTATTCGTGCTGTCATCTCCTCTTCACCACGCCGGTACACAATAGTAACGTTTTCGGCGCCAAGCCGTAGTGCACAGCGTGCAGCATCCATTGCCACGTTACCAGCACCAACTACCACCACATGTTTGCCTTTTTTAATTGGCGTGTCATAGTCTGGAAATTGGTAGGCTTTCATCAGGTTTACACGGGTCAGGAACTCGTTAGCTGAGTACACGCCATTAAGATTTTCACCTTCGATTCCAAGAAAGGAAGGGAGTCCTGCACCGCTTCCAAGAAATACTGCATCATATTCTGTTAAGAGTTCGTCCACACTTCGAAGTTTACCTACCACAAAGTTAAGTTTTATCTCTACTCCAAGTTTTTTAATAAAATCAACTTCTGCTCTGACAATCTCCTTTGGCAATCTGAATTCTGGTATTCCGTAGATGAGAACGCCTCCTGCCTCGTGCAGTGCTTCAAGAATGGTAACACTGTGCCCGATGCGGGCAAGGTCTGCCGCTACTGTAAGACTTGCAGGTCCTGAGCCAACAACTGCCACGCGATACACGGTAGATTCCGGAATTTCTGGGATCTGCACGCCTTTTTCAAGTTCATAGTCTGCTGCAAACCGTTCAAGTCTTCCGATTGCAATAGGCTCTCCTTTTTTCCCGAGTGTGCATTCAATCTCACACTGCGTCTCCTGCGGGCAGACGCGTCCACAGATTGCTGGAAGTGTGTTTGCTCTTTTCAGTTCCGAAGCAGAAGCTTCAAAGTTTCTCTCTGCAATGTTTTTGATAAAAGCAGGAATTTCAATCTCAACCGGACAGCCTTTGATACACTGTGGTTTTTTGCATTGCAGGCAGCGGTTTGCCTCGATTGTTGCCTGCTCTTCAGTGTATCCAAGTGCTACTTCATCGAAATTATGTATTCTCTTCTCCGGATCTTGCTCTGGCATTTCCGGTCTCTTCACTAACATTTTTCATCACAATCCTGCTCATGCATGAATTTCCCAAGAGATACGGCTTCTTCATCCCTGTATGTCGTAAGCCTTTTCATCAGTAGTGTAAAATCTACCTGATGGGCATCAAATTCAGGTCCGTCCACGCAGGTAAATCTGGTCTCTCCTCCAACAACCACTCTGCATGAGCCGCACATGCCTGTGCCATCTACCATGACAGGGTTCAGGCTTACTATCGTTTTCACACCAAATGGTTTTGTAACATCTGCAACCGCACGCATCATCACAACAGGTCCAATAGCAACCACCAGATCAACCCCCTGCTCTTTGAGAATGTTCGTTAGAACATCAGTAACAAAACCATGATGTCCCTTTGTCCCGTCGTCAGTTGTGATATACAATTTATCACTAACCGAATGCACAAGGTCTTCCCAGATAAGCAGGTTTTCACTGCGTGCTCCGATAATTGATATGATTGTATTGCCTGCTTTTTTAAACTCTCGTGCTTCCGGGAATACCGTAGTTATGCCAACTCCCCCGCCAACAAAAACAACCACACTGTTTTTTGGGACGTGTGCAGGATTCCCAAGCGGCCCAACAAGATCACTCAAGCTGTCACCGCTTTTGAGTACCGCAAGCTGCTTTGTGGTTTTACCAATTTCCATAAAAACCACTGTAATTATGCCAGCATCACGGTTATAATCTGCAATGGTTAAAGGTATCCGCTCACCATTTTCATCTATTCGAATAATGATGAACTGGCCCGGTTTAGACTTGCTTGCAACCTCTGGTGCATGAAGTTTTAATAAATAAATTTCAGGCGCAAGTTCTTCCCTTTCTAAGATGGTATACGTCATTGTTTCTGTAACACCAATTGATTATATATGAAACTAACGAACTGTGGTTTCGGTAAAAAATGAAACCAGTTCGAGAGTTCCAGCACTTTTATTTTGTTTCCGTCCAACCTCTCTGAAACTATACTACTACCTGTTGTCGTTTTGTGGTGTGGTGTGGCAAGTAGAAACACGCAACATCACAAAATATTTACGAAACAGCAAATAAACAATCCTTCGCTTGTATGCGTTTATAATCACAACTGGAATTGCCAAGGAAATAAGGATTTATTTTGTAAGTAAGATTCTCATTCATCGTTTATCGTTTCAACTATTTCTCTAAAACTTTCAAGCCCAGCTTCCACATTTTCAATAATCTCATTTGCCAATATATCAGGGTCTGGCAAGTTATCCAGATCAGCCAGGCTTTTATCTTTCACCCAGAAAATATCAAGATTTGTTTTATCTCTTGAAACTATTTCACCATAAGAGAATTTCCTAAAGCGTCCATCTGGATTGTCTTCCGACCATGTTTCTTTTCTCACATGTCTGTTTTCAGGATTGTAACACTTGATAAAATCCTTTAAATCCTCAAATTTCATCGGGTTCTTTTTCAGTGTGAAATGAACATTGGTACGGAAATCATAAATCCATACCTCTTTTGTCCATGGGTCTTTACTTGCTGGTTTATTATCAAAAAACAGAACATTTGCTTTTACACCCTGTTTGTAAAAAATACCTGTCGGAAGTCGTAGAACTGTGTGCAAATCTGTTGTTTCAAGTATTTTTTTACGTACAGTTTCTCCAGCGCCTCCTTCAAACAGTACATTATCAGGCAGAACAACTGCGGCGCATCCGTCTGATTTTAGGAGAGTATGGATGTGCTGTAAAAAGTTCAACTGCTTGTTAGAAGTTGTTGCCCAGAAATCCTGGCGATTATAAACAAGTTCTTCTTTTTCCTGTTTCCCTTCTTCATTTGTAAAGGTCATGCTGCTTTTTTTACCAAAAGGGGGATTGGTCAGCACATAGTCATACCAGTCGCCCGGGTCGGATATGAGTGAATCTACTGCTGATATGGAAGATTCACCGTCAATCTCACCGATATTATGAAGGAACATATTCATCAGGCACAATCTTCTTGCGCTTGCAACAATCTCATTTCCTGAAAAAGTCTTGAGAACTTTGAAAAACCTAACCCACCCTCAACCCCCAGCAAACACAACAAAGCACTGGAATATTTTTTAGTCAAAATGGAAACATTTATTAACCTTTTTTGCTAATATAATACATATGAAGTCTTTGATCGATTTTTCATTGAGTGAAGAATACGAAAGGGTTAAACGTCTCGGTGATAAGCTTGCACAAGTAGATTCCTTGATAGACTGGGGTGCTTTCATCCCTACCGTAGCTGGGATGTACAGGAACATGACCGAGAATGGTGGCAGACCACACATGGATGAGGTTATGATGATAAAAATGCTGGTGCTCCAGCAGTGGTACGGTCTCCCAGATCCTGAACTTGAGCGTCAGGCGACAGACAGGATCTTTTTTCCGCAAATTCCTTGGTTTTCCTGATAATATCCCCGATTTCTCAACTGTATGGAGATTCAGGGATAGATT
The DNA here is from genome assembly GCA_004193545.1 of Candidatus Argoarchaeum ethanivorans. Lineage (GTDB taxonomy): Archaea > Halobacteriota > Methanosarcinia > Methanosarcinales > EX4572-44 > Argoarchaeum > Argoarchaeum ethanivorans. The sequence continues at coordinate 15,251 of RPGO01000034.1, read as the reverse complement.
GATCGAAACAGGTAAAGATAAAGAAATCTGGGAAGAATTCCAGAGACAGCTCGATACCCAGGGATTGAGGGTAAAGAAGGGCGTAATCCAGGATGCAACCTTCATCACCGCAGATCCTGGCCATGCAAAGGCGGATAAACCAAGAGGTGATGAAGCAAAGACAAGACGAAGTAAAGATGGTGCATGGGCAAAAAAGAACAGAAAATCCTATTTTGGATACAAACTTCACTCTAAGATGGACACAGAGCATGGATTGATCAGGGATATCAAGACAACGACCGCATCCCTCCATGATTCACAGGTGGATCTCTCAGCGGAGGGGGAAGTGGTTTATCGGGATAAAGGCTACTTCGGTGCCCCAACAAAAGGATATGATGCTACGATGAAACGGGCGACCCGGGGACATCCCCTAAATATCAAAGAAGAACTGCGAAACAAGCGGATAAGCAGGAAAAGATCACCTGGCGAGCGACCGTACGCTGTGATAAAAAGCGTATTCAGCTCAGGTCATGTACGGGTAACGACCGTGGCAAGGGTTGCCGTGAAGATGATATTCACCGCGTTTGCATTTAATCTTTATCATCTCGCCACGATCAAACGCCGAGAGATGGCTTAGCGATAGCTATCATCAAATTATGGATTAGAATGGAAAAATGAGAGTGATAAAAGGAAATTACTAGAGGATCTGGTGTTAGTGCAACTCACTAAGGAAATGGAGTCCGTTTCAAGTTTTGATTGGCGTGTAAAGATGGGTAAATCAAAATACTCTAAGGAATACATGGAAGATGCGTGGAATCCTGCCGTGATTCATTATACTCAAGATCATGCTCTGTCAGAGGCTGTCACGTTACATGGTGTTGAGCCTTTCCACCTAAACGTTCACTTACCCACAAAACTCATAAACATCGACGTGGCAGGGCAAAAGCTATCAAGCTTATTGACAAATCAGGAGTGATGATATGGCTTACAACGACCTTCATGAGTTCATGATACTGCTTGAAGAGCATGGACTGTTAAAAAGAGTAGCTACTGAAGTAGACCCCAACCTTGAGGTTACTGAAATTCTGGATCGTCTTATGAAAAACAATGGCCCTGCCGTGCTTTTTGAAAATGTGAAAGGCAGCAACATACCGATTCTTTCAAATGTCTTCGGAAGCATAGAGCGCATGTCTCTTGCTCTTGGAGTTGAAAAACTTGATGACATAGCAGATCGCATTGAGAACCTAATAAAGATCGAAGCGCCCAGGAGTTTGTGGGAAGGTATTAAGATGCTCTCGCAGTTAAAAGAACTGTCAGCTTTCCTTCCAAAGAGGGTCAAGACAGGACCTTGCAAGGAGGTTATACTTGGAGGAGATGAAGTAAATCTTGATAAGTTCCCAATTCTTACGTGCTGGCCAAAAGACGGCGGACCATTTATAACGCTACCGCTTGTGTTCACAAAGAACCCGCATACAGGTAAGCAGAATGTTGGCATGTACAGACTCCAGAAATTTGATTCCAGGACCACCGGGATGCACTGGCAGATACACAAACATGGAGCACGGGACTACCAGGATGTTGAAAAAGATGAAAAACTGGAGGTTGCTGTCGCCATTGGTGCAGACCCGGCAGTTGTATACGCAACAACAGCCCCACTCCCGGATGGCGTTGATGAAATGGCGTTTGCAGGATTTCTGCGAAACAAAAGCGTTAAACTTGTAAAATGTGAAACTGTAGACCTGTATGTTCCAGCAGCAGCAGAAATCATACTCGAAGGATATGTAACTCCCGGGGAACTCTCTATCGAAGGGGCTTTCGGAGACCATACAGGCTATTACTCACTCGAAGACAAGTACCCGGTGTTTCACATCACCTGTATCACACATCGAAAAAATCCAGTATATCATGCCACAATCGTGGGACGCCCCCCGATGGAAGATGCTTATCTTGGTAAGGCGACCGAGCGTATATTCCTACCACTGCTAAAAATGCAACTGCCGGAGATTGTTGATATGAACCTTCCAGTTGAAGGAGTATTTCACAATCTTGCCACTGTATCAATCAAAAAACGATATCCTGCACAGGCAAAAAAGGTCATGCTTGCATTATGGGGGCTTGGCCAGATGATGTTCACTAAAACCATTATTGTTGTAGATCAGGACATTAATGTGCACAACTTAAAGGAAGTGTTGTGGGCAGCAACTACCAGAATCGATCCAGCAAGAGATGTTATGATAATCCCGAATACCCCTACAGACACACTTGATCATGCATCTGCCATGCCAAACATTGGCTCAAAAATGGGCATCGACGCCACAATAAAAGGCAAAGACGAGGGATTTAATAGGGAGTGGCCAGATGTTGTCAGTATGCGAGAAGATATAAAAAAATTAGTGGATGAAAAATGGACTGATTATGGATTTTAATCTAACCATGAGCATCGTAATGTCAACACGCGATTCATAAAGATGTTTATTTAATAAATGGACTTTGTGTTGTTTATGTAATTTTACCGATAAAGAAGTAAAACAATTATACATGAATGGTGAAAAAGTAAAAGAAAAAGTTAGTACCGAGAAAATTAGGAAATGCTACATGCATTTTATAGTTGGTGTGGATATAAAAACGTATTAAAAGGATGACTATTGGAGATTTTTCAACGTGTAAGGGGTTGTAAATTCTCCGGGTGTTATGCCAGAACTCTAATTTCTTTCATGCGTTCAAACCTAAGAACAGTAGACATTATAACTGAATACACAAACAGGTCGAAATAATGCCAACACCCAATAACTTTACAACCTCCTAATCGAAATGCTTATGTGCTATAACAACTTCTTTTTAGCATGAGGAGGATTGAAATGAATAAATTCGTTGCAGTATGTATCATCTGCCTCTGCATGGTTGTTATGCCCGTGCTGGCAGATGAGAATAACACAACCACAAATGGAAATGAGACGAATGCCACAGAAACACCCACTATTCCACCAACACCAACCGTGACAGCCACGGTGACCCCGGAGCCGACTCTTATTGCAGAAACCACGGTACCAGAACCGACCGAAGCGAAGTTTCGGGTTGCACCCACTGTTACGCTGCGCCCGGTAAACGACGTGATAGATAAGTCCCAGGATGGGTTGGTTGAACTCTATATGAACAACCCATCTGTGAATGATGTGACGTTGACTGCGGATGTACAGGTCAGTGTGCCGTCAGGAATTCACGTGTACGGCGAGGGCTTTGGATATGGTGGCGCGGCAGGAACAGTTGCTGGAAAGTTCACGGTTCCGCCAGGAACTGTCAGAACGATTCACATCAACATCAAGGGCGAAAAGATCGGAGGCTTCACTGTGCACTTCACAGGACTCTACTGGCCAGATGACAAGAAAGACGAGTACCAGCAAATATCACTGACACACCCAATCACTGTGAAAGAACCATCACCAGAGCCAACAGACCCAGAGCCAACCGGTGAGGATGAAGACGTGCCACTACCCTCAGGCGTCCTCTCAGTGATCGCAATCGCCTTCGTTGCACTGATGATCCGACACACTCGAAGAGAATAGACAGTAAACCAGTGAGATCAGGTTTGGCACACCCAAACGTGCGGCGTCAAACACACGCAACCTAGGTGTACTGAACTCAAAAACTATTCTCAACAAACTTATTTTAGGAAGATTAAAATAGGGCATAGTTATTACTTTACAACACTAAAGGAGGATTAATAGTGATTAAGGTGAAAGTGATTATAGGGATATTGATGGCGATCGCGCTTTTCGGGCTGCCCGCGGGTGTGCAGGCGCAGAGCGAAGAGAACAAAGTCTATGCGAATGCCGTTATAGATTTTCATATTGGTGGAAGTGAAAACTTACAAGACGATCCAAATGATGCAATAGGTCCGGTAAACAAAGAACAAGCATGTCGTACTACTAATAAGGGTTTTGTATCTCTTGGAGGGGGGTATATCGTACTGGATATGGGCGAAAATGGAGTAATTTTAGACGAAACTGGAAATGACCTTACAATTTTTGAAGTTGGGGATGATTATTATTCTTGTGGAAAACCAGAAGATTATGAGGTATATGTCAATGAGGATCTCGACACGTGGAACTTTGTTGGTAACGGACGAGGAACTACAGAATTTGATATATCTTCTGTAGGGTTAAAGTGGGCAAGGTATGTTAAAATAGTAGATGCTACAGGTGACATAGGCGGTAAAACCCCTGGAGTTGATATAGATGCCGTTAAAGCGTTACATTTTGGCGAGCCTCTACCGCCTTTATCCTTAACAAAGTCAGCCTCACCTTACTCCATCAAACAGGATCAGACCACAACGGTGACCCTAACCGTAAAGAACACTGGCACATCCGAGATAACAGACATCGAGGTATCAGATACAATCCCTTCAGACCTGACTTTCGTCAGCGGTGAAACCTCGAAGAGATACGCCTCTTTGAGGCCGAAGGATTTGAGGGAGTTCCAGTACATCCTGCAATTAAACGAGGCTGGAACTTTTAATTTGGACCCTGCCACTGCAACGTATGCGGATGAAGAAGGAAATTACCACACGGTTGAATCAAAAACTACCGCTATAGAGGTGATTCCATCCCTGATCACAACTCCTGTTCAGACACCAACACCACACACGACAAAGAACCCGTCCACAGATATCTCGACCGCAAGTGTGCATCTCCACGGCGAGAAGACCGATGTCGTGCTTGGCGAGGACGTGCTCCTGAAACTCTCTGCAGTAAACATCATTGGAAATCCTCTGATGCATGTGCAGGTTATCATCATTCCGCCGTCCGGCTGGAGCGTGACCTCTTCCGAATTCGCAAAGTCCGGAGCCGGGCAGTACACGACCACGTACGATATCGAATCAGGTGTGGGCAGGGATATTGAGGTGCGGATCATGCCCAACCAGATAGGGGATGGCTTTCAGGTGCAGGGCAGGATCATTTACTACTTCGGAGATGATTCGGATGCGAGAGAGGATCACACGCTCACCCTGCCGATCACGGTGCGAGCAGAGGCAGATAAAACACCAACACCAACTCAGACAGAACAACATGGGGAAACTCCAGGGTTCGGAGTTGCTTTTGCCTTAGGTTCTATAGTGTTGATCTGGTATTTAGGAAGCCAGAAGTGGAAGTGATTGGGTGCAAGAGTCATAAAGTAATATATGGTCATTTGGGATATCTGCATGTTGAGAGAATATAATAGGGCTAAGACCAATAAGAGTGAGATTGTTGAAGTGAAAGTCAGTAAGGTTATTGAGTTGATAAAAAATTTCACTTTTGTGGATAGCGTCCTGCTTTTTGGATCGAGCGTAAAAGGAAAATACTGGCGGGATATTGATATTTGTATCGTTCCATTAAGAGAGCTTAGCTTAAAAGAGCGATTGACACTTGAGTCTATTATGCCTTCTGGTGTAGATATTTCAATATTTTTTGAATTACCGCTACATATAAGAAAAAAAATTTTCGAGGAGGGAAAGGTGCTTTACTCAAAGGATATGTATCGTTTATTGACCATTGAGAAGGAGACAGATTTAGAATATTCCAAATACAAGAAACACAGGGAATACTACAACAAGACAGTACGAGAACGTATGCTAAAGATGCAGGCTGGTTAAACATGGATATTGAGAGGATAAAAGACAAGTTGAGTGAACTCAGTGTGTATATCGTGGAGCTTAATGAAGATATTCCAGATGAGGAGAGTGAGTATCTTGGAGAACGTCTTAGGAAGCGGGCATGTGAGAGAACATTTCAACTTGCATGCGAGAATGTTCTAGATATATGCAATCTAATAATTGCAGGGAAAGGGTTTGGACTACCAAAGGACAACAGAGATGCGCTCAGGAAGATTACTGACAATAAAATAATCCCAAAGAAGCTTGAAACCTGGCTTGAAGACATGGTGAACTTCAGGAATCTCCTTGTCCACAGATATGGAAAGGTTGATGATTCAAAGGTGTACTATTACCTGAAAGAAGAGATAGGCGATCTGTACGAGTTTGCAGAGGCGATCAATAAACTAATTGAATAATGATTGGAGGATTAAAATATGAGAAATGCAGGTGAAATGAGAATACTGATTATTGTGGGCGTACTGCTCATAATTCTTGCAGGTACATGCGCTGCCACAAGCCTTTCGAATTCAGAGAGCGGAACATGGAAATACCAGCAGGAGATTGCAATTCAGGAGAACTCAGGCGAAACGCTTCACGATTATCAGGTTCTGGTGGAGTTATCTGGAAGTGACTTTCCAGGAGATGCACAGCCGGATGGCGATGATATCAGATTCACGGATGCGGACGGGGTGAACCTTGGTTACTGGATCGAGGAGTTCGATGCGGGTTCAAAGCGTGCGAGGATTTGGGTGAATGTGCCTCTGATTCCTGCGAACGGTGAGGCGAAGATTACGAGGTGGTATGGGAACCCGAGCGCGGGAAGTGAGAGTGATGGCGAGGCGGTGTTTGAGTTTTTCGATGATTTTTCTGGAACTGTGCTGGATATCAACAAATGGTATGAAGACGCAGTAAATAATATCGACCATACAATAAACAATTTCTTCAGATTTGAAGGCGCAACTAAAGGTGGTGGCAATCCTCATCCATATTGGATTTATGACGGAACAGATACCGGAAGTCAGCATCAAGCAAAGTGGACTCCGCTCAATTCTTTTATTCTTGAATGGAATTCAAAAATCAGTGACGTCACTGCTGCGGAGGCGAGTGAAGGTGGTGTGGCGGTTATTACTACCGACAGCACCATAATTTACTATATCGCACATCTTGATGCTTGGGCTGGTGGAATTGTGCCTCGAAGATATGTTGTCAGTGCCACCGGCTATAATTACGCTTCAGAGGTGAATAGTGGCGATGAAGCGAAATTCTCGATTGTTAGGGATGGCAGTAGCTATATGGCAAAAATAAATGATATGGTAGTAGACTCTTACATGTCATCCACCCAAGTGAGCACGATAGCGTTAACAGCAGGAGCTTGCAACACAAACCACCCATATTTAGATTATGTCCAAATAAATAATCTGAGAGTTTGCAAATATACATATCCAGAACCCTCTGTAACTCTTGAAGCGGCAAGATCGTCCGCTCTTTCCATCACCAAATCTCCCACTCCCCACTCCATCCGCCAGTTCCAAGAATCCACCATCACCCTATCTATAAAAAACTCAGGCACCACAGACGCAACTGACATCGAGATCACTGATGCGATCCACCCCAGCTTTGATCTCATCAGCGGAGACTTCCCGAACCCAAAGCGTTACGACCTGATCCGCCCCGGCGAGACACGAGATCTCCAGTACACAATCTCGGCAAAGGAGAGTGGCACCTTCACGCTTGACCCTGCCACCGTAACGTATGCAGACGAGGACGGAAATATCCAGGAGGCAACATCAGAACCTGCATCCATTAAGGTTATTCCATCCACAGAGGGCGGCACTTCCGGCACATCCCACAGCCCGTCAGTCTCAACAGCAAGCGTGCAGCTTCACGGCGAGAAGACTGATGTCGTACTCGGCGAGGATATCCTGCTGAAACTTTCTGCCGTAAACCTGATCACCAAACCCACGATGCACGTACAGGTAATCATCATTCCACCATCCGGAATGAGCGTAACATCCTCTGCCTTTGCCAAGTCAGGAGCCGGGCAGTACACGACAACGTACGAACTTGAGCCGGGGAGCGGCAAAGATATCGAGGTCGCGATACGATCGAATCAAATCGGAGACTTTGATGTGAACGGGCGAATCATCTACTACTTCGGCGATGATCGCGACGATTCTGAGGATCACACGCTCACCCTGCCGATCACAGTACGAGCGGAAGCGGAGCAGACAGAAAGCCAGTCGGAAACGAAAGAATCAAGTACTCCCGGATTCGCGGCGGTGGTTGCGGTTATCGGATTATTATTGGCATATCTACAAAGGAAAAGAAGATGAAAAAAATTGTATTTTACAACCGTGAAAGAAATAAGGGACAAAACAGAAAAAAGAATAAGGAGGTGTGCGCAATTCCCCAGAGTCCCATCGGATGGAACATCTTTAAAAGGATGTAGAAAAATTGGTGTTGCAGATACCACTTTGCACGTGTTGACATGGGTGCGATTACATAATGATGAGATAAAACATGCTTCCAATGAAAATCAAGAGATATGTGGTACCTGGCGTAAAAGACCTGCCTGTAGCTGCCAAAAGCTCATAGAGGAGCACGGCTGTGATATTGTCCTGTCGCTTGAAATGCCTGTGGCCGCAGGTAAAATTTGACAAAACATGTGCTCATGAAGCATCACAGGGACACATCATCGCACAGTTGGACAAACACACATATCATCGAAGTGTTTGTATGGAAGACGAAGCAGAGGATGAAAACAACTCTGTGTGGCTTGCAGAACAACGAACGCGTGAACATGTTCAAAAACGCAGTGAAACTGCCGCTTTCGTATCCTAAAAACTTGAAGTGAAGCTGGGTGCCTGCGGACAGCATAGCCTTTGAAGATGTTGCGCAAGTAAAACTCTAAACTGGCACTGGCCATCTTCAATCCTGATCCCCTGTAATCTGCTGGCAAAAACTGAAGAACAGGCATTCGTGTCTTGCATTGCCGGTATGTGATAGCTTCCTCTTTGTTGTAAGTGATGCCTCTTTGCAATAACTATCACTGGTATGCTTTCATCTGCTTCGCCCATCATCAGTTGTGCTGCACCCTGTAAGGTTATCAGCTATTGCTTTCGCGTGATTTTCGAGTCGTTTACCATATAGATCAGAGCTTCCTCGTGCATCCTCTACCGGTTCTATACCGCTGCATGCCATATTGCTATCCCAACTGTGCTGAGTCGTAGGTTGTGTAAGTATTGCCGCTGGTACTTACCGCGAGTTGGCAGGTAGTGTTGTTGTAGTGCGTGTTGTATCTGCTGTGCGCTTGCCTGTGATCTCCTGGTAAGGAGCGTACGTATTGCGTTTTCTGGTGCGTTGGATGCATCGATACCCGCATTTGGTGAAAGCATGCCTTTGTTATCGTAGCGTACTTCACGCCATACACACTCCAAGAATTTCATCGGCTTCTTCTATGAGTTGTGTTTCACGGGGTCTACCTGATATTTTTCCTATTGCATTGCTTTTGGGTGGGTGTTATACCGTCAAGGTTTATGACCGATCTCGCAGCGGTTGCTACTGCTGATTCTTGGGCGGATGGCTACTTCATGTCATGGTTTTGTGGTGTGATATTTTGTTTTGCAGGACCTGATTATGACATCTGTAATGCTATCTTTTGCTATAAGTGGTGTTTTTACTGGCAGGAAGGTTACTTGTTTCATGTCTATTCACGCACCGCACAACTTCGTTGTACGGAAATATAATAGCAACTGCGCACCGTTGTGCAGAGATAACCAATAACATCAAATGGTTATATAGCATATTATAAAATGAGGACATTTTTATCCTGCTGCTTTTTAATATGGCTATGGCAGATAATGCTTCTGGTGTTTGTGAAGTTTGCCCCATAGGGCAATTTAGACGGGAGGCTGGTGCACGAACCAGACACGCTCTGTTATGCGATGGAGCGAGCCATTATTTCTTCGTAGCAATGACCAACATTTCAAAATCTTCAGTTGTTTATCATTCCTTTGAAAAAGGCTCCGGGTAAGTTTCGGCTCCATAAATATCAATTTTTTAAAGCCTAATAAGCTTTTAATAACCATGTAATTTCAGATGGTACATAATATCTTTCATTACATTCCCTTTTCTTATTCCCAAAAATCATCTTCTACTGTGGTAATATTGTGATCTCGAACGTCATTAAGTCAAAAGTATTGCTTCTATAGGTAGCATTTCCTTCTTCCGTTGTTGATGCAAAATTCCTTCAACTGGAGGATATATAGTAGGAATAATCCATTTAGTGTTGTGTAAAAAAATCAGCTTTGCCAGATCCTTTAATGACTTTGGCAACATTTTAATATTTCAATATTATTCATTTCATCTGTTTCCATCAAAGGAAATGCCCCTTCACAAAGCATTATTACCAAATCAAATTCATTCTTAAATGGCAACGGCATCATGTTTCTCTGAAAATCTGTTTGCAGGTTTTGAGCTTTGCTTTGCTCGCTCCAATTGTGATTCTGACAAATCAATTCCTATAACCTTGTATCCTCTTTGTTAATCCACAATCGAGGCTCCGCCTGAAGTTCCACATCCTATATCAATAATAATTCTTAGCGATTTATCAATTAATTTCTTTTTCGATGAAATCGTACACTCACTAATTGTGCTCTTGTGTTTTCATCATCATATTTTGCCATAGTCTTCAAATAGTGTTTCATACCATTGTTCTCATTTTATTTCCCATGTTCGTCAGTTTTTCGTAACGATTTATGGATGATCCGAAGTATTGAATGAAGTGAAGAAAATATTTTGATATTCGCCGTTATGCTGTGCCGTACCAAGCATATTTATTTAGAAGAATATCACTGGTATTTAATAGTATAACTCCTACTACAATTAGTCAAAATAGAAATAATTTTAAAATGTTAAGTGGGGTTCTTGTGAAAAATACCATTCCAATAATCGATACCCCCACAATACCAAGACTAGCCCATATTGCATATGCAAAACTTAATTCAAATTTTTTCAATGCAAATATAAAAACGGTTAATCCTATCGCCCAAAAAACAAATGTAAAAATTGAAGGATATAATTTTGTAAATCCTTCAGACATTTTCATACATGTTGAACCACATAATTCTGCAATAATACCAATAAATAGTAATATCCATTTCATTTTTTATTTCTCCTGTTTAAACATTTTTTATTTCTATTTCCTATATTTAAAGTATGCAATTACACACAACTCGTTTGTATCCTACATTAATGTCGCACATTCCTCCAATTTAGTAGTATGTCGGAAATAAACTTAGCATATACCTCTCTCTATCAGAACTTCCCCTATCTTCATCCACTATCTCCTGAGTCGGGATAGAGTCTAATGGACTTTTTATTTGACTTAAATATTTATTACTCACATGAATATATATTTCTGTTGTTTTTGAATTTTTGCCCTAACAATTCTTGAATATACCTCAAATCCACACCGCTTTCCAGCAGATGTGTGACGAAGCTGTGCCCGAGGGAGTGAAGAGTGACGTTCTTTTTAATGTTTGTCTTTTTACAGGCATTTGCGAATATATTTCCAACTGTCCGAGTTGTTATATGTTTTTCCTTGTTATGGTTTGGAAGTAGCCGGTAGCCTTTGATTCTTGATCGTATCCTTTGATTCTCGATTGCGAAGCACTGCACAACTTCGTTGTGCAGAAAATAACTGTTGATTTGAGTAGGTTCTCGATTGCGCAGCAATCGAGTGCGTTAGCAATCAAGAGTTACAATCAAAATTGCTTCATGTTTGTTCAAGGTAGTTTTTCATTGTTTTTACGGCACAGTACTTTCCGCACATCGTGCATTTTCCATCTTTGGGGCACAGTTGTCGTGGTCTTTGTGGTTCAATGGCATAGCTGAGTTGCTGTCCCCAGTCAAGCTGGCTTCGATGGATTGCGAGCTGTTTATCACTATCTGATGGACTGTATTTAATACTGTCTCCTATATGTGCTGCTATTTTGAAGGCTATAAGACCTTCTTTTATGTGTTCCACATCCGGAAGGCACAGGTGTTCTGCTGGTGTAATCATGCAAAGATAATCCGCTCCTGCCCCGCTTGCCATGGCTGCACCGATGCTTGCTGCTATATGGTCGTAGCCGATTGCTATATCTGTGGGAAGCGGTCCTGATACGAACAGGGGACGGTTTGCTATTTGTTTTTGATATCTGACATGTTTTGTTATGAGGGCAGGTGCTATGTGCCCGCCCATTCCTTCGATTATTACCTGTACACAGGAGTCATTAGCTCTTTTGGCAAGTGCTGCATTAAGTTCTATTTCCTGTTTCTGTATCTCGTCGGGTGTGTCGTGGACGCAGCCACTCCGCAGTGTGTTCCCAAGTGATAGTACAACGTCTTTTTCTTTTAGTATCTGGAGTATTTCATCGAAGTGTTCAAGGTATGGGTTGGTCGTGTTGTTTTTTATCATATAGAGGCTTGTGAAGCTTCCGCCTTTTGAGACCATTGCAAATACACGGTTGCTTGTTTTTAGTTGTTGGAGCAGTTGTGGTGTGATAAAGTGGAGTACTATTGAGCTTATGCCTTCTTTCACCTGTTCTTCGATTTGTGCCAGGAGATCGCCTGCTGTGAGGTTGTTCAAGCTATGCTCTGCTACGCACTGGTATATTGGTACCGTGGTAAGTGGCACACTGGTGTTGCTCTGTATCTGCTTGCGTATCCCGGTTATGTCCCCACCCATCGAAAGATCTGTTATAGTATCTGCCCCGTAGGCTTCTGCAACTCTTGCCTTTTCAACTTCTTTCTCCTTGTGTATGGATGCACTGGACGTGCCAATATTGACATTGATCTTTGTCGTAAGTCTGCAACCAATTCCACACAAGTGGTTGCTGCGAGCCATAATCACGGTTTTTCCTTCTGCAATGTTATCTTTCAGTACAACAGGTGCAACATTCTCTGTTTTTGCTATTTTCTTCATCCTGGATGTGACAGTACCATCTTTTGCATATTCTATCTGTGTCTTCAAGGCAGAGACACCAGATAACTTCTAACACTAATAAACTTCTCGTATTTATACAGGACATGCACGTACATCCAGCCCAGCTGATGCCCCGGATCTGAGCGGAACGAAACCCGGGGTTTGTGACTTTGGGTCGCAAGGATTGATATCAGAAGTTGGGTTGGTTGTGTGTATGATGCAGTTTGATGAGGTGGTTTAAATAACCTAAATAGATTAGCAGTTCCCTTCTACATGCTTCACTAATAACGAAATCAACATTTCATTTTGGGGATATTCCCTCTTATGAAATAATATCTCGATGCCGAATTTTTGGGTGTAGGGAAAAAAAATTGTTTAGATAAATGATATGGCTTTTTAAATTTGGTGGGCAGTTAGAAATATAAACGTCATGAATTTTATATTTTGGAATGTGTTAAAATTTTATTGATCATTTCATTCATATATAGCTTATTCAGATTTTTCTTAAGTTCGCGCATTTAGTGGTCTTTGAGATTTTTTTAATCACCACAAAGAGTACAAAGATTGAACATGGTACATTCAAAGATGTCAACACCCAACTTTCTTACATCCTGAAACAAAACAAAAATTTTAATAAATATAAGAGAAGTAATCAACATAATAAAATAAAATCGTGATTCACGACTGCATCCAGATTCGAGGTGATGGTCCGATTGAAAAAAGATGAAAAACATTTGTATATTGAAAAATGCTTACATTCTTTAGAAGAGTTACCTGCAGAACAAAGCAAAGTTGAAAGAGCTGATCCGCAATTAATTTCATTAAAAACTGCATTAACACAAATATTAGAGGATATGAATTTAATAAAAATATTAGACTTTGGCTGTGGCAAGGGTACATTAATACCCATATTATGTGATATTTTGAAATGTAATGATTATAATTGTACCTATATTGGCGTTAACGTACCTGAAATTGAGGACGAACTTAAATTGACTTTTTCAAATTCTTGTTTCTTTGGAAAAGAAGGGAGTACACTTTTAAATTTTTCAGATTTTTTAGAAAACAGAGATTTACAATTTAATGTTATTGTAATTAAAAATGTTACTCATGAAATACAATATATTAAAAAAATGGGTGAGATAATATTCAGATTATTGAAAATGTTACAAAAAAATGGCAAAATTGTAATTCAAGATATGGAACTATTACCAGAAGCTGAACTTGGAAATTGTCCATATATGATATCAGGTTTAAAGGAACTTTTTGAAGAAAATGGGTTGAGATGTACCGAAAATAAATATCATAGCTTTAGTGGAATACCTTTATTCACACTAATCGGAACAAAAACCGAAGAACCCAAATCTAAAGAAGTAATTTGTAAAAAATTATTATCTATTCGGAAAATCCAACGCAGTCTTATTAAACACAAATTGCATAAGCAAATTGAGAATAAAAAGACTGACGAAACAGTTCGATGTGTGACAGAACATCTTGACTACTTTGCCATTGAAAAACAAATAACAGACTATGAATCCGATCAAAGTCAACAAATCATGTCACCGCCTATTATGGCAGATAAACTTTCTGACGAAAAAAATAAATATATGTTTATGTCAGAAGAGTATCTCGTACAACTGATAGTTACACTGAATGTGAACGTTGAACCAGATGACATTCTTCATATTAGCGGTGCAAGTGAAAATCCTATGAATAGCGGTAAACTAGATGGAGAAATTATAGTATGATAACTGAAAATAAGCAATCTATGCCTGCAAATAATTCGCAAGGCACCCAAAATCAACCAGTATTACCATTGTTTTTTATTGTAGATGAACTCTCTGATGAACAAATCAAAAACGGTTTTATGTCAGAAGAGTATATCATAGAACTTATAGCTTCACTAGAGATAAATACCAAACAAGATGATTATCTTCGTGTTGTTGATAAGGATTTTTTGGAATTAGAAGAATAAGGAGGGTAGGTAAATTAAAAATATTCTAATATGCTTGGAGAGATTTTCATAATGATAGAGGAAGAAAAAAAGACGTATCCAATCATCGTACCAGAAAACGCTCCAAAACAAAATTTTTTTATATCCAAAGAGTTTAAAAATAGGGTAGTACTTCACATCATCAAGAATTATATTATATCTGACAGGATAAATATACCACTCATTTTGACTATACAAGGGCCAAAGGGAGATGGTAAGAGTTCTCAAACAAGAGAGATTTGCTCACAATTAGGGGCGGATGTTATTCCAATTTCAGGTGCATCGATTAGTGGTGTTCATGAAGGAGAAGCTGTTGACGAATTAAAAAATGTTTATACTTTTGCTTCAAATATACAAAAACAAAAAAAGAAGTTTACTGTTATATTAATAGATGATTTTGATCTCAGTGTTGCGTCCGTATTTACGAATCGTGAATATACCGTAAACACCCAGTTAATCAACGGGTTTCTAATGAACCTTGCAGATGACCCGACAAGATGCGGAAATGAACGTACATATCGAATCCCAATGATTTTCACTGGAAATGATTTCACTAGTGTCTCAGCAACTTAATTTTTAGACAAAGTTTATAAACCTGTGAGTCCAACCATATTCTATGGAAAAAATAAAACTTACAGAGAAAGAGGTGGAGTATCTCAACGATTTCGTGAAAATGGGGC
>RPGO01000005.1 GCA_004193545.1 Candidatus Argoarchaeum ethanivorans | reverse complement strand
ACACCGAATACAGAGAACGGATGTACGATGTTCTCGATCTGTACGAAGAACCGTACGACCCGGGAAGTCCCATTGTCTGTTTTGACGAGAAACCAAAGCAACTTCTTGGAGATAAAAGGATTTCCATCCCTATGAAGCCTGGAATCCCTGTGAAATATGATTATGAATACGTCAGGAACGGCACAGCAAACATTTTCATGGCGGTCGAATTCAAAGCAGGGAAACGTGTGACCCAGATCACCAAAAGAAGAACCATGGTGGATTTTGCACAATTTGTGAGGATGCTTGTCGATGAAGAATACCCAGACGTTGAAAACATCCAACTGGTCATGGATAACCTCAATACTCACAAGGAAAAGTCATTTTACGAGGCATTCAGTGAGGAGGAGGCGGAAAGGATTTTGAGCAAGATCGAGTTTCATTACACGCCAAAACATGCAAGCTGGCTTAATGCCGCTGAAATCGAGATCAATGTGATGGATATCGAATGCACTGACAGACGGATTGGAGATATGGAGACACTGGTCCGGGAAGTGGCTGCATGGACCAGGAAACGGAATGACGATGAAAAGAAAATCAACTGGGGGTTTACGAGTGAGAATGCTAACGAGAAATTGTCCAAGCATTATGTATAAGAACTAAATTGTCGAGACACTACTGATGTGTATTTCACCTTTTTCTTCATAAAGGACGTCGCAAACTTGCTAACGTTCTCTGAAGCTGCACTCCAAATCCTAATGATAATGTCCAGAACATAAGTACAGGATTTATCTTTCTGTCTCGCTTGATAAATCCCGTTTCTTTGGCTGTTTTTTGAAGAAATTCTGGTGAAAATAATCTACTGAGGTCTTCTTCTATTACTTTTGCTTTTTGTTTCTTTTTCGCCACTCAGATTCCCTCCGAATGGATGGGATATTCATGTAAATATATTTAAACTTTTACAGACAGCTTTTAATCAGTTATAGATGTACTCATTTTTCTAAAAACCATAAGCAAGGAGGCTATTAGATTCCTTAACCGATCACCAATGCAATAAAAACGAAGTCTAAGGAAATCAACTTATCGTAATGAAATCAACTGTAGCAAGAGAGTGTGGTGCATTTATACTTTCCTATACGTTTCAAAAAAATTGAAACTTATGGATTCAAAGTTGCAGTTGCTTTAGGTTACTTCATGACGGCACCTAACTTACCCTCTCTTCACCTTTCTCACGCGTGCGAATTCGTACATCATCCACAAAATCAAGAGCTACCCGCGCAAGCTCCATCATTTCGTCCCGTGAAAAAGGCTTTTCAAGCCGAATCTTCTCACGCCATGCGTGATCCGGATCTCCCTGGTTGAGCACAAACACAGAGTCCACAGATGAAATATCCTTTGCAATCCTCCAGACAAAATCACGATCTGCAAACGAGCGAAAAAGAGTACTTCTCACTTCAACAATACCGTCTGCAACTTCAAGAGACCTCTTCACCCTGAGCGAAGTATCAACACCATTGCCCTCGATAATCCGCCCGTAAGAAGCAGGATCTGAAAGAGGGGCTTTGACATCCAGAAAAACACGATCTACGATATTATTTTCCACCAGTGACGCGAGAACATCAGGATAAAAACCATTGGTTTCAAGACCTGTTGCCAGATCCAAATTCCTGGCAAACTCGCACAAACTCGTTAAGGCTTCTGGTTGGGCACACGGCTCACCGCCAGTGAACACAACCCCGCTGATAAATTTTAACGCTTGCGATATTT
Organism: Candidatus Argoarchaeum ethanivorans; assembly: GCA_004193545.1. Taxonomy (GTDB): domain Archaea; phylum Halobacteriota; class Methanosarcinia; order Methanosarcinales; family EX4572-44; genus Argoarchaeum; species Argoarchaeum ethanivorans. The sequence continues at coordinate 174,150 of RPGO01000005.1, read as the reverse complement.
TGTCCTCTACAACATCAACACCAATTAACTGTTCACTCTTAAAAAGTGTAAAATTGTGACAGTAACTACACCTGATAGGACAGCCTCTGAAAAAAACAACACACACCGCGCGTCCGTACCAATCAACAGTTGAAAGAGGAAGAAAATTACCAAAGTTCAATTTAATCATTGTACAACCTAAGATCCAGCTACAGTTCTCTCTCAATAAAAAACCATCTGCCGTTAGAAAGAATCGATCACTGGGCAAACAAGATGTGGAAACTTGGTGGTTCAAAAGATATAAAAATCGGTGAAAAGTTGAAAGTTCTCTATGAAAACGGAAGACAAGAGCAAGTAGGCATGCATCTGCAAAACCAGAACCTGAAAGACAGAACATTTCAGAGACTCATGCAAACTCAGGAGTGAATGCGAAAGAATTCACGGGCATATCAAGAAACTATACAACTTCGTTGTGCAAAGTCAAATTGCGACGGCACACCCCGCAATTTAGAGCCTGTCCCATGATTAACATCGTTCCGATATTTTTATCACTCTTCCAGCCATATTATGTAATATGGCGTTCATTAGAAGGCTTCACAATCAAAACTGGTTATTTCCCCCAAGTATTTCAGATTTAATCGATGAAGACCATGTTTGCAGACTTGTAGATGAAGTAGTGGAGAGCATTGACCTTGGAAAAAGAGAGGAATAGAATCTAAAAACAACTTGATAAGGTTCAGAATGAATTTGTAACGTCAGAAAAAGATTTTTTGAGTTTTACCGATCCGGAAAGCAGATTCATGCCGAACAAGAAGCATTTCACCGAATTCTCGTACAATCCACAGGTAACGGTTGATGCTGAGCATGGAGTAATCGTTGCAGAGGATGTGGTCCAAAATGTCCGGGATGTAGATCAGTTAAAGCCTCAAATCGAACAGACAGAGGAAGTTTTTGGTGAACTACCAGAAGGCACGATCGTAACTGCCGACAATGGTTACCATTGCTCAAAAAACATTGATTTTTTGAAACAACGCAATCTGGATGGATATATTCCTCACGAAAGACTTGCATCCAGGATGAAGAAGAAAGAAAAGGATTTAAAGAGATTCAGCAAAGAAAATTTTGAATATAATACCAAAAAAGATGAATTCACCTGTCCGGATGGAGAAACCGTAAAATTCAGCTACGAATACTTCGATAAGCACAAAGGGAAACAGGTAAGGGTTTATCGAGGAGTTGAGTGTGGCAGATGTCAGGATAAAAAGCTCTGCACAAAGAGCAATCATAAACCAAAGCTTATCAAATGTTACGGCAATGAGGCTAACCTGCGGGAAATGGCTGAAAAAATGGAGTCAGCAGAAGGACAGGAGGTTTACCGTGTAAGATCGAAGATAGCAGAGCGCGTATTTGGGCATATCAAACAAAACATCGGATTACGAGAGTTTTTAACGAGAGGTTTGAAGGGAGTGAGAGCAGAGTTCAGTTTGGCATGCATAGCACATAACCTAAAGCGAATACTGAAAATAAAAAGCCAAATCAAGGATATTGAAGCGAATACTGTTGAGAATAGACGGCATAATCACACTCCATTCAAGAAACTATGCGAAAAAATTAAGAAAACACGGTCTAATCTCTTGTGTTCCATAAGCGAAAGTTTAAGACATGAATCAACTATTCAACACCATTGAACCCAGTTGTGGGACAGGCTATGAATTCCAAGGCATCCGAGAACCATAGGCAGCTTTTCCGCGTATAAAACGCCTTTTCGAGCTGTTACATCCAAATCCCAACCAAGATAAAAAATAAGAGAAAAGCAGAATTTCAAATTTAACAATCCTACTTTCATAGCCTATTTTGTTGGTTCTCTTATATGTCTGCTGGTTTTATGTCTATTCCTCGGGATCGAAGTGCGCGGTAATCGTACTACCTGCACCATGTGGGTTGCAAGTATAATTTGGTTCACTGCTCATGTAGTTGTCGTTGTAGTCCCAATAACTGAACTTGTGGCCCGAAGCTGGTTTAGCTCGCAATGGAACCCTACTACCAGGAGATATCCATATCGACCTGCATCCCTTTGCTGTGTTGCAGCTCAGCGCTGTAAAGCTCCCCAATCCCTCGGTTGCAAGAATAATCCGGATCCGGATTGGGCGCCCTCCTTCTTTTCTCTCTCCATATCCTTCTACAAATTGTTTTATTTCTTCTTCCGTTAATACGTTCATTTCATTTTCCATTTTTATCACCTCGTTCTATTTTTCTACCTTGAATTTCTCACTCTTTACCGTCTTCTCCTCCCCAAGAAATCTGGTATAGCCAAAGAGCTGATAATCGTCCGCTGCTTTTTTAAACGAGAATGTACGCTTAGGCATAGTATAAGGGACATATTTTTCCTTCCCGCTTTTAACGTAGATTCCCTTGTTCGCCCAAGCTTATATCAAAAGATTACTTAGAAAATATGGTTATCCGCCGGATAAGCAAAAGATTGCTACAGAACTTGTATTGAAACAAGCTAAGCTAACGTGTGGAAATTTGGCAGAAGCTCCTGCCGCCGTTTGATTAATTTAGTTTTTGATTCTCCTTAAAACTATAATAATTGTCTTTTCCTATTATGACGTGGTCTACAATCTTAATTTTTAGAAGCTTCCCTGTTTCATTTAATCTGTTTGTAACATCCTCATCTACTTTTGAAGGTTCTGCATCCCCACTCGGGTGATTATGCACCAGAACAATTGCATTGGCACTTTCTTTTATTGCTGATTTAAAAACTTCTCTCGGGTGGACTAACGAGGCATTAAGAATCCCGATAGAAATAATTTCATCTTTAATTACCCTGTTCTTTGAGTCAAGATGAAGAATCATGAAGTGTTCCTTATCTTTTCCTGACAGTAACGGCAGGGCATAGTCGTATACATCCCTGGCGCATTTTATTGGCTTTTCCTCTCTTTTTGATATTGCATGCCGTTTGTTAAACTCAAACAAAGCCTTAATTTGCATTGCTTTTGCAGGCCCAATCCCCTTAATCTCCTGAAGCTCTTTTAATGATAAGTCTGATAGTTTGTCCAACCCATATTTTGAGATTAGTCTGTTGGACATGTCGATCACATTTTCGTCTCTGGTCCCAGTCTGGAGAATAACTGCAAGTAGTTCAGCATCACTTAAACCGGATGCTCCCGCTTTTAAAAATCGTTCTCTTGGTCTGTTCTCTTTTGAGATGTCTTTTATTCTCATAGAATTATATTAGATTTTTTTCAAGAAACTTCATACAACGTAAGTAGAAGATGAACAAATGCAGTTTATACTTTCCTATATCTTTAAACACGTACGATTCGATTGTTATTGGTCTTCACTGGGCATCTGAACGTTGAGATTTGCATAAGTTTTTTATTAAATGCAACTACTACACTAAGAAACTTAAAACATTATGATACATAGTATAAAACGTTTTTTTGAGACCGCACAACTGAAACAGCTACATATGTGGACATTATATGGCATAGTCATAGGGATAGTTGCAGGTCTCGGAGCAGTGGCCTTCTATACAGCACTTTCAATTATAACTCACTTAACCCTCGGCGGTATCGCGGGTTACTATCCGGCATCAGCAGGTGGAGAGTCAAGCCTGTTTTTTGAGGCGGCTAGCAGTCCAAACAGATTATTACTACTTTTCATCCCAGCCGTTGGTGGACTTATCACAGGAATTATCATCTATACCTTTGCACCTGAAGCAGAAGGGCACGGCACAGACGCTGTGATAGAGGCGTACAACCAGAACAGGGGCATCATACGACACAGGGTTCCAATCATAAAAACAATAGCTTCTGCCATAACCATCGGGACAGGCGGCAGTGCTGGAAGGGAGGGGCCAATAGCACAGATCGGCGCTGGTTTTGGCTCGGTTTTTGCCGATTATTTATCACTATCTGACAGGGATCGGAGGATCATGCTCATTTGTGGTACTGCTGCCGGGATTGGAAGCATTTTTCGTGCCCCTTTCGGTGGTGTGCTCTTTGCTCTTGAAGTATTGTACCAGCGTGATATGGAAACTGAGGGGATTGTTCCGGCATTCGTTTCTTCCACTATAGCGTACTCAGTGTTCACCTACTTTTTTGGATGGGGGTCTCTGTTCAACACTCCCGATTTCATGTTTTCACACCCATTGGAACTTCTGTTTTACAGTATTCTTGGAGGTGTGTGTGCTTATGTAGGTATCGTATATATCAAAACATTCTATGGTGTGAGGGATTACATATTTAAACCACTCAAAGTAAAGAACCATTATAAGCCAGCAATCGGGGGTCTTCTGCTTGGCATTATGGCATACTTTTACCCTGATGTGTTAAGTACTGGTTATGGACTCATACAATCTGCCATCAATGGAGAGCTTTTAATATCGGCTATGCTGTTTCTGGTCATTCTTAAAATCCTTGCAACGTCGTTTACCATAAGCTCAGGTGGCAGCGGAGGAGTGTTTGCCCCATCCCTTGTTATAGGTGCCATGGTCGGGGGAGCTTTTGGAATAGCAGCAGATATCTTATTTCCGACCCTCATATCGCAGCCAGAGTCCTACGTTCTTGTGGGAATGACTGCTATGCTCGCAGGGGTGGCAAAGGTGCCTATTGCCGGTATTGTCATGGTCTCGGAGCTTACAGGAAGTTATCATCTGTTAGCACCGCTGATGGTTGCATCAACGACCGCCTACATACTCACCGGCACAAAAACTATATACGAAAAACAGGCCCCGAGTCGTGCAGACTCGCCAGCACATCGCAGGGAACTTACTGTGAATATACTTGAGACAAGCAACGTTGGCAAAGCGATGAATAAAGATGTCATAACCATAACACCTGATAAAAGTGTACATCTTGTGCTGGATCTCATTCGCACCCGGGGACACACCGGGTATCCAGTAATGAAAAACCATGAGCTTGTTGGAATTGTTACCTTTGAAGATGCGGAAAAGACTCCGTTTGATGAGCGGGAGAAACGCACGGTTGGTGAAATAATGACAGAAAAACTCGTCACAGCAACACCCGATGAAACACTTGAAATAGCACATCACAAACTCATAGAACACCATATTGGACGCTTGCCCGTTGTATCAAAGGATAATCCCACGATGCTCCTTGGAATAATGACCAGATCAGACATCATACGCATGCACGCAAAACTCAGCAGTGAACAATAGACACAGATTTCCACGAGAGGGGGATGCACCTCCCGATTCTCCGTGATCTATGCGGTGAGAAAAGTTATCTCACAAACAGTTATTTAGCATGTTCACAAATCAGGCAAGCTATTTAATAGGAGTTCTATGGGACAATACTCAATTTTTTCATAAACAATCTCCCGATAGTTTAAGCCCAAATTCATTTTTTTAGTTCTTTTCTGATCCTTTCAATTTCACCGCCCCCCGGTATTCTGAGAGTAAAAGCACCATGACAGGGTTTGATGTAAGCGATGAGAATATGATCGCCTTCGATGCCGATTGGCAGTGGTGGAATTCCTATCAGGTATATATTGAATATTTTATACCCAGGGGCTACAAAGTAGATTTCTCGACAGCGTTTTTGTATCAGTTTTGAACACTCGGCAAAGGTTGTGCGAGATAATAGTATTTCATAATCCAATTCTTCTACACATGGAGCCATGTACTCACCCCATCAATTTGTTCTTTAAGTGGCATTGGGTTGTGAATAACAGGTTCTGCAAGTACATGCTCACAGATATTTTTGCATTGTTCTGTTAACTCTTCAGCACATTTCCCAAACACGATTGCCACCATTTTACCTTTTGAGAGTGCATGTATGCTGGCAAGGTACGCGATACCCGAATCACTGTGAACGAACACAAAGCAGAAGTCGAAGTCGATCTTTCCCGTTGATAATGCACCAATAGTTATATCCAGATTCATCATCTTTCCATCATAATAATGACGCTCAGGATCAGCGACCTTCACAAGAAGGAGGGCTGATTTGTTGCCTGCAAACACTGGCGTTATCCCATGTTTTTGAAGCTTGTACGCAAGATATATGGCAGTACTTGTCTGCACAGGAAATTCAGGGCAGCCAAGCGCCAAAAGAGCGGTTTTGGTCATAACTAATAAATATTGAAGAGGATGCTATTTAAAACCATCTTTTTTAGAACATGTTTATGGTCAAAAACGTAACTTTTATAACTAATCAGTTCTTTGTCTATATTCATGACAAGACATGAATCAATCACCATTGTGCGACACATGAGTGTTGAAGAACTAACCAAAATAATAAAATCGATAGAGAAGGATGTAAAAATTTTACAAAGATTGTATTTTATTAAATTTCGTTATGAAGGACTTAAGTGTTGAGAAGGCAGCCAAAAGAGTAGAAATTTCAAAACCTGTTGCCTATATTTGGCAGAACAGATGGAATGAAGCAGGATATGACGGTTTAAAACCAAAATTTGCAGGAGGAAAACCCTCGAAGCTCTCAATTCAACAAAAAGAACAACTAAAAAGAATACTGAAAAAACAGAACAATTGGACAACAGAAGAGGTAAAAGAACTTATTTTAAGAGAGTTTAAAGTCGGATATACTCAAAAGCAGATACGAGTTATTTTAAAAAGTTTCAAGATGCACCACGCAAAACCATTTCCTCATGATTACCGAAAACCAGATGATGCGGAAGAACATCAAGAAGGTCATTTCACGCGAGTTTATTGTAGATTTAAATCACATGAAAGAAGAGATAATTAGTGATAAGTTTTGGAAATATTCATCACAGGTTAGCTTTACAAAAAGGTGGATTGAAAAATTTATTGATGATTATTATAAGTTAGAAATATTAGGTTCGTGACTATAAAGGGCTAATACCGATTTTTTGGATAGTACTAAAAACCGTAACGCCGAGAGAGGGATTTGAACCCTCGAGGGGCTTAAGCCCCACAAGCTTTCCAGGCTTGCGCCTTACCGCTAGACTACCTCGGCGCGTCGTTTTTTCCAATGCATCGGATATGTGTTTGGATTCATCAGCACATGTTTCGTGGTTGCTGCTATCACTTTCTTCTTGTTAATTATATCGTCAGTTGAAAGCGAAGCTGTTGCTATGGCAACAATTTCTCCTTTGCGAGTATATATTGCTACATTGTCGCCCTTGTTTATTGATGTTTCTATGCTTGTAATTCCTGGTGTTGCAAGAGGTGCTCCATGACATATTGCGTCAACAGTAGTATCGAAAATGGTAATTCGCGGCAGATGGATGAGAGCGTTCTCCACTGGTTGTATAACTGTTCTAAGTTCCCTTTCATCCCCTTCCTCTACCCATGCAGTGTAAGCATCTTTAAGTGCGTGCAGTGTCACTGCTGTATCTTCTGTTAGCGGTCCTGCTCCGGTTCTTCTCAGTTCCTGCATGTGGGCCCCACAACCGAGAGCAAGTCCTATGTCGTGACACAGCTTTCTGATGTAGGTTCCTGCTTCACACCCAATTTGCAGGAGCACTTCAGTACTTGTTAATTCAAGGATGTCGATATAGTAAATGTGTCGTATGCGTAGTTCGCGTTTTACTGCAGATTTGATTGGAGGGGTCTGGTATATTGCACCAGTAAATTCTTTACAAACCTCTTTTATCAGTGCACTCTGTGTTCTCCGGTGCAATCGCATCAGGCATATATATTCTTTGCCTGATAAACGCAGTGCATCGACTGCTCTTGTGGCGTCTCCAAGCATAACAGGGAGGAGTCCTGTAACTTTGGGGTCAAGGGTTCCGCTGTGCCCTGCTTTTCCAATGTGAAGGATTTTTTTTACCCAGCTTGCTACTTCATGGCTGGTTGGTCCTTTTGGTTTATCAAGATTGACGACTCCTTTTTTTATGTATTCAGTTGCTGGCCGCTCTCTTGGACAACATCCATAGTTTGCGTTGGCTGCTGATTCTTTCAGTACTATTGTCTCTCTTTTCATTGTTTGTGGTTTTGTACTGCCTCACTGATTATTCTTGTTGTCTGCTCTTTTGTGTATCGTGCTGTATCAAGTATGATGTCATATATTGCAAGGTCGTTGATGTTTAGCTGGTAATAGTTTTTATATCGCGAAGCTTCACATTCTTCACGCGTTCTAATTTCTGCTATCGTTTGCGTCACTGTCTCTGCCTCCCGATGTGCAATCCGTGCTGCTCGAACCTCGATTGGTGCTTTAAGCCATATTCTTGTTGTTGCATCCTCTATAAAGTGCCCGGCTAACCTTCCCTCGAGTATAACGTTATTACGATGTTGTGCTATTTTTTGTTGTTGTTTATCGAGTTGTCTATCGATATCTTGATCTTTTTCTGCAAGATGTCCAAACTCTTTAAGACTCATGTTATGCTCTCTTGCAAGTTTTCGAAAAGTATCGCCGGCAGATATCACTATTAAGTTGAACTTTCCTGCAAGTTTTCCTGCAAGGGTGCTTGTACCACTTCCAGGAAGTCCGCCAATAGTGATTTTCATATTCCGCCTATGTTAAGGAACTTTCGTATCAGTTGGCTTACTGGTATGGAGCAGATGAAGTACCAGTATAACCAGTAGTATATTGGTCCAATAACATTTCCGGAAAGTGATTGTTCACCCCAGAATGGAAAAACCATCGTGTAGGTTGAACCAAGAATTATATAATTTGCTCCTATAAATAACGGTAAAGACAGGATACTGATGTATGCCATTGGCTTGAATTGTTGTTTAGACATCTCAACCTGCTCTTTCATCATGTCTGAGCGCTGTGATTCAAGCTTCTTGACTCTTTGCGGGTTATCGGCTAATTGTGCTTCTCTGAATTCTTTCTGGAATCCTTTCATGCGATCCTGCACCTGTCGCATAAGCTCCCAGTCCATGGTGTATTTTTGAATCAGGGATGCGTATGCACCTGTCATGGCTGCTAAGACAAATAGCACAACACTGACCTGAAGATTATTAAATAAAGGGTTTAATACTACTGCAACCGTGCTTGCAAGAGCATTTCTAAAATCTTCCAGTAGCACAACTCCAAACATCGAAAAACCTAATACAAGTGCTACTTTTTCAATTGATTTTTTCATTTTAGTGTTAATCATAAAAACCAAAAATAAAATAATTTATTACATTCTATCTCTTTGTCATTCGTATGTATCCAGAATACTGGTTATTTCTGCAAATATTTTATCGATGCTTTCGGTGCCATCCACGGTTTTTAACATCGATCGATTGAAGTAGTAGTCAATGAGTGGTTGTGTCTGTTTAGCATATACCTCCAGGCGGTTTTTGATAGCTTCCTCTTTGTCGTCATCTCTTTGATACAATGTGCTACCACAAACATCACATACATTCATGATTTTGGGGGGATTAAACTCTGTGTGATAGCTTGCTCCACATTTACACATACGCCTGCCAGATAACCGCTTGAGCAGTTCTTCGTCTGGGACAGTGATGTTTAACACCATGTCCAGTTGCGTATCTGCAAGTATTTGATTTAGCGCTTCTGCCTGTGATATTGTTCGTGGATACCCATCAAGAAGGAATCCGCTTGAGCAGTCCGGTTTTAGTAGTCGCTCTTTTATTATATCAATCAACACATTATCAGGTACTAATTCACCTTTATCCATATATGTTTTGGCTTTGAGTCCAAGCTCTGTTCCAGCACTCAGGTTTTCCCGTAGTATATCTCCAGTAGATATGTGTGGTATCTGGTACTTATCTGCGATTCTTTTTGCTTGTGTGCCTTTGCCTGCTCCCGGGGGTCCAAGCAACACCAATCTCATTTTATACATTTCCTCCAAATTGCATAGTTCCATTGCTTTTAACTCTTTCGGCGAGAAGTCCCCCCTCTGAACGTGGGGGGATGAATCACCGTACTGAAAGCATAATATAGTTACCAAACAGAATTCCAAAACAAAAGATAACAACACCAACGCTGGGGGTCTGTAACGGGATAACACACTATAGTCCAAAACTCAAAAAAATTGAAACCACGGGATTACACAAGACCAATCTCGTGGAAATCTGTGTAGCCCTGTGGTTGGACTTTCATGAATTCAAAGTTGCTGAGGCTTGTTTCATGACGCCCCCTAACCATACCAAACTCAACCAATAGCTGATAGAAATACTTGTTTAGAAGGTTAAAAGATCGGGGAATTTACTAAAGTGGGATGTCATCATAACTGTATTTGGGTAAACTATTTTTATTGTTAAGCTCTCTTACGTCAGTTTCTTTACTATAGCACGATTAACATCCCTCCCGAGTGTTCTATTTGCATATTATTCAGGATCCATATTTATTCAAAACGTGCAGCTCGTTCGTTATATAATCGCAGTCAATTTCAATAGTGAAATTTGATAGTATTATAGGCATATTTGAAGTCGATGATTTATTATAGTTTGAGTACTAGTTAATGATATTGGAGAAATATTTGTGGAAACAGAAGTCTATGTTAAAGAAATAATGACTAAGAATGTTGTTACCATTGAGCTGCAGACTTCGTGCGTTGATGCTGCTAAAAAAATGAGTGAACATGGTATTGGCGGCGTTATTGTTGTTGATAATAATCGTCCTGTTGGCATTGTCACTGAACAGGATATTGTAAGAAAAGTAGTTTCAAAAGATCTGCGTCCATCATCAGTTCTTACAAAGGATGTGATGACAAGACGTCTGATAACTATTCACCCGGCGCAGTTTGTCAACGAAGCTTCGCATAAAATGTTTAAAATGCGCATACATCGTCTTCCAGTCGTGGACGAGGGTAATCTTGTAGGAATTATTACAGATACGGACTTGCTTGTTGTATCAACTCAGATGGGAGAGATATTCTCAGAGCTTGTACAGATGAACGCTGAACACTTCCCACCTGAATCGGTTGAAACGGAAGCACTATCACAGGGTATATGCGAGGAGTGCGGAAGGCTCAGTGAAAGATTGGTGCTTACCAATGGAAGATATTTGTGTGAATTTTGTGCCGAGACAGAATAATTCAATTGCCTTCTCTTAAAAGGGAGGACTTGTATTGTGAGGAGGAAAAAGCAATTGGTTGATTGGAGGGTTGAAAAAGTGAAGAACGCACAACATAAGTTACCGATAGATAGAGTTGTTATGTTTTTATTCGTTATTTCTACGCGCGTTGGTGCAGGTGACCTAAAATGAAGGTAAATAAATTTATGCGGAAGCACGTGGTGTCGGTAGGAGAAAAAGACCATATCACACATGCACGTCAGATCATGCGAGATCATAATTATCAGATCTTGCCAGTGGTAAATGCAGACGATTGTTTGAAGGGGATTATAACTGATAAGGATGTAATGCGTGTTACGTCTACACGTTCAAATGTAACGATTGATGGATTTGTCAGTGATGTTCCACTTATAACTGCAGAGGACGATATACGCTCAGTTTTACGTTTCATGTCTGAACTGCGATTGCGTTACTTACCAGTGGTTGACAGGCAGGCATGCCCGGTAGTCACTGGTATTATTGGGTTAACACACATATTTACGGCACTCAACGAAAAAATACCTGAGAAAAAAATTTCTGACATCATGAAAACTGATGTTGAAACCTGTGAGCGTTCTGATGCATTAAACAAGGTATGGTCGAACCTGTTAAACTCTGGACTCTCAGGGATGCCTGTGATGGATAAAAAAGAGCCGGTTGGAATGATCACAATACATGACATTATAAAATCAGGCTATACACGTCTTGATCGTGAGGCACGCCGTGGCAGGGCACCAGCCAGGGTTGAAAAAATTATGAACACTCCCCTTTATACTATCTCAAAGGACGAAACAGTTAAAGCTTGTATTGAGCGATTGCTGCGGTTGAATGTAGGACGTCTTTGTGTGGTAGAGAACGGAGCACTCGTTGGTATGGTGGATCTGTATGATGCTGCACAGATAATGATTGGCACATGAATGCAAATCCAGTTCCTATACATTTGAAAAACTGCACAACTTCGTTGTGCAGAAAATAACAGGTAGCTTTCAATTCTCGATTGCGAAGCACTGCACAACTTCGTTGTGTAGAAAATAACCAGCAATTCTCGATTGCGCAAGCAATCGAGTGCGTTAGCAATCGAGTGTAGAAAACAACTCTCGACTACGAAGTAGTCGAGTAATGAAAACGTAAGATATGGTCTCATGACCATGGATGTGATATAATGACGTTACATAATCAAAATATTCCACAATCTGTAAGAAAAGATGCGTATAGCAAAAATCTTGGACCGGTTAGTTTTGAATCACGAATATCTGATCGTGAAGGTGATGTGATGACCATTGCTTCCCGTGAAGTGGTTATGATACCTCCCACAACAACTATCATGGGTGCTGCAAAGACTATGCTAACATATCATTTCAGACGACTTCCGATAGCTGATGCTGGCACAAACCGTCTTGTAGGAATCGTAACCAGTCTCGACATTGCCGATTTCATGGGAGGCGGGTTGCGTCATAATCTTCTTCAGAGCCGGTTTCACAACAATCTTCTTGCCGCGGTAAATGAAAGCATCAAAGAAATAATGGAAGAGAATGTAGTATCCCTAAATGAAAAAAGTTCAATTAATAATGCCCTTCGTATTATGATTGAAAAAAATATTGGCGGCATTCCAATTGTCGATGGTGATAACCGCATCAGGGCTATTATATCTGAGCGGGATTTTGTATGGCTGCATGATAATATGGCAACCAGTAAAAACGTCAAAGAATGTATGAGTAATAACGTCATAAGTATAAGTCCAGACCTTCCTATAAGCGAGGCTGCCAGCAATATGATAACTCATGGATTTCGCCGTTTTCCAGTTAAAAAGGAGGGGGTGCTATTTGGTATGATTACTGCTTCTGATGTGCTGCGATACCTTGCAAGCGGCGAAGTGTTCAATAAACTGATCAGTGCTGATGCGTCAGAGGCACTGGATGTGCCAGTAAAAGAACTGGTAACAAAAGAAGTGATAACTGTTGCCCCGGGGGTTGATATGGGAGCAGCTGCCCATTTAATGGTAGAGAATAAAATTGGTTCACTGCCAGTAGTTGATGATGAAAAACTTGTTGGAATCATCACAGAAAGAGATTTTATAAAATCGTTAATATAATTTAATTAAAGGTGTTAATATGATAAAACAGTGTATGACTACACAGGTGTATGCAGTATCAGCCGATGAGCCAATATCACGGGCAAGAAATCTCATGTTAAAACATGACATAGGACGACTGATCGTAATAGGAGAAGAAAATAATCCTGTTGGTATTGTCACAAAAAAGGATATTACGAAACGACTTGCCCAGGCTGAACCAACATGGAGACGCCGACCCATCGATAATATCCCGGTAAGCCTTGTCATGACCGAAAACCTGCTTAATATCCACCAGGAAGCAACTGCAGCACAGGCAGCAGAAATAATGCTTGAAAACGAAATCAGTGGACTTCCAGTAATCAAAAAAGATAATGATGATGAAAAACTCGTTGGAATCATCACAAAACATGACCTGATCAGGCATTATTCAACGAAGGAATATATCACTAAAGTAAAGGACGTTATGGATACATACGTGGTGACAGTCAATATTCATCACACCATTGACCATGCACTCTATGAGATGAATGAGAATAATGTTAACGTAATAGTAGTTCTAACAGAAGGAAACAAGCCTGCTGGAGTGATTTCAAGAGATAATCTGGCATTTACTGAGCTTACTGATGCTGATGGAAACGTGTATGGCAGGGAAGTTAAGATGGCAAGAAGAGATGTAGCAGCAGGAATGAAAAAATACAGGTACATCCGTGAGATGCCGCTTGTAGCAGAAGACGTTATGACCCCTCTTAATAAGACAATTTCAGGTAATGAAAGAGTGGTTGATGCTGCAAAAGTAATGTCCACGATTGGAACAAAATCACTGATCGTAATTGATGACGAAATTGTTGGCATTCTACGTGCCGATAACATTCTAAATGAAATCAAAAAACAAACGTAATTAAGGAGGAAACTATGCAAGTTAAAGATATTATGGTAGAGCCTTTACATATTGATAAGGCACAAACTCTTTCCAGTGCAATGGATATGATGGAAAAAACCGGAATGCGCAGACTTCTGGTCATGCACAATGGAAATATTTCAGGTTTTATCACCATGAGAAATATAGCGCGAGAGCTTGGAACCAGGAAAAAAGCAAGCCTTCCTGCATCATCTCTTCATGTAACCAGTGCCACAACTGATAATTTCACCAAAGTACTTCCTGAGATGAAACTAACAGAAGCAATTACAATCATCGACAAGACAGGAGGAGTGCTGGTTGTGACAGATAACAGCAGCACCATCGGCTGGATAACACCTAACGAAATCCTTGAAAACAGCAAGGTTCTTGATGGTAGTGCAGAAGATGCCATGATAAGAAAACCGATAACAGTGAATCCATCGAGCAGAGTATCACACGCAAGAAGGTTAATTCTGGATAAAGATATTGGAAGACTGCCTGTTATGGAAGAAGAAAAACTCGTGGGAATTATTACAGAAAAAGATATAGCAAAAGCCATGCGAGCTTTCAGGGAGCTTGTGTCGAGCAATCAGCAGGACAGCCGTATAAAAAACCTGATCGTTGAAGATATAATGACCAGGCAGGTTACTACTGTTGGAACAGATACCTCGTTAAGAGAAGTTGTAACAACCATGCTTAAACAGAACATTGGAGGAATACCAGTTATGAACGATTACGAACTTGTGGGAATTATCACACGAAGAAATATAATAAAAATGCTTGCAAACAAACCGCTTAGTTAACCAGGCACTTGGTGTAGGAATTGGGCAGCCAACAATATTAGAATTTTATTATCTGAAAGCTCGCATCTTTTGGGCATGTTCCATCCAGAAACACAACGCTTACACCTTTTTTTGTAATTTTTTCGTTTATAATTGTTGTATAGACATCTCTGGTTGCAGATTTCGCATCCACTGTGATAACATCTTTTACCATAGAAGCTACAACTTTTTTTAGATCCACTGCCTGCTGCCCCCCGGTCATTGCTGCAATACCATTGCAGATTACAAATACAAGAAGATCACAATCGTTCTGCACTGCGTTGATGATGCCCTGCAGTCCGGAATGTGCAAGAGCAAAATCTCCAATCACTGCCACACCTTTGTTGTTGAATCCAAGTGCTATTCCAATGGCAGATCCAAGAGACACTGCCAGATCAACACTACCTTTAGGTGCCATTAGAATTGAGCACCCAACATCACCTGCCACAGGAAAATCAAAATCATCAAGAGCATCGTACAAAGGCGTGAACGGGCAGTTGCGACACAGATAGACGCCGTAGCCGCGGTGCTTTATTTTCTGTGGTTCGATGGTATTTTTAACCGAATTCAGGTGTATGTTTTCAAGTGCATCGCTTATGTGTTCGCTGTTTATTCGACCGTAAGGAAGGTGTCCGGTATGTTTTCCAAGCACCCTGTCATAAAGCTGGTGCTCTATAAATGGTTCTGTCTCCTCGACCACAAGCACGCGTTGATGCTGTTTTAGAAACTTTTCTACATGCCTCGCTGGCAGTGGATTTACAGCATTCAGGATAAGATGAGATATATTTTTCTCTTCTGCGATTTTTTCTGCTAAACCGGATGGATACCCGGACGAGATTATTCCGGTACTACCCCGCCTCACTATTTTATTCATCTGTGTATTCTCAACATATTCCTGCATCGCTGGATAAGAAGTTTGATGGAAGAGTTGATGTTTTCCTTCAAGAGTATAATCCCAGATGCTGCGGTCAAAGACTCTTGCCGCTGGCATTTTCCAAACCCTTCGTTTCACCTCGCCTTTGAGCCTTGCAAGTCTGCTTGTTATCCGAACGATTGATGGAGCCATCGTTTTCTCTGATAAACGATACCCCTCCATAATTGCATCGTAGATATACTGGGGAGTTGAAGGGTCGAATACCAAAGTCTCTGCTATTAAGCCGTAGTAACGTGAATCCTGTTCGTTCTGAGACTTCTTGGCACCGGGATCGTCGCCTGCAATAACAACAATGCCAGCACCGATTGTATGCGTGGTTGAGGTTACGAGCGGATCTGCAAGGACATTCATACCTACATGCTTTGTAATAACAAGGCTTCTCTTTCCAACACCGGATGCCCCGATGCAGGACTCAAAGGCAATCTTTTCATTTACACACCACTTTGACTGAATGGGTGTATTGAACAGTTCTTCCATAATATCTGTAATCGGATAACCAGGCACTCCAACGATATGCTCAACATGACTATCAAGTACAGCCTGTGTAATTGCTGTTTTTCCATTAATTATTTGTTTCATTTGACAAAACCTCGATTACTACGTAATCGAGAATTCTTTCCGCACTCGATTGCTTCCGCAATCGAGAATTACTGGTTATTCTCTGCACAACTTCGTTGTGCAGTTTTGTAGAATCATAAGAGCGTCAAGTGATGAAACCCTGCCATCGCCACTAACATCAGCAATAGCAAGGATTTGAGGATTGCAGGGGCGGCTGCCGACTGCTATTTGAAGTGCGATTGCAGCATCTGTTGAAGTAATTTGGGAATCGCCATCAAGGTCGCCTTTCTTTGGTAGATTTGGTCCGCCGTCATCCACGATCACGCCGTTTTCTGTAAGGTCATCATCGCCGATACCGCCGTCAGTTAGTGTTATTACGATGATCCGATCGCAATCGTCATCGCTGACCGGAATCTGGTACCAGTGAGGTGTGTTGTCATCCGGTGTTGGTCCGTGCTTCCAGTATTCTGTACCTGCTGGCACGTTTTCAGAGAATGTTAGTGGGATATTGATGCTCTCTCCGCTGGAGATTCCTGTGATATTGAAACTGAAGAATCCATAGACCGGATTCAGACTCTCGGGCACTTCTGGCATATCATCAGGTGAGATTGCAGCAAGATCTTCAATTGTGCCAGCGCTGCTGTCAAGATAGACCTCGCCTTTGCCTGTTGCAGATTCGACCGGTGTTCCCGCGGGTGTTTCTGAGAAGTTGTATTCGGAGGAGTCTCCGCCCAGAATCTCGCATGTCTTGGAATCTTCGTACCAGCAGTTCCATCGGTATTTTCCTGGATCGCTTCCAGTGAACTCGTAGATGTTCCACAGCCAGTCGTTCGTGGTTGCGTTCCAGGTACCGTCATAAAGCGGGATTTTTGTCTCCGAGAATAGCAGCCTGTCGCTTTCAGGGTTGAAGTCTGGTTTATCATAATATGCATACCTGCGAGTTCCGTCAGGCATGGTTATCGTGATGTACGTTCTCACGGTGTGGCTTGTGCTGGTGCTTGTTGCTATGTTGCCGTATAGGGTGTCTCCCACTCTGAAGCTTTCGGCTCTCTCTGTTGAGACTCCTGTGGGGGTGGTCTTGTTGAAGTGCAGATCAACATCGATCGGGAGGTCGGCTTCAACCACGTATGTGGGATCAGACCCGATTGTTAGATGTAAGGGGCTTGTCTGCGAGAAATTGGCAGTTCCGAGAACATCTACTGTGAATGTTTGCGGTGATCCAGGGGATGCCGTGTAGTTATAGTTTGTCACTGCACCGGGATCAGCATCATCGATATACCACAGCACCGTTACTTTCTTATCTGAATTGTTGAAGACTCTCTGATAAATTGTTTTTCCGGGTTCCGAGGATGTGGTTTCGTTTTCGGACGGGGTTGTGCCGTGTAATGTACTCAAAACGGTATCGATCACCTGGATGGACTCTCTCGGTGTTATCATCTCTTCATCACTAACACATGTGACATCGTACAGTCCGAAACCGCTTTCTGAATCGTCTTTGAGATTATAGATCACTGGCATCTCGATCCTGTTTGCAAACATTAGTGTCAACAGACGGGCATAAAGCGATGCCTGGGGTGCTGGAGCGAACTCTGTAATCCAAATCGGCTTCTCTCTACCCTCCCCACTCGTGATAACATCTTCTACCATCTTTATATTTTCGTCAAAAAACTCTGGATGCTCGTTCTCTGAATAATAATGGATGGCTATCTTATCCATGTAAAAATTATTATTCTTATTGCCGCCATTCACTGTTATGTTATCGTACATCGCCTCAAGATATGCAGTGTTGAACTCACCTGTTTTACTACCCAGAAGGTTGCTTTCCATGCCAAGACCACTGCCCATGATCACTGCATCTTTGTTTGCGGCTTTTGCTGCATTGTAAGCAGGGATGAGTCTATTCTCAACGTAATCTTCTGGAGAGTGGTAACCATGCCTTGAATCGTTGGTTCTAATGTAATCCACCTCGTTACCCACCTCAAAATACCTGACCGGTCTTGTCAATCCGGGCATGTCACTTACCCCATCCCGGTCGTATCGCTCAACCACGTGGTACACATAATCATAGTATTGGTCAGCGGTTATCGTCTCGAACGATGATATGTTATCATTCTTCAGGTTTAACAAAAGCAACAACTCAGGAGAGTCCTCGTCCTGATACAGCTTGACCAGATTATCGAGCCCTGACTGGTATGTTATCTCCTTTCCGCAGAGCGTTTTCGTGTTGTAAGAATAGTTCCAGTTTGCGTTATCCCATTCTGATCCGGTCAGATCGCTGGCCTCAAGACCAGCCCACCATGCCTGATCCCTGACTACTCCGAAGTTTCTGGTCTTTTCTTTGTATACGGAGAGGTTATCTGCCCAGTGGTTCCAGTGGGTGTTGATGCCGAGCCGGGAGCGGGATATTTCAGGGGGGAGCCAGCGGATGCCTGTGAGCGGGAATCTGTCCACGCTTTCGCCGCCAGGGATGTCGTTTGGGTCGTCGCCGATGCCGTCACGGTTTGTGTCGGTGCCGGTGTAGTCGCTCCAGTAGTTGCCTTCGGAGCCGGAGTCCCATATGTTGTCGCTATCGTCGTAGGCGTTTTGGGTGTTGTCGATGAGGTTGTTGTGGTGGATAGTGCTGTCATTACTCGAATAACACAGGTAGATACCGTAGTTGTTGTTCGATGCGGTGTTGTTAGTTAAGGTATTGTCATTGCTGGAATAGGAGAGGTAGATTCCATAGTAGTCCAAGCTGGCATTGTTATTAGTTAGAGTGTTGTTATTACTGGAAGAGAAGAGACCGAATCCATAGCTATTCGAGCTTGCAATGTTATTAGTTATGTTGTTATTACTGGAATAGGAGATGGAGATTCCAGTACCGATGTTCGAACTTGCGGTGTTGTTAGTTAAAGTATTGCCGCTGGAATGTCCGATGGTGATTCCAGTACCACTGTTCGAGCTGGCATTGTTGTTAGTTAAGGTGTTGTCATTGCTGGAACTAAAGAAGACTCCAATGGAGTTCGAGCATGCGGTGTTGCTCATCAGCGTGTTGTTGCTCGAATAAAACAGATGGATGCCGTAGCCGTTGTGCGATACATTATTACTTAATATTGTATTATTAAAAGCACAATTCATGTAAATTCCATCTTCACCATTATTTGAAATGTTATTATTTTCTACATTGTTATAACCGCATTGGAGCCCGTAACAACCCGCTTCGTTCACAGAAATGCCGTTACCCCCATTGTTAACGATATCATTATATGATATATTGTTATTCCCCGATTCACCAAGGCCTATACCGTCATCTCCATTATCAAAGATGCTATTATAAGTGACAGTGCTGTTAATACCATGTTCTAACCATATTCCACCCCATAAATTATCCTGAATGTCATTATTAGATATAGTAACGGATGACCGGCATACCGCAATGCCTATTACACCATCTTTTATTTTGAATCCACTGACATTCACCCAATCCGTGGTCACATCAAACACATAATCTCCTGCCGACGCCGCCCGCACCGTCACCACATCAGCGCCCTCGCCGATCAGCGTAACCCGTTTCCACACATCCACATTCTCGACATACATCCCGGCATGCACGTAAATCGTATCCCCATCCCCTGCGCCGTCAATCGCATCCTGAATCGAATCACCCTGATACACATCCCACTCAGCGCCAGCACCCGACACCACGCCTGCCGCAAGCACCACCACGAGCGCCGCAGCCATCAGCAGCAGGCGGGTCATGCTGCCACCACCGCTTGTATGCTCGTATAGTCCACGCCGCCATCGTCATCCACAACCCATGTCGCGCCCGCCATCGTAAACCCGCTTATGTTCACATAATCCGTAGTCACTTCAAAGACAGGGTCATCTGAGCTATTTACCTCAACCGTCGTTACAGCCGAGCCGTTCTCTGACTGAATCGTCAAAGACTTGTTGACTACCACGTTCCCGGTGTATGTGCCATCCCTCACGATAATCGTATCGCCTTCAGGCACATAAATCGTATCTGCTGATGCGCATCCAATACTTACAAATGCCAGCACTGCGAAAAGAATCGCAAACACCGATATCTTCCAAGATCTGTTTGTTTTGCTTTTCATTTCTTTCTTCTCCATTTTTTAGTTACTTTGACTATTTCTATTTATAAAATTTTCGATAACGTTCATTATTTTCTATGCACTTGATTGCTAACACAATCAAGAATCGAGGGCTACTGGTATTTCTGCACTTGATTGCTAACGCAATCAAGAGTTATTTCCTGCATACGGAGTATGCAGTTCTGCAAAAGCACAGCTTTGCAGTGCTTCCCGCAATCGAGAATCGAGGGCTACTGGTATTTCTGCACTTGATTGCTAACA
Source organism: Candidatus Argoarchaeum ethanivorans (assembly GCA_004193545.1). Lineage (GTDB taxonomy): Archaea > Halobacteriota > Methanosarcinia > Methanosarcinales > EX4572-44 > Argoarchaeum > Argoarchaeum ethanivorans. The sequence continues at coordinate 153,573 of RPGO01000005.1, read as the reverse complement.
CAATCAAGAATTATGCAGTTGATAGTTATTTTCTGCACAACGAAGTTGTGCAGTTGTTAGGTTAACCTCTGCAAAGCGTAGCTTTGCAGGTTTTATGGTATAATTTTTATAGTGTGCTGTACGATTAGCAATTGGGACTATTCCATGACAAAGCTTATTCTGTGCATCGACCGGGACGACGATCTTGGTGTAAAAGCAGGTGTCACCTCGCCTGTCGTTGGACGTGAAGCCAATATCGATGCTGCCACAAAACTTCTTCTTTCTGACCCGGAGGATTCTGATGCTAACACAATCTTTGGTGGAATCAAGCTTTATGACGAGGTCATTATGCAAGAACCAGCCGAGATTGTCTCTATTGCTGGTGATAAGAATGTTGGGATAATTTCTGATGGAAAAATTGCATCCCAGCTTGATCAGGTGATTGAGTGGTTAGAGGCCGATCACGTTATCGTTGTTTCAGATGGTGCAGAGGATGAAAGTTTGATGCCTGTTGTGCAATCACGGATTAAAGTGGATGCTGTGAAACGGGTTGTAGTGCGCCAGAGTGCAAAACTTGAGAGTACTTTTTACATACTAAAAAAAGCCATTGAAGATCCAAAAATCAATCATGTGTTTTTTGTTCCCATTGGAATTGCAAGTTTACTATATGCTATTTTCCTGTTAATTGGCTATCCCGAAGGTGCGGTGATCGCCATTACCGGAGCCATTGGTACTTACATGCTCTATCGCAGTTTTGGACTGGACGAACCATGGAGCAATTTCAATGCTTCAATGAAACAATCTCTCACTGGTGGAAAAATTGCATTCACTGCTGGTACAGCTTCAGTCATACTATTTGTAATTGCAACAGTCCAGGGTGCAGTCGGTTTCTGGGGGTGTTATAATCATGAGACGTTCACCTATGGTTATATGATACTGCTCATGATTTTTATCAACTCTTCGATCTGGTGGTACGTCTCTGCTGCGCTTTCACTGCAGTTTGGTAAGATTGTTGACCTGTATCTTTCAAAAGAAAGTTTCGCATTTGCATGGACACATGTATTTTTCACTGTCGCAACTGGATTGTTGTTCTGGGGTGCAAGCAAATATATTCTTTCAATAAGCTCAACGATTGATGAGTTTGCTATTGACAAAAGTGCCGGACAGCAGATGCTGGCTCTAACAGTCATTGGTGCATTTATAATCTCAGTTTCCGGGGTCTTGATATCAACAAAGCTAACAAAAAAAGATCGAACAAATCATCAATGAATCATTGTACTTGTTTGGCTCGAAACAAGTACAAACGAAACATATTATAGGGTTTCTATCTGTTGCAGGTCTATCACCAAAAACCTGCTACTTACAGGAATTAGTCTTTGATACGCACTTTTTCTTCTGTTATCTCACTGATTTTCTCATGAGCAAATTCTGCTGCTTTTTTGCCTCCGAGCAGCATGCCACTGAAAATTGGTCCCATGCGTGGAGCACCGTAAGTAGAGGTTGCTGCCATGCCTGCAACAATAAGACCCGGGTATATTTCCTGTGTGAGTTCTACTGTTTCTTGTTCTGCCCGGTCAACCCACATTGAACCGCAACCTACCGGTTTTTTAATTTCTGGCCGTTGTTCCGCGAGCCGTGAGACTAACACAGAACCATGCCCTGTTGCATCGATTACCACTTTTGTTTTAATAGCAATAGGATCAGCGAAATTCATATCTAAAGGCATTTTGGTTGCAGGGAACCACTGGATAACGACACCTTCGACACGATCATTTTTAAGAATAATGTCTTCGACATGCACCGAGTTTAGCAGTTTAACGCCTGCACTGGAAGCTGCTGCAAGCATCTTTGATACCATCTCAAAGGAATCGCAGACATATAAATCATCTTCTGCTTTTTTGAGTTTCACACCCCACTCCTCGAGCAGGATGTTTGCAGGTTCACGGATAATATTTTTTGGCATTAAGAATCCTCCCTGCCACATACCTCCACCTGCATGAAAATTTCTCTCGATAAGAATTGTTTTATGCCCTTCTTCAGCCGCATACGTAGCCGCTGCAATACCACAGGGTCCTGCCCCGACAACCACTACATCACTTTCAATTATATTCTCCATAAAATCTTCAAAAAACTCTCTCAGGATAGCCTTTGTAACCTGAATCTCACTGGTAGTCATAATACATTCACCAGAGCACCTGTTAAGTTGTTTTCCTATAAATGTTATTCTTTTTTGGGTTGTGGGATAGAATTCAAGTTGTGTACAGGTTCAGTAGATTATGCCAGGGGTGTGTGACATGTAATCGCTGTATCAATCCTCATGTATCGCAAAGTATTTAAGTGTTTACATGTATATACTGAGTGTATGAGAGAAATTAAAGCCATCGCCGGTGGAAATGTGACAATTAAGGATAATGTCGAAGAGATTTATGAGAAAAGGATTACACCATACGGAAATGGTGCTAAAATAGATGCTTCAAAAAGACACATTGGAAAAAAGGTATTTGTGATTGTACTGAAAGACTGAAGTTTTGCAGGTCCAAAGGTATCTTTTATTTTTATCCCGCAGCCCTCCCCCTTTTCGCAACCTTTATAAATCATTAGTCTATGTCTGTGTTGACATAAGGAATTCTCAAAAATATAGAATTGATAAAACAGGTTAAAAATATGAATAAAAATTTTATTAAAATTGTTCTCTTTGCAGTATTGATTGCAGCAATCTCTGGCTGTGCACAACCACCAGCCGATGATACTAACACGACAGAAGCACCGTCTGAAGAAATCAAATTAAAAGTTTTCCATGCCGGAAGTCTTGCAGTTCCACTATCGGAACTTGAGGCAGAGTTTGAAGCCCTGCATCCGAATGTTGATGTCCAGCGCGAATCAATGGGCAGTGTTAAAGCAGTAAGACAGATAACTGATATCGGGAAGAAGGGCGATGTGATTGCCTCTGCCGACTACACACTCATTCCAAGCATGATGTATCCAACGTATGCAGACTGGACGGTAAGGTTTGCAAGAAACGACATGGTACTTGCATACAGCACTGAAAAAAGTAAGTATGCTGATCAAATTAACCCGGAAAACTGGTATGACATTCTGCGAAAGGATGACGTCGTCTATGGTTTTTCAAATCCCAATTTTGACCCATGTGGATACAGGGCTGTGATGGTGTTCCAGCTTGCAGAACTTAATTACGGTGACGATACGATATTTGACGATCTTATCCTCAGCCAGACATCAATTACAATAAACGAGGAAGATGGTTCGTATCTTATAAAAACGCCAGAAGATATGGAGCCAAACACAAAAAGAGTCAGCATACGACCAAAGTCAGTAGAACTTGTTGCTCTTCTTGAGCAGGGGGGAATTGATTACGCATTTGAGTATCGAAGCGTTGCAGTTCAGCACGACCTTGGTTTTGTTGATCTGCCAGAAAAGATAGACCTCAGCAGTGTAGAGTATGCAGATTTTTATAAAAAAGTGCAGCTCGAGACCGTTGATGGGAATACAAAAACCGGAAAACCGATTGTATATGGTATCTCTGTTCCAAAGAACGCCCTGCACCCCGAACTTGGGCTTGAGTTTGTAAAATTCGTGATTGGGGCAGAGGGACAGGAAGTCTTTAAAAAAGTTGGACAGCCCCCAATTGTACCAGCAGTTGGAAGCGGCAATTTGCCAGGGGCACTTCAAGGTTTAGTAGCAGATAAGCCGTCTTCACTCATGGTCTATTCAGGAGCAGGAATGAGAAAACCAATGGACGAAATTGGAAGCCTGTTTGAGCAAAAACATGGCATTTCTGTAAACTACAACTATGGTGGTTCTAACACGCTCTTAAGCCAGATCGAATTAACGAAAACAGGCGATGCCTACATGCCGGGGGCAACGATGTATATCGATACAGCAAGGGAGAAAGGTTTTGTTGACTATGAACAGAATATAGCCTATCATGTACCGGTGATTGCAGTTCCGAAAGGAAATCCGGCAGGTGTAACCTGTTTGAATGATCTTACAAAACCAAGCGTGAAAGTTGTTCTTGGGGACTCAAAAGCAGCGGCAATTGGTAAGATTGCGGACAAAGTACTGGAGAAGAATGAGATTTTTGATTCTGTAAATGCAAAGGTCGCTGCCCGTGCTGCAACAGTGAATGAACTAGTGGTCTATACGTGCATGGGCACAACAGACGCATCAATAATATGGCAAGCATCTCTGATTGGGGCTGAGGATGAGACAGATATTATAGAGATACCAACTGAGCAGAATATCATAAAAGTGATTCCAATAGGTGCGCTTACATTCTCTGAAAACAAAGATTATGCAAAAACGTTCGTTGATTTCGTTACCTCTGATGAAGGAAAAGCTGTATTTGAAAAACATGGTTTTACAGCATATCCTGATCCAAAATACGAATAATTCAGTAAAGAGTAACTGAGATGAAAAAATAAATGATGGATAAAATAGTATACAGTCCTGTTGGAATTATACACACAGGGTTTCATGACAAAAAAGATGCACCGATACAGGGTGTTTTTGCAAAGGATGCGAGAGGAGAAATAGAGATATTTAAACAATATGCCGATGGACTGGAAGATGTCGAGGGATTTTCTCACCTCATCCTCATTTACCATTTCCATCGCTCTGACGGCAATTCTTTGATTTCAACACCTTTTTTAGATGATGAACCGCATGGGATATTCTCAATAAGGCATTTCAATAGACCAAATCCTGTTGGACTTTCTATTGTAAAATTAGAGAACGTGAAGGGAAACATACTGGAAATCAGTGAAGTTGATATTTTAGACGGAACTCCGCTGCTTGATTTAAAACCTTTCATCCCGTTCTTTGACCATAGAGATAATGCAAAAACCGGGTGGCTCAACAACCCCAATATTGATATGGCAAGAGGGGAGCCAGGAAAGCATAGAAGTAAATAAAAGCATGGCGATGTTTTAAATTGAAAGACTCAACAATCAAGACAATTACCATTCTGTCAAGTATATCTCTTGCCGTTTTTATCTCGGTTCTTCTTATATGCGTTGTGACGCATACCACACCACAAGCTCTAATAACAAGTCTTCTCTCAAAGGAGATACAATTTGCAATAAAATTGAGTTTAACAACAGCAGTTATCTCAACAGCCATGTGCATCGCAATCTCAATACCTGCAGCTTATGCGCTTGCTCGATATGACTTCTTTGGAAAGAGTTTTGTTAATACGATTCTGGATGTGCCACTTGCCCTGCCTCCGCTGGTTGCAGGCGTGGGCTTGCTGCTTTTATTTGGTACAACACCATTTGGCAAAGGTCTTGCAGAAGCAGGACTTGTTTTCGTATTCACCCCGCTTGGAATTATTATTGCACAATTTTTTGTCAATGTGCCATTCATGTTCAGAATACTGCGTGGAACATTCCAGGGCATCAATCCAAGATATGAATACATAGCTGAAACACTTGGTTGCAGCAAGGTGCAGGCGTTCTGGCATGTAACACTACCAATGTCAAAGAATGGACTCCTCGCCGGTTCTATTATAACATGGTCAAAAGGAATAGGCGAGTTTGGAGCTGCATTAATGCTTGCAGGGGCAACAAGAATGAAAACAGAGACACTACCCATCTCATTGTACCTGAACATGTCATGCGGAGAGCTCAATTTAGCTATCGCATCTGCAACAATCCTGATTGTTATATCGCTTGTATCTTTGTTTGTTTTTGAAAAATATGGCGGATTTGCACGTGTATTCTAAATAGTGAGTAAAATGAAGTATTTGTATAAAAGGAGCTATAAAAATGATGCTAATTGAAAATATATCAAAGGACCTTGGCGAATTCTTCCTGCAGGATGTAAATCTCAAGATAAACGATGGAGAATATTTTATTATACTTGGCCCAACCGGTGCAGGAAAAACAATACTTCTTGAGACCATAGCAGGCATTTATCGCCCGGATGGTGGCAGAATATTCCTTAATGATGCTGAAATCACTAATATTCCTCCAAAAGAGAGAAATATTGGCATGGTCTACCAGGATTACACATTGTTTCCCTTTTTAACAGTGGAAGAAAATATCGGCTTTGGTCCAAAGATAGAAAAGGTGGCGAAAACGAAAATCAAGCATGACGTGGACGAACTTGCAGATATGATGGGCGTCTCTCATCTACTCCATCGTTACCCTGGCACGTTAAGTGGTGGTGAACAGCAGCGAGTTGCAGTAGCAAGAGCACTGATTATGAAGCCAGACATTCTCCTGTTGGATGAGCCTCTAAGTGCACTTGATCCCCAAACGACGAAAAAGCTTCGCACAAAGCTTAGAAACATACAGTCAATCACAAAAACCACAATTATTCATGTAACTCACAGTTTCGAGGAGGCTTTCTTGCTTGGAAACCGTATGGCAGTGATGTGTTCTGGAAAAATTATGCAAGTAGGTAGTCCAAACGAAGTATTTAGAAAACCTAATTCAAGGTTTGTTGCTGACTTTCTTGGTGTTGGTAACCTGTTTCAAGGAGAATCACTTCTTGAAGACAGTATCGCACGAATCAATGTCAACGGCATAACGATTACTTCTGCTACGCTTGCACACGGACACGTTCATGCATCCATTAGACCGGAGGATATATTTATATCAACAAAACAAATTGTATCGAGTGCAAGAAACTCATTTAAAGGGGAAATAAAGAGTATCGTAGATGAAGGAACGATTGTCAGGATTGAGGTTGATGTTAGTATTCCATTTGTGGTTGTTGTTACAAAGCAGTCATTTGATGATATGAAACTAAAAGAAGGCATGCTCGTGTGTATTACCTTTAAGGCATCCTCAGTGCACGTTTTCAATGAATGAAAACTGCACAACTTCGTTGTGCAGAACCGCGTGCTACGTGTGTGGAAATAACCAAGAATTCTTGATTCTCGATTACGCAATAATCAAGTGCAGAACTTCGTTGTGCGGAATTGCATAATCTGTATGCAGGTGTCCTAATCTTCTCGCAATCTCGTGGTTCGAGCTAAATACATACAATTAATCAATGATGATGTCTTTACAGTAGAGTGAACCTTCTTATGGTAGAAAAATATGAAAACAACATCATACAGAAAAATAGTGTACTTTCTGCTACAGGCACTGGCTGGAATTGCAATTATCGTCTATATAACTCTATATAAACTCGATCTCACTGAGCTTACAGTAGCTATCAAAAACATACACATCGCCTACTTTGTTCTTGCAGCTCTTGCATATTTCATACACAATCTTTTATTCTCCTACCGATTATCCTACTTGCTACAGCATATTGGACATAAGATCGCATACACCGGGGTGTTAATATCCCATCTTGGCGGAATGCTTGTTGCAGACATTAGCCCGGGCCGGAGTGGCTACATATTAACATCAGCTTTTATCAAAAAAATCACAGGTGCACGGGCAACAGATGCCATGGCATGCATAGTTGCACCAGGGGGGCTTGACCTGGTACTGAAAGGTGCAGGTGCAATACTTGCTTTAATCTATCTTTTGTCCTGTACAGACAGCTTTTATCTTCCTGCTACCTCATTCTTGATGGCTACATCTGCTCTTATACTTCTTGGATGCCTCCTGCTTGCAGTATCATGGCTTGATGAAAAATACACCAAACGTATCCTAAACAAAATGCCATTACTTAATAGATTCAGCGATCAACTCTCACAGTTTAAACACTCAGGCATCAAAATAAAAAAAAACATCAATGTAATCATCATACTATACATGTTAGGGTGGTTTTTTTGTGGACTGCAATGGTACTTTATAGGAAAAGCGATGAACCTTCCTATTACCTACCTTGAATTCTTCTTACTCCATCCATTGATCACTGCACTGATGTTCATACCGCTAACGCCAGCAGGACTTGGAATAATGGAAAGTGGCACAGTCATTGCTCTCGGTCTGCTTGGAATCGCGCCCACAACAAGCTTTGCATTCTCACTACTGGTACGAGTAAATATTATTTTAACAGATGCAACAGGTATCAGTGCTTTCTTATATCAGTGGAAGTTATCACTTTCTCAAGGTCGCTGATAAATGCATCCAGCATTGTTTCTGTTACATGAGGCATCATTATAAGGCGCATCCCAACAGGCTTCCTGGTTATGGATGTTACCCACCCTTTCTGGTAGAGCTTTTCTCGCACATAATTCACTTCAGGCAGGTTTAGAACCACCACATTGGTTACAGGTTCTATTACTGGTTCGATCCCCAACTCACGCACTCTTGTAACAAGGTGTGATGTCAGGTTCATACAGTAGTCTACGATTTTTTTATATCCCTCTGTTCCAAGATGCGTCATCACCGCGTATGCAGCCGCAGCAGATGCCCCACTTCTTGTGCCTACAAGACTGTGTTGCGTTCTACTGGTTAGATAGGGAGTTTCTGTTTTTAGTCGCTCTATGGAGTCATTTTCTCGAAATAGCAGTCCACCGGTTGGTATAGTGCCAAATCCCATCTTGTGAGGGTCACAGACCATAGAAGTAACACCACTCAGTGAAAAGTCGAAGTCATAATGCTTATCAAGAAAAGGTATGACAAAACCACCAAAAGCAGCATCCACATGTAAAAACAACCCGTGTTCTTCAGAGAGACCTGACAGTTCTTTTATCGGGTCGATCTGTCCAAATTCTGTTGTGCCTGCTATGCCTATCAGTGCAATGGTGTTTTTATCTATTAATGACTCTACTGATTCAACGTCAACGCGTAATACGTCATCAACACTTGCTTTTCTAACTTCGATCTGAAGCAGGTCTGATATTTTATCAAAAGAGAAATGTGCTGATTCTGAAACGACAATATTAGGCTTTTTCACATTGCGATTGTTTCTAGCAGCGCGGACGGCTTGAATATTGCCCTCGGTGCCGCCTGTGGTAAGATAACCTGCAGCATCTTCACCGTGAAGCAATTTTCCTATTAATCGTACCACCTTTTGTTCAATCTCTGCGGTACCAGCAAACAACCCGGGATCTCCAAGGTTGGCAGATATGAACCGCTGATGAGCTTTCACAGCTATACTATGAGGATGCGTACACATTGAACTCAATACTTGTTTATATTGAGTATCTTTTGCATAAAGTTCATCCAGTAGAGCAAAAACTTCATATTCATCCAGTCCGAATTTTTCCATACGAAAAACCTCTCTATCTACGTATTGATGTGCAAGAAAGTATAAACTTTCCTATTCTGCAAGTAGAAGTGTTTATCTATGGTTTATGTATACGCTGGTGTATGTCAATTTTGTCACGATTAAGTTTTTCATCTCTCGCACTTGTGAATGATCCTTTTGAATGGGCTTACGGGTTGGAGGGACTTGGTTTTACTGGTTGGGAAATTGTAAGCGAGGGGAGACAAACACTAACAGATGAGACCATGAAAAAAGTTGCTAACATCCTTGAGACTACCAATCTCCAGTTAAGTTTACACTTGCCTTTTTCCGATCTCAATCTTGCAAGCCTGAATCCTTATATCTGGCAGGAGACCATCAGACAGCAAATGGAATATTTGGGGCGAGCAGCATCATTTATCAAGATTGCAGTGGTTCACCCTGGACACCTCTCACCTCTTGGCATGCAGTTGCCTGACCTGGCATGGGCAAACAACATTAAAGGAATAAAAAAACTTTGCGAGTTCGCTGACGATTTTGGAGTGATGATTTGCATTGAAAACATGGTGAATCAGAAGTTCATTTTTGGAAAGGATGCATCTGAAATCGAAGGCATGGTTGAAACGATTGGCTGTGACAATCTTGGAATCACCTTTGACATCGGTCATGCTAATACCAATAATATGGTTGACGAGTTTTTATCGCTTAAACAAAAAATCAGTCATGTGCATGCTCACGATAATCATGGAGAGACTGATGAGCATCTACCGGTTGGAGATGGAATCATCGACTGGAACAAGATTATTAAGGGTTTATCAAATTTTAAAGGGCGTGTGGTGCTTGAATCTCGGAGCGTGGACGAGGGTGAAAAGGGGCTTAAATACCTGCACAAAATTTGGAATAGTACATAAAGACAGCAGCAGGGTGTGCCGCCGCAATTTGACTATGATTCACCTCTTAAACGAACACCAATAAAATAGTGAGGTGCTAACTGCCAAAATGATTATCATGGACGACCGCTATCGAAAATTTCTGGAAATTGTGGTTCTTTTCAGTTATCTTTGAAAGTCAAGTTATGTACTCTTGCCTCAATACAGATGTTGTAATGGTGCGGCGAATACGATCTTACAACATGTTGTGATATCACATCTATGCTGCATCCAGACTCCACGGCATGCGTTTGCATCTCCTGTATACTTGCTTGGTATAAATTCTCTTCAGTTGTAATGTCATAGTAGTAAATAATGCCCTCATTTTTTATCACCCTCAGTGCCTCATCAAGGAACTGGTGTGCACTGTGAGGAAGATTCATGATCAGATGGTTGGCGATATTGCATTCAAGTGGCAGCATCATCGAGTCTGCAATAACAGCACACACATTTTTCGTTTTATTTCTCTTGATGTTTTGTTTGAGATATTGCACTGCATTTCTATTTTTGTCTATTGCAATAACCGTCGTGTTCGGATTCTTTTTTGCAATGGGGATACTAAATGGCCCAATACCTGCAAACATATCTACAACCACTCCACTAACTACCTTGCTTGCTATTCGGTGATGCTCTGTAGCAAGTCTTGGTGTAAAATATACCTGTGCCACATCAAGTTCATAGATGAGTCCATACTCTTGATATTTCACTTTAGTTCTACACTCTCCTTTAATGTGGGTAAGGATTCTGGTTCTAAACTCACCACTTACTGGCGCGATAGATTGGAACACGCCATGAATGTTTTTTTGTGTTGAAAGAATCGCTTCTGCTTCGACAGATGGATCAAGTGAATTGGCAGGCAATATCGCAATATCACCTATCGCATCAAAAGAAGGGGTGTAGCCAAGAATGTTTTTGATCGTTCTTCTTTGAGGCAGCTCTTCAAAGTCAAACGAATCAATTCTGTAAGGAGGAAGAAGTGCGTCACCAGGGACAGACACTAACGGTAAATATACATAGTGACCAGCACGATGCACCTTTGCATAACTGTGCAGGAGATGTAATTCAATTAGCCTTCGAATCGTAACCTCGGCATGTTTTGCAGATACTACAAGAGCTGTCAGTTTCACAAAACCTATCTGATGTATTGCAAAGTATAAACTTTGCCATTGTTCCGGGGCACTTGCTCAATAGGTCAAAGCAAAGAATTTAGGCTCTCTCTATAATCCGAGTTGCACTCATCCCTCCACTCGTTTGGAAAATTGGTTATGAGAATGGAGATTAAACCACAGAGAACCACAGAAAGTTGTTATTTTTCTCTTTTGTCATATTCAGTTATTTTTCTTCCTTCTCTTTTTTTCCTCTTCTCTCTTCTCTCTATCTTTTCTGACTTTCTTTATCCAATCTGTATTTTCATCGCCTTCATCAATGTATAAAATTTCCATTTATATCACCTCCGCTGCTTTCCTCTCTGTTAACGCAATTCTTTTGTTGCTCATCTTGCGCGCCTCTATAACAACGCATCTTTGAAGCTTAACTCCATATAAATTTCTTTTGGGGATACTGCTAAAAACGGGGTTGTAAACTCTGTCAACGCTTGCTATAGAGAAATTCATGCTGAAACACCTGTATCTTCTTTTTAAATCTAATTTTGTCTTATAATTTAAGTTTGTATCTGAAAATAAATCGAAAGAAATATGTATAATGAAAACATAGTATGTATGATAAGTGTTACAATGTTATCTACTTTGAAAACCAACATCTCGCAGATTCAGCTTCTCTTGTCCGATTTTTCCAACGGTACCCCGGAACTGGAGAAGATCATAGCAGAGCGATTTTTGATGGATGAAAAGAAAAAGTTATAACAGATGAATATCACTTAAGATTGATGCGGAAAAATTGCCGAAGTTCAATCCTCGGCATCTACGCAATAAAAGCCTTTAATATACCTGTATTTCTTTTTTTCGGTGATAGTATGCTGCAAATAAAAGATTTAACTGTGGAAGTGAATGGAAAGGAGATTTTAAGGGATTTAACCCTTAATATTGAATCAGGAGAAGTTCATGCACTATTTGGACCAAATGGTTGTGGAAAAACAACACTACTGATGACGATTCTTGGCTATCCAGGTTACAAGGTTAAAAAAGGGTGTATAATATTTAAAGGAGTTGACATAACTCATTTGCCAACCAACGAACGTGTGAAACTTGGGATGGGCATGTCGTTCCAGCACCCCCCGGAAATACGGGGTGTAAAGCTCGGCGACATGGTGAAGATCACACTTGGAAAAGAAAAAGGAGAGGTGGATAAAGAGGTAATAGCACTCGCCAGAAGGCTCAACATTTCAACTGATTTTTTAAGCCGCGATGTAAATCTTGGTTTTTCAGGTGGAGAAGTCAAAAAGTCTGAGATACTGCAAATACTTGCACAATCACCAGAGTTTATCATGTTTGACGAGCCGGATTCTGGTGTGGATATCGAGAACATAGAACTTATTGGCAAAATCATCAGTGAGCTTCTTGATAGAAACAAGATGCCAAGTAAGAGAGATAAGGCTGGGCTTGTAATCACCCATAGCGGTTCTATCATGCAACACCTGAAAGCAGACCGTGCACATGTAATGATCGATGGACAGATGGCATGCTCCGGAATGCCTGATGAGATAACAAAGAATATCATGGAGAATGGCTTTGAAAAATGCGTTGAGTTGTGCAAGCATTGAGGACGGAATTTAAATGAACGAAAACACATCTTCAGATGAAGACATTGCAATTGAGAAATACACTACCGGGAAAGAGCACAAACCCATAAAGTCGCTGGATGAATTTCCGGAGGAATACCGGGATGACATACTCGATGCCGGAATTGAACCAATAGGAAAGAATCGGGCCGGCTCATTTTTACAGCAGGATGACTCTGTTATCTATTCAAATGCAGAAGACGAGGGTCTGGAGATTATGGGCACTGCAGATGCCTTAAAGAAGTATAACTGGCTCAAAGACTATCTATGGAAAGCAATTCAGCCAGATATGGATAAATATACCGCTGATGTCGAATCAGAGCATGGGCAGGGATATTTTATTCGGTCCAAGGCTGGTTCAAAGGTAACGGTTCCAGCACAGGCTTGTTTATTTATCACATCAGATAACGTCGGGCAGAAGGTACACAACATTGTGATTGCAGAAGAGAATTCCGAACTTCATATCATTGCAGGATGTTCTGTTTCACATACTGTCAACTCTGCACTCCATCTTGGTGTTTCTGAGTTTTATGTGAAGAAGGGTGCAAAAATCACGTTTACTATGATACATAACTGGAGTAAAGGTATGGAAGTCAGGCCAAGAACCGCGGTGGTGGTAGAGGATGATGCTGTTTTTATTGATAACTATATCCTGATGACCCCGGTAAAATCACTTCAGACGTATCCAACAGCTTATTGCGTGGGCAAAAATGCAAGAGCGACATTTCAGTCAACTGTTTATGCCACCGAAAGTACAAAAGTCGATATGGGTGCAAGAGCGGTGCTTCAAGGCAATAATAGCAGGGCAGAGATCATATCACGGGCGATTGCTACTGATCATGCGAAGATTATATCGCGCAGTGATATCATAGGGAAGGGGACAAACGCGAAAGGGCACATCGAATGCACCGGACTCTTGCTTTCTGATGATGCTGAAGTAGATTCAATTCCGGAACTTAAGGCAATGTGTAAAGATCTCGAGCTTTCACACGAGGCTGCTGTCGGAAAGATTGCAGAAGAAGAGATTCAATACTTAATGGCAAGAGGTTTGAGTAAGGAGGAGGCTACTTCACTCATTATTCGTGGATTTTTAAATGTGGATATCACCGGACTTCCTGATGTACTTGCACACGATACAAGGAAAATGCTTGATATGTGTCTGGAGAAGGTGGTGTGAATTGTCTAAAACTTCCGGATGAAAGTTGGGAAATAAAATGGCGGCAGATCTTAAAATACTTCATCCAAGACCAAATGCGATTGCAGCAGCACTTTTTACCCTTCGAGACCTTGACGTGGACGTAGCAGTTATACACGGTCCGCCGGGCTGTAATTACAAGCTTGCACGCATGCTCGAAGAAGAAGGCATGCGTGTGGTAACCACTGCAATGGATGAGACCGATTACATCTTTGGTGCAGGAAACCGACTGACAGAGGTGCTCAAACAGGTACTATCCATGTTCAACCCAAAAAGCGTTGGGGTTGTTGGCACCTGTGCAAGCATGATCATAGGAGAAAACCTGAAAAGTGCTGTCGATGAGATACATGCAGAAATTCCAATAATAGTAGTAGACATCCATGCAGGATACCACGATAACATCGTAGGCGTTATTAAAACACTGGAGGCGGCAAAAAATACAGGTTTAATCAGCGAACCTGAGCTTGACCGACAGAAACATCTCATGCAGAAAGCAACAGATCTCGAAAAAGAAAGGGGTGCAGCAAGCAGTGGCTACATCCAACCATCAAGAGGCGATACCAAGTATGCAGTGGCAAAACGGCTCATAAGCCTTATGAAAGAGGGGAAGAAGGGTGCAGTGGTACTAAACGCTAAAAAAGAAACCGTGTACATGTTTGCAGACGTACTTCTTGCAGTAAATGAAGCAGCTTCAAAGTTTCATGTGGAGCTTATAAATATTGCAAACCTTGAAGAAGTGGGACTTCCAAGGATACAGCGTTATGCGCGGGATATAAAACGTGAGTTTGGAGAAAAGGGTGTGGTATTGCATCACCTCTGTGGTGGACTTGACGAATATGCCATAACAAACGCCTGTGTGGAAAAGCTCATCGAAGACCTGGACTACGTAGTAATAACAGGAATCCCGCATGCAATCATACCGCCAGAACATGCAGAAGTGTTCTCCATTACAAATGGGCCGCGCCTTGTAGCACCACTGAAACAAGCAGGACACCACCACGTGGTCGTTGAAATCGATCTTCATCCAAAAACACTTGGTGTGCGAAGTATTGTAGAATCAGAGTTTGGCGAAACTGTAAGAGATTTAATACAAAAACAATAAGAAAATATTCTTATCTCTAATTTAAAATGAAAACAATCGAAGAGAAGGATTCTACCAAAATGCTTCCTGCTGAGAAAACAATCAAAGCGCTTGAAAAGATTGGTTTTCAGCAGCGGTGAAGATGTTGGGAAAAGAATGATAAGAAAAACAATAAAACGAACAGCCACTTGAGACCTGACAGACCTCGCAGAACTTGGACTGCTTGAAAAACACGGGGAGAAGAAAGGAATTTATTATACACTGAAACTATTTGGGGGACAATAATAAGGGACACTTAAGGGACATTTAAGGGACAATGATGGGATAAACAAGCTTGAAGAGAACCCAGCCACCGCCGAGGCAAAAGAACTGGAAAAACAAAATCTGGCATACCTTCAGCACTGATAATGATGTCCAGTTCCTCATCCAGCAGATAGCGACGCATTCATGGGTGAAGATGGTAAAAGGAGTAAAATGACAGAAAATCCATTTCACTGCACTACAACCTTAAAACCTGCCCCCACCCTGAACCGATAAACTACGACCCTTTTGGTGCAACTTGAATTCAGACACGAACTGGCTGAGGCTTAATATGAATGGAAAAGCAGGCACTGTATGGTGGGTAAAATGGAAGTTGTCAAGCAACTGCACAACTTCATTGTGCAGAAATAACTCTTAACTCTCACAAGCAATCAAGTGCAAGAGAACGTGGTGCGTTTATATCTTCTTATACGTCAAGCAGGAAATCAAATCACCCTTTGCAGGAATTATATTTATGGCAGGCATCTTAATTACAATATTCAAACAACTTATTTAGGGCTAATTGACTGGTATTATATTATCAGTTCTTCTATTAAAAATGGCGGCTGGAATACCCCTTTTTCTGTGATTACAGCAGTGATGTTTTCCATTGGTGTGGCATCAAAGGCGGGGTTGTATACTGGCACATTGTATGGAGCAACCTGGCTTCCTTTGAAGTATCGCAGCTCATCAGGGTCTCGCTCTTCGATTGTTATCTCGTCCTCGCTGTGTTTGCAGTCTACAGTGGACGCTGGTGCTGCAACATAGAACGGGATATCGTGTTCCTTTGCAAGCACGCTGTGAGTGTAGGTTCCAATTTTGTTGAATACAGCATCCTCTGTAATTCTATCTGCTCCAACGATTACTTTGTCAACAAGCCCGCGACGCATCATATATCCTGCTGTGCTGTCAGTGATCAGTGTTACTGGTATTTTGTCTTCCATCAATTCATACGTGGTGATACGGCTTCCCTGGTGTAAAGGTCTTGTTTCGCAGGCAACGACTCTTATTTCTTTTCCATCTTCTACTGCCGATCGTACCACTCCAAGAGCAGTTCCCCAACCAACACAGGCAAGTCGTCCGGCATTACAATGTGTCATCACTGTATCGCCATCTTCAAGTAATTCTGCACCACGTTTGCTCAGTTTTTTGTTGATGATGATGTCTTCGTCTGCAATTAGCTGTGCTTCTTCGGTGGCTACATCGATTATATCTGCTTTTGTAGCAGCAACCGATTTAATTGTGTTTATCACTCGCTCTACTGAAAAGGAGAGGTTTGACGCTGTTGGACGTGTGCTCTTTATCTGTGCTGCTTTAGATTCCAATTCATCTAATAATTCCAGTGCTGTAGAAGCTTTGCTTTTATGTGCTGCAAGTGCTATGCCATACGCTCCTGCTGCCCCAATTGCGGGAGCGCCCCTGACTCGTAGTGTTTTAATTGCCTCACAGAGGGAGTCGACAGTGCTGCACTCAATCGTTTTGTATTCTGCTGGTAGAAGTGTCTGATCCACCAGGTGAATAGTATTCTTTTCGCTGTCCCAGTCGATTGTGCGCAGCACCATACTTAATTAGTTGCCATCTCTTTTTCCTGTGGATTGGCCTCTATCTCTCGCATTCGTTCCAAAAATACTTCACAGACTTCTTCTGGTTCACCCCATCTGGTGATGCCTGCTTCAATGAACACAGCTTCATGTGCTATCTCTTTTACTGCATCGAGTTGATGACTGACCACTATTATCGTTGTTTTGAATTCTTTATTGAGCTTTTTGATGGCATTCAGCACATCTCTGAGAGATAATGGATCCAAATCCCCGAAAGGTTCATCAAGAAGCAGTATTTCCGGTTTGCTCACCATGTGCAGTGCAATTGCTACTCTAACCTCTTCACCACAGCTTAATTCATGAGTGTGACGATCAAGTATATCTTCCGAAAGATTCAGTGCTTCAAGCACTGGTTTTGCTACTTTTCTTGCTTCTGTTTCAGGAAAGCTTGGGAACAGCTCAGAGAATATGTCGGTGTCGAGCCCCATTTTTTTAAGTGCTGCTTTTGCCTCGTCTTCCGGAAGGTCAGCAAGTCTGTACAATACATCAAGTTTCAGGTCTGTGATACCAAGCTCTTCTGCCTGTGCCATAGCTTTATCGATTGTTTCGATGCTTTTTAGGCCCAGACGATAGGCGAATTGTTCTGATATTGTTTCATTGTGCATTAATCCAAATTCCTGGTGCATGACCTCTACCTTCTGGCGTGCGATGATAGACTTTCGTCCGTACTTGGAAATATCAATCCATTCGCCGCCAACATTGACAAGTACTTCACCATCGTCTGGTTTTTCAATCCCACCAAGCAGTCGAATGAGCACTGTTTTTCCCTTTGCCGAAGGTCCGATCATTGCCATTATTATGCCTTTTGGTATGGAAAAATTGATGCTTTTCATTTCGATGGTTTGTACCAGTTCACTGCTTGTGACTAAACGATATTTTTTATATACGTTTTTAAGCCGCATAATCTTTTCAGTTTTGGAGGTTATTGGTTCAAGTGGTACTGGTTCTGTGATTTGCCTGGTGAATTCTTCAAGCACTTTGGATGTTGAGCCTTCGTTCACAATACATCCATTTTCAAGCATTATTAGCCGGTCTGAAAGGTATTCGTGTACTTCTGGCATATGAGACACTAATACAGTACTGAGTCCAAGTTTTTCGTGTACTTTTTTTATGGTATCGAGAATTTTTTTTCGTGTAATTGGATCTGACATAGTGGCTGGTTCGTCAAGAAGAAGTACTCTTGGTTTGAATGCGAGTTGCCGGGCAAGCAGTACTTGTTGTTTTTCGCCACCACTTAAAATATTGTAATAATATTTGTATTTATTTTTTAATCCAACGAGTTCTATGATTTCCATTGCCTCATCTTTAATAGATTCATAATCTGTACTGTCCTGCTCCGGAAGCTCTTCAGCTCCTCTTTGCGCTGCACAGATTTTTCGCATCACATTGTGTAAAATCGACTGCCCCCATAATGCAAAAGATCGCTGGGAGTGCATGGCAGTTTTTTTCTGCACCTTTGAAAAATCACTGCTGGTAGAACCTGGTGTTAGCCTTGCCCCGTCAATAGTCACTTTTCCCTCGTCAAACTCTTCAATACCTCTCAGTATATGGAGCAGTGTTGACTTTCCTGCGCCACTTTTTCCAATTACTCCAAGTGTCTCTCCTTCGTTCATTGTAAAGGATACATTGTTTAGTCCAACAACAACGTCACCGGTGTTTTTTATTTTGTATTTTTTTGTTAAGTCTTCGACCTTGATAATTTCCATAATAAAACCTTCTTGATAAAACATTCTTTACATACCTGCACACCTGCAAAGCGCAGCTTTTGCAGAGATGATCTTAACTCTCGATTACGCTGCATTGTACAACTTTGCTGTGCAGAAAATAACTCTTGATTACGAAGTAATCAAGTGCGCAAGCAATCGATCTGTGCAGTTAAGCAGCTTTTTTAACAATGTTTTCAATTTGTTCAATCTCTTTTTTGCCGCCGATGTATATAGGTGTTCTGTTTGATATCGCCGTTGGCATAACATCAAGAATGTTTTCTTTTCCATTGCTAATAGCGCCGCCAGCATCTGTGACGATTTTCCCGAGTGGATTTGCTTCAACCAGCAAACGCAATTTGCCCGACTCTTTGCCTTTATACGCTGGATAAGAAAATATCCCACCTTTATGAAGTATCTGGTGTACGTCTGCTACGAACGAGCCGCTGTATCGCAGTTTATATCCTTCTTCTTCGAGCTGGCTGACATAGGTGATGTGTGGAGGGAGCCAGTCTTTCCGGAGTGCTCCGGATGCATATATTTTACCATCCGGAATGGTGAGATTCTCCTTTTGCAGGATGTATTCATTGTTGCGGTCAAGCACAAAATCGTGCACTCCTCCAGCGATCGATATAGTAAGTGTAGTCAGGGGCCCATAAAGGAAATACATAGCAGAGATCATGTTTTTACCTGGGTTAAGTACTTCCCCGGGATAGATGCCTATGATTGTTCCTACTGTAAGATTTACTGGTATCAACGATGACCCATCAAGTGGGTCAAGGGTTATCCCAAAATCATGTTTCGCATTTTCAATTTCAATTACTTCCGGCTGTTCTTCAGAAGTTATCCAGTGTGCAAGTTTTGATTTCTGCAGTGAGCTTACTATTACTTCATCTGCCCATTTATCCAGTACAAGCTGCTCCTCACCATAAATATTGATGGTACCTGCAACATCTTCTGTGTGTCCAAGAAAACCTCTTTTGATAGTCTGTGACTGCTCAGCAAGTAACTCAACAAGCTCTGCAAGTCCACTGTCAACATTTTTACTTGTTAAAAACTCATTTAATTTCATACAATACTCCTCGATTGTTATAGTATCAACCATTCCTCACATGAGATATGTAACTTTCCCTGCCAGAATTAATAACCCAAACTCAACCGGTACTTGCCAAATGGCACAACATAAATTGCGGATCCGCTGTTTTGTTTTTTCGTCCATACTGTTTTCGCATCTTCTACGTTAATATCCTGCTCTAACTCGCCAAATGCTCTATTCAGTACTGCGTTGCCTGCCACCTCGTATGCTTTTGATAGGCAACAGCGTGAGATTTGCTTTGCCTATGTAGAATGAGACATCACTAAGCCATTTAAGCCCTAACCACCTAGCCCCACAAAAACACATCATCAGTAAATGGAAAAGAAAACATTCTTGATGCTACAGCCAACCGCGATATCAACAAACAGAACGCCTATATACATCGGCGGCAAGAAAAGAGATTGGGCAAATTGAAGACATTGTTAAAAAAGCCGTTTGACCGTACTGGTGGATCGATTTTTAAGTAATTTGATTACTCTGCAATCAAGAGTTATTTTCTGCACAACAGAGTTGCGCAGTGCTTTCAAGCGACGAATTATTTTCTGCAATCTGATTGCTAAGCGCACTCGAGAGAGGTCATCTCGCAAAGCTGGCGCTTTGGTATGGTGCAGGTATGCAAGGAATGTTTTATCACAGGTTTTATTATGGAAATTCATTAAGGTCAAAAGACTTTAACAAAAAATACAGCCAAAACGCCCGGTGACGCTTGTTGTTGACCAAACAATGTATCCCTTTGCAATGAACGAAGGAGAGACACTTGGAGTAATTCTTGGAAAAAAAGTGGCGCAGGAAAGTCAACACTGCTCCATATAATTGAGAGGTATTGAAGAGTTTGACGAAGGAGAAGCATTATTGGTGGGGCAAGGCTAACACCAGATTCTACCAGCAGCTGATTTTTCAAAGGTGATAAAAAACTGCCATGCATTCCCAGCGATATTTAACAACATTTTCAGGTTTAAGTTGTCCTAAACATTTTTTTAATTCTGAATGGTTAAAAACTTCATTTTGAGTATATACTTCTCCGTTTGGATTTCTGGCAGGATTTCTGATATCCCATCCAATAGTTTTTAAATTTTCTTTAATAAATATATATGCATCAACCTCAGTATCTTTCGATTTTGCCATAATTTCACCTTTTATTTAAAAAATATACTTTTGAATTTCCTGCTTTTTTACGGACAAATCACCATAATCAACCATGGCTTCAAGATAACCTGAAATCATAGCCTTATCTTTATTTAGTTTTTTTGATAATTCAGAGTTAGTAAGAAACTGATCTTTTTCAAAAAAGGATTTAATTGTGGTGCGAAGCATGTTTTTTATTTTATTTATGCTTATATAAGTATTTGTCGATTAGTTTGTAGTTGAATCAATCGATTAATCTGTCGCTGAATCAATGGCCTAATCAATAGATCAATTTGTAGCTATATTAGTCGATTAGTTTAAGAGACAATTAAATATTTTGTTTTATTAAATAACTGGTGCCCCTGTTCTTTAGAACTTCTAACGATGGCACAGATACACTACATCTACCGAAGTCACTATACTCCATACTTACAGGTAATGAACTTGTTAGCGTTTTTCGCTTATAAAGTTTCGTTTTTATTTTGTCTTGTGTAGAGATATATTTCTCAACTGCCCTCCAGCCGTGATAACACCTGGGAGCCCATAGGTGATCAGGGCACCATTCTTTTATGCAGCACTGCACAACGAAGTTGTGCAGTAGTTAAACTTTTATTTGTTCTGACAGGAACCCCCGTTTTATCAGTGCTTCCATCATGCGCCTACTGTGGTTTCCTTGAAGCTCTATTGCATTGTCCTTCACCGTGCCTCCACACGCAAACTTTGATTTGAGATAGGTGCACAGTTCATGAAGGTCTATTTCATGTGGATCGATTCCATCTACAATAGTAACCTCTTTTCCATAGCGTCGTCGATTAACCTTTATAGCAATCCTCTGCTGTTCCTTTGCCACTTCTTCACAGATGCAAAGCTCTTTTGGCAAACCACAAACGGGACACATTTCTGAATTCATTTATCTTATATATCCTCCGAATTATATTAGATCATTGCACATATATGCAACATAACAACTAACGTTTAATGGTGCCTGTATTAAAGTCTAATGGTCGTCTTACCGGAATCCCTGAAATAAATTGATTGTATATTTGTTTCGAGCCCTTTTCAAATATCTTTATTGGAACATTATTGATAATTTATAGAAGTTTGAACCCAAAGTCTATATATGATTTACACAATTATCCATTGAGTTTTTCATATAACACTGTAATATATAATAAAGCTTGATTAGTATTCTATAAAAATGGTGAAAGTGTGATGAAAGAAATTCGTATACATGGACGCGGTGGACAGGGATCTGTTACTGCTGCTGAACTTCTTGCAGTGGCAGCGTTTGAAGATGGAAAATATAGCCAGGCATTTCCCAGTTTTGGTGTGGAACGACGTGGTGCGCCAGTTGTTGCATTTACCCGTATAGATGATAAACCAATTCGCATACGAAGT
Organism: Candidatus Argoarchaeum ethanivorans; assembly: GCA_004193545.1. Taxonomy (GTDB): domain Archaea; phylum Halobacteriota; class Methanosarcinia; order Methanosarcinales; family EX4572-44; genus Argoarchaeum; species Argoarchaeum ethanivorans. The sequence goes on along the minus strand of RPGO01000005.1, from coordinate 131,315 downwards.
CAGGTCTATGAGCCAGATTATGTGGTCGTCCAGGATGCCACACTCATTGATGTGATAGATGTAGCAGGCGGAATAAAAAAGGATGGTTTGATCATTATTAACACTGAAACAGATACAGAAAAACTTAAGAATATTTCTGCAAAAGTAATGGCAGTAGATGCTACAAAGATTGCAATGGATGTAATCGGACGACCGATTGTCAATACTGTGCTTCTTGGAGCTTTTGCAGGTGCAACTGGTGAAATTCGTCTTGAATCCATAAAGAAAGCCGTCGGTGAGCGATTTAGTGGGAAAATCGGTGAAAAAAACGTTGCAGCAGTCGATGCCGCATATAAAGCAATGGAGGCACATGCATGAGCAGTAAACTGTGCATCGGTGGGATTGTAGAACCAGGCAGTACTGTAATAAACAAGACCGGGAGCTGGCGAACATTTAAGCCAATATATCACCATGAAAAATGCATCAAATGTGGTATATGTGAGCTTTCATGTCCCGAAAGCTGTATTATTAAAACAGAAGATGGGTACTATGAGATTGATTATGATTACTGTAAGGGCTGTGGTATATGCAGCAACGAATGCCCAAGAGAGACAATTGAAATGGTTCTGGAGGAGAAATAACAATGTCAAAACTAACAGTTGTTGAAGGATCCTATGCAGTAGCTCATGCGGCTAAAGTATGTCGCCCGGATGTGATTCCAGCTTACCCGATAACACCTCAAACACATATTGTTGAAGAATTATCCCAGTTTGCAGCAAACGGTGAGATTGGGGCATGTGAATACATAACGGTAGAATCCGAATTCTCAGCTATTTCCGCTCTTATCGGGGCAAGTGCTGCTGGAGCACGGACATACTCAGCCACCACATCACAGGGGCTTGCTTTGATGCACGAAGTGCTCTTTAATGCGTCAGGCATGCGATTACCTCTTGTTATGACCGTTGCAAACAGAGCTATGAGTGCGCCACTTAGTATATGGAATGACCACCAGGACTCGATTGCACAGCGGGATACAGGCTGGATACAGCTATATGCAGAAGACCCGCAGGAAGCAGCAGATATGACGCCACAGGTGTACAAGATATGTGAAGACAGTAAGATAATGCTTCCAGCAATGGCGTGCTTTGATGGGTTCATATTAACTCACGTGTACGAACCAGTTGTTCTTCTTGAGCAGGACTTAACCGATGAATTTTTGCCACCATTTGCACCGGAACACATACTTGATCCATCAAACCCAAAAACGTTTGGTGCCTTTGCAGACCCGAGTATTTACAGCGAGTTTCGATATATGCAGGAACTCGGCATGTCAGCCGCCCTGAAAAAAATAGAGACTGTAGCAGACGAATTCAATGAAATCTATGGGAGATACTATGGTGGGTTAATTGATGGCTATTATCTCGATGATGCTGAAATCGTGCTTGTAGCAATGGGTTCAGTGATTGGTACCATCAAAGATGTACTCGATGAACTTAGAGCAGAAGGAAAAAAAGTGGGACTTTTAAAAATCCGTTCCTTCCGCCCTTTCCCAACTGACGCTATAAGAAATGCAGTAAAAAATGCTGCAATCATCGTACCACTTGACAAGAGCATTTCCATTGGAAAATATGAAGGTGCTTTATGCACAGAGATTAAAGCTTCACTCTACAACACAAAGATAGATATTCCAGTTTTAGGATACATGTTTGGACATGGAGGGAGAGATATACCGCCTGAAAGGATTAAAAAAATAGTTAGCGAAGCCGAAAAAGCTATCGTGAATGGAATAACAATCGAATCTTCTTATGCTGATTTGAGGGAGGAATTACTATGAATAAGACAACAGAACTATTTGCACCAGGGCATCGTGGGTGTGCAGGCTGCTGCGATGCACTGGCAGCAAAGTTCATGCTAAAAGCAGTAGGAGAGAACTGCATCGTAGTAACACCAACAGGTTGTCTTGAGGTGTTTAGCACCCCATTCCCTGAATCTGCATGGAACGTGCCATGGATACATTCTCTCTTTGAAAATACTGCTGCTGTAGCATCAGGCATCGAAGCTGCACTAAAAGCGCTTGGACGAAAGAATGACACAAAAATAATGGCAATCGGGGGCGATGGTGCAACCATAGATATCGGCATTCGCGGACTCTCCGGAGCCTTTGAACGTGGGCATGATTTCACCTATGTCTGTGTGGACAATGAAGCATATATGAACACAGGAGTGCAGCGAAGTGGAGGGACTCCTTTTGCAGCTACCACCACCACCACCCCTGCTGGAAAAGCATCCTTTGGCAACCTTAGACCAAAGAAGAACATGCCGCAGATAATGTTAGCACATGGCTCACCTTATGTAGCTACAACCTCTATTGCTTATCCAAAGGATATGATGCGTAAAGTAAAAAAAGCCACTGAAATAACAGGACCAACCTATGTGCATGTGCATGCACCATGTACCACTGGCTGGGGATTTGATGGTTCAAAGACAATCGAACTTGGGAGACTTGCTGTACAAACAGCACTGTGGCCTATGATGGAGATTGAAAACGGAGATATTACAGGTGTGCACAAAATCAGAAACAAAAGACCAGTTGAGGAATACCTGAAGGCACAGAAACGGTTCAAGCACCTGTTCAGTATACCGGATGGTGCAGAGATTATCAAAAAAATACAGGAACTTGCAGACTGGAATGCAGATCAATATGACCTTTAGTTTCTAAGAAGTCAAAAAAACAAGCTTTCTGACTACGAGCGTCGTAGGGTCCTCAATTCATTGTAGACCAACGCAAGTCTCATCTGATCCAGACAGCCTACCAACTTCTTTATCAGCAGACTCGGGTTCCCAGTCAAATTGCGGCGGCACACCCTGCTGCAATTTGACTCTGGTGATGACGTGGACGGGGCTTCACTTTTCTTGTTAGAAATTCTTCTTGACTTTTGGTAGTTGGGCTATAACTTCGTCGAGCGCTGCTGTGAATATATCGTTTTTGAGGTTGCCGAAGGAGATGTTTGCATTTGGGTGGTAATATTTATCTATTGATATTACTTTGATTTTTGAGAAGTTTTTGAGGGTGGCTATTATTTGTGATGCATAATAGTAGGTTATTCCAAAAAATGCTACAAGGTCGTAGTTTCCCTTTTTGTCAAGCCCGTGCCAGGATGGGTCGCAGAGGTATGCGGCGAGTGCGTGCATGTTTACCTGATGGACATCGAGCTCTTTTTGGTCTGTCAGCGATTTATAGGCGTTTCCCGCAGCGGCGATTTGGATTCCTCTGCGTCCTATAGTGACCACTCTTTCAAGTATTTCTTTGTCGTGGATTTGTGAACCTACTATTAAAAGTGGTCGTTGGGCTCTTGCAAGTATTTTTCCAGAAACTGCAGGCATAACTGCCCGGGCTGTTTTTGGTCCGGGAATGTTTCCTGTGTCAAAGGGGGTTGCGTGGCGGGTGGTGTCTATGGTTTTTCCAGTGTGTCTTGTGGTTTTCACATCTTCTTTTTTAGTCATTTTTTTAAACCTCCTCGCATAGGGGTGGGATGTTGGTTAGATGGACTGGGGTGCCGAATTTCAGTAGGGAGTTTCCAATGATTTTTTCCTTGTCCTTATCTATATTTATAGTCCGTCGTTTTTCGTCCAGCAACTTTAGGAGTTGTTCTTTTTTGGCTATAGGTATGTCTGTTTCGTTTCGTACATAGATATGCCAGTCGTCAGGCATTTTTTTGAGATATTTTTCGCTGAGTTCGATATAATGTGTGAGTTTAACAGCTCTTGCTGTGCTGGTATCGCCTGGTCTTATGCAGAGTTTTGCAATAAGTGGTAGTAGATCGTCTTTTGTTTCTGCTGTTATCATAAGGTGTTCGGGTGCAGGTTCAGAATTGACTATAGAATCGTCGTTGGTACTCATTATGCCCCCCTCTTCTTTTTTGTAGGGTTTGCCTATGAGAGCACGTCTGTACTTGGCCCCCTGTGGTCCAGTAACAACTGGAATTCCAAGTCTGTTGCATCCAGTGGCAATGGCAAAGGCTTTTTGTGAGAATGCACCCCATGCTATTCCAACGGCTCCAACCGCGTTTAGCACGAAGTCAGCAATCTCTTCATAGTTGCCTTTCGTCTGTATTCCTGCGAGTATAGATGCTATTTTTATTGTGGTTGCACCTATGTGCGCATTTGAGACGCATGAACCTGCATTCAGAAGATTGCCTCTGGAAAATTTTCCTGTATAGCGCTCATAAAGGGTTTTACCATCCGCATTTTTGTGCAGTCCTATGTCCATGGCACTACAACCTGATGTTAGGACTATGTAGCCGCGCTCTAGCATCTCTTCTGCTACGTCATATATTCCTTTTGTTCCATCAGGATAATTACTGCACCCAACAAGAGCAATCACTCCCGGTGTGATGCCAAGTTCAAGGTTCATTGCTTCTTTAATTATTTCATCGTCACTTATTTGTCCTTTTCCAATCCGAACTCTGCCTTTTTCTAGCTTTATTATACGTTGGGAGGCTTTCTCGATGACATTCAGAACAGGGATACCTGCTGGACAGTTGTCACATATTCCGCAGCCAACACATTTTTCATGCAGGTGTTCAAATTTGGAGATGTCTCCGTTTGTGGCGGCTTCCATTGCATCCGCTATTGGCAGACTCTGGGGACAATCGCGGGTGCATTTGAGGCAGTTAGTACATTTTGAAACCAGTTTCTTGAAGTCCTCATCGGTTGGAATTGCAGTGATTCCTTTAGCTTTTCGTATGGGTCCTATTTTCATAGCGAGTCTTGGCACCAGTTCGCCAACTTTTTCAAAGTCTAATATTAACGCACCTGCCTGTTTTCCGCTTACAAGGTCATCTATGATTTCATCAATGCTGTCATTCGATCTGTCAGGCAGACCATGTGTGCATTTGTCATTTGTGGCGATTACGGGAATAAATAGTTCTTTTGCTTCTCTCAGTATATCTGCTCGAACACACTGCTCGTCAACTACAAGGACATCGGGTATGCCTGAGCGAATATATTTCAATTGTTTGCTCATTGATCCGATGATTTTAGTATTTTTGTTGTACCGGGTTAATTCGTGGGCAGTGCAGCACAAGCCAGCAATTTCTATCTTGTCAAAAAGTCCATTCCAGTCCATGTGGTCAAGGATGTAACCTGATGCCACGACGTTATGCCCCACGCAAATTACAATGGGTTTGTCTTGGTCAAGTATTCCCATTCCTATTTCAGCCAAGGGTGCATTTTCGTCTGATTTAGGAAATCCAAGGCATGATATCTGTGTTATTTCAGCAACTTCCATTCCCAGGTGGTCAAGCATGCCTGCGTGAAGTGTCTTGGATTCAAAATCACGTGCAGATCCTTCCTGCCCTGTGTGTGCTGAAGATATGAGATTGGTCAATTGCTCTTCGACGTAATCAAGCACCGGGCGAAAATCTCCCATAGTTTCTGGTTGGAAGCCCATAATAACCTCTGTCACTGGAGCGTTTAAGCTGGTTGGACCTACATCTATTGGGTGGTCGTTACCATATCTATTAATAAAGTAGTTAAGAAGATGGCGTGCGTGTGCCGTGTGACAAGCTGCACCCATTATACAGGTCATCATGCCTTCCCTTGCAGAATGGGTTTCAAGGTCAATACCGCATGCTCCTCTTTTATTGCAGGTAAGGTCGCACTTTCCAAATGTGCAATAGTCACACGTGTCACTTTGGGATGTGTATAAAGGGTTATACGTATCTATAATACGATAGTCCCAGTTTCGTAAATCAATAAGTCCTGGTCTTGGTGTGGGTCCTTCAACTATCAGTTTTTCTTCTTGTTCAACAAATTTTGTTCTGGTTTGTTGTAATAGTTTCATATTATATTTGCCCTCCTTTCAAGGTACAGTGGTTTATGTATGGTGACATCGATAAATGGGCAATTGGGATTGGAGTAACATCTATAAAATCAAATTTTTTGGAGATTTAATCTTTAAAATTCATTGCAATTCTGATAATGACGATTATCGATCTTTTACTTTAACTATTGTCTCTATTAATGTGTGTTTTTTAAAAATAAACTTTAGATGGCAGCAGAACAAAATATAAATCTATTTAAGTAATGGCACTGAATTGTCAAGAGGTAGCAATATAATGGTAATCAGGAAACATATTTCACTTGAAAAAAAAGAGGTAGACAAAATAGAGCCATTCCTTGTAAAGCATAATGGAAATTTTAGTGCCGCTATGCGTGATATAATCAACAAGGTATTGGATCAAAAGATCGCTCTGACACATTCGAACGAAATTATGATTTTTGATTCCTCGATAGCCAATTTGCTTCTTGCAAAAGCATGTGGCATAATCCCTGAAAAAGAAATCCTGCATGAACTCGCAGATCCGTCACTATTCTATTCGGTATCAAAAACATTAGATTATTTCAATATCAAATTCAAGGAACTCGGTTGGGATGTAGAATTAAACATTAGATGTGATAGTGACACTAATCCGACCACTGCAGTGCTAACGATAAAAAATAGAAATTATCAGCTATTAGACCTATCAGCAAGAATATTATCTCTGTTCCTATCAGTCGAAAAACGCCTTGGTATAGAGAAAGTATACCGCCGATCAAGTTCGATTGAACTAATGTACAAACTGAGGGGGTGTGAAGAAATAGCCCTCAGTGACCTTAAACAGCATCTGGGAACTATGCAAGACCTTTGTCACGAAATCGAAAAACATCCAAATTTCTGGCAAAAGATTGCTAAAAAATATCGAGACAACAATTACAAGATCGTGGCAGTGCATAAAAACACCTTCGAAGAACTGCTTGCAAATGAAACACCTGTTGGAGAGATAGGTATTGAACTAATAGCCAAACGTCCAATCAAAGATATCCCACACCGCGAGTTCCTCAACATTTTAAAAGAAGTACATGAAACCTCACGCATTGTCGAAAATATCGATATTGAAGGAGACACCGTCAATGTCTACCACAGTTACAGAAATCCTAAAGCTATAGAAACCGTAAAAAATCTATTCCTAAATCAATTTAAGGCAAATGGCCAAACATATACTGCCACATCCACAAGAAATTTAATAATATTCCGACATATACCTAAAATGGGTATTAAAACAGCAGAAATCATTGAAAACCTTAAGAAATCAGGTAGCAATTTTGATAATCAACTAATTGAGGTTATTACATTCATAAGTACCCTGAGATATGTGACAAAAACCACTAAATCACTACATTCCTACGGTTACACGATGGGTAAACAGGTCTTCAAGGTGTACGAAAAAGAGCATGACATAGACAGATGGGACCTGAAAACATTTAAAGAAGTCTTCACCTTAGCCGATTCAAAGATTAAGAGACTATCTGAGTGGAAATCTCTGGATAAGAATTCAGGATGCTATACGATCAAGGAATGCAGTCTGGTGCAGATAGGTGGAGAATTCAACATCAACGTATGCCAATTAATGCGCGGTTTTTTTAGAGGCGCGATAGAGTACGCTTTTAATAACCATGCTGAAATGAAAGTAACCAAACAAGTGACACATGATGATGACATGTGTGAAGTTTGCATTCACACAAATCCTCTAATTCGTATTACCCGATCCAACTGATTAGATTGCATACCCCAGTCCAATAAAATATCAGAGTTATATGATTGAAACCTTCAGGAGAATTTTGAAAAACATCCATGCATTCGATCTTGTCAGAGACAACCACCAGTAAAAAGTCTTATTAATCAAAATAGAAACTTTTATTAACTTTTTTTTCTTATCTAATCACTATAAACTCTTTAATCGATTATTCGTTGAACTGAGAATATGCAAGATAGATTGGGATGCATCCGGGCTTATCATTGCCGGCATGTACAAAAATAAAACTGTGAAGGGTGGCAGACCAAATATTAATGAGATTGTAACGATCAAGATTTTAATCCTGTAGGAGTGGCACGGTCTTTCATATCCTGCGCTTGAGAGGCAAGTAATTGATAGAATATCTTTCCACAAATTCCTGGGGCTTTCCCGAGAATATTCCAGATTACTCAACTGTGTAGTACTTCAGGGAGAAATTGGCTGAAACAGGTAAAAGCGAAGAAATATGGAAAAAATTGCAGAAACAGCTAAATTCCAGTGGATTGAAAGCTAAAAGGGGTGTTATTCAAGAGATCATAGTCCTGCAAGGACAGACAAACCGAGGGATGATGAGGTAAAAACCAGGAAGAGTAATGACGGAACCTTGGGCTAAAAACTGATTGAAAAACTTTCACTGAATCGAACTGTTGGACCACAAGTATGCAGGCAATTAAAAATATGCTATCAGGTGCGTGTTGGCATGATTCAGGGCTCAATTCCGACTCATGCGGCTCAGCCATGAGAGCAGCTCCAATTGGGCTTTTATCATCAGACATTGATCAAGTGGTTGAGCTTGCAACACTATCCCCCCGTCCCATACATACGAGCACTGGTGATATGGCGGGGGCAGTTGCTATTGCTTTATCAGTTTCAATTAATGTTCGCGACGTTCCACTTTTAGAATTATAGTCTTCCGTTAAACTTGAAATAAATAAATATATGGTATGTGTTACATAAACATCTCCATGGATAAAGAATGGATGATGATAAGACGGTGTGCAGAAATCAACTCTCGATTGCAAGGCTATCGAGTTGCGCAAAGCAATCAAGGAAGGAAAAATGATGAATGTATAGTCATGAACCAAACATTTAAGACTTATAGATGCCATACACTGGACCATGGTAAAAACAGAACAAATTCAAATAAAGAGACATCTGACGGTTCAAGATTTGTCCAAACGCATCAAACATCTTGAGAAGGATACAACGGTGTTGAAGAGGCTATATTTTATCAAGCACAGATACAATGATAAAAGTGTTGAAGTGGCTTCGGATTTTGTTGGTGTCAGCAAGAACACAGGTTATATTTGGCAAGAACGATGGAATGAAGGGGGATATGATGGCATCATACCAAAATTTGCTGGTGGCCGACCATCAAAACTAACAGCTTCTCAGAAGGAGAAATTAAAAAAGATTCTTGAAGATGGTGGCAATTGGACAACGAAAGATGTACAACTGCTTAATTTCCAAGAAATTTGGTGTAGAATATAGTGCAAAACAGATTCGTATAATATTAGGTGGATTTGGAATGAACTATGCTAAGCCGTATTCATTCGATTATCGAAAACCAAAAGATGCAGAGTATATTTTAAAAAAAGATTGCCAGAAGTAACTGATAAAGACATAATGGGATTTTTTGACGAATCATCCCCACAAACAACATCCAATACTCAAAAGCTCTGGTCATTTGGAAAACCTGTCATCTATAAAAATACCAGTAAACTTAGGGCAAATACCTTTGGTTTTTATCCAATAAATGGACGATCAGTTATTGGTTTTCGTAAGCGTTCAAAAAAGGAGGATATCCGATGTTTCTTAAAACGGATTCGAAAGGCAAATCCAAAAGGAAGGATTATCACAATACTGGATAACTTTAGTTCTCACAAGGCAAAAATAGTACAGGAATGTGCGGAGAATCTGGATATTGTACTTGTGTACCTTCCTACATATTCTCCAGATCTCAATCCAATTGAATATATCTGGAAAGATGCAAAGAGGGAGATTTCAAAAACGTTCATAAAAAACTTGAATGTATTGAAGCGTGTAATATCAAAGATGTTCTTTGAATGTTCAAAGAAATTAAGTTACGCTAAATCATGGATTAATAAATTTGCGCCACACATTCAAAAGTCCTAAAGGTTAGGTGTTTGACTATAATCTATAGTGATTAGATAAGAAAAGTTAATAAAAGTTTCTATTTGATTAATAAGACTTTTTACTGGTGGTTGTCTCTGACAAGATCGAATGCATGGATGTTTTCAAAATTCTCCTGAAGGTTTCAAATCATATAACTCTGATATTTTTATTGGACTGGGGTATGCAATCTAATCAGTTGGATCGGGTAAATACGAATTAGAGGATTTGTGTGAATGCAAACTTCCATGTGGATGATTGGAAGAGTTTCTTGACTTTCAAAGATAACTGAAAAGACCCCCATCCTCCAAAATTTTTCGATAGCAGATGCCTGCGTCGATCATTTCAGATGTTAGTCCCCTACTAATCAATAATTAATTTTACATCTATTCATAGCGATAATTAATCAAAATATGTATATACTATAGTCCCCTATTAGTAATACATGGTTTTTTTAGAAAAGAAGAAAAAGAAGGGGCGCATCTACTGGTACGTAACAGAACGAAAAATGGTCAACGGAGTTGTAAGGAGAACGTGGCAGGAATATCTTGGAACAGCAGAGAAAATACGAGAGTGCGTGAAACAATCAAAGGATCTGCCGCACATCAAGCTGAAATCGTTCCAGTACGGAAAGACCGCTGCTCTCCTCGCCGTATCCGATGAACTGAACTTCATTGACATCGTAAACCGGCATACCAACAAGAAGATAGAAGGCTTAACAGCTGACGAGTATCTCCTTCTAAACATTATTGGGCGGGACGATGGGGCATTATCAGAGAATTCCATGCAGACGTGGTTTAACAAGTCCACACCCAGCACACTCTGGAAGTTCCCGCACCAACTGAGCTGCCAGAACTTCTTAAATCACTACAAATACGTAGATCAGGAGACCAGCAGGAAGATATAGGACGATCTGTGCGCTGCGATGATTAAAATGGGAATAACGCCGCATTTACTCTTCCTGGACGAGTCAAACTGGTTTACCTACATCGAAAAGGGAGAGGAACTGCCTATGAAGGGGAAAAGCAAGCAGTTCAGGTACGATAAGAACCTGATCTCTGTTGGGCTTGCAGTATCCGAAGATAACGTGCCGTTTATGCATGAAACTTATGAAGGAAACACGCAACGACCAGAAAGATATTCCCAAGACTGCTGGACACGCTCACAGAACGGTTGAGTAACCTGGAAATAACCACCAAGAACCTGGTACTGGTCTTTGACAAGGGCAATAACTCAGAAGTGAATATTGTAGATGTATTGTCCGACATGCACATTGTAGCATCTGCAAAGCACGAGCAGGTAAGGGATTTGCTGAGAATGCCGCTTGATAAGTACAAATACCTGTACACAAACCAAAAAGGTCACAAAATATATGGTTACTGAACAGAATATACGTTCTTTGGGCGGGAATTCACCACAGTCGTTGCGTATAGCGATGCCTCGTACAAAAAACAGGTTATGAGTTATGAGAAACGAAAGTCAAAGATGCTGGATAAATTTGCTGATCTGAAAAGAAGGCTTGAGAGCAACAGAGGCAAGGAGCGGGATGCAAGTAGCGTGGAGCAAGAAGTAAGTAGCGTGGAGCAAGAAGTAAGCGGGATCATCCGGAAGGATTTAGAGAGCAATAATCGGATATAAGGTCGGAGAAGTACCAGAAGGTAAGAAAAAGCCATCTCTTACGTATTGGATCAAAGATAAGGAGTTAGAACGTTACGACGGGTTCGGAAAGAGGGTAATTTTCACTGATAAGGACAAATGGCACTCTGAAAAGATAGTAAAGACTTATAACCAGAAATCTCTTGTGGAAGACGACTTCAAACTGCTGAGCGATGCATTCCTCGTTCCAATAGGACCTGTTAACCACCATAAGGACACTAACATCAGAGTACACACATTTCTTTGCATAACAGGACTTCTTTTTTATAGATACTTAGCCCGACTGTGCAAACATTTTAATATAAGTCTAAAACATCTCGTAGAGGAGCTTGCTGGGATACGTGTTGCGCTTGCGAAGGATAGTGAAACCGGGCTTGGGTTGGTGGTTGAGGAAATGAATTCCACACAAGCCAGATTGTTCTCCCATCCGAATCTTGGGAAATTTATCACTGGGCAGAGAAATCAGTAGTAGGGGGGCTTAATGTTTTGGTGGGGACTATGTGGATGAAGGCTTCAGCTATCGATTTTTCGCACATGTTTGAAAGTCGAGATAGAGTCTTAAATCAAAAAGCTAATTTGACGGCTTCTAAGTGTCCACTTTGAGGGGTTCAGTCCAACGTTTATACTTTCCTACACACTAAAAAAATATAAACAGCTAAAAATTTATAATTTTGAGGACAGAGTTTTCGGTAGTGTACTAACTTTCGTGACCTATCACAATTTTCTATTTTTTATGCACCCTACTGGTGGTGATTTTGAATGACACATCAAAATTATGTAAAATCGCCATCAATCCCGATGATTGTTAATTCAACGTAACGGTTTATGGGACACTACCGAGTTTTTAGTAGTCAAGCCTCGATGGAACATTTGGTTGGGACATTGTATTAAAGTACCCTTCATCTGGACCCATTTCACCTGGAGCTTTTATATTTTCACTCGGGGGGGCTCTTCGGCTGACTGATATCACATCATCTATGCGAAGCAGCATGTTTGCTGTTTCAGTGGCTGATTTTATCAATTGTATCTTCACACTAACTGGTTCGATAATACCACTGGTGGAAATATCATCGGCTACTGTTCCTGTATTTACATCAATACCTGCTTTGCTGTATCCATTCTTGTGTTTGGCTCTCAGCTCGATTAACATATCTGTTGCTGCAAAACCGCTGTTTTTAGCTATAGCCACAGGTATCGACTCAATAGCTTCTGCAAAGGCTTGTATCGCAAGATATTCCCTGCCTGGAACACTGGGTGCATATTCCTTGATTCCCTGTGCAATTTCGATCTCAACAGCTCCGGCACCAGGGACTATTTTATTGTTTTCGATGATATCCTTAACTACGTGAAGTGCACCGACAATCGAGTTGCCCATATTCGAAATATCTGTGCGACCACTGGTTACAATGGTTACAATATTGGGGTTCTGGCAGTCCTCGAAGTAGACTATTTCTTTGTCCTTCTTTCCACGCTCTTCAACAAGTTTGGCATGTCCAAGATCGCTATCAGAAAGTCTTTCCGCGTGAGGTATGAGTCGTGCCCCGGTAGCTCTTGCAACCACTTCAACTTCTTCTTCACTTGCTATCTTAACTGCGAAGATTCCTCTTTTAGCAAACTCGTAGACAATCTCTTCCCTGATTCCTGTCTTACACAGCACAACATTTACTCCAAGCTCAGCCACTCGATTAATAATCTTACGCAGCGGCATGCTCTTTGCATCAGAAAACATTTGTAATTTTTCTGCAGTATCAATCTCTAATTTAATCTTCGGGCCAAGACTAACTGTCCCCATCTTGCTGCCGATGTCTTTTGGCTCCATGTCATTTACCAGTGCTATCTTTGCATTTTCTATGCGTGTTGGCATATCTTCATTAGCTCGCTTGCTAAACATCGCAATCCCATTTACGACGTGCGTATCCTCTGCTTTGACACCATCCGCATTTAAGATATGCACATCAGTGTCAACATTAATCTTACCATCTTTTTCAGCTTTAAGGGCAGCTTTAACACTGACTTCTGACAGCAATTCTTTAGTCTTCTCACTTCCCCTGCTGTTAATAGCAGTATTGGTAATTTCCTCAAGCTCTTTTTGTTGAACCTCGATCGTTTCTGATAGTTCATTCAGCAGTTCTAATGCCTTTACTGAAGCTAAATGGTATCCTTTAATAATAGTTGTGGGATGAACTTTTTCATCAAGTAGTTCCTGTGCATGCGAGAGAAGTTCGGATGCAAACACTGTAGACGAGGTGGTTCCATCTCCTACCCCTTTTTCCATTGCTTGAGCAACTTCAATCATCATTCTTGCTGCAGGATTTTCAGCTTCAATAGTCTGTAAAATCGTGCAACCATCGTTTGTGATTGTAATTCCTTCCTTGGAGCCAACGATCATCTTATCAAGACCAACTGGTCCAAGAGTGCTTCGTACAGTCTCTGCAATAGCCTTAGCAGCACTTATATTTCTATCCAGTGCGTCTCTGCCTTTCGTTTGTGCAGAATCATTGCTTAGTATAATAACTGGTTGATTAATATTACCTGCCATATTTTTACCTCAACAAAATATGCGGTATACACCTGCACGCCTATATAAAATTTGCTTTTGATTGGGACTGTCACATTACGTGGTGTTCGGAGCAATCACGAATGCCACGAATCAACACTGCTAAATTCGTGTCATGGCACAATCGGAAAATCTGAGTGTTGTCACTGTATCCGCAAGTTTTACCGCAGAGCACGCGGAGAACGCAGAGGCTCGTAGCGGTCTTAAAACTCCGCGTTCTCCGCGGTGATAAGTCACTTTTAACTTGATTTTTAGACGGTGCCAGTCATGGCAAAAAAAATTAACCACAGAAGGTCATTGTTTTTTCTCTGTGTCCTCTGTGGTTTTCCGAACAGGTTAATCAGATATTGGTTTTGTTTTTCCAAACTGCTTGGGATGATGCCCCTTTTAGCCACCTCAGTCCTTCCGCCGGTTGTATCTGAAGTACCCAACAAGCACAAGCAGACCCGCAAGCGTTAGCACCACCGTTGGCAGCTCTGGCACCGGTGCAACGAATCCAGCCACACTTGTAGAATCCAGCAGGTCACTTGTTGCGTTGTATGTGCCTACCACTCCTGCCGCCTGATTGTCTGCAACGATGTCGTATTCGGTGTGGGTAATGGCAGCATCCGGGTCGATAGTCCAGATCGCGGTGACCGGAAGCGTTCCGTTGGCATAAGTAGCAACCGACTCCTGTCCGTCTGGTGATGGGTCTTCGCCTGTAGCGAGAATCTTCCCCTCACTCACCGCCTCATCCTGAATCCAGAGTTTGTAACTGGTGCTTGCGGCAAGATTGGTTCCCGTGACGTAAACGGTCTCTCCCGGAGCAAACTGATCCATTGGGTTGCCGTCCGCATCGCAGGAGAATATTCCGATCGTATAGATGTAGGCTGAGCCTGAATTCGAGCCAGCGTCATCATTCCCATAAGCACCCACAACCGCACAGTCGCCTGATATTGCAACGCTCCTGCCAAAGTAGTCGTATTCCGTGCCATCGCTTGCATTGATCTTATCCTGCTGTGTCCACGTGGTTCCGTCGCGCTTATAGATGTAGGCTGAGCCTGAATACGAGCCAGCGTCATCATTCCCATAAGCACCCACAACCGCACAGTCGCCTGATATTGCAACGCTGTAGCCGAAGTAGTCTAATGCCGCACCATCGCTTGCATTGATCTTAGCCTCTTCTGTCCACGTGGTTCCGTCGCGCTTATAGATGTGGGCTGAGCCTGAATTCGAGCCAGCGTCATCATTCCCATAAGCACCCACAACCGCACAGTCGCCTGATATTGCAACGCTGTAGCCGAAGTAGTCTTCTGCCGCACCATCGCTTGCATTGATCTTAGCCTCTTCTGTCCACGTGGTTCCGTCGCGCTTATAGATGTGGGCTGAGCCTGAATTCGAGCCAGCGTCATCATTCCCATAAGCACCCACAACCGCACAGTCGCCTGATATTGCAACGCTGTAGCCGAAGTAGTCTAATGCCGCACCATCGCTTGCATTGATCTTAGCCTCTTCTGTCCACGTGGTTCCGTCGCGCTTATAGATGTGGGCTGAGCCTGAATTCGAGCCAGCGTCATCATTCCCATAAGCACCCACAACCGCACAGTCGCCTGATATTGCAACGCTGTAGCCGAAGTAGTCTAATGCCGCACCATCGCTTGCATTGATCTTAGCCTCTTCTGTCCACGTGGTTCCGTCGCGCTTATAGATGTGGGCTGAGCCTGAATTCGAGCCAGCGTCATCATTCCTATAAGCGCCCACGACCGCATAGTCGCCGGATATTGCAACGCTGTAGCCGAAGTAGTCGCCTTCCGCATCATCGCTTGCATTGATCTTAGCCTCCTCGGTCCACGCTGTTCCGTCGCGCTTATAGATGTAGGCTGAGCCTGAATTCGAGCCAGCGTCATCATTCCCATAAGCACCCACGACCGCATAGTCGCCGGATATTGCAACGCTCATGCCAAACCAGTCGTCTGCCGCGCCATCGCTTGCATTGATCTTCACCTCGGCGGCATTGGCATTGGCAGCCAACGCTGCAAGCAGCAGCACCGAAAGTACTGCTGATACAAATATTCTTCTTTTCATATTCATTTTTTGTTTCCTCCTATTTTTGGTTGGTGCATTATGCACCTAACTACAACTTACAACTAAGAATAACTATATAAAAAGATTACTTTTTGGGGGCTGTCAACTTGTTGGGTGAACTTTTTTATCAAGTAGATCCTTGCTTTTGATTGTACAGGATGAACGTTTTATAATTGTGCCCCATAGGCGTAATCCTCAAGCTGCACCACCTTTTCCCATAAATATCTGCACTCACATTCGAATTTTTCAAACAGTTCCGTGTCTTGAGTAAGTGAGAAATCGCTTATTAGCTGGGCAGCTTCGCGGTTGCATTTTGGACAGTTGTAGGGCCCCCGTCGCGTGCCTGCTGCAACCGGATCGGAAACAATTATCGTTTGTGGGTTCTCTCTTTTGGCTGTTTTAAGCACTTCTATAATGCTCCACAGATAGGGTGGGCGATACTCTCTGCGATGGTATAATCTTTCAACGAGAGTGCCTTTTTGAATATTGCAGGGGTTAATAGAAATGGTCTGTGCGTACTCTGCCGCTACTTTAGCCGAACTGATAACATCCCTAATTGCATCCCCTTCGCTTAAAAAAGGCGGTTTCAATAAAAGATACGCTTTAACTGTAATATTCTTATTATTTGCAATAATACAGGCTTTTTTAAACTCGTTGAGGCTGAATACTTTGTTTATGCAGAAACTGCGGATTGTATCGTTAGCGGTTTCAAGTCCTATGGCAATTTCAAGCGGTTTGTTAAAGTGCACTTTTGCATGCTCTAAGTTTTTTCCATCCTGGTCATTAACAAACATGGGACGGGTTTCAACAAGGACTTTCTTAACATGCTTGTTTTGCTCGAGGCATCCGAATATGTAATCCTGTACGTTATATGGTACTTCTGTTGTGTCAAAAAAACTTCCTGAGGTGAATATCTTCACGATAAAATCCGAATCCGGTGCTTTTGTAAGAGCAAAGTTGAATTGTGCAATTAACTCCTCTTCTGTTGGTGGGACTCTCGCTGCATCATTGATATAGCCACACATGGTGCAGCCCCCGTGCTGTGCAAACCTGCAGCCAATGGTGCGTAGTATAATAGTAAGTGATGGAATTGGTTTACCCATTAATAAGTCTTTACCAGACCAGCATGCAGCAGGCTTGGTACTCGACATCTCTTTTCTTTTTACCTGTGCGCGAAGCTGTACTAAAGTAGGGTTTATCGTGTCTAACATATAATTTAAACTTATCAACTTGAACTTATCGTTATTTAACGTTTCGTATAGATTTGTAGTTACTAATTTATATTAAAAGATCGTTTTTCTATCGGTGATATATTGAGAGCTTGCATAATGTGTGGTGGTGAAGGCACAAGACTTCGCCCACTTACGTTTGAACGACCAAAACCAATGATTCCATTGCTGAATAAGCCTTCTATTGTTCATCTGGTGGAAAGTATTGCACGCGAAGGCATTAACGATATTGTTGTCACTCTTGGATATAAAGGGGGAACGATTGAAGAGGCTATTGGCGATGGGCATACTTATGGTGTTCACATTGAGTATGTTTATGATAAAAAAAAGTTGAGTACAGCCGGGAGTGTTAAAAACGCAGAGGAATATTTTGAAAACGAATCTTTCATGGTGATCGGCGGCGATCACGTCATGGATTTAAACCTGCGTGAGATGTACCGATTCCATGAGCTTGGGAATGCGCCAGTTACCATTGGACTTCTTCCTATAGAAGACCCACGAGAATATGGCATTGTGGACATGGGTGTAAACAACAAGATTTGCCATTTCCTTGAGAAACCAGAGCCAGGGGAGATTTTCAGCAACCTCACAAGTACTGGTATCTATGTGTGCAGTCCGGAAATATTTGAGATGGTACCTGATGATACAAAATACGATTTTGCAAAAAACCTGTTTCCACGTCTTTTAAATGAGAACAAGCGGATTAACGGGTTTTTAGTGCGCGGGCACTGGACCGACATAGGAAATTCTGGGGCATACCGTGAAGCAGCTAAATGGATGCTTGATAAAATGGGGAGTACTACAATCGTTGGCAATTTCAATATTCAAAATGCCCGTGTCGTTGGGCCATTTGATATTCAGCCTGGTGTATCACTTGGATCAAACTCAGCACTTGTTGGACCAGCTGTAATCGGCGAAGGCACAATCATTGCTGAAAATGTGCTGATTGGGCCCTACACAACCATTGGCAGTGGGTGTGTGATTGAGGATGGTGCACGTATCTTTTCAGCCAATATTTTTGATAATGTTCACATCGGTACAAATACCAATGTTTCTGGTGCAATCGTTGATAACAACACTGTTGTAGGCAACAACTGCATTCTTGAGACCGGTACTGTTATCGGGGCAAGATGTCTTATCAATAATAATGCAATCATCCACTCAGGTGTTTATGTTTGGCCAGAGATTATCATTGAACAGGGTGAACGTGTCAACCATAACCGTATAAATAAAGCGTACAGCGTGGTTACAAGCGGCTCATAAAAGTTGATTTCTGAAAACTACGAAAGAGTAAAAGATTACTTTGTGGAATGACATTAGAAGAAGGATACGATATTAAGAAAAAAGAAGTATCTAAATAACAAGTCGTGTATCCGCCAACGGATGCCTTGGAATTTATTTCGAGTGGTTGGACTGGCCAAGGCTCCCCATTTGATACGCTCATTGGAAGAAATACCACTGAAAGGCAGTCTTGATAGTGATTCCCAAATCACCTCTAAAGATGCTGTAATCGCACTTTAAATAGCAGTCAGCACCCGTCTCTGCAATCCTGAAACCCTCGTTGTTGCTGATGTTAGCAGCGATGGCGGAGTAACATCACTCGATGCTCCCATAATTCTACAGATGGCAGCATGAGTGATCGGCTTGTGAGTGGTAACGATATTTATGTGGAACCGAGACGATGGCAAAATGGTTAAATGATGTGATACATTATGTTTTGAGTATGCAGATAATCTTTGATGATATTGGAAGCTACCCACTCCCACCCAGTGTTACGAAGGAGTGGTTTGATGAGACGATTAGCAGGAACGATAAAGACAGCAAGCTGTATGCTGTAATGCAGGAAGCGATGCAGCACAAGCTTCTGGCAGGAGTGGATGTACCCACATATCCACAGTTCCAGGATATGAACCACCAGTTTCTGCAATACATCACTGATGAGGCAGCAACGGATGAACCATATCTTGTATCAGAGAAACATGCACGAATAATAGAACTTGATGCTATTTTGCCTACTGCGAGAAGGTACTTTGATGAGTACGGTTCTCGTATGCCGCTTAGAGTATGTGTTACAGGGCCGCTTGAACTGTACTTACACGAGTTTGGTGCAACTGATTATGTGGATGTGTACCAGGCTCTTGCAAGAAGCGTTGACCGATTTGTCGGCAAAGCCATTGACGCTTCACAATTTTTCCAGGTTAAGACCGTATCTATCGACGAACCGAGTATTGGAATAAATCCACAGATTATGTTTGGGGAAGAGGAAATGATTAAAGCTCTCACGATCGCATCATCCACAGCAGCATCTCATGGCATAGATGTTCAGATTCATCTTCATTCGCCACTTTACTACCATATTGCCTGTCAAACACCAGGCATCAATGTTATTGGCGTTGAATCAGCAGCTAATCCACAATACCTTAAACTAATTGATAAAAAAATACTTGAAGATACCGACTCCTTTTTACGGGTGGGTGTGGCGAGAACAGACATTTTTAGCCTCACAGCAGTCCTCAATGAGAAATACAATACGAATGTCTGGAAAGATAGCGAAAGAATCAAAGATGTTATCATTGACATGGAAACTTCGGATGTAATTGCAAAAAGGCTCGAGACTGCCTACAATATCTTTGGAGAGCGTATACGTTATGCTGGTCCGGATTGTGGTCTTGGCTCATGGCCAACACAGGAAATGGCACAGGGACTTCTTAAAAACACAAGAAAAGGGATAGATAAATTTTTAGTAACTACTTAAATACATAAAATGCTATCATAAGAATTAATCGGAGTACGGAACCTCAAATTCCATTAAATCGTATGCTACAATAGTGTTCTCAAATACTTTTTTTGCATCAGCAAGAAGTACATCACTGTTTTTTGAATATCTCGCGCTAACATGGGTTAACACAAGCAGACGCACGTTAGCGTCTCTTGCAACCCCTGCTGCTTCACTGGCAGTTGAATGCTTTGTCTGGTAAGCCCAGTCAGCAAGCTCATCTGCCATGCTTGCATCATGGATCAGAACATCAGCATTTTTAGCAGCCCTGACAGTTTCTGTTGTTGGACGCGTATCTCCAGTGTATACGATTTTTCTGCCATGACGCTTTATGCCAACAACCTCTTCCGGATGGATGGTCCGACCATTAATTTTCACGCATTCACCACGATGAAGCTTTTTAAATAGTGGCCCCTGTGGAATGCCAAGAGCTATTGCACGCTCACGGTTAAATCGCCCAGGCCGTTCATCCTCTATAAGAGCGTAACCGACACTTGGCACGCCATGAACAGTGTTAAAGACTGTGATGCGATAGCCATCTCTCGCGATCACATCCCCACTAGACACTTCGACAGATTGCACATCAAAGCAAGGCTTGAACTGCCCAAGAGCAACAAAGAGTTTAACAAACGATTCGACACCTTTTGGACCATAGATTACAAGAGGCTGTTTGCGATCATTGAACGAAAGCGTCTGAATCAGACCAGGAATCCCGAGAATATGATCGGCATGGAAGTGGGTGATAAAAATCGAAGAGATATTCAGCATTCCACATTTAGCCTGCATCATTCGCTTCTGTGCTCCTTCACCGCAGTCAAACAATAACAACTCGCCTTCATGATTAACAAAAACACACGAGGGATTTCGTTTAGAAGTGGGAAAAGAACCAGCAGTGCCAAGAAAAACGATCTTCAACATTAAATTACACCATTGATGACTATTTCAAGGATTTGAAGTGGACCGGTCGGGATTTGAACCCGAGGCCTCTACCATGCCGAGGTAGCGATCTACCCCTGATCTACCGGCCCTCAAACATCTGCATCGTCTGCATCACTGGTTATATCTTTCACTACATCTTAAGCAAGTTTTTTAAGCAGTTCTGTATTCTGTGATGTCAAAATCCGATTCATCTGTACCAACCTTTAAACAATATCCATTCATCCTTAAAAAGCTATCTGAAATCAGTTTTGGGTGGGTGTTGGGTGGTTGAGTTTAGGTAACTCATAAATAATGATCTACAAGGGAACCGTATCGTTTTTGTTGAATTTTCGAGACATAAATTTGTACTTGCCAGAATACTGTGTGGGCAGCATCCCAACGGGTGAGGACATAAGCCCATAGTGTATGCTGTGTTATCTGATGTCGGCGTGTTTTATTTGTATATTTTACTTCAGTGTCCGATTCGAAGAATAAGGACTTCTTTTATGGTTTTGGTGTAGATTATACGGTAATCTCCAACACGGTATTTAAATAAACCTTTAAATTGTCCAGAGAGAGGTACACCAATATCTGGATTTTCTCCTAAATTCTTCTCTAATTCATTAAGAATCCGTTTAGTTATTTTCTTCTCTAATTTTTTTAAATCTTTACTGACAGATGATTTATATTCAATTTTACAAGCCAAGTTGTCCCCTCAGTTCTTCACCTGAAATGATTTCGTCATCTTTATCTCTCAAACGTTCCAAAGCAACCAAATAATCTGCATAATCTTCTAAATACGACTCGATTGCTTTACGAATAATAAATGTTTTTGAGCGCTCTATTGTACTTGCTAATATTTCCAAATCATGTATAATCTTTTCTGGTAATCGAATTGAAACAGCCACAGACATTCCTATCACCTACGTAATACACATGTTTACTTGTATATCAATGTATCTCCAAAACCATTTCTTAAATGAGTATCTACGCCGATTTCAGATAACGGCTGGGGGGTATGCGAAGTTTCGAGCGTAGCGAGGAATTTGGACGGAGCGTTAGCGAAGTCGGATATGTACCGGTTATATGACCGAGCCGAAGGCGAGGCAAGGGAGCGAAGCGACCGCAGAGTTGCCCGCATGTTCTTTGCCGTATGCCCTTCTTTTATCATGTGTCTTAACATTTTTCAATCCTCTTCCGGTGTATTATGTGTAATTGAATTTATTGCATTCTGAATAATATCTCGTCCATATACCAAATTAAACTTAATAAGAATATCAAAGGCGTCCCTTAGGTATTTTAGGGCTTTGTCCAAATCACCTTTAGCTTTTAAAATCAGCCCGATATTGCCCAAATCAGAAGCTTCTCCCTGCTTGTAGCCAATCTCTTTGTCTATCTTGAGGGCGTCCCTTAGGTATTTTAGGGCTTTGTCCAAATCACCTTTATCAGAGTAAATCAGCCCGATATTGCCCAAATCAGAAGCTTCTCCCCGCTTGTAGCCAATCTCTTTGTCTATCTTGAGGGCGTCCCGATGGTATTTTAGGGCTTTGTCCAAATCACCTTTATCAGAGTAAATAAGCCCAATATTGCCCAACTGATTAGCTTCTCCCTGCTTGTAGCCAATCTCCCTGTGAATCTTGAGGGCGTCCCGATGGTATTTTAGGGCTTTGTCCAAATCACCTTTATATGAATAAATCAGCCCGATATTGCCCAAATCAGAAGCTTCTCCCTGCTTGTATCCAATCTCCCTGTGAATCTTGAGGGCGTCCCGATGGTATTTTAGGGCTTTGTCCAAATCACCTTTATCAGAGTAAATCAGCCCGATATTGCCCAACGCAGAAGCTTCTCCCTGCTTGTATCCAATCTCCCTGTGAATCTTGAGGGCGTCCCTTAGGTATTTCAAAGCATTGTCCAAATCATCTTTATTAGAGTAAATCAGCCCAATATTGCCCAAATCAGAAGCTTCTCCCTGCTTGTATCCAATCTCCCTGTGAATCTTGAGGGCGTCCCGATGGTATTTTAGGGCTTTGTCTAAATCACCTTTTGCTCTGTAAATCAGCCCGATATTGCCCAACGCAGAAGATTTACCTTCTATTGCTTCTTTTTCACTTACTTTTTGGGTTAATTCAAGAATTGCATTGTAATTTTTCAGTGCACTGCCAATTTGACTTAACGAATAATATGCGTTACCTAAATTTAAAAGAATAGACATCTTTTCTGTTGGAGATAGAATACACACTTTTAATGTATACTCCATTTCGGCTATTGCATCATCATATCTTTCCTCTTCCATAAGAGTTAGGAATCGAAATGTTCGTTCTCTTAATTCTTTATCATCGGATTGCGGAATGCCATCAAGCCAGTAAGTAGGTCCTGTTCTTGTTGTTAATCCATTTGCAGATTTTTGGGTTAGCTCCCCAATAGTATAATCAATGACATCATCTGGGATCAGCAGCAATGTAGGGTCACCAATATAATTATTATTATCTGCTTTTGGATCTCCTGGCTCAAAGTATAATTTTATGCCTCTCTCCCAAAGAATATCACGCACTTCAGAGAATTGCTTATTCACACCATCTATAACAGTTCTAAATATAATTTCATCAAGATTGCTTTGACTATTTTCATATTGAATAGGAACTCTAAACAAAATCTTTATTCTTCCATTTTCAATACTAACGGCTTTCGTATAATGATGCATCCACCAGTACATTTTTGAATCCGTAGGAATGTTCCATGATTTCAATTCATCCAAATTTACTCTCGTATAGTCCCTGTCCAGTTCATCAGCAAGACGAAGCAGTGACACCAATAATCTGACCCGGATTTTCGCGCCAATCATCAAATAATCATCTTTTAATTTATCGGAAGATATCTCCGGCTTATTCATTCTATGAGATTCAGATAATAGAGCAATAAAATTCACATAATTTGGATTGATACAATCTTCTAAGCCGCACTTTACCCTTCTTTCTGCTCGCGAGTCTACACTTTCTCTAATTATCTTAGCACTGGTCTCGTTATGCTTATCTCTAATAATCTTCTTGTCTTCTAAACCATAATCAGGCTTATCCGGTAACCCTGCATGATAAGCCGATTGCATACCAATATCGTGAAGGTAAGATGCTGCAAGTAAAATAAAAATTTCATGCTCACTTAACTTATTTTTCATTGTCGACATATCTCCAAGAATCAAATCAAGTATCGTAATTATATTTTTAGAGTGTTCATCAATTCCATGTTTGGTAAAATGTACAATCTTGGGTCTTTCCCAGATTTTTTCTGCTGCTCTTTTTATTGAATCCAATTTAGATTGAAGGTCTTGGTCTAATAATTTCTTTAGATAATCTTCAGCCATTGACATCCTCCTTTTGATTGTTTTTTACTTTAGACATCTCTAATTCTGTCAGTCTTTCATCACCCAAGTGTCATCGTTTTATCATTCCCATTTCGCCAAGTCGTGTCGGCAGGTAGGTATCTGTCACATAGTCGAGTCCTTTTCCTGCAAATGCTTGCTGCTCTGCTTTTTTTCCAAGTTCGATTTGAAGGTTAATCTGGTTTTTCCAGTAATCAGTATCAAAACGTGGATCTGTTAGTTCGTTATGCAGCGCTTTCATATCCTGATCAGTAAGTTTGTCTGTAGATAAGTCATAGTCAATAATATCGCTTGGCTGTACTCCAAGGAATTTTGCTTTTGGTGCTGCCATGAATTCGCTCAAGTGTGCGGTTTTGATTGCCCCGTAAGCTACGCTTGCATAAATGCGGTAGCTCCATGGGTCAGCATCTGTGAATACTGCAACCGGGATGTTGAGTTCTTCGTTCAGTCGTTTGATTAATCTGCGGGTGCTTCTGGCTGGCTGCCCTTTTAAATGGATAAGAAGTGCGTGGTATTTTTCGTCGAAGCCGTTCTCGATTAATCGATCCTGCATGCCCCCGGTCTCGATTGCGATGATGATTTGTGCATCGTGCTCGAGAAATTCGATGTTCTCAACGTTGTATGGTATCTGGTATCCTGCCTCTCCAACATCTTCCTGGCAGTGAATGATCCGCTCTCCCCGTTTCGTAGTTTCCCTGATTCGCAGTGGCCCAAAGATGGTAGCACCATTTTCTTCCGGACGCACATGAAAATCTTCTCGTTGGAGTCCGGTTATGATTTCAAGGTCTTCTATGAGCCGATCACTTTCCGGCTGCTCCTTAAATTTAGCTATATCCCAGTTCTCAGATATGTAGTAAATTTCTCTTAAGGTTGAGCTTTTATTGTTACTCAGGTGATCGTTTATGAGAAGGTCGCAGATGTGTGTTGTTTTTAATAGCTGGTATGCACCTTTGGTAGTCTTCGCACTTCTTATACTCCTGCCACCGCCATAGACCCACACATCATTCTCGCTTATTTCGATGTTGTTCTTTGTACGTGTCGGAAGCTGTAGATGCGGTATGCTGCCCTCGTCTATTTGTTCATAGATTATCTGGATTAGCTGTTTTAAGCTTGCTATTGACTGGATGTTTGTAACAATCATTATGGCATCACCACTGCACAACTTCGTTGTGCAGACACATTCAACTCTCGATTGCAGAGCAATCGAGTTGCGAAGAAATCGAGTAATATCATTATGGCATCACCATGACCTTTGTACCTGTAACAAGTTCTTTGTCTATTCCCTCTACAATTACAGGGGGTAATTTTTCAATCGCCTCACCTGGTATCGTTAAATCGTAAAATATTGCTCGCCCCTCTTGTGGTTTTAGATTAATCCCCCACCGGTAGTTATACTCACCATCAGTCGTTATGATTTCAGGCTGCGGGCTTGGATTGTATATGGGGTACGCCAGGGATTCATACAGCATGAACTTTTGTTTTGTCTCGGTGTTGTTGCGGATTTGTATAATCACATGCTGCACTTTTTCGCGCTGTTCAACCTGTCTTTTGATATGCACATTTCCCATTATTTTGGCAACAACAGGTGTTATATCAGGCACAGGAAGTTCAAGTATCTCTGATGTTTTTGCTGCAATACGCGGCAGTAGCTTATGGATTATTACTTCCTTTTCTCTTCTCTTGGAGAGTGCCTTTTGTTTGCTCAGGTAAGCTAACAGCTTTCTTGCAAGCTCTTTTAGTGCCAGTTCGGTTTCACTTATGATCTCTGGCACATCAGCAATTGCCTCCTTTGATTCTGAGGTGAAGGGTATGTGTGTTGATGCTATGTGTACTAGTATGATAATTGGCCCAACTGGCAGGCTTCCTCCAGGTTGGTCGATGGAATACTGCCTCCACTTGATGTTTTCAATGGCATGAGTGATAGCACAGGCTCCCTGTTGATACAATAACGGCACCCTGTTTGCAAACCGCAGTATGTTTGTACGTTGATCTTTTCTAAGGCTTCCTCCATAAGCAATGCCTGCCTCAACAACAAAAGGATGGCCGCTGTGCACTGAAGCTGTGCGCGTAGTAGTAGCGATAAAATCTATGGTGTGCTCTTTTTCAAGTCCTTTATAAATGAGTTGTTCACCGATCGGTGAAAGGCAATCAGTAGACGGCGCCATAATCTTCACATTTTTAAAAGCATTGATGAGCTTTTTTGCCCCGTTCAGATCGATTAGATGCGGATCAGTGTCCGGATCAAGACCTGCCTTGCTGCAAATTTCTTCTGCAGTGTAGAGACCAATCTTGGAAAGGGAGTGCCGAAGGAAAGCTGCAAGACGCTTTCGCTCCGTGTATCGCAGCATTTTTAACAGTGTTCCAAGTTCGATGCCGTTCGGATGTGGCAGCACTTCTTTTGCTGGTGCCGGCAATCTGTCGGTAGCACGCTCAAACCGAATTTCGTTTCCATCAGGCTCTATGAAGGTGATGCGTGCATGTGGATTGATGATTGCAGTATCTTTCAGGTATTCGTATACTGATTGTCGCCGTCCTTTGACATAGCTTGCCTCCATTTCAAGTTCGATGCGAATGCCCTGTAGCCGGTCCCACTCGATTTCCTCGTCTTTGAGTATTTGCGGCTCATTGGTTTTTGTGTTGATAATAAGTTCAAAATAGTGTGCAGGATAATTTTTTCCAATCTTGGAAATGATACGAACCGGCTTTCCAGACGTAAGTTGTGAATACAGTACTGCTGCCGATATGCCAATTCCCTGCTGCCCGCGACTCTGTTTTATGGCATAAAAACGTGAGCCGTACAACAATTTTGCAAAAACGTTTGGAATCTGTTCTCGTGTAATACCAGGCCCGTTATCTTCAACGATTGTTGTTATCGTTTCTTTGGTTGTGTTCTCTACAAAAACTATAATATCAGGAAGTATGTTCGCCTCTTCACAAGCATCAAGTGCATTATCCACTGCCTCCTTCACAGTAGTTATCAGACATCGTGGAGCAGAATCAAAACCAAGTATCTGTCTGTTCTTTTCAAAGAATTCTGCAATGCTAATGGATTGCTGCTTCTTTGCAAGTTGTTCTGCCACAGGTGTTTTCATCAGATATCATTAATATGGAATGGTATATGTTACTTTGGATTCGAGAGCATTCCAACCGATATGTTTTTGAGATATTGTCTCATGTGGTAAGGGTGGTGATTGAATAGTGAGACATAAAACTATATTAATATTGTTAATCCTCTTCTCGTCAGTTTTTGCACCTGGTTGTGTAGATAATGAAACTGAAACTGAAGACGTACCTGACGTTAAGATGCCGATTGATACTGCTTCGATAGATGATCTGATCCCGACAAAAGATCTTCCAATTGGCATTACTTATCTTGGGACGCACGAAGTAATTATTGAGAATGCAACAGAGTCCATCGAAGCCGTGTATAAGAACAGTAACAAAGACGATTTTTATGTGCGTGTTGCTAAAACAGACAGCAAAGACACTGCAAAGAAGTTAATTGAGGACTACAAGTCACAGTACAGTGGCTATCGATATAATCCATTTGAAGAAGTGATGCTGAGTAATCACAGTGCCACACAGATAAAGGATTATACAATTCAACAGGGTAAAAATGAGTTTACCTACCTGTACATCTGGAATAATGAGAATTATGTGTTTATTGTTTCAAGCAACATATTAAATGATAACTCTCTGACCTTTGAGATTGCTCAAGCAGTCGGCTACTAAAAGCCTGGTACTTGATAGAACCTAAAAAGAGATAAACTAAGAGGCAGTGGTGAAGAGGTCAGTAAATTCAAATTTCTCTGCATCGAATAATCCTTCATCACTCAGTTTAAGTTTTGGTATAACAAGTAAAGATAGAAAAGATAGCATCATAAACGGTGCACGAAGTCTTGAACCAAAAGATTTGGCGATCTTATCCATTTCGGTGTATTTTTCTGCAACGGTCAGGTAGTCTTCATTGGACATAATTCCTGCAATTGGCAGATGCAGAATCATCTCCGTGTTTTCAGATGCTGCGCTGATGCCACCTTTGTTTTCAATAATCAGGTTAACAGCTCTACACATATCCGTATCATTAACTCCAATGACAACAATGTTATGAGAATCGTGAGAAACACTTGAGGCAATAGCTCCTTGTTTTAGCCCGAAATTTTTGACAAAAGCTGTTGCTACCTTTGCTTCATTATAACGATTGATTGATGCCATTTTTAATACATCTCTTTTTACATCAGACACAACACATCCATCCACTACCAGTGGCTGTGTAACTATTTTACTGGTAATTAATTGACCATCGATTACTTCAATTACATTTATTTTGCCATTTTTATATGGAACTACAAAAGCTCTCTCTACTTTTTCCTTAACGTTAAAATTATTTACTATTTTTGATGATTTTTTTGGTATCAGGGTTCTGCCATTTTCTGCAACCAGTTTCCCGTTGATGTATGTTTTTAGTACATTGAAGTCATCAAGGTTGTCTACCTCAATAAAATCAGCAGCATCCCCGACCTGTAATAACCCGACATCTAACTGGTAATGTAAAACAGGATTCACACATGCAACACGAAGAAGCTTCATCAGATCAATACCATGACCAAGACCTCTTTTCACCAGTTCATTGATGTGTCCTTTTAATAGATCGTCCGGATGTTTATCATCACTACAGAACATGCAGCGGTCGTGATGAGTTTCCACAATGGAAATTAGCTCTTCAAAGTTCCTGCCAAGAGACCCCTCTCTGATCTGGATATTCATGCCAAGCTCAAGTCTCTCCAAAGCTTCTTCTATTGTGGAGCACTCGTGATCAGTGGATATTCCTGCATCCACATACTTTTTTAGCTCTTTGCCAGTAAGCATTGGAGCATGACCATCGATTAATTTTGAATATTTTTTGGCGATATTAATCTTATTGATGACTTCGGGATCGTCATTAACAACACCGGGAAAATTCATAACCTCCCCTAAATATTTTATCTGCTTTAGCTTTAACAATTCCTCTATTTCATCAGAGCCAAGAACTGCCCCACTGGTCTCAAAGGGTGTTGCAGGCACACAGGAAGGTGCTCCAAAGTAAAATTTGAAAGGAATTCTCAGAGCGTCTTCTATCATATATTTTACTCCTTTTATTCCGAGCACATTGGCTATCTCGTGTGGGTCGGAAACTGTTGCAACCGTTCCATGGATTACAGCCGCACGTGCAAACTCCGAAGGAGTTAACATCGAGCTTTCGATATGAATATGCGCATCAACGAGTCCAGGGATAATATAGGTGTCACACTTGTCATCTTTTTCTCTGATATCCACTATTCTGCCGTTTGAAATTGTCAGTGTTCCTTGGTAAACCCTTGAATGCAGGACATCAACAATGTTACCTGAGATTGTTTTTTCATCTTTTTTCATGTTTCTTTTGAGCTCCTTTTATAACCACAAGAGGCACAATCGAAAATTCAAGTGAAATAACTATATCCTTAAGTTTTACCGCGGAGAACGCGGAGGCATCAGAAAACCAGAGCGAGGATTGGAACGGTCTCAAAACTCTGCGCCCTCTGCGATCTCCGCGGTGATAAATCACTTGATTTTCAGACAGTGTCACCACAAGACTCGTTATTTCTGCAAAGCGTAGCTTTACTTTTTACTGGTATCCACCAGTCCTGATACAAGAAGTGCTGAACCAACTGCCCCGATAAACTGAGAGTATTTTGGTATGTGTACTTCCACATGCAGCAGATCTTCAAGCGCTTTCGGAAGTCCTGCTATCAGTGATGAACCGCCAACCATAATCACCGGCTCTTTGACTTCCACCTCTTGTAGTTGTTGTTCAAAGACCTGTTCTGCTACACTGTAACACGCTGCTGCTGCAACATCCTCTGGTTTTGCTCCTGTTGATAGTGAGTTTACAAGCGATTGTATTCCAAAGACAATGCAGTAGCTGTTCATTTCAATGTTTTTGGAATTGCCCTTGAGTGCAAGGTCTCCAAGTTTGGTGATTTCCACACCAAGCCTTCTTGCAGTTATTTCAAGAAATCTTCCTGATGCACCTGCACAGATGCCGCCGAGAGTGAACATCCCTGGTATGCCATCGTGGACTGAGATTGCTTTGTTATCCATCCCACCAATGTCGATTACAGTAGCGTCTCCTTTTTGTTTGTCTGCAAGAAATACTGCACCTTTGCTGTTAACAGTAACCTCTTCCTGCACGAGATCGGCACCAAGCTTGTCGCCTATAAGAAACCGTCCGTAGCCGGTGGTACCGAGTGCATCCAGTTCACTTTGTTTGATTCCTGCACTTTCCAGTGCAGTGTTGAATGCTTCATCTGCACTGTCCAACACTTTTGTCGTTGGAACCCAACCGGTGCCTATAACCTCGTTGTCTTTCATAATCACGCATTTGGTGGTGGTTGAGCCTGAATCGATTCCTGCCGTAAGACCTGTTTGCCGCTCTCGTGCAAGCAGGCTTTTTCTGCGTGCCATGGTGGTAAGAGCCTCCATCCTTGTAAGCAGTGTACCGGATGTGGTGCGTTCCGTGAATGAATAACTGATCACAGGCAAGCTTGTTTTTTCATATATGTACCTGCGCACTTCACTTCTGGCAAGCGCTGCTTCAGCACATCTGAAACAGGTAGCAACGAACACAGCGTCCACATCGGTTTTTCCATCAACGATTGATTTTGCTCTTGCCATCAGTAGCTTGAGGTCAGGGCTTGCAACTTCCAAGCCAAAATCCTTTTCAATTCTTGCAATATCATCATAGTCGACATCAGCAAATACCATTTCTGCATTCACCTGCTTGGCTGCAGCCTCGATTTCAGGTTGAATGCCGCTATATTCTGTTCCACAGGATAACTGTGCGATTTTAACATTTTCACTCATGTTTTAGCACCTCCGATGATTGAAGGAACTCAGCAATTTTGTATACAAAGTCTCTTGCATCATCTTCATTTGTTGGATAGGGTAATTCAAGCATTGGTATTTTTTTTGCACGGATAAGGAAGTTTACAAGCTCATTGGTGCGTGCACATCCCATACATCCGAAAGTTGCTTCCGGATCGTTGACAACGACTGCTGCATCCGCTTTTTCAAGCAGCGGTCCTATCAGTGACATTCTGCCACGCACACCGGATGGAACCTCTACTGCTGCATATTTTAAACCTATTTTAGGGTCCTCCGGAGTGATGTTGAGCGGCGGCGAGTCAAGTCCCACACTTGTAACTTTTTTTCTAATCTCCTGTGGAATGGTAAGCGGCTCGTGACCGAACCTATCTACTAAATCAGCCAGAACGAGGCTGTTGGTTGGATATATCAATATTTTTGACATGTTCTATTCCTCTTGATATTTATAAACTATGAAGACAATCTGCGATGATCTTTTTAAACACATCGACATCGAGTTTTGCTGGTTTTTCATGTGTTGTTGGTTTTACTCCCATATCATACTCTAACAAGGCGCGTGACATTAACGGGAGTGCTGCTGCTTCCACCTCTATCTGGTGGAAACCCGGCCGTGCACCACCGCCACTTGTAGCTCTACACCTCCGCAGATCACCTATAGGAAACCCACGTTCTTTAATAAAAATGCCATACGGATCAAGAATTCGAATATCTCTTATCAAACTGTTTACGTCTTCCTTTTTTCCAGATACCTCTGCTCCAAAACATGTTTCTTTGACAATTACATCTTTTCGCAGTGCGTATATCTTATATAACAAGTCTCCTGGCATCATGTGTCTTGAGGAGAGAACGATAAGTTTTGTTATCACATCTTTTTTACTTACATCATCAGCATCTTCCATTGTATTTCCTCCCATCATATATCAAGTTACATAGTTTTTTGTTTGATATATATAGCTAACGATACCGACTTCCAGACGAATACCAGCTTCTACCTTCTTACAATGTGGACTGCTGTGGTTTTGAAGGATACATAGATGTGTTCATCGATGTTTAATTCGAGCTCTTCTGCTGATTGTTTTGTTGTGAATGCAACAAGCCCGTTATCAAGCTCTATTCTTACTATTGCCCCAAGGTGTATGATTTTTTTTATTTTTGTTTCCAGGTTGTTTCTTGCACTTG
The DNA here is from genome assembly GCA_004193545.1 of Candidatus Argoarchaeum ethanivorans. Lineage (GTDB taxonomy): Archaea > Halobacteriota > Methanosarcinia > Methanosarcinales > EX4572-44 > Argoarchaeum > Argoarchaeum ethanivorans. The sequence goes on along the minus strand of RPGO01000005.1, from coordinate 98,929 downwards.
TTTCTTGCAACTCTTTTGATATGATTATATCTTCTGGTCGTATGAATGCATGAACTTTACTGCCGGTTTCCAAATCGGATATGGCAAATATTTCACTGCTGCCGATATCTACTATTGCAAGCCCGTCTATTTTTTTGGATATGTGCCCTTCAAGCACATTCTCTGTTCCAACGAAGTCTGCGATCATTCTATTTTTTGGCGTGTTGAATATTTCAAGTGTTGTGCCTGTTTGAACGATCTCTCCCCTCATCATGATTCCTATCCTGTCTGCCATAATCATTGCTTCGGTTTGATCATGTGTTACATGAATTATCGTGATGTCTGATTCGTTGTGGATTTTTTTGAGTTCGTCCTGCAGTCCTGCCTTTGTTCTTGCATCAAGAGCGCTTAACGGCTCATCTAAAAGTAGTATGTGTGGATTTAACATGAGAGATCTTCCTATTGCTGTTTTTTGTTTTTCTCCACCAGAGAGGGTGGTAGGGTATCGATTCCTAAGGTACGTTATCCCAAGTAAATCCATCATTGCCTGCGATTCTTTGTTGATTTTATCTTTTGGGATTTTTTTAATTTTTAGCCCATACTCGATGTTCTCTTTAACTGTAAAATGTGGAAATAGTGCATAGTCCTGGTATACGAATCCAACTTCTCGATCTTCAGGTGTCACAGTTGTAACATTGTCCCCATGTATCCATATTTCACCGGCATCCGGTATGTAAAATCCTGCTATAAGCTCAAGAAGAAGTGTTTTTCCTGCGGCAGTCGGACCTAAAATTACAAAGTATTCTCCTTTTTCAATAGTTAGGTTTATGTCCTTTAAATTAAATTCTTTCCATTTTCGCTGGAGATTTTTGATTGTTATCATCGTCTTTCTCCATGTTTGGATGCTCGCAGGATAATAAATATTACAAGGCAGATTGAAACAAGAAGTATGGATGCAGGTCTTGAGCTTGTTAAACCGTACATTGTGAATAAATCATATATCATAACAGGGGCAGACTTTGGGAAGTATGCAATGATAAGAACGGCTGAAAATTCGCTTACCCCACGAGCCCAGCACAGTATGCATCCATTGAATATGGATGGCAATGCAAGTGGAAATGTTATCCTTCTAAACGTTGTCCATTGAGACGCTCCAAGTGAGCGTGACACGTTTTCCAGTCTTGGATCAACGGTTTTAAAACCTTCTCTTGCTGTATCAACAAGATATGGGAGGCTCATAAACAGCATGGCAGCAACAATTCCTGGAAATGCATCCACGAAGACGACCCCAATCTTACCAAAAGGTGCACCGATAATCCCTGATCGCATAAAAACCCCATAGAGTGCAATTCCAGCAACCACATGTGGAATCATAATCGGAATGTCTATAATTCCTTCGATAACACTCTTGAATGCAAAATCCTTTCGTGCGAGGATGTATGCCAAAGGAACTCCGAAGATGAATGCGATTAATGCAGAGACTGATGCAGCAGAAATGCTTATCCATATTGCAGTTAGAATCGTAGAATCCTTTGCTGCACTAATCAAAGCTGGTATATCGCCGATCTGTCGATAAAACATATCCCCAAGTGTAACAAAGACAAAAGCAACGAGGAAGAATCCTGAAAATAAGAAAAAAAGAAGAAACCTATCTTTTTTTAGCTTTTTCATCACATTTTCAATTGTCTTAAGATACATCCTGAATCATTCATTATGTGCCATACGATATAACGATTTGCCAGACAGAACCATTTTCAGGTATTCGTGCAAGACTACAAGATTCCACGATATTTGAACTGTTACTTATTCTGTAAGTAACTCTTGATTACGCAGTGATGTTATTGTGCTACTCCCATGCTGGTTGCGTGTTCGCACTTCTCGTGCGATTTATGGACGATTTTCGCACCATAATGTTATATACTCGCAATGCATATTATAATGCATATTATTATAGCAGTAAACAATTGAAAAGTTTACGTGCATGAAGGCGATATCCATGACCAAAGAATGGACTGATAAGAAGGACTCATTTGAAGTGTTGGACGGCAGAGGACTTGCAGGCAGTTTCCTGTCAGCGAGTCTTGCAAAAGCCAAAGAGGTTGCTGCTGGTAGTGGAATCTGTGTGATTCAGAGTTTCGAACCGATCCCGCTTTATTCTACTCTGAAAGACCTTGGCTTTAATCACAGTACCGAGAAAATCTCGGATAATGAATACCGGTCGTATTTCTACCGGGTAGAAACAAGAGAGGCTGGTGCCGGTACAAACGTTCCGCTGCACCCGGCAGCTCTTCTCAATCTCGGCAAAGTCGACAAAACGCTTGGCAAGATAACGTCACAGTTTTGGCAGCTTGTCTGGAATAAAGAAGAGTCCGCCATAGACCAAAAGACTAAATACTTGCTCTCGCTTGCAAATGCTGTTGGTTCAGGTTGCATTCGTCAGGCGACACGAGAACTGGTGAAGGCATACTTTGAAGGCGTCACTGTTTCCGAACTGGACGAACTCTTCTCACTCTTTGTCTGGAACCAGGGAGTCGGTAACTTTGCATCAGAGATCGGCCCGTCAACGCTCTTTGCTGCTTACCAGTTAATCAAGAGGCTTGAGAACGAAGGAAAGTCAAGGGGTGAGGTGCTGGCAGAGCTTGTCAGTAAGTATGGTGAAAAGAATCCGGATGTAAGCGTGCTCGAAAAGAAACAATAATAATAAAAACACACAACAGGAGATAAAAGATTATGAAGGGATTTTTTATATTATTGGTTTTGTTGTTACTGACCCCCTCTATCCTGATGGGATCAGTAGCAGCATCAACTTGTATTGACTGCCACATCACCGTCACTCCAGAGATTGTCAAAGATTTCAAGAGCGGTGCGATGGGCAACGACGTCGATTGCTCAACCTGTCACGGAACAGCTCACAGTTCGATTGCTACCGTTGACAAGGCGAAGATGCCGACACACGAGACGTGCGGTGCGTGTCATGCTACGCAGGACGCGCAGTACATGGACGGAAAGCACAGCCTCGCATGGACTGCGATGTTTGCGATGCCAACGACCGCGGATCAGCCAAAAGAACTGATGGAAGGTCAAAAGGGCTGCGGAGGCTGCCACAAGATTGGAGCGAAGGACGAGACTGGCTGGGATGAGTACCACTACGGTGTTACTGGCTGTGACAGCTGCCATACGAGGCACAGCTTTTCAGAAGCCGAGGCGAGAAGACCTGAAGCATGCATGACCTGCCATCAGGGCTTCGACCATGCCCAGTGGGAGATGTATTCAACCTCAAAGCACGGTTCGATCTACCTGACAGAGGGCGATGACTGGGACTGGAGCGCACCAATCTCTGATGCGAAAGCGAGTTACACCGCCCCCACGTGCCAGATGTGCCACCTGAAGAACGGAGACCACAATGTTATCACGAGTTGGGGATTTCTTGGCGTCAGGGTCGAGGAGCCCAACAAAGAATGGGCTGACGATCGGGCAACGGTTCTTAAGTCGTACGGTGTCCTTGATGCTGACGGAAACCCAACAGCAAGATTTGATCTTATAGGCCCTGCAAAGCTTGCGAGACTCACGATTGCCGAGTGGAACGCACCCCGTGAGGAAATGATCGCAGTGTGTGGCGACTGCCACTCAGAGAAGTTCGCAAGAATCTCACTCGAGGAAGGCGACCAGATGCTTCGGGAAGCTGACAGGGTCTACGCGGAGTCAGTCGAGATTGTTGCAGCACTGCACCGCGATGGAATTCTCCCAGAGCCTGATTACATCGACGAACTCCCGTCCTACCCGTATCCTGATGTTCTCAGGTTCTACGATCAGTCGCACACGATCGAAGAGGATCTCTGGGTTATGTGGATGAAGTACCGGATGCGCTGTTTCCAGAGCGCGTTTCATGCAAACGCGGATCAAGAACAGTGGTACGGCTGGGGACCGCTTAAGGAGACAGCGGTTGCGATCAAGTCAGAAGACAGGAGTCTTCGGGCTGAAGCAGAGCTTGCAGAGGCTGTAGTAGCTGAAGGGATGACTGGAACGGCAGAGACCAAAGCAAATACAGCAGAGAGTCCAGGGTTCGGGGCAGTCTTCTCGTTCACATCGATTCTTGCTCTATTCGTTCTGTTGAGGAGAAGAGGGTAAATATTACTTTTTTATTTTTTATTTAGAAATATAAATTTAGAGGTATAAAATGACAACAAAAAAAGAACTTGAAGCAAACTTTAAAGGCGAAACAACAGAAGTCGGGCTCTATCTTGCAATGTCAAAGCAGGCTGAGCGCGAGGGACACCACACTGCAGCAATGTATTTCAGGCAGGTTGCAATGGATGAAGCATGGCATGCCGCAGAGATCGCTGAACTTCTCGGTATGATCAAAGACACAAGGTCGAACCTTGAGATGATGTTAAAAGGCGAGACTATGGCTGAAACCGAGAAGGCAAATGCTGCAAAGAAAGCGGAAGCAGAGAACATGATCGATGCTGCACGCTTCTTTGAACGAGCATCAAAGGACGAGGCACGGCACAAAGCCGGTTTAAAAGGAGTTCTCATGCGATTTGAAGCACATGGGTGGTAACCAGGTAATAAAAATGGAAGCAATAATTAAACAGACAAAACGTGTACTAATACCAGAAGAAAGAAAGCAGAGGCGATAGAAATGGCTAATGAAAAGAAGACAGACCTTCCAGAGAAGGGAGCAATCTTGCAGAGAGACAGGGAGACATATGCGATAGCACCAGCTATACCAGCAGGTGTGGTCCCTCCCGATGTTTTAAGGAAGATTGCAGATGTTGCAGAGAAATATGGTGCAGCCGCGATAAAGATCACGGGTGCACAGCGGATGGCAATCGTTGGACTCAAGGAAGAAGATATCGATTCTGTCTGGAACGATCTCGGTATGGACATGGGCGCAGCAATCGGATTATGCGTGCGAAGCGTGAAAACCTGTCCTGGAACGGCATTTTGTAAGCGCGGTGTTTCAGACAGCCTTGGTCTTGGCATGGCTCTTAATGATGCGTATCACGGCATGAGTCTTCCTGCCAAGTTCAAGATAGGCGTATCAGGATGTGCAAACTGCTGCGGCGAGTCATGGGTGAGAGACATTGGCTTCTTTGGCTTCAGGGACGGATTTAAGGTAGTAGTCGGAGGAAATGCTGGCAGGAAGCCGAGAATCGCAAAGGAATTGGCTTATGTTGAGTCAATCGAGGATGCGATTAAGGTAACGCAGAGCGTGATTGATTATTATAAAACGAACGCAAAGCCAAAGGAACGAATCGGCGAATTCACTGACAGGATCGGGTTCGAAGAGTTTACGAAAAAAGTGCTCTGATAAAGGAGAAGGATGAAGGTCTTGATAAACTTCATGAGTCAAGAGTATACACTTCATGTATGAGAATAACGAATCTTGATGACACAATAAGTAATCAAGAGATAAGGCACTACATTCGCTAATGAATACAAAGATGATAAAGATCCTTGGTATCTCAGCAAGCCCTCGCAAGGCTGCAACAGATTATGTCGTAAGAAAAGCTCTAAAATATGCAGGTGAACTTGGAGCGGTTGAGGCCAGGTATTTCTCTGTTCATAGAAAAGAGCTTAAGTTTTGCATCCACTGTGATCACTGCATCAGGAAAGGTGGGTGCATATATAATGATGGAATGCTCGAGCTTTATCCACTTCTTCTCTGGGCTGATGCAATTATCATAGGGACACCTGTTTATCAGGGGACAGTTAGCGGACAGGCAAAGGTTTTGATGGATCGATGTCGTGCTCTCGTTGCAAGGGACGTTCATGCACTCAGTGGCAAGGTTGGGGCGGCTGTTGCTATTGGAGGGGATCGAAGCGGTGGCCAGGAGATTGCAATTCGAACGATCATTGACTTTTTCCTCATTAACGAGATGATACCTGTCGGTGGTGGATCGTTTGGAGCAAATCTTGGAGCATCGATATGGTCAAAGGATAAGAAGGCAGAGGGAGCAGCGGCAGACAGCGTGGGTTTGGAGAGCCTCTATAAGACAGTAAAGAGGCTTGTTGAGGCTTGCAGAATTTATAGAGGCCATTAAGATATCTATAAAAACCGTATCTGTTTTTTTTTGGATATACAGCAAAGATGATTAAGACTTTTTCTCTATTCTAACAAGGGCAAAATACGTACTTTCAAGTTTTCTTACTGTCGTTGTAACTGAAGCATCTTCTGTTCCTATTCCCGCTTTTTTCATTGCATCCGGTATCAGTTTTTGTTTAACCTTTTCCCCTACATCTTCGCTGCCGGGTGCAAGTGTTAACACCAGTACACCATAAGGTAAAAGTAAACTGAATGCATTTTTTATTACATCAGCGCTCAGATCCATCATATCCTCGTTGTAAATATTCCACAGGTGCGGGTTTGGTATGAACACACCAAAGGCTGCATGGACAATTACAATTTTATTGAATATAGGTTTACAAAAGGGAAGTAATGGTGCTGCAGATCGCAAGAGTGAAACGTTGTGTTTATATGCAAGATTTCTACTGGCTCGTTTCAACATGGTTTCACTTATATCGATTCCAATAGATGTATCAACCATCTCGTTTATATATTCAAGAAACAAACCGGTTCCACAGCCAATGTCCAAGAGCTTGTCGCTTTGTTTAAGAGCAAGGTTTTCAAGTACCCATTCGTATTCACCAGCAGTCTTGCGTCTTTTTGCCTGCCAGTGTTCGTCATCCGGGCTTCTGATACCCCAGCTATCTCTAACTTCTTCAAGTATAGCGTGAAGAGGATCCTTCTTCAATTATTCCACAACCTTATTTTTGTTCTATAATTACTCGTACTTCATTTATTTTTTCTTCTACACCTTCAACAGTTTCTCTTCGCATATTATCCCACCTTTCCCGCGGTGTCTCTGTTATAGTTGCATATTTTAATGCTATCTCATAGTATTTCAATGCAGTCTCATAATCCTTAAGCAAACGCATGTTATCGGCAGCATCAGAATAGTGTTCACAGACCACAAACATATTTCCCATAACATATTCTATTTTTGCAGCAATTAGATCGTATTCGGCAATCCTTCTAATTTCTTCAGAACTATCTTCAGGTTTTAAGTCCATAAAATAAAACATGTATTCGAGGCACTCAACAGCACGCATGTAGCATTTCTTTGACTCATCAAAATTGCCCAGCAATAAATGCGTTTCAGCCAGTATTACATTTAATCTCTCAGCTTCCAGGAATTTAAGATATTTCAAACTCTGGCGTGCATCACGTGCATCCTCTGTAATCACACTTAGCATAGAAAAAGGATCGGTGGATTTTTTCTCGAACATATATTCAAGCAACAGAGGATGAACCTTAATTTTAACAGGCAATTTTATCTCTTCAATAGCTTTTGCCTTCTCTGCATCCTCATGCATAAAGTAATTCATTTCCTTAATCTCGGTTGAACCGTAAATCTTATTATAGTACGAATCTGCTTTATTGAACAACTCAATACTTTTTAACGGATGCGTGATGTACACATTGTTTCCTGCCATAGAATACTCATCAGCTATCCGCTTTTCATCAATATCCTTCTTTTCAGCCAGAAACCCGATAGCCTTTTCAATATTTAATAAATAGCCACTATAATCAAGCGTTGTTTTATGATAGTTTGCAACCAGCCCATAGACCCTGTTTGCATACTCAAGAGAAGCGTCAGATTTGTTTTCTTTCGTGAGCCGATCAGAAGCATGTTCAATGCCGCGTTTTAAGGTTTTCTCGATCTCGATTGCAAGCTCATCCGTTTTGCCAAGCTTCTTTGCAATCCACCAGGCATCAAGGTACCAGAAGACGTCATCACTGTCCAGATCATAAGAAAGCTTGCCTATTTCAATATAAAGTTCAAAAGCCTTATCGAACTTGCCTGCCTCTACTGCCTCAGAAGCAGCCGAGGAAAGCACTTCACATGCATAGATGTCCCCTGCATTATAATATTGTATAGAAGCCAGCCGATATAGATCAATCCTTTCATTGAGCCGAGTTGCCTCTCTTGCTTCCTGTTCAAACTTTCTTGCATAATTTCTAAAACGTTCTTTGCTCATAGCTTAACTCACCGTATTAAATTATTAGTAGTAACTCTTACTGATAACATCTACCCTTAATCTATCTTTCGCAACCACACACTTCGTGTGCGGAACAACAACGAAACCAAATTTTACAATTTCACAAACTATTATTGGCTACACGCGAAGCGTTGCGGAACAACGAGCCGTCAAGTAAGCTTTTTGGTTTAAAAACCCATCTCTTTTTTGGGTATGATTGAATCAGACTAACATAATTACAAAAAGCCAGATAAAAAGTCCATGTCTGCTTAGGCAACACATCTTTCCATGACAAAACCAAAGACGCCTCAATAGAACAGAAAGACCTGTCAAATTAGAAACCAGAACTTTTAAAGCTAATTTGGTAGCTTCCTTTTCAGACAAATCGTTTAACGAATTCTTTAAATAGTATTAACAAGTAGGACAAAATGTGATTTCCAAGGATACAGAATTTATGCTTAAAAAATCTATTAGCTTCCATGGACATCAATGTCCGGGACTTGCAATGGGGATACGTGTGTCACAGGTTGCACTGCGAGAACTTGGAAAACCTTCCAAGGATGAAGAGATGGTTGCAATTGTTGAGAACAACTCCTGTGGCGTGGATGCGATTCAGGCACTCGTTGGCTGTACATTTGGTAAGGGAAACCTAATTTTCAATGATTTTGGTAAATATGTTTATACATTTATGAACCGTGAAACTAACAGATCACTGAGAATTTCCATAAAAAAAGAGGCTGTTATAACAGACAAAAGACATTTGGAACTCTTTACCAGGGTTAAGGAGAAAACAGCAAGCCAGGATGAAATAGGTGAGTTTAAACAACTGCATATTAAAAAAAGCAACGAAATACTGAACTTACCTGAAGAGGATTTACTGATCATAAAAGAGGTTATTCCAGAACCGCTGCCTATGGCACTGATACATGAATCAGTGGAATGCGTCAGGTGCGGCGAGTCTGCAATGGAGACAAGGATCCGCTTGTTAAATGGTGAGCCGCACTGCATTCCATGCTTTAATGAATTAACAGAGACCGTGTAATGAATATAAACAATTAATAAAAGAGGTAGAATAAATGACTAATGTGAAACAAATACTGATTGCAGCTTCAATCATTTGCCTGTGTATATCTACATCAGTAATAAGTGCTGCATCTGAAAAAGAAATTAGAATTGCAGATAAAGCTGGTGATTGGGGATATCCATCCCCGTATCTTTCCTATGCAAGAGGTCCTGGATACGTGAGGATGCAGTTCATCTTTGATACGCTGGTATGGAAGAATGAAACAAGCGGTCCAATCCCACTGTTAGCAGAAAACTGGGAATACCTTAACGATGAAGATACCTATGTCTTTAATCTGGTAGAAAATGCAAAATGGCACGACGGGACGCCAGTAACTGCCAGTGATGTTGCTTTTACCATACACTACATGAAAAAACATCCTTATGGCTGGGTCGTACTCGATCGAGTGGATCGGGCAGAGGCAGTCGATAAATACACGGTAAAGATCTATATGAGCGGCCCGTATGCGCCATTCATGGAGGATATTGGTGGCACCATGCCAATCCTCCCCGAGCATATTTGGAAGGATGTTGAAAATCCGATGGACTACGTGGAACCTGGTGCGTTTGTAGGGTCTGGTCCATTCAAGTACGCTGATTTCAGCAAGGAGCATGGAACATACAAGTATGAGGCATTCGATGAATACTATCTCGGTAAGCCAATTATTGATCAATTGATCTATGTGAAAACTGGCGATCCGCAGATGGCATTGCAGCGCGGCGAAGTTAACTTTGCATCGATAAAATCCGAGATGGTGGACACCATGACAGAGAAAGGTTTTATCGTTATAGCAGGTCCGCATTACTGGAACAAGAAGCTGATGATTAACCACAACAAGCAGCCTCTTGATAATATCGTATTCAGACAGGCACTGGCTTATGCGATTAACCAGAGCGAGTTTGTGGATAAATCACTTAGAGGATACGGAAAGCCTGCAAGTTATGGGTTAATTTCAAGTGAGAGTGTGTGGGCAAGTCCGAATGTTCCGGATTATCCCTACAATCCCGGGAAAGCAAAGGAATTGATTGAATCACTTGGTTATGAATGGGACAATGGTGTTTTTATAAAGGATAAAAACCCCCTCAAACTTCAGGTACTGGTCTCGATGATCGGTGTTGGTGGGCAGCCTGCACCTGATCGTGATGGAGAAATCCTGAAAGATCAGCTTGAAAAAGTCGGGATAGAAGTTGAGTTAACATCTCTTGACACGAAAATGGTCGATAAGAAAGTGATAAACTGGAATTTTGATCTTGCAATCTCCGGACACGGCGGCATTGGTGCCGATCCGAAGATTCTCTATGAAAAGACAATCCAGGTTCCAGGTTCCAAGCCAAGTCCGAATACTGCCAGATACAACAAGAGCGAGGAGTTAAATGAATGCTTCGATTCTCTGATGCATGAGATGGATGCTTCAAAAAGACTTGAAGCAGTCCATGAGGCACAGAACGTTTATGCAAGAGAACTTCCTGCAATTTCCCTGTATTATCCGACATGGTATTACGCCTACAATCCTGATGCTGGTGTTGAGTGGTTCTACACGATAGGTGGAATCGCCAAAGGGATTCCAATCCCGCAGAACAAACTTGCACTGATTGTGGCTGGAGCAGAAGAAAGTGCAACAGCAACTATTCAGAAGGAGCAGCAGGAAAGCCCAATCATATCCTTTTCGATGGTGATTGCAATACTGATTCTTGTTGCATTTTATCTCAAACGACACTGAAGGAAGAAGCAGATAGAAAATGAGGAACAGAACGACAAAGATCGTAACGATTTATCTGCTGACCATATTTTTCCTTCTTTTCCTCAATTTTTTACTGCCACGCCTTCTTCCTGGCGATGTAATCCTCGCTATGTATAGTGGTTACGAGGTGACAATCACTGATGAGTTATACAACGAACTTGTCCAACTGCATGGGCTTAATAAACCAATTCATGTGCAGTTTTTTATATATCTGGTGCAGCTTGCACACGGAAATCTTGGATATTCATACATCTGCCATGCACCAACAACCACACTCATCATGGATGCGCTGCCATGGACACTGCTTCTTGTATGCACCTCGTTTGTTCTCTCAGCAATTATCGGAATGATACTTGGTGTGGAAAGTTCCTGGGTGCGAGGTAAAAGAACTGATCAGTCATTACTGGTTTCAATGCTGGTTGTTGATGGCGTCCCTTCCTTAGCTATGGGAATTCTTTTTCTTACCATCTTTAGTTTGTATGGTGGATGGTTTCCAACATCCGGGGCAATGACGCCATACTCGAATCTCGCAGGAATCGCACACATCAAAGACATCCTCTGGCATCTGATACTGCCACTTACAACGCTCACTCTTTCCCAGATTCCAGGCGATTATCTTCTGATCAGAAACAGCATGATACTGACGATTCGTGAGCCTTATGTACTCACTGCCCGTGCAAAAGGCATTAAAGAGAGAAAAATAAAGTATTTTCATGCTGCAAGAAATGCGATACTACCGTTTTTTACACGCATCGGGATCAGGCTCGCATATGTGATTACCGGTGTACTTTTCATTGAAACGATCTTTGCATATCCAGGGCTTGGGCTCCTAACATATAATGCAATATCAAATCGTGACCTTCCGCTGCTGCAAGGAATTCTTACCGTATCGGTCTTGCTGGTACTTTTAATCAACATTGTTGTGGATTTGCTCTATAAAAAGATAGATCCGAGGGTTGAATATGCATATTAGACCGTTTCAAGAATTTAAAAAAAATAGAATCGGTGTTACCGGGCTTGTAATGTTTTTGCTGCTCTCGACAACAGCTATCCTTGCCCCGGCAATCGCACCACACGATCCATGGGATTACTCGGATAGATCATTCCAGCCATCATCAATGAACCACCTGCTTGGAACCAATGACATTGGCTATGACATATTCAGTGAACTCTTGTGGGCACTCAGAACATCGGTATTCTTTGGGGTCTCGGTTGCAGCGATCGCATGCACGATCGGGCTCATACTCGGTGTTTCAGCAGCATTGGTTGGTGGACTATACGATCTCGTGGTTATGAGAATTGTTGATGCACTGCTTGCGATACCTTCAATTTTAGTACTGATATTGATTGCGGCCTACTTCAGACCATCTACAATGATTTTAGTAATCACGCTTTCACTTATTATCTGGCAGACCATAGCAAGAGGAGTTCGCGCTCAAACACTTTCACTCAAGACAAAACTCCATATAAAAGCAGCAAGGAACATGGGGGCATCGACCGTTTATATTATGCGCAAACACATCTTACCAGAGCTGTTTCCACTCTATGCGATGGGTTTTGTTACAAAAGCACGGATTGCAGTATTCATGGAAGCAGGTCTTTCGTTTCTTGGAATATTTGATCCTACAACAAAAAGTCTTGGAATTATGATGAGTTATGCAATGCGATACCTGTATCTCGATGTATGGTTCAACTGGCTTCTGCCGGCAGTTCTCTCACTTTCAATGCTTATCGTTTCTCTTGCTCTTATTTCTTATGCAATAGAGGAAATATTCGATCCAAGACTTAAAGGAGGGAATAATGCCGCTACAGTTTAAGAATCTGAATGTAAAATATAGATTATCTGGTGCAGAGGATAATACGATAACTGCCCTGAATAATATATCTCTTAAAATAAATGAAGGGGAGTGTGTTTCTATAGTTGGGGAGTCTGGCTCCGGGAAGACCACACTTGCGCTTGCATCCATGAAACTCCTGTCTCAAAATGCCATAATGACAGGATCGGTTGTGATCAATGGTGTCGATACAAGCGAGTTATCCAGTGAAGAGATGAGAAAAATCAGATGGAATGAAATTTCTATCGTGTTCCAGAATTATGGGGACGTGCTAAACCCGGTTCACAAAATTATCAACCAGGTTGCTGAACCATTGATCAAGAATGGAGAATCTCGAAATACTGCTCTCGATAAATCCAGCAAGATGCTTGATTACATGAAGATCAAGACAGGACGCAGCATGCTGTATCCGCATCAGCTCAGTGCCGGGGAACGGCAGCGAGTTCTCATGGCGATGGCACTAATTACTGACCCAGGGATGCTTGTCCTGGATGAACCTGTTGCATCCGTTGATGCAATAACAAAATTATATCTTGCAGAAGTGATAAGAAAACAGGTGAACCTTGGGAAAGCAGTTCTTCTGATAACCCATGATCTTTCTTTTGCAGCACTGTGTTCTGATTACACCGTAGTTTTGTACTCTGGCAATATATTAGAATCTCTGCCATCAGAAGAGCTTCTGGATGCACCGCGTCATCCATACACACGAGCACTTGTCCGCTCGTTTCCTGTAATGGAACGTGCTAAAGACCTTGCTGGTGTAAGAGGTGCTCCACCATCACAGACCAGTACACCAAAAGGATGCATCTTCCAGCCAAGATGTACACAATCAATCGATGTCTGTTTAGAGAGGAGTCCACAAGCAGTCTCAACAAACGGAGGCGGTGTTGTCGTTTGCCATCGTGGCGGTATTGCGACAATGATCTCTGTTGAAAACATCTCAAAATCCTATAAAGATATTGAGGTACTAAAGGATGTTTCACTCAAACTCGATGAAGGTGAAATACTTGCACTTGTCGGAGAAACCGGCTCTGGGAAGACCACACTTGCATATCTTATTGCAGGTACAATCAAACCGGATGGCGGAAAAATTATCTTTCGAGAGAAGGGGCTTGATAAGATTGATCGAAAAGAATTTGCAAAAATGGTAGGAATTGTTTACCAATCTCCAAGAGATTCGATCAGCCACCGATTCAGCGTATTTGAAGCAATCGCAGAACCTCTTGTCATACACAACGCATTCGATAATGAATCCGCTGGTAAGATCAAGAATGCTCTAAGAGAGGTACAGTTGCCGGTTGATGATTATTTTATGCGAAAATATCCGCATGAGTTAAGCGGGGGTGAGCTTCAAAGGGTTGCTATAGCACGAGCACTAATACTTGAGCCGGATTTACTCATCGCCGATGAGGCCACATCTTTTCTTGATCCAAGTGTCCAGGCAAAGATTCTAAGACTTCTTCTGAATCTGCAGAACGAGCGCGGAATCTCTATGATCTTTGTGACACACGATATTGGAGTTGCACGCAAGGTAAGCGATCGCGTTGCAGTGCTCCATGACGGCAGGATTGTGGAGAATTCCCCAACGCACCATATTATCGAAAATCCGCAGCATGAGTACACGAAAAGATTGATTGATGCAGTGAAAAGCAGTAAAATTTCAGATCTGTAAAAAATGGGGGGGGAGTCGTTAGGTTTGTCACACGGTCTGGTGTTGACACTGTTTTGAAGCTATTGTTGATTCAAGTCTTGTGGACGCTGCTCCCATGTTTAAATATGAAAGATACCCCAAAGTTTCAATCGCAACACCACGTAATGTGACCGCCCACGCGGCTACAAATATTTATATAGACGTCGACGAGTGTTGATAACAGACAGCGTCTGAAAGTTGTGCTTACAATGCAGCAAAATAAATTAATGGAATTGACCCTATATAAATGGTGGCTGCTTGTTTATCTGGGGGATCGTGGTGCATGGATTTGGACACGGTGAAACGTTTTATGAACGATATTGCAGAATCCAGAGCTGAGAAACTTATTGAAACTGGTTTAAGCAACCGAACCGTGACTCACAATATCAGACGCTGCCATGATCGTTGACACCTGTAAAAATCTTGTAGAGGGAGTTTAGATGGATAAAGAAGAAATTATAAAGATAATCAGAGATGAAGTTTCAAAGGAATTTGGAGCAGAAAGGATCAAGGATGTTGAATATTTTGGACCTTATGAAGAGGAGGACCTTGATGTAATCGTCTATGTTGAGGGAATCAATGAGCGTAACGATACCATGGGCGTGAGAATGCGCCTCTTTGATATGTTCCTTGAGATGGATATTGATGTTCTGCTTCGCATAGCAAGAGCGAAGGACGACATGTGCAAGGAGGTGGCAGCATGACCCGATCCGTGTCCGTGTCCGCGATGCTGGTGGCTGTTGGGTGTGGGCGCATGATTTAGGAAGAGAAAGGCATGAAGAGAATTGAATTTCACAACCGTGAGAGGGAGAAGAAAGAGATCATAGATATTTTGAATTCCGAACCATCCCTGATCACTTTCGTTTACGGACCGATAAACTCCGGGAAGACCACATTAATCAACTATTTGATAGGGCAACTCCCTGATGTGTACGTCCCGTTCTATGTTAACCTGCGCGGGAGATTTATCACGGGTTATGAAGACTTCCTTAATGTGTTATTTGAGATCGATGAGGGCGGTGCGATTGATAACGTTTCTGATTATGCGCAATCGTTTCTCAAGGATTTGAAGATACTCAGTGGAATCCCGATACCGCTGAATCTGTTTGAACAGATATTCGAGAAGAAAGATAAAAGTAAAGATATGTTCAGATACATCGAACGTTTTTTCAGTGAGATGCCAAAGAAACGTGTGCCCGTGTTGATCCTCGATGAGATGCAGGTGATCGGGGATCTGAAGATCGATGGACTTTTAATCTACAAACTGTTCAATTTCTTTGTGCGGCTTACAAAGGAGCTACATCTGGCGCACGTATTCGTGATTACTTCTGATTCGCTCTTTATTGAGCAGGTTTACAGTGAGGCGATACTCTCCGGGCGAAGTGATTATCTCCTGGTGGATGATTTTGATTACGAACAAACGATGGACTTTCTAGATGGTTATGGATGGGGTGAGCATGAAAAGGAGAGTACCTGGCAAGGCGTCGGTGGAAAGCCAGTATTTCTTGTTAAACTGATCAATGCGAAAATAAGTGGAAAGAAGATTGAAGACGTGTTAAGCAGTATGTTTATACGCAGAACGGGCGAGATTACGACTCGATTGAAGCTCGTTAAGGAATTAGGAGATGAGATGGTGATAGGCAGCAAGCATTGTGATGTGCATTACGAGAAATTGGTAGCTACCCTGAAGATGTTTGTAGATAGGGAGAAGATTGGCATGAACGATGTGGATGAGGTCTCAAAGAGGTATCTGGTCAAAGAGAACATTCTCTTCGTGGATCCGCTTACTGCGATGATTGCGCCTCAGTCGAGGCTGGACATGCTCGCGATCCGAGAGGTGATACGGGATGTGTGACTCTTGGTATTTCGGTGGCGGGTGCAGCAGCAGGCGAGGCGGCGGCGGCGCGGGCGTGGACTACACGACGATACAGGCGGCAAGCTTTACTCGATAGAATAAATAAATCTGATAAAACCAAGGTGAGAATAGGTAATAAATATGAGAAATAACGTCATTTGGAATGTATTCTTGATTTTGATTGTGTTGGCCGCGATAATGAGCTGCGTAACATCCTCTGCATCAGCCGCTGATCCGTCCATTGTAGATACTGGAATATCACAACAATATGTGTCTGTGCCATTAATAGATCCTGTATATGTAGATAAAAATAGGGAATTTAGAGTGTGGTATAGTATAACTAATCCAAATTCATCCAATATGGATGTGATATTGGGTGCATCTATAGAAGACAGCACTGGCGGTTTTACAGACGACCCGGCAAAAGATAAAACAGTTACTTTGACACCCGGAACTACATGGTATTCCAGATATTTCAAGATGCCAGCAGACGCTATCTATGGCTCTTATGATGTATGGTTTGGTATCTGGGACGAAAGTATGGAGAACCAATTGGATGTAGTTGAGAACACGGGCTGTCTGATCGTGGCTAATACCCCTACACTATCTTATGTGCCGGTAGCCCCTTCCAGTGGAACCCCGTCAGATACATACACATATAAAGCTATTTATAAAGATCTGAATAATCGCGATCCGTGGAACAAAAAAATATATGTTGACGGCACTGAACATGCGATGGAGTATGACCGGACTTTATAAGATCCTGACCGAATCGCTACCCGGCGACCTATTTTATGTAGGGTCTAAAGAAAATTAATTGATCAGCCCAACTCCTACCAAATATCTACGCGGAAAAACAAATGCATGCAAGTATTCATAGACTATAAATACCCCAGAGATACCAACACATTTATTTATAAGTAGGGTCTAAATACCTACATGCATTTCAAGCTCAAGACGATTAACAACCGCAAATACCTCTACATCATTAAGAACGAGCGAATAAACGGCAAAGTGGTTCAAACAATCCAGAAATCCGTAGGATCGGCGGACAAAGTTTACCAATTGCTCACATCGGTTAAACCAATACGAATCGCCTCGTATCCATTCGGAAAACCTGCCGCATTCATGAAAGCTGCTGAAGAAGTTGGTTTGACCGATAGTATGAACAAACACATCAAAGTAAAGAAGATAGGCAGACTTACGCCAGCGCAATACCCGACTCCTAATAATCCTCGGAAGATCAGAGCACGTTTTCAGTCGAAACGCCCTCGACGAGCACTTTAAAAGAAGTTCGCTTCAGTTCATCTGGAATCCTAAATATCAGCTATCAAGCCAGAATTTCCTCAATTACATGGCTAAACTTGATGAAAAGACGATACACAAGATTGAACTTGATATATCTCGCAAACTGATCGAAATAGGTCTAAAACCTTCGCGATTAATCTTTGATACAACCAATTTCTACACTCACATTGGGCAAGGGGAAAATCTACCACAGAAAGGCATTTCAAAGGACAAGCGATACGATAAAAACCTTATCGGAGTAGGTTTGACAGTATCAGACCATAACATCCCATTCCAGTTAATTGCCTATCCGGCGAACGAGTCGGACGTAAGAATATTCTCGGAATTGATTGATGACATCTGCAAACGTCTTGAAGAAATCGGAATCCCTGGGAAGGGCATTGTTATCATCTTTGACCGCGGCATGAACTCCGCCGAGAACATTGGAAAGGTGGTTGGGCGGATGCATGTCGCCCTGATCGCTGCCTGCACCAATGTGCCGGGAGATGTTCCGGATGCCTGTTTCAGAGTTCGGGGAGTCATGGGTGAATGCGGGTGGAAACATCATCAAAGCACATCCTGTAACCGGAAATTGGTATGAAAACGATTTCGTTGGCGTTATCAAGTATAATGACGCATCCAGACGTAAGAAGATGGCTGATTGGAATTGGAATAAGGAGAAGATCTTTACAAAGATAGATGATATCAGGTCAAAGCTGAATCGCAAGGGAAAAGGGAGAAAAATAACTCCAAAGGGCTTGACTAACCGGGTTGTCGATGCGATCCTGAAGCAGTATCGAGGTTTGTTTGATTACAGCACTGCTATGGATGATGGGTTTCTAAAACTCGAATTTAAGCTTAATACTGCTCGCGAAATGGATTATATCAAAGCGTTGGGAAAGGCGGTCATCTTTACGGACATGGCGGATCTGACGCCACGCCAGATCGTGGAGACGTACGATGCGCGCAGCCAGATCGAGACCGACATCAAATGGCTAAAAAACCGGATGTTAATCTCGTTTATGCCGAAACACGTCTGGAAAGATGTTAAGATTAGGGCACACGTCTTTTTATGCGTTGTTGGGCTGTTGTTGTACAATTATCTGCTTTACCTGGTCGATGAGCCGGATTTGTCGATAGAGCGATTGGCGGGTCATCTGGATCAGATGAGGCTCGGATTGGTTTATTGCGGGGGAGCGAATGCAGAGTTCGTGATCGAGGATATGAACAGGGGAGACCGCGGAGGTGTTTTCCAGGATGCGACTTGGGGGGTCTATCCCCATGTGAATTAAATTTTCGTTAGACCCTACAACTTTCGTAGCCGAGCGGCTTGTTTTTGCGATATCTTATAAACTCCGGTAAGAGATTCCATATTAGAAGAGTTGGGAAGATCACTGCACCGATGATTGCAGCATTACAAAAGACCGCTACTGTAAAAAGAGGTATTACTGGTAAGCCAAGTAATGGGAAGGTATATTCTGCAAGTGTAAATTGTGGAAATAATGGCAGAATAAAGGATATGATTGTCAACGCCTTAACATCTGCACCACCCATGAATCCAAGTCTGAAAAAGATATAGGCAGGCGATGCTAAATGTCATGCCTGTCGATAGAATTGTTGATGTGAGGTGTGCCAGAAAATTATTCAATAGATCGATGAGAAAAAAAATCACTGCCCCAGGAAGCATAAATAGCCATACTTTATTGGATACAGACCGTGTTTTAATGTCGCTGTAGCAGCCATACACCAAAAAAGGTATGCAGAAGAAAAGTTTAAGCAGATATATATTCAAAAACTCAATGAAGAGCATTATTGTTCTTACTACAATATCTCTATCATGTATAATTATGCCGTCCAATTTCAGTTGGATGTTTTCTGTTTGTCTCTTACGAGGTTTTTAAATTGGCTTCAAGAGTTCCGGTTTCTGATTTAACAAGTCTTTTTTGTTCTATTGAGGCTTCTTTGGTTTTGTCATGGGAAGTCATGTTGAAGAAGCCGTCAAATCAGCTTTTTGGCTTAAAAATCTATCTTTTTCAGGTATAACTTGGTTTGCAGACATGATGCAGCATACCGGGACTGTCACATTACGCGGTGTTGTGGTTGAAATTTTGGAATCACACATATTCAAACCCAAAGCGGCCCCCACGAGACTTAAATCAACAACAGCTTCAAAACAGTGTTAATACCAGATGACGTGCCAGTCCCACTTTAGAGAGCATAATCCATTCTCTAACATAGTACTGAGATTAGTTCTCGAAACGAAAAGCAGATGAACCATGAAACCTCTACACCTTTTGAGTAAACATGGATCTTGAAGGATATGCAAAAAGAGCACTTGGAAAAGGCGAAGACGAAACAGTACTGGCAGACACAATAACAGAGCGCATTCTTGAGATAAAGAATACCACAAAAGAGTATGCAGAAAAACTATCCCAGGCAGTAATTGTTGAAGCAAAAGCTACCCTTGAGCCAATAGGCGATGTGTTTGAGCCAATACGCTCAGGCATTACACTTGGCGAGTTTGGAGTCGGCTCTCGCGGACTTGGAGATTTTTATACACACGAAAAAATTAGTGAGATTATCGGAAAAACGACAGCAGTTGTTGATTCAAGCCATCTCGATGATTCAGGGGTTGTACAGGGAAAAGGAGAATATATTGTGGTCAATATCGATGGTATTCATTCAAGACTGAGTGACTACCCATTTCTTGCAGGTTTTCATGTGGCACGGGCGGCCCTTCGCGACATATATGCTATGGGTGCTCGCCCCCTGGCTCTGCTTTCTGATATCCATGTGGCAGATGATGGTGATGTTGGAAAAATATTTGACCATATAGCCGGGATTACAGCAGTGTCGGATTTAACCGGGGTTCCGCTTATCACTGGCAGCACTCTTCGCATTGGTGGTGATGTGGTGATTGGAGAACGGATGAGTGGTGGTGTTGGTGCTGTTGGAATAGCAAATACGCTTACAAGCCGGATAAGAGCAGAACCCGGGGACAAAATAATCATGAGCGAGGGTGCTGGTGGTGGGACTATCTCAACCGCAGCTCTCTACTATGGTAAGCATGAAATCGTTGAAGAAACCCTCAACATTACTTTTATTAAAGCTTGTGAATTGTTAATGCAGCATGACCTTATATCACAGATTCATGTGATGACTGATGTGACTAACGGGGGTGTTCGTGGTGATGCAAAGGAGATCAGCCGAACTGCAAAGGTCAAGCTCACGTTCTATGAAGATGAAATACTTCCACTTGTAAATCAATCAGTATTACGTATGCTGAATGAACTTGAGATAGACTATCTTGGCGTAAGCCTTGATGCACTTCTTTTGATAACCCCGCCCCATGCAGCAGAAAAGATCATACAACTGCTGAGCAAGCACAACATCCAGGCACGTATCATCGGTGAAGTTACAGCTGGAAGTGGTACGGAACTTATAACACCTGACGGAATCACTGATTTCACACCACGCTTCAGAGAATCAGCCTATACACCAGTAAAAAAAATACTTGGGGAACGCACACCAGGAAACTACCAGCAGATGCAAAACAGAATCGATGATGCAGCAGCAAAAGCCATTTACAAAAAACAGCAGATGGTAAACAGGATACGAAAAAAACAAAAACAATAGAAAATATGCGCCTATCGATTGCACAATCAAGAATTATAATCAGGGTTCGTTATTTTCTGCACTCGATTGCTACGCAATCGAGAGTTAATAGTTACCAGTTTTCTTCACAACGAAGTTGTGCAGTGCCCGACACAATCGAGAATTAAGAGCTATCGGTAACTCTGCACAACGAAGTTGTGCAGATACGAAAGTGTTATTTAATGAATAGTTGTATTAAGATGTGATTTCGCATGGATAATGAACTTATGAGAATTGGAGTATCTCTCCCAGAGAATTTGTTAAATCGTTTTGATGGCATTATTTCTCAACGGGGTTATTCATCTCGTTCAGAAGGTATCAGGGATGCAATACGCGGCTACATTCGATATTATGATTGGATGAGTGACGTTAAAGGCGAACGATATGGTGCTATCTCTCTCACCTATAATCACCATCAACGGGGACTGGCAGACGAGTTGGCTGATATAGAACACGAATACATCGGTACAATACAATCCACACTTCATGTACATATTGACAAAGATAACTGCTTTGAGTTAATAGTAGTTCATGGAGAAGGTATAAAAATAAAAGAGCTGACAGAGCGATTAACATCTCTTAAAGGAGTTGAGCACACCAAGCTTACAACCATTGTACCTGAACTTTAGAGCGCCGGAAAAGCTTGAGACAACAAGTTTTATCTACTGATTTTCTTATTGGTAAGGCACTATGCGGATTGTGATGAAGTTTGGTGGAAGCTCTGTTGGTGATGGCAGACGTATAAAACACGTTGCTCATCTGGTCAAACACTTTCTGGATGAAGGCAATAAGATTATTGTGGTTACCTCCGCTCTCGGGGGAATCACAGACCTACTTTTAAAGACAGCAAGTAAAGCAGCCATTGGAGTTGATTCTGCCTATATCAGGGAGTTTATAATCAATCTCGCAGAAACCCACAGTCAGGCTGCTCTTGATGCCATTAGTGAGCAGACCATTGCATCCGAAGTGCTCGAAAAGATCGATTCAAGACTTGGTGGACTTGAAAGAGTGCTTAATGATGTCTGCTACTCTGGCAGGCTTACTGCACGGTCTTTAGATTATATCTCTTCTTATGGCGAGCGTCTTTCCGCACCGATTCTTTCCGGAGCATTGCGTCTTGAAGGTGTCAATTCAATGGCATTTACCGGTGGCGAAGCTGGCATCGTTACAACTTCTGATTATGGTAATGCACGTCCCCTTGAGCGTACATACCAACAGGTCCAAGAGAGGTTGGGTTCTCTAATAGAAACTAGCGTGCCCGTTGTCTCTGGTTTCATTGCCAAGTGCGAAGCTGATACTGTAACAACCCTTGGGCGCGGCGGCTCTGATTTCACAGCCTCAATCATCGCAGCAGCTATTCATGCTGATGAAATCTGGCTGTGGAAGGATGTTCCCGGCATTATGACCACTGATCCGAAGATCGTACCAGAGGCACAGGTGCTTCATGTCATCTCATACATTGAAGCTATGGAAATGTCCTATTTTGGCGCGAAAATACTACATCCTCGCGCCATTGAACCTGCTATTCGCCACGGCATACCGGTACGAGTTAAGAGTACCTTTGAACCAGAGCTTGGCGGCACACTTATAGTTAAGGAGGAAAAAAGGATAGCAAGTACCGTAAAGGCAATCTCTGTTATCACTGATATGGCGCTGATCAATATATCTGGTGTTAGCATGATGGGACATGTCGGTGTTGCTGCACACATCTTCACCACTCTTGCTGATGCAGGCGTCAATATCGCTATGATCAGCCAGGCATCATCCGAGGCAAATATTTCACTGGTTGTGGAAAAAAATCATCTTGATATGGCTATCGCGGCTCTCCAGTCTGATTTTAAGAATGGGATCATAAGAAATATAAGCTATGATAAGCGCATCGGTGTAGTAGCTGTTGTTGGTTCTGGTATGGCGGGAATGCCGGGAGTATCAGGGCGTATATTCAGTGCAATTGGTATGGCACAGATCAATGTCATCATGATCAGCCAGGGCTCATCACAGCATAATATTTCCTTTGTAGTAGCTATTGATGATGCCTACGATGTGGTGAGGGCACTTCATCGAGAGTTTGGGCTTGACAAAATGGAAATCCTTTATGAATAATCATGTGGAAAGCGTTTTATAAAATAAAGGAATGTAGCTAAAATATGGCAAAAGCAGTAATAGTTTATGCAACCTTTAATGGTTACACAAGAAAGATGGCAGAAGCGATTGGCGAAGGATTGATGGATGCCGGAATTGAAGTTAAATCAATCATTGCTTCAAAAGCAAAGGCTGACGACCTTGATGATGCTGATGTTGTAATTCTTGGCTGCCCGACATACGGTCGTAACTTATTGTATGGGATGAGGAGATTTCTTTTAGAGATGGAAAAAGCAGATGTGAAAGGAAAGATTGGGGCAGCTTTCGGCTCTTACGAATGGAGTGGTGAATCTGTAAGTAAGATGGATGATAAGATGAGGTACAGGTTCAGTATGGATATGGTAGAACCATTGAGGATTATAGGGGCGCATCCAACTGGACTTAAGGACTCAAATGAGTTTGGAAAGAAAATTGCAGACAGGATTAAAA
Source organism: Candidatus Argoarchaeum ethanivorans (assembly GCA_004193545.1). Classification (GTDB taxonomy): domain Archaea; phylum Halobacteriota; class Methanosarcinia; order Methanosarcinales; family EX4572-44; genus Argoarchaeum; species Argoarchaeum ethanivorans. Next base: position 75,208 of record RPGO01000005.1, on the reverse strand, counting down.
TTGGTGGCATTTAGGTATAACCCAAGTTTGACAGATTTTACTCTTTTTGAAAGATGGCGTCTCTTCTTTTAGCTTGAAAGTTCCTGTGTTTTGTCTGGAAAATCCAGTTGACAGTTCACAAAAATTTATGTCTGAATCTATGAAATTCCCTGTTTATGTCTCAAAATCAGTGTGTTTATGTGGTCAAAGTTGGCGTAAATCATATTGCTCAAAATCATACCTCTGAAACAAACAATCCTAAAATACCAGCAATAATCTCCTCCCAATTTTCTCCAACAATCTCTAAAACACGAAAAAGAGTTTGTTCCTCAAATCCACCGAGACCAAAGATATCCATGACTTCCCCACGATTAATCCACTCACCTAAGCTCTCCTAATACTAAAATTCTCAAGTAAAGCTTATAGCTCACAAGAGCCATTATCAACGAATTTAAATCCCTACCCTTCTTCTTATATTTACCAAAGACGGCAGGAAAACCAGGTTTTTCATACTGCCCACAAACAGCAAAGAATCGTCCCCACAGGAAAACAAATATTATCATTCGGAGTGGTACCAAACGTCCTCAGTCTTGTTTGAACAAACATAAACCAAACTCAACTGAGGACACCCCTAATAAATCACAACTGTCAAAGTTAGGCTACTAATGGGTTGTGGGTGTATGAACTGGATAAGGGCCAAGAAGGACTCAAAAAGTTCAAGTTATGCAAAAAGTTGGATTAATCGGTTCTTAAAAGACACTCCGTTTTATCAAATGTTATGCAGGTGACTATAATTTAATTCCGAAACTTTTTTGTGATATGAAGATTATAACGCTTTGTTATAAAACTAATGTGGAGTTGTTTTTTTGGACGATAAAGAGATAATACGATTGTTGAATCAGGATTTTTTATTGGAGATTGAAGCATCTATGGTCTATGTGAGAAACGCTTTCCTAATGAAGGATTGTGTGCCAAGCAGGTTGACCGAAGCCATTGCCATCGATGAAATGCGTCATATGAACTGGCTTGGAGATCTCATCGTCAAAAAGGGCGGCGTTCCAGTAATGGGCCATAAGGAGCTTGATTTTGGGAGTGAGGATATTAAAGGGTATTTGCAGAAGCAGTATGATTTGGAAAACGATGCTGTTAAGCGGTATCAAGAGCAGGTAGACTTAATTGGTGAAATTGATGCTGAAACTGTTGGAACGTTGAAACACATTCTGGATGAAGAAAAAAGACACCGTAAAGAGTTTCGATTACAGTTAGAGAAGCTAAAACAATAGATAAGTTTGATCAACTGCCTTTTCATTCCTATTTTTGTATATTTTATGCTTGCTCTGCTCATGTGGTTCTGGTTGTGCTATGTGGTTTTGGTTTGAGGAGTGTTGATAGGATGAGTGCTGCTATTAGGACTATTATGATGCTTGGCTCCTGATGCAAGGTCGAAGAGGTAGGATAAGTAGAGGCATGTCGTGGTTGTTGCAATTCCTGTGAGTGTTGAGAGTAGCATCAGTCTTTTTAGGCGATTGGTGTACTGGATGCTTATTGTTGCAGGGATTGTGAGGAGTGCGATGATCAAAATGATGCCCACGACCCATATCAGCACGACGACACTCAGGGCTATGAGAGAGAGCAGTAAGAGATAGAGTCTTCATAGTGGGACGCCGATTATCGCTGAAAACTCTTCGTCGAACGAGATCGCTGAAAACTCTCTCCTGAAGAGTTCAACTGTCGTGATGATCACTGCGTCGAGTACCAGCATCAGCAGGTCGGTGGTTGAGACTGCAAGGATTGAGCCAAAGAGATAACTGAAGAGGTTGGGTGGGGTGTAACCTGTTCTGAGATCGATGAAGAGTATTCCGAGTGCCATTCCACCAGCCTATATTATTCCGATTGCCGAATCCTCGCCTGCCCTTATTTTCTTGCTGATAATTCTGATTGCGAGTGCTGATAGGATGATAAAAGGGATGACGGTGAGGACTGGATTCACTGCAAAGAGATAGCCGAGTCCGACCCCGCCGAATGCAGCGTGAGATATTCCACCGCTGATAAATATGATTCTCTTTATGACCACGTATGTTCCAACGATTATGCAGGCGATGCTGACCAGTAACTATGCCATAAATACATTTCTCATAAACTCGTAGTGAAGCAGTTCTATCATCAATCATGCTCCCTCGAGACCCTGTGCGGAGTTCCGTGTGCTAAGAGTTCTATCGGACACTGATAGGCGTCTTCAAGATTGACGGATCACTTGTGGACGTGGCACGAATTTTTCTATTTCCAGTTAACGATTTTGGATTAGGGCATTACCTTTTTTCTTATATCTAAATCGCTTACACTGGTGAAAGGTTTTGAAGTCTTAGTGATTTAACTATCACGTTTTTGACAACTTGAATGTTCTGGCAAATCCTGATTTATCTCTTAACCGAACACGCACGACAAAAACATTATAATCTATTTATCATGTAACATCCTTCCTGCCCATATCCGAGCTTGCGGTAGTATTCTCTTACTCCAACGCCACTGATGATTGCTATTTTTTTGTATCCTGCATCCTGTGCAGTTTCTTCTGCTGTGTGCAGTAATTTCTCCCCATACCCCTGGTGCTGCCATGCTTCTTTATCTTTTGTTCCCACTGGCACAAGTTTTCCATAGACATGAAGCTCTCTTATAAGCGCTGCATTTTCAAGTTCGTTTTGGTGTGTGTGATATGGAAAACGCAGACGTACAAATCCAATAACGATCTTCTGTGTTATATCCTCATACGAAATAAAGTGCTCAATACTGCCGCATGCTCTGTAGGTGTGGATTTGTTGGATGACTTCCCCTGGGGATCTGCCTTTTAATTGCTGGTGTCCCACTTCTCTGCATCTGATGCACTGACAGCTCTTTCCCATGTCAGCAAGTCGTTTTGCTGCAAGCTGCCTGATATGGCTTTTGGTAACTCCCGCAAGTATTTGCTGCACTGGTATGTCGCGCTGTACTCGCTGCAGACGAACGTACATGGGGAGGATTGATTTAACCTGTGCAATCAATTCAACAGCTGCCTCATTCTCGAGAGGTGTGTAATCTCCGGCACGCCAGAGTTTTTCAAGTTCTGTTCCCTCTGTTACAAGCGTGGGATAAATCTTAAGATAGTCGGGCATAAAATCCGGGTTTTCAAAGAGCTTCTTGAATACGTTCAGGTCACTCTCTATTGTTGTCCCCGGCAGCCCAGGCATTATATGAAATCCAACTTTAAAACAACTGTCCCTGAGGAGTGTATTTGCTTGTATCGTGTCCTCTACCGTGTGTCCACGATTGATGTTCTCTAGGATTTTGTTGTCTGTTGTTTGAACGCCAAGTTCTACTTTTGTTGCACCAAGTTTGAGAATCTCATCAATATGCTTTTCTTTCGAGTAATCCGGCCGTGTTTCAATAGTCATACCAACGTTTCTAACCAGAGCTGTTTCATTTTCTCTTTGCAGTTCTAAAAGACTCCGGTCAGAACTATTATTTTCTGGCTTTCCGTAATCATTTAATGCAGCAAAACACTCTTTTATAAACCATTGCTGGTAACTGGGGTCACGTGCTGTGAACGTACCACCCATGATAATCAGCTCTGCTTTATTAACAGGGTGCCCGATGATTTGTAACTGGCGTACACGGGCAGCTACCTGTTTGTATGGGTGATAGTTATGTTCAACTGCCCGTAGTGACGCTGGCTCGCTTCCCATGTAACTTTGTGCTGATTTAAATGGTGTATCCGGTCCACCCGGACAGGGTATGCACTTTCCATGTGGACAGGGTGCCGGGGAAGTCATGGTTGCAATCACTGCTACCCCTGAAATAGTGCGCACCGGTTTTTTTTGTAGCATAGAGAGTGCCGCTGCTCTCTCGTAATCATTGCAGAAAGTTAAAATATCAGCATTGGATGGGATTTTATTCAGACCGCAGATTTTTGCAATCTTCTTCTTTTCCGCGGCAAGGCTTTTGGGGTCTGTAATTTCGTTATTTATTATTTTCCGGATCAGTTTCCGGTAGGCGTGTTCAGCTTCCATTATATAAACAAAATAAAGTACAGGGAAACATTTATGATTTTCGGTCTTTATTGCACTGTGTTATCAAGAGTTACCGGTACCCCGATGATACCCTGATTACTGATAGCTTTGAGAAGGGTGTATACCTGGATGGAATAAAATATGGGTTGTGTAATTTTCAGGTTGAACAGGCATTTTTTTTCTTCATCTTTTATTCTCATCCCTCCTTTCTCCCTTCAACAATGCGCACAGTTTTCTCAGTTGCAACTATAAGATTATTGATAAGCTTGTCGGAGTAAGACACTAACACTCGCTGTAACGCGGCAATTTTATTCCCAGACCGTTCGTCTTCTAATCGCAGAAGGATTACGCCTTTGTGTGGTCTTCTCATGCGGAACACAAGCTCACCAAAATCTTTATCGTTGGTAACCAAAATGTAGTTCTCAAGATTTGCTTTCTCGATAATACCCTCATCATCTAATCCCCGAGCGTCTTCGTAAACAGAAAATACATCGTGATGTAAACTCCGCAACCACTTAGCAACTGCAGGACCCGTGCATTCATCTACAAGGAACCTCATGTCTATCTAAACCGCTTCCACTTCTACTAAAGGCATAAACGTTGTGTCCTCGAGTGTTTCAGAAGCGTACAACAAACATGCTAAAATATCTTCCTCTTTTAATCCCTTATATTCCAGGAGTATTTCATCAACGGTTTCCCCATGAGCTAATAGATCCAAAATATACTGCACTGTCAACCGCGTGCCTCTAATAACTGGTTTTCCTACCATAATTTTAGGGTTTAACGCGATGCGTTCAAGTAATTGTTTTTGCTCCATTTTCACATCCTAACATTAGCAAGTCATTCTACTATATAAAGGCATTGGGCGATAACGGTGTCATCAACGCATCTTCCTGGTGCTTTGTTTTGTGATAAAGCCTAACCAAAATCAATCTAAAATTTGCCTAACTAAATCACCATTTTTGCCTCGTGGCATTTCTTATGGAGTTCAAGTATGCTATCAACTAAAGCTACAAGTTTATCGTGCTGCGCTTTTTCGGCTGGAGGTAGATTTTCATTTGTTCATCAAAAATCCTCAAACGGATTACCCACCCGTGGTGTATGAAATTTACCTATTACTTCTGTGTTAAAAATTCCTTTTGCCTCTCCCAATTTTTCAACAAGTTCTTCATAACTTATGTTGAATAGCTCATTGGCTACTGCGGTTCCAAACGATTCGTCATATTTTATCCCTTTAAACAACTTTGAGGAATAACCTCTCAAATAAACACTTGATTCCGGAGACCAATAATAAGAATAACGACCCATAGGATGTATAACCGAATACACAAAGTATAGCAAATCAACATCTATTATTCGCTCTCTCAAATCATATTCAAACGGAATCTCTTGACTTTCTATTAATTGACATAGGTAATGCATGTGAGGAACAATCCACTCACTCCCCTTTTCTTTCGCCTCTTCCTCATTTTTTACTTCGATGAAACGCGCATAAGTATCCCAATCTAAAATCGGTTCCATTCCATCTTTTGTGTAATTCAATCTTTTTACCGCTAACAAGGAACGAAGTAACTTAAAAGCATTATTTTCTAATAAAATTCCCCCTGTGATTTCCAATAAAGTAAAGAAATAGTAGTTTACTAACCCCTCTTTGCCATGTTGACTTTGATTTTTATTCAAAGACTGAATTTCTTCAAATAGGGGCAATATCCTTTCCCAATATTTATTTTGGTATTTAATTACCTGCGCGACCAAACTCAAAAAGTTCAGTGAATAATTGAAAATCTTTAAGTATCCGTCCCATAGAGATTCGTAATTTCCTTCATCTACTTCATCCAAGATATTTCCAAAATATTTTTTAAGTTTTCTTCTCTCTTCATCAATGGTCTGTCTTATCTCAATATCTGAACTGGATGTAATTAGATTCTTAAACCTGACTTGCGCGACCGCCTCTGAAGTCTGTTCAGTCCCCCTTCTTGCAATTTCGACCCTGTTCAAAACTTCTTCCAGAAAGTCTGAAGCGCTTTGTATGTCAATAAAACGACCATCTTGCCTTTCTACTAACTCTTTTACATTGTTGTTCTCTTTTACATTGTCGCTACTTTGGTTATCGTGAACAGTCCAATAAAGAGTGTAGCCCTTAAATCTCCTTCTGTTGAAACAGTCCATCACAGCCACATCATCTTTATTACCAGCATAGCCTAACACAATTACACCGTGTCTTTCGATAATGTCCAAAAAATCTTTTTCAAGACCGTCATCTAATTTTTCCAAATCCCTTTTTGTGTTCCTTATTTGCCCTTGTTCAATGGTTCCATGGACTTTATAAATACGGCAATTCTCTACAAGATGCCATGGCTTGCTTGCCAAGACTTGCTCCCCATCTGTGATAACGGAATATTTCCCTCTCAATCCTGCATCATCCAGCGAATGTTCGATTGAGGAATCGAAATTGGTTGTGATGATAAATCGGATTAATCCCGCTTTTACCCAATCAGAAATTAACTTATGAGTCTTTCCAGGAACTTTGTTCTCAAATAATCTCTCTAAAAATTCTCTTTGTTCCTCTCTTGAAGGAAATAAACTTTCAATGATTTCAGAATAAGTAGAGTCTTTAAAGTTCTCTTCATAGTAAGTTTCCATTTCCTTGCCAGTACATTCTTTGCTCTCACCTTCTTCTTCTTGAGTTCTAATGAGTTTCAAGGTTTCTAAAAGGATATCCCATCCTGTGGGGATGCCAGCATCTTTTGATACCCCAGCTCCGCAAAATAGAACATACTTCTTTTTCCCATCAGCAAGATTGTAGGAAAGCGGAAGTATCGGGTTAATGTTTACTGGCATAGCGCTTCCTCACCACCATTGCCGCTGCATCTATGTTCACTATTAACCACCAACTCTTTTTAGCTTTTCTTTACGTATAAACTTTTCTCGTTTCAAATTTCCACCGCGACAAAGAAGATACACACAATAGCAGTGCAAATGCCATAACCACTCCACTCATCCCTTTTCCACCACCTTCACCTCCACATCCGTCAGCTCATACAAATCATAAACCAGTTTGTCAATCCGCGCATCACTAATTTTTATCTGCCGTTCATAAAGCTCTTTATCTCTTTCCAGTCTCGCCTCGTAGTATTTCTTCTGGAGTTCGGGCATGCTATCCACCAAAGCTACAGGTTTATCGTGAGCATAAAATGGAAACGCTGAGATTTATGTACGACTTTCGTGTCCCTTTTTCCGGCACGTAGAGAGATGTGCGCATGATGAAGATCAAACAGAAAGTCTCGAGATGTTTCAGGACTTTTGAGAAGCGAGGGGTTTCTGCAGGATTCGTGAATATCTCTCTACGTGCCGGAAAAGGGGATGCAATGTCATTGAGGTGGTTAAAGATGCTTTTGGGCGAAGTGCTGAAGACATGGGACTATATACCCGCTTGTTATGCGAAGTATTGCAAATTGGATTTATTTTAGTTAGAGATTAAACTCCATCCATAATGGACGATGGTCAGATATGTATGATTTTATATATTTATTAAATTTCTTTGAAGCATTATTATTGGTATAAATTGAAGACAATTCATTCCATTTATCCTTGAAAACGTTATTATCAAAATCAAATACGTTATAATCAGCTAGTTTCTTTTTAATATCACCAGTAGGAATAGCCATTTGATCATATGTTTTTGTGTTCAAAATATTTGATCCACCGGTTTTTGAGAAATAATCTAATGGCTTAAGACCAGATTTTAATAGCGCCTTATAAGCTGAGTCGTTCTTATCCATTGCTGGTATGTTCATATCTCCAATTAATAAAATGTCTTTATCATAAGTTGTCTGTTTCTTTATTCTCTTTTTTGCCCACTTAGAAAGTGTAATGATTTCTAAAACTCTTCTTGCGTATTTAGCTCTTTCAGTCATAGTTGTAGAGTTTTTAAACGCACCAAAATATAAATGGGTGTTTACTATCGTAAAATTAAAGGATTTACATTCAAAGTTACCTACAAAAGGATTTCTATCAAAAGGTATAAACTCATGTTTATAATATACTTCAACTCGATTTTCTCCCCCCCTTCTGTAAGGAACTACAACAGTATATCGCGGATGGTTCTTTTTGGGGATTGCAATTTCAGCAAATAATCTGCCAACATTTACTTTCTTTTTATTATATATGAAACCAAGGCGTTCATTATTACCTGCAGTATCAGTGATTATGTAATCAAAATGATCTCCAATATATTTAACTAATTTAATAAAATTTGAGAGATTATCATTTATTTCTTGAACTGCGATAAGATCAAACCTGGATATGATATGACCTATTAACTTCAGGTCTTTCTCTATTCTATTCTGAACCCCCAGATTTGCTATGTTCCAACTCGCAATTAGTAAATTATTTGAGTTACTAACTGGTACGTTTCGATGATCGTACCAATCATCTATAGCATTCTTCTCTTTCGCGAGATCATAAATTAATTCAGGATCCGGTCTTCTAAATGGTGGCATACCTTTTTTTCCTCCTTTCAATTATAAGATTTTTTGAATATTATTTGTATGGATAGCGATATTTCGTATAACGACTTATATCCAAACTAATCTCACATATTTATCCACTGTGGTAGTATATCTGAACTTGGTTCGATTATACCTGCCTTTAACTGAAACTTCTCACTCATTTTCTACCCTCTGACTTTTAGATAGACTCGTGCATATAAATAGCTTCGTATTTTTGTAATAGCGCATAGTAAATACTTAATGTTTCCTAAACAACTTTTGACAAACTACATGCAAACCGCTGCATCCCCACTTTACCCCTCTCACTTTCCTTCAACCACCTTTATTTCCTCCCCCGTCAGCCCATACAAATCATAAACCAGTTCGTCAATCTGCGCATCAACAATTTTTATCTGCCGTTCATAAAGCTCCTTATCTCGCTCCATTCGCACCTCGTGATATTTCTTCTGGAGTTCGAGCATGTTATCCACCAAAGAAACGAGTTTATCGTGCTTTGCCACCTCCTCCAGATTGGAGAAGTCTATCGTGTGGATTGGTAATTTCTCTATAAACCGTTTTTCATATGAATAATACCCGCCCTGCAAGCAGGTTCCAATTTGTTTTACAAATAAATTTACAATGGTGGAGTTCAAGACTCCAAGGAAATATTTTATATCGCAGGGAGAATGTGCAAACAATAATCCATAAGCACCGGCTACGCCAGTAGTAAAGTAATATTCTCCATCTTTATCAAAACAGAAAGTATTGCGAAATGCGTTATAAGGGGTGAATATTTTGGGTTTTGCATACAGTAACATATTTCGGGGGTAAGTGAATGCGTACCATTTTGTACCGGTCATACGACCTTTATTTCTTCTTTCCAAAACCGATTTGAGAGATTTTAAGTAATTATAGCCATTCACAAACTCCTTCTTTAAAACGGATTCTTCTATGAGGCTCACTGTATCATCTATGGTGTTATATGGAAAAAGCACATATAAATCTTTAAAGGATGAATAGAAACGATTAATTTGTTTTCCCTTCAAAGACTTTTTCATTAGGCGTTTTTCAATTTTCACCTGTTTTTGCAATTCTTTTGAAAATACGATAAAGTTGGTATCGTCTTCATCAATGTATTCCATAAAATAAATTTTATCTGCGCCGGTATCAAATCCTTTGAAAATATTGGTCGTTAACTCCCCCAGTGTTTTAGAACCAGATGAAAGTTTTTGTAGCAATTTTGTATATTTTCTATCAACGAAAAACCATGTTTTTTCGGTTACACCCGTTATATCATAAGTCGAAACAAAATTACTCCTATTACTCCTGATTTCATCTATAAACTCTTTTGGAGCGCAATCATCAGGAATTTGGAGATAATCAAACTCTTTTTGATTAGATTTGGACAAAAACAATAAGCAGGTATAAGTGGAGGCGTTTTCAAAAACTTGTTTATCTCGGAAATGAACAATCTCCGAAAGCAACTTTTCTCTTGAAATGTGGTTTCGCAACCGTGTGCCATAACGTGCATTGAAAAACTTATGTGGTAGAATAAAACCGAATTTGCCATTCTCTCTTAGTAATTTTGTCCCTTTTTCCACAAACAATAGATAAATATCGTACCCACCCGAACCCGCCGATTCATATTTATCACTTAAGTATGTTAAAACTTTAGAACCCTGTTCAACTAAATAATGGATTTTAAGGTACGGCGGATTCCCAATAACGCAATCAAACCCGCCCTTCTTCAAGATTTCACCAAACCCCTTCACATCATCATCCCAGTCAAACACATTGACCCGCCTCATCTCATCCTCATCAAAAAGTCTCATCTGCCCGGCATCGTAAAAATCAGAACCGATAAGCGAGTTCCCACACTTGATATTGCCCCCAAGATTCGGAAGTACCCCCTCCATCCCCAGTTTCACCTGCTGGTCTACGCTCTCGCGGCTTTCGTTCTCAAGCACCTTCAACTGCAAACTCAGCTTCGTTACTTCCACCGCCTGCGAGTCAATATCAACACCAAAAATGTTGCTTAAAAGAATCCCCTTCTTCTCAGCAGTCGTCAGATACCATTCGTTCTCCCTGACCTGGAAAACCGCTTCCTTATACCTCTTTGGCTTGTTCTCCACGTACCAGTTTAGGTGATACTTCAAAAGATACGTGTACGCACCGATAAGAAAACTTCCTGAACCACATGCAGGGTCGAGTATCTTAATTTCTGCAATCTCTCCCGGCGTCTTACCCTCAACCAACTTACCAACCGTGTTCCTGACAATATAATCAACGATGTACTGGGGAGTATAATACACGCCGCCCGCCTTCTTGACCTCTGGCTTCGTTTCCACCTTTGCCTGGTGCCCCGCGGTCAGCCTGATAACCTTCCCCAAAAACTGCTCGTACACGTTCCCAAGTATCTCAACACCGAGAACTGAAAATTCATACGGCGATAATGGATAATACAGGCTCTCTATAATCGCTTTTATGACCTTATCATCAATCTTCAACCTGGGAGTTACCGCATCCACCTTAAAATTAAATATACCGCTGTTATAGTTGGATTCCGCACTTCTAAACTGGTTCAGCAGGTGTTTGTAAATGCCAGTGGATTTGACTGCCAGTTGCAACCGCCCGTCCGGTTCGATCCCCCGGTCTTCGCAGATCCTGAGGAAGATGACCCGGTCTATGATCTTCTGCACTGCATAGTTTAACTCGTAGATCGACACATCGGGATTCCTGAGAGCGATGTTCTTGGCAAGCATCTCACGCCAGCTTTCAATTTCCTTTAAAAATTCGCTATCAACTTCTGCTGTGCCCCTCTTGCCTTTGGTCGATTGCGCATGCCGGTCAAAGCTTCCCTTGAGAATTGCGTCTTTGGAGAAGACATCGTATATCTCATCGAACTTATCGAGATACTCCTCGAATGTGTAGTATCCAATCCGCGCAACACTTGCTCTGTCTTTTGGATCTGGTTTGATCCGGCAGTCGTAGACCGATAACTCCTCAAAATCCGTTACGATGGACAACGGCAGTTTTGCACTCCATGCGTACCGCCTCAGTTGATATGAAGGGCTAACGTCCTCTTTTATGTTCACCGCGGGCTTCTTTGCTTCGACAAAGAACTTTCGTTGACCTCCGATTCTGAAACTGTAATCCGGTGCTCTTGTCGAACGCCCTACCTTTATCGCATCCTCGTGAACAACGTCCTTATATTGCTCTGCATGACCTTGCTTGTTTTCCACGTCCCAGCCAAGAGCTTCAAAGAACGGGTCAATGAACTCTCGTCTCACCTGTGTTTCGTTATATGCTGACTTTTTATAAACATCAAGATTATACCGGAATCGTTGGGCGAGTTCCCTGATCCTCTGTTTAGATTCTTCTTTCATCTGGTGCTCCATCTATTCTGTATTTTTTGTGGACGTCTTAAAACCACTAATATTTTTTTGCCCGTCACCTATATCACCAGCTTCTTCGTAAGCTCGACAGCGTTTCACCACAATCAATAAAATTCTTCACGAGACTTCCCGGATTGCCGGATTATATATTTCAGAACAAAAACAGTGACTTCCCTGTGCTTTGGTACCCAGGTCGTCCATACACGACCGTCGGTGTCTTCCTTTTTGAATGTTATATGTTTTTTAGATCTGACGCGTTGAAATCCATTAGCTTCGAGGATTTTTATGGTTTCATGTTGTAATAGAGGGCGAAGCTTTTGTGCCACGGTAAACATCTCTTATGTTAACTGGAATGGAGGTCATGGTTACCGAGGTTGACAAAATAGACTCCCAATCAGGTTTTTCTGTATCATGGTCTTGCATGTACTCTTCGATCAAATCCGCCATATTTTCTTTAACTTCTTCTTCGGTTCTTCCCTGTGTGGCTATGTCAAGCATTGGGCAACATGCCACGAACCATTTTCCTTCTTTACTTATGAGAACCGGAAATGATATTATATCCATTGTTTCCTCCACATTCACTTAATTTCTTTTTTGCCTCTCTTGAACAATACATTGCTGTGCTGCTTGCGACCATTGCCAATACGGTTAAAACCACCAGCACCTTCAAACCAAACTTGCTTACCATTGTTATTACCCTTCTCTTTTAACGTATAGGAAAGTATAAAACCTATTTGTTTGTCTTGCACTCGATTGCTAACGCAATCGAGAGTTATTCTCTGCACACGAAGTGTACAGTTTTAATATATTTTATGATCGCTTCCGTAACCTGTGTCGTTGTGTATACGCCGCCGAGATCTGGCGTAACAATCTGGTGCAATATTGCATACTCAACTGCCTGCTGGATGATTGCTGCGCTTTCGTGTTTGCCAAGCCATTCACACATCATTTTTGTGCTGAGTATTGCAGCTATTGGGTTTGCGATGTTGCATCCTGCGATATCCGGTGCACTGCCGTGGATTGGTTCAAACAGTGCATAGCCTTCTGAGATGCTGGCACTCGGGCATAAGCCAAGTCCACCTATCAGTGCTGCTGCAAGGTCACTTAAGATATCTCCAAAGAGATTCGTGGTTACAATCACATGGTAGTTCTGCGGATGCAGTACCAGGTGGTACGCCATGGCATCGATATAGACTTCGTTGTAGGCTATATTATGCTTAACTATTGTCTGTGCTGCAATATTTCTGAAAAATACATCAGATTTTAGTACGTTTGCTTTGTGTGATATTGTTATGCCTGTGTTTTTTTGTGATGCTATTTTGCATGCGATCTCTGTGATGCGCTCACACCCTTTGCGTGTTAACAATCGTGTTGTTGTTGCTTCATCCTTCGTTATTTTTTCTATACCGCTGTAGAGTCCTTCTGTGTTCTCACGCACGATGACAAATTCAAATGGTTTTGCTGGTTGGTATGGTGAACTTTTTATCTGGTAATATTTGTAAGGTCTGATGTTAGCGTATAGATCAAATTCCTTTCGTATTCGAAGAAGCACGCTTTTATAATTTGGGTCAGGTGGTGTGGTAACTGCTCCAAAAAGCGTGCATGTACACTCGTGCATCAAATCAAGATCTTCTTTACTTATTGCTGTGCCTGTGCGCTCCCATTTACCACATCCAATCTCAACTGGTACAAGCTCAAAGTCTGGTTCAAGGATTTTGATGATTTTTACGGCTTCTGGTATTACTTCTCGTCCTATTCCATCACCTTCAACTACTGCAACTTTTATGTTCATGTTTATAATTCTCTCATTTTTCATTCATCCTTTTTATAAATTTCATAAAGACGCCACCACAACCTTCCTCACCTCTATCGGCTTTATCATCCTCTTCTTTCATCTTCTCTCCCACTCTCTCTAGCCTTCTCATCTCGTCCAACGAATACAGCCTCTCGCCACACTGAACACAAACCTCGGCTCCACACCTTTTATAATATATGTCTCACCTGCAATCATCTCCTGCACCTCCACAACCTCCTCCTTCGTATCCCCTCCACAAATCTGCCTCTTCCCTACTCTCATTTCCCCATTATCTCCGAAAATCATACTGCTGCCGCTCACCCCGTTACTATTCATCGTTAAATCAATACCCCCAATTTTCGTGTTTAAGTGGAAGTTGATTCAACATGTCTCTTAGAAATTGCCATTTTGGAATGTACTTGTCCATTAATGAAATAAACCGAGCATTATGTGTAGGTTCCAAAATATGAATCATTTCGTGCACAATAACGTATTCAAGACATTCTTGAGGTTTCTTGGCAAGTTCTGTATTGAGTCTAATATTATGGGCTTTTGGATTACAACTTCCCCATTTCGTTTTCATGTGCTGAACAAACAAATGATTAACTTTAACGCCAATTACCGGCCCCCATTTGTCTATCAGTGGCTGAACAGCAGTTCGGATTTGCTCACGATACCATGCATTTATGACGTTCCGTTTTTTGTTTTCATCAGTTCCCGGGCGAACTCTTAATACCATCTTATTGTGTTTCAACTCGACATCAGGAGGTTCTTCGGCTTCTAAAATATTTAACAAATACCGTTTTCCCCAAACATAATGACTTTCCCGTTCCAGGTACTCTCTTGGAGTTTCACGTTCTTGATCGAGTATTTTTTGTCGTTGCTTTTTTATCCAAGCCATTTTAGTTAAAGCAAATACGCGGATGGTATCAATATTCATGTGCGAAGGGGCTGAAATACGGACATTCCCTGAAGGAGGATATACACTGAGATGGATGTTTTTAATGTCTTTTAATACAACATCCGCCGTAATATCGCCCAATCCGATTTGATTTTTCATTAATACTCCTTCTGTGCTTTAATTATGAGAAATATCCGTTCCACCTCGCTTTCATCTTTTAAAACATTAAATAGGGCAGATTTGATTACTTGTTCACGTGCTTTAATCCCCCGCCAATCGTCATGGCGATTTTCCTTAACAGCAGTATCGATATCAATAGCCAGTTCTTCTTTTTGACTTAGATTGTTGTATAAGGCACGTTTGCCTGGCGTATCCAGAGTTTTGGGCGTATCCTCTGAATGCCCTGCCCCAACGTTTTTCGCCAATTCGTCAATCCGTTTAAGGTATTCTTCATAACTCGTTGCCCCTGCTTTTCGATCTTTTATTATTTCGTCGAGAAGCTTGGACATCTTTTCATAGAAAGCAGGGTCATTCAGTTGCTCTTTTATAATCTTGCTTCGGACATTGTTTTCTATCGTTTCGGCAATCGCATCCTTATCTCCTTTCAAACCGCCAAGTTGCGAAGTGATAGCATCAGAGATTCCTGTTTTTACTATAATATCCAGTAGACTCATGTTGCCGAAGGGTGAGATCGGTCTTGGTTCATCGGCTTCTATGTAGGTGTCTATAAGATGCCGCATATCTGCTTCGTAAGCCTTGAGGTCAAGACTTTCCTCGCTTGCTTTACGTATGAAGTCCCGTACATTGAGATAATGTTTGATCTGGCTTTTAATATGTTCAATGCCCGACGCGGTATATCCGGCAGCCTCCATTTCATCAGCGATGTTTGCGTATGCGCGCACCAATGAGGCAACCGCTTTGTAAAGTGCTGCACGTTGTGGTTCATGTTCCTTCAGATCGGTTGGAATTTCAATATTGCCACAGAAATAATGGAGATATTCAAGCTCACCCTTTGGCGGTTCAACAGGCTCACAGAGTGAAGCGAGCACCTCTATTGCATTGTCGAGTCGTCCCCTTCCCATCTTTAGACGATCCTGCAACAATATTTCGGGTGTAGCCCCGCCAGAACTGTGATCTAACTCTGAAGTATAAACCGCGATGGCATTTTCAACCTTCTTGAACAGGTCTTTATAATCCACGATGTAACCGAAATCCTTGTCTTCCCCATCCAGTCGGTTTGTTCTGCATATTGCCTGAAACAAGCCGTGATCTTGCATGGATTTGTCTATGTAGAGATATGTGCAGGGCGGGGCATCAAAGCCAGTTAAGAGCTTATCGACAACGATAAGGAGCTTCATGTTGGCGGGTTCTGTAATAAACAATTTCTTAGCCCACTCTTCGTATGCTTCGGTTTTTGTCATACCTGCTTTGTGTTCTACGTCTTTCAGTAATTCGATGTAGGTGTTATAGACGAATTCTTTATCAGTTTCGGTATTTGCACCAGTATCCTCTTTGGCTTTGCCTTGTGGGTGTGGATCGTACGAAGTAACCAGCGCACACTTGCCTTTAAATGGCGTCTTCACAAACAGGGAGTAATATTTACATGCTTCATAAATGCTTGAAGCTACGAGCATTGCATTACCACGTTCGCTGGAAAGGCGGGGTTTCACGCTAAAATCAAAAACGATATCATTCACAACACGCCCCATACGGGAACGTGAACTGAGCACCTTCTGCTTCGTACCCCAGTGCTTCTTAAGTTCATCCTTCTGCCAATCATTGAGTCCTCTGGTCTTTGCTTCGAACCAGGCATCTATTTTATCCTCGGAACCAAGATGCTGGTCGATGTCCCTGGCATCATAAACAAGGTCCAGAATAACCTCGTCTTTAACTCCTTCGCTGAATTTGTAGGTGTGGATATAGCCGCCGAATACTTCCCTGCTGGTCTTTTTATCTTTTTTAAGAAGCGGTGTACCTGTGAAACCTATAAAGACGGCATTTGGCATGATCGCTTCCATTGCTCGATTGAATTTGTCGCTCTGCGTCCGGTGGCATTCATCCACGAATGCGAAGACATCCCCGACCGTTTTACTGGGTTGGGACTTCAGTTCACTGATGTATGCGTCGAAATCGTCAACATCCCGCTTGCCGAATTTGTGAACAAGGGAACAAAAGAGGCGGGGCGTTGTTTGAGCAAGCTGGCTCATCAGCTCGCGCCCGCTGTTGGATCGCTTTATCTGCTCTCCTGCATCGGTAAATACTCGTTTTATCTGTTTGTCCAGTTCATCCCGGTCGGTAATAATTGCCACTCTGGCGTTTGGGTTATTCTCAAGGATCCATTTTGCAAGCATTACCATGACGATGCTCTTTCCGCTTCCCTGTGCGTGCCAGATTATGCCACCTTTGAATTGTTTTACGTGTTCCTGAGCGGCTTTGATAGCAAAATACTGGTGGACACGCGGCAGTTTCTTGATTCCGCCATCGAAAAGAACGAAATCGTGCATCAGTTCGATCAGACGCTCCTTGCAACACATCTTGATGAGATACTTGTCCAGCTTGAAACGGCCATCGTCCTTCTCGTCCTCTTTCCATTTAAGGTAGTATTTCTCAGGTGTTCCGATGGTTCCGTATTTAAGCCCCTCGGAATCGCTGCCGGCAAAGGTGAATTGCACTGTACTGAAGAACCATTCGTTAAATTCCTGTCTTTGGTTGGAGATTAATTGCCTTATGCCGTCGCCGATTGAAACGCGGCTGTTCTTTAGCTCGATTACACCGACTGCGATTCCGTTAACAAATAGAATAAGGTCAGGTCTCCGCTCGTGATTGCCTTTGAGCGTTACCTCTTCGGCTATGGCAAAGTCGTTTTTTTCAGGTTCCTGCCAGTTAATGAGATGCACGGTTTCGGTGAGTTTGCCAGCCTCGACCTTCACAGGAACTCCGTAGCGCATAAGCGAATAAACTTCCTTATTGTTGGCATAGAGGCTTCTGCTGTGATTGTCCGTTTCAGTGCGAAGTTTATATATCGCTGAACTAATTTGCGCGGGAGAATATCCGTTTTTTAAAAGATAGGGCGTTAAGAGTTCTTCTTCGATATTGCTATTTCCATCCCTATCTCTCCAGTCGCCAAGATAGCGGTATCCAAGTTCATCCTGAAACAGCGCGATTATGCGGTTCTGGGTGGCACGCTCCGGTTTGCCGATATTATCTTTCATGTCAATCTAATCCTCCCTGTCAGTAGTTCCTGCATCATGCCCTCCTTAATCTGGCGGGCTTTGGCTAATTTTGAATCTAATGCGGCGATCTCTGCGTCCATGTCGGAGAGGGCGGTGGCGATGGCGGTTTGTTCAGCGATGGTAGGGGGATGGGGGATGGGACAAACCAAAACATCATCTTTTCTTAAGTTAGTCTGATTGACTCCATCATCGAACGACAGGTAATATTTATTTCTATCTATAAGAAAGAAAAGTAGCTTTGGATCATCTACCTTTGCCTTTAAGGAGCATATTCGCTGATTGACAGTGTAATAATTATCCGTGTCTACAAAAAAACATTTAGCAATTGCCTTGCCATTTGGAACATCGCTCATTACCATGAGTATGTTCCCAGAATCGGTAGAACAAAAACAGTTATCGGTGTGCTTTATGACTTTACCCTCGGAAGAAATGAACTTCGAGTTTACAACCACATATTTGCCATCATCTTTTATAGAGCTTTCATGCGCTTTGCCATTTGTGAAGTAAACTAAATGGCTCAGTGGTTTCACTTCCCAATCCACAGGGATCACCCCGACCTCGGTCTTCTTATAGCCTTTCATTTCCTCGAACCCCGGCAGCCGCTTCTTCCCGGTCAGCAGCTCCTGCATCGCCCCCTGCTTGATGTCGCGCTTCTTGGCGATGAACCGCTCCAGAGATTGGATGAGGGCGTCCGCGTCGGAAAGGGCGGTGGCGATGGTGGTTTGCTCTGGGAGGGGGGGTAAAGGAATGCATATTTTTTTCAGCTTTGTAGTACTTACAAAAGGCTGGTCAGAACCAACAGAACTCTCTTCTACAAATTTTCTAACATACTTTCTTAAAACAAAGTACGCGAATTTTTTATTTAATTTACGGTTAATAACCTCTATTTTACCCACCCTTTGGTAAAGAATTGCTGGTGAGTCCTCAGCATTCATCCTAGCCAATTTAAGCTGATTATTTGTAATTGGTCTATTTAGAGCTAAGAGAATATCCCCCTCTAACAATACAAGGTTCGGGAATTTTTTGGTATACTGAAATGGTAAATAAGCAATAGAATCCCAAGATATTTGACCATATGACACATTGTCAATTCTCAGAAGTCTAATACCAATATCACAGTATTCTGATTTTTTAAAACCTATACCAGATATAATATTCAAGTAGTCAGCATAACAAATCAAACCCCAATCCTCAGGTATCATCCCGACATCGGTCTGCTCGTAACCGGGTTTGACCTTCACTTCCATGAGAAACCCATCCTTTCAAGGTGGCTGTTCACCTTTGCCTCAAGTTCGCTCACTTCGATTTCAATTTCCGAAATCGTGGTTTCGTAGCGATCCGCAAGTTCCTTCACGCGCCTGGTCAGGATCTGGGTGATGCGATCCATCTCACCACGTGTCCGCGCTTCAAGAACGGCGAACCATTTGTCGTCCACAACCAGCGTCTTTATCTCATCCTCGGTTAGCGTTGGATACCTGTTGTATGCCCTCCTATCAAGGTCTGCATCCGCTTCTTTTATCTCTTTCTTGAGCTTTGTTTCTTTATCGTTGAATCTGAGCCATTTATTGAGAACAACAAGCTCAGCTTCTGCGTCTGTATCGCTTTTTACCTCCCTGATCCTTGTTTTGACGTTTAACTTGTTAATCTTGTCCAATTCCGAGAACGCGCCGTCTTCACCGCTGTGTTCCTCCTCAAGTTCTGTCTTCAAGGCGGAAATATTTTCCAATTCCATTGTGAGCTTCTCAATTGCTGCCTGCTCGTGGGCGAAATACTTGGCTACGATCAGGGACTTCGGTACAAGGTCGCAGGTCCAACCCTTGTCTTTCTCCTTGCCCTTTTTGTTCTTCTCGATGATGCGTGAGGTTTGGGCATTCCAGCCATCAGTTGCGATGATGTAGCAGTCGTCCTGCATGGTTTCTGTCCAGTAGTCCATAAGATGCTGATAGATGTCATAAGGGTCTACGAGCGGTTGATTGGCGTAATGCGTAAGGATGTCTTCTGATATTTGCGAGATGATCGTCTTTGGCTTGATGCCAGCCGTCAGAAGCTTCAATTCTGACGAGTACTTCTTTTCCCATTGTTGGGAGTGCTTTTTCATACTGTCAGTAAATGCGATGAATTCGGGATGCTCGTTGATGGTTGACCGTATAGCTGCCTTTTCAACTGCAAGATCAACAAATCCCGGGCGGTTATCATTAAAGAGCACACCCCGAAGCCCTGGGCATATCTCCCAGTAGCGTTTGAGTGCATAAACATCAGCAGATGGAATACCGCCGTTCAGATGACCTTCGATGCTCTGAAGATCTTCAGGCTCGGTGCTGTCAATGTACCTGGGTATATTGAGGTTGTACCCATTC
Source organism: Candidatus Argoarchaeum ethanivorans (assembly GCA_004193545.1). Classification (GTDB taxonomy): domain Archaea; phylum Halobacteriota; class Methanosarcinia; order Methanosarcinales; family EX4572-44; genus Argoarchaeum; species Argoarchaeum ethanivorans. Next base: position 55,015 of record RPGO01000005.1, on the reverse strand, counting down.
TTCTCTATCTCCTCAAAAGCGACCGTCCTTGAGTATTTCGGGATTTCAAGATGCTTGTTGAATACATCAACAATCCTATGGATGTCCTGTTCGCGAAGGCGGTTCTTCGGACCGTCCTTCATGAAGCCTTTGCTTGCATCGATCATGAAGATGCCTTTTCGTGCGGGGGCGTTTTTCTTGTCAACAACGACAATACACGCAGGGATGCCGGTTCCATAAAAGAGATTGGCAGGCAGCCCGATAATGCCCTTGATGTAGCCTTTGCGCACAAGGTTGCGGCGGATCTCTGCTTCTGCGTTCCCTCTGAACAACACGCCGTGCGGCAGGATGCAAGCACCTGTTCCAGTGCTTTTTAGCGACCTGACTATGTGCAAAAGGTATGCATAGTCTCCCTGTTTGGCTGGTGGAACCCCAAAGGATTTGAACCGTTCATAAACGTCGTTCAATGGGTCTAATCCGGTTATCCACCTCTTATCGCTGAAAGGCGGATTTGCAATGACATAATCAAAAGTCTTGAGCATTGAACCGTCTTTTTTGAATTTGGGGTCGGTCAGTGTATTTCCCTGCACGATCCAAGCGCCTGCATTGTCGTGAAGAATCATGTTCATGCGGGCAAGTCCGCTTGTTGCCCCATCTTTCTCCTGCCCATAGATGGTTACATCCGTTTGCGCCACATCGGAAACTTTCAGCAATAAAGAGCCGGAACCGCACGTCGGGTCGTAAACAGTGGTTTCGGGGCTTGTTCTATCTTCACGGATGCCGATTATTCGGGCTATGACACGGCTAACCTCGGCAGGGGTGTAGAACTGACCCTTGCTCTTCCCGCTTTCGGTTGCGAAATGGCGCATAAGATATTCGTAAGCATCGCCAAGGATGTCGTCGCCTTCGGCTCGGTTCTTCGAAAAATCCAGAGCTGGAGTTTCAAAGATTGCGATTAGGTCGGTTAGACGGTCAACCTTCTCCTTACCGCTGCCGAGCTTTGATGCATCATTGAAATCAGGAAAGTTAGATAAGTTATTCTCTTTGACAAGTGGGGCGACAATCTTCTTATTGATTTGATCTCCGATGTCTGATTTACCTTTGAGGACAACCATGTCTTTAAAACCGGAACCCTCTGGTACGGTGATTTCCGGATAATGCCGACCTGCATATTTGTCGCTGATGTATTTGATAAACAGGAGCGCAAGTACGTAATCTTTGTATTGGCTGGCGTCCATCCCTCCTCGTAGTGCGTCACAACTTTGCCAGATAGAAGAGTATAATTCGGATTTCTTGATTGCCATTATATCATCCCTCTATTGAATTGCATTAAGTATGATAAATTGATTGATACTTTTATATCTTTCTTTATGTAATTTTACCCAGATACGAGCTTTATCTTTCCCAAGCCACCTTAACCTACAAACGGAGCTTCTTCGCCAAAGTGAGGACCGTAACCTGAGACCATCGGCTTATCTGTCACTTTACAAAAACCTCTTTTTCCCTTCTAAACGATTGGCGCTACACCTTCTTGCACAGAGAGCACAGGAATTCAAAAGTGCGTAAGCTTTTTTACCCTCTCTTTCAACAGACCTTTTTCTCTTGTTCGGATATAAACCAGGTTCCCAGTCCATTTGCTTCATCTCCTTTTCTTCTGTAAAGCGCCAGCTTTGCAGTGCTTACAAGTCTCCCTTACAACGTTTATAGAGCTGTCTTACTGCTTCTATTACATCGTATTCTGATGCCCCCCAGTGGACTACTACGCCTGGCATGTTGTTAACTGTTGTAAGCCCGATATTTTCTGACTGGCAGCATCTTGTGATAAATGGTTTTGTTGGCATATAGAGTTTTTTTTTCAGTGGGCAGGTATTGATGTGTTTTTTCAGTTTGTTTGTAAATTCGATGTTGAATATCTGGTAAGAAATATCACAGCCTACTAAAGTTGTACCATCTGGTGTGGTTTTTGCAGCATCAAGGTACGTGCCCTTCAGCCCTGATGAAGTGCATGGAAACATCGTGTTTTCGTCTTGGAATTGCGTCAGGTCTATCTTTTTTTCACTGAAGCAGATTGGAAGTCTGCTCCATACTCCAGCTGCATACAAGCGTCGTGTTGTGTAGATAAGCCATGGAGGATTGGGGGGTACGATGTCGATTATCTCTATTTCAAAGAGCTCACTTATATCTGGTTTATGAATGAAAGTGGTGTGTCTATCTCTTGCGGTTATGATTACGGTATTGATTTGGCTGCTGCACAGTTTCCTGGCTTTTTTAACAAGTGCGCCGAAGTTGCAGGAGTCAACAGTTTCATTAAGCACTGCAATTTGGTGTGTATCTGCAAGCAGTGTTATATCGGTTATCGTTCGAAGGAGTCCCTTGCCATTGTTTTTAACCAGATATATCTGGTAATCCGTATGCTCTTCCTCTGTTGTTTCTACAATAAGATATTGTGTAGAAAAATATATCACACCTCCTTTTTGTGGTGGAGTATCAGTGATGCCTACATACTTGTAGTCCTGGGGAAATATCATTGCTTTTGTTTCCTTCGATGCTGAATTAGCCCTCCATCAAGTAAGATTGTCAAAAGAAAGCCTGGGAGTTTTACCCCTTGATACGTTTTTCCCCGGCATGTTACAGTTCCTTTTTCCACGTCAACGCTTGCAACATCGCTATGCTTACAATCCACCACTGCTTCTATAATCGGCAGACCCACGTTTATGGAATTTCGAAAAAAGATGCGTGCAAAGCTTTCAGCTACCACGCATCCAACGCCAGCATGTTTTAGTGCAAGAGGTGCCTGTTCCCTGGATGAGCCGCATCCAAAATTTTTACCTGCCACAATAATATCATTTTTTGTGACTTTTTTTGAAAACTCGGGATCTATTCCCTCCATGGCGTGCGAAGCAAAGACACTCATATCGGTTGTGCGAAGGTATTTTCCTGGTATAATAAGGTCGGTGTCGATGTTGTCAGCAAAACGCCATATTCTGCCCTGTATAATTGGTGACATGTTTGCTTCTTTTGCTTTTGTTGGATTTAGAGTTTTCCTTGATGTAAATGAATTCCCACTCAGGAGATTGTTAATAATCACAACAACAGAACCAGTAATCATTCATTTCAAGTGTTTAAGCTATTTATGCAAAATATAGCTAAGGCTGTCTGCAATAGAGATTATGCGAAGCCATGAATTAATAGAAGCTCGCAGGGCAGTTATGTCTTCTGCATGTATCAACAACCTGATGTGATTATTTGTGTGCTGCAGCATGACCTGACTGCGCAGCATCTGATCCGATAGTTCAGGAACGATTGACTGGTAGACTATGGAAGCATTGGGTATTTCGAAGGTAAATTCTGCTGTAAGCTTCAATTCAGTTTTATTCTACTTTCATTCGTTTGATTGCAGTTGGCCTCTGTTTTACTAATACGCGATGTCCACAGTAAGGACATCGGACGCCAACGCTGCTGTAATCAATCTCGACCGTTCGTTTACATCGTGTACACTTGTAACCCAAAATATCAGCCCTCCAGTATCAAGCCGGTTCCTGGGCTGCAATGGAACGCTGGGCAACCAAACCTTGTGGTGTTGATGGAACATAGCTTCCACCTGCAAAGGTATAATGGCACTTTCTGCATTTCCATATCCCGGTATCTGTGCGTGACACTGTGATGTGTCCACATTTCTTACACTGGTAACCCTGCCTCATTTTTTCTTCAATGTCTGCTACAAGCTTTCGGTTCTTTCGACCATATCTAACACCGAACCTACCTGCTGAACGTGTTTTCTTTCCTTTTCTTCTTTGTTGTGCCATAATCTTAAAGCTCCAAAAATTTTTCACGCAGTTCTTCTGACCGTTTTATTGCAACATCTGCAACATAATTGATTTGTTCTGGTGTAAAAAACCCAACCCCACTTTTCTGCATTGCTGATATTGAGCCATCTATATTCGAAGTCACGGTCAGTTTTGCTCCTGCAATTCTCCCCTCGTCAATAGAAGGATCTATTACAATGCTCCCATCTATTTCCACTGCCGTCACAGCAATTGGAATATCCCTGACCGGCAGTTTGAAGTCTTCACCAATACCATACTTCTTTGCTGGAACCGTGACGCCAAGGAGTGCAGCAATAGCAGCGAGACACGCTGCATCCATGAGATTGCCGCCATCATCTATTACATGAATATCTATAAAGATTAGCCATACACTTTCACCAGGAACGATGCACAACTCTTTGAGGTCAATAGAATGTGACTCTCTAATTCCTCTATCTACAACCCTTGCCAGTTCAACAGCATTTTCACCAGGAGGTCCTGATTCAAAGTTTGGAGATGCCATCGGGATAAGCTCGAGATTGGTTATTATTACTCCTTTGTCTGGCGTGTCAGGGAAAGGCGTTCCTAGCTGTAATTTAATGCCAGCGACAAGATAAGTATCTCCAAGTTTTACGCTTGCAGAGCCTTCTGCTTTCTCGATAATATTAGTCTTGATTACGATGTCCCGGCTTTCTTCAAAACCTCTTCCATCAGCACGTTGATTTTTCAATATTAAACTGTAGAGGTAATCCCTTTTAAGTTCATTCATCACTTCTTCACTCATCGTTAAGACCTCCAGATTCATCTGTATTATCAATTGTTGATTCAATGCTTGTTTCCTCGCTTTCAGCGATAATCTCCACAAGTTCGACTTCTTCTTTGTGTTCTTCAAGGTCTTTTTTGTATCGCTCAATAAGCGCGTCTCTTTGTAATTTATAGATTTGTTTACATCCTTCTGTCGCCATTTCAACTGCTTTTTTAAGCTCTTCTTTGGTGAGGTTTCCATCCATCTGGAGCAGTGTTATTTCCCCGTCTGGTGTCATAGCAACCGGCACGTCAGCCTCACCGTAATTATCCTCATCTTTCATTAAATCAAGCACGAGTTCCCCATCAACTTTTCCAACAGCACAGGAAGAAACAAGTCCACGCATTGGTATGCTGGCATCTGCTAAAGCGACGGATGCTGCATTTATTCCTGCCGTTCTCGTTCCAGCATCGGCTTGCAGAACTTCCACGAAGATATCAATGGCAGATTTTGGGAAGTACTCGGTAAAGATCATTGGCTCAACTGCTTCACGGCTCACCTTGGATACCTCAATACTGCGTCTGTCCGGACCAGGTCGTTTTCTTTCCTCTACTGAAAAGGATGCCATGTTGTATTTAAATCGTACAACAGCAGTGGTTGGTTTTTGCATGTGTCGCGGGTGCACTTCTCGTGGCCCATACACAGCCGCAAGTACCTTGTTTTTTCCGAATTCGAGATAGCATGACCCATCAGCTCGGTTCAATACTCCAACTTCTATTTTCATGGGCCTCAGTTCATCTGGCTTTCTACCATCAAGTCGGATTCCATCTATTATGAATTTCTCTGGCTTATCCATTTGTATTTCCTCTATCGTATTATTATATAATTATTCTAATATTTCATCTAAAATACTCTCTTTCTCATACTCTTTGTCAGATTCATTTTCTTGGGTCTTTGCACCTTCGAAGAAGTCAGACAGTCGATCAGTGAGACCTGGTATGTGTGATTCCTGCTCTATCTTGGTTATTGCATCGATTGCAAAATCGATATTGCAATCACCACCATCAATCCACACGCGTCCATTCTCTCCTGCTATTATTGAGCAGTTCGTTTCCTTCTTAATAAGCGAAATCATCGATCCGCCATGCCCGATCAATCGTGGAATCTTTGATGGAGAGAGTTCGAAAATTCTTCCGCTGCGTATTGGTTTAAGTCTTCTATCGCGCATGGTAAGCTCCACTTTCATCATAGGATCGAGTTCCTTCACCTGTGTAAGAATCGTTTCTCCAACCTTCAGATGCTTACTCATATTTTCACTATTTATTCTTCGCGGATACTCTGAAATGTGCAGCAGTCCATCGTACGGAGAGCCAATATCCACAATCCAGTTGGAAAAGGTTACTTCCTTAACAATTCCAATAATAACATCTCCACGTACAGGTATGTATTTTCCTGACAGTGGCACTACCCTGATCTTATTGTGTTCACTGAGAATCCCGTACAAAGAGGCATACACTTTTCCATCACGAACGTACGTTCCATCGCCTGCAATACTAACATCCTCTGAAAGAACATCACCAGGTATTATGATTTGTCTTTTATTCAAAATATCATTCTCCTGAACTCGACTACTTCGTAGTCGAGAGTTAAAGTTACTTGATCACTTTCCGCACAACAAAGTTGTGCGGTTGCTATTATATCTCTGCACAACGAAGTTGTGCAGATATTATTTTATAATTTTTGTCTCAACTTCACCTTTGGTTAAATGATTCATAGTCTCATAGAAATCATTCTGCAAACCAGCAGGCATCGTTACAACTCCAATCCATGAACCATCGTTCTGCCATTGCTGTTTATCAAGTTTCCCAAACCCGGAAACTGCTCCGTAAACCTTTGAAGCATAATTAGACGGTATCCTGACTGCAATGCTGGTCTCTTCAAAACGTATAGGTATGATTGGGCGAAGTGCTTTTAACACCACATTTACCTGTTTATCCACCTGTTTCAAAGGATCAATGTGTATGCCGGCTTCTTCCATTGCTCGCCCGATTCGCTCTGGTGGATGAGGTGTTTTTGTCTGGGGATTAATGGCGTTTCTGGCAATAATTGCTATTATTTTCTTCCTTTTTTGCTCCTGTATATTTTTACGCTGCTCTGTTGTAAGATGAATCTCGCCGTCTTTTACGATTTTAGAAGCAACCTGAAGCACATCGGTAGTTCCAAAGATTTCGAGCACATTCTTTTCAACAGGCCTCTCACCTCGACTTGCATTCGAAAACACATCTGCTACAGCAAGAATGTCCTCTATAGCTGCTTCATCTTTCTTGAAAGCATGCGCACCATCAGGTTCAACAAGAACCTCAAAAGTCATGCCCTGTGACTTGAGCCGAGCAGTCACGGCTTCATCAAGCGTGACCAGAATAACACCTCATGCTCGATTTATTCATTTCTGTACATGTTGTGACCAGAATAACACCCTCAAAAACTCACTCTTCTGAAGTCGACCCTGTTTCTGCCGGGGGAAGAGAATCTAAAAATGTCTTAACATGCATAGAAACCTCTTCTGTCGAAAGTTTTCTAAAACAGTGAGTCGACACTTCAACAACTCCACACTCGATAGTAGAAGCATCAAAATGACCTTCTGAAGAAGCATGGATTGCCTCGAGTCCCAGTTGAATAGCATCCTCGATGTTAATATCATCTGAATACTTGGCTTCAAAGACTTCCATCACTTCACTTCTTCCTGACCCGATAGCAGTTGCTTTGTATTCTAAAAGAGCACCACTTGGATCAGTCTCGAAAAGACGTGAAATCCCATCATCAAGTCCTGCAATTAAAAGTGCAGTTCCATACGGGCGCGCACCCCCATACTGGGTATAAACTTGCTTATGATCGCAGACCTTTTTTGCAAGGGTTTCAATTCCTATAGGCTCGCCGTACGTTACATCGTTTACTTGAGCCTCTACTCTTGCCCGATCAATAAGCGCCCTTGCATCAGCCACAAGACCTGAACTGGCAGCACCAATGTGATCATCTATCTGGAAAATCTTCTCGACCGATTCAACCTCAAGCAATCGGCTGGTAACACGCTTATCAACAAGCAGTACAACTCCACCGATAGATTTTATACCAACTGCGGTTGTACCTCTTTTTACTGCTTCACGTGCATATTCTACCTGAAAAAGACGTCCGTCCGGACTGAAAACCGTTATAGCACGGTCATATCCCATTTGTGGTGCCATTTGTTGCATACTTTAATTCATCTCCTGAAAACATAGAACAGTGAATCAATACTATAATATATTAACGTTAGTACATGTTTATTATACTATGTATCTGTGTATCAATTGTTCACTTTTCTTGCATATAACTTATTCAAGCATATAATGGTATCGAAATGATAAGTTTTTATATATGGTAGAAAGATTAAGGAGAACTAAGTTACACAGAAGATTAGTAAAAGAACACGTAATAGAATAAAATTTTGAAGAGGAAGATATAATATGGGAAAAGGAAAGTATGCAGCTCGTAAGCTCAAGGTCGATCGTAAGAATTTTAGATGGAGTGACAGTCACTATGCAAGGCGTACTCTTGGTTTAGATATAAAGGCAGACCCGCTCAGTGGTGCACCGCAGGCACGTGGTATTGCACTTGAGAAGGTAGGGGTCGAGGCAAAGCAGCCGAACTCAGCTATACGCAAGTGTGTCAGGCTGCAGTTGATTAAGAATGGCAGGCAGGTTTCAGCTTTTTGTCCTGGTGATGGTGCTATTAACTTTATTGACGAGCATGATGAAGTTACTGTTGAGCGCATTGGCGGCAGGATGGGCGGTTCCATGGGAGACATTCCTGGTGTGCGTTTTAAAGTGATAGCTGTAAATAATGTGCCGCTTCAAGAGATGGTATGCGGTAAGAGAGATAAACCTGTGAGGTAGTTATACATGAAGTTATTTGATCAATGGGATACTGATGTTGAAGTAAAAGACCGGGGGATGGCAAGGTATATTAACACTACTCCAACGGTTTCACTTCATTCTGGTGGCAGGCACGCACGTCAGCAGTTTAATAAGTCAAACCTGCCAATCGTTGAACGGTTGATTAACAGTGTTATGAGACGTGAAGAGAACAATGGAAAGAAAATACTATCACATAAAATAGTTAAAGAGTGTTTTGAAATTATCAATCGAAAGACTAAGGAGAACCCGATGCAGGTTCTTGTAGATGCTATTACTAATGTTGGCCCTAGAGAAGAGATTGTTCGTCTCAAATACGGCGGCATATCGATTCCAAAGGCAGTAGATTCTGCCCCGCAGCGACGTGTTGATCTTGCATTGCGGTTTATTACCGAGGGCGCTTCAAAGAGTGCTTTTAAGTCAAAGCGTTCCATGCCAAATGCACTTGCAAATGAGATTATTGCTTCTGCAAGGTATGATGTGAAGTCTTATTCCATTGGTAAGAAGGATGGTCTGGAGCGCGTTGCAAAGGCAGCAAGATAACCAATTATAGATTATATTTTTAAGAGGAAATTTATATGGGACGAAGAAAGAAAATGGTTGAGCGCGTCCAGACATTGATGGACAAACCAAAGTTTATCAGAAACATTGGGATTGTAGCGCACATAGATCATGGCAAAACAACACTCTCTGACAATCTGTTAGCTGGTGCAGGCATGATCTCAAAGGAGCTTGCAGGAACCCAATTATTCATGGATTATGATGAGGAAGAACAACAAAGGGGCATAACAATTAATGCAGCTAACGTATCCATGGTGCACACCTTTGAAGAAAAAGAATATCTCATCAACCTTATAGACACACCTGGACATGTTGACTTTGGCGGAGATGTTACACGTGCCATGAGGGCGGTTGACGGTGCTTTAGTCGTGGTTGATGCAGTCGAGGGCACAATGCCGCAGACTGAAACCGTGCTGCGTCAGGCACTTCGAGAGAACGTGAAACCTGTGCTCTTCATAAACAAGGTTGACCGACTCATAAACGAGCTCAAGGTCGATTCCCAGGAAATGCAGGTTCGCCTTGGAAAAGTCATAGACCACGTTAACAAGCTGATTAAAGGCATGCGTCCGGAAAAATACAAGGAATGGCGTATGGATGCAGCCAATGGCACAGTTGCCTTTGGTTCGGCACTGTATAACTGGGCAGTAAGCGTGCCATTTATGACAAGGACCAAAATTGGATTCAACGAGGTATACGAGTACTGCAAAAACGAGGACATGAAATCTCTTGCACAGAAATGCCCACTGCACGAGGTGGTAAACGACATGATTATCAGGTTCATGCCAAACCCACTGGAAGCTCAAAAAGAGAGAATAAAAGTAATATGGCGTGGAGACCCTGAAAGCAAAATCGGCAAATCCATGATTAATGTTGATCCGTCTGGCGATGTTGCACTGATGGTAACAAAAATATTGACAGACCCGCACGCAGGAGAGATTTCAGCAGGAAGACTCTTCAGCGGCACACTTCGTCGTGGAGCCGAACTATACATCTCAGGAACTGCTGTAAAGGATCGCCTGCAACAGGTGGGCATATACATGGGTCCAGATCGAATAGAAGTGGAGCAAATACCTGCAGGAAACATCGTAGCAGTCTCAGGGCTCAAAAACGCAATCGTCGGAACAACAGCAACAACCCTCCAGGATATGGTGCCATTTGAAGGCATAACACACGCCAGCGAACCAGTAGTCACTGTGTCAGTGGAAGCAAAACACATGAAAGATTTGCCAAAACTCGTAGAAGTGTTAAGACAGGTGGCAAAAGAAGACCCCACCCTTAAAGTAAGCATCAACGAAGAAACGGGCGAACACCTCATGGCAGGAATGGGTGAACTCCACCTCGAAGTGGTGGGACACAGAATTGAACGCGACAAAAACGTAGAAATTATCACATCAACACCCCTTGTTGTATACAGGGAAACCATACAAGGAACAGCAGGGCCAGTAGAGGGAAAATCACCCAATAGACACAACAGGTTCTACGTGGAAGTGGAGCCCATGAAACCTGAAGTTGTTGAACTTATAAAATCTGGCAGTATCTCAATGAAAATGTCAGAAATAGACCGCAGAAACCTTCTGCTCAAAGAAGGCATGACCAAGGATGAAGCGAAAGGTGTAACCCACATCTTCGAATCAAATATGTATATAGATATGACAAAAGGTGTCCAATACCTCAGAGAGACGATGGAACTTATTCTCGAAGGCTTTGAAGAAGTTATGAAAGAAGGACCACTCTCAAGAGAGCCATGCCAGGGCGTAAAAGTAAAACTTGTTGATGTTAAGCTTCACGAGGACGCAGTACACCGCGGACCAGCACAGGTAATACCAGCATCCCGCCAGGCAATACAGGCAGCAACACTCATGGCAAACCCAACACTCCTTGAACCCTACCAGAAAGTATTCATCCAGGTGCCGCAGGAACAGATGGGTGGTGCCACAAGAGAAATACAGGGTCGACGCGGAATGATTCTAAACATGGAAACAGAAGGAGATACCATTATCCTCGAAGCAAAGGCACCTGTTGCAGAACTGTTTGGATTTGCAGGAGACCTTCGCTCAGCAACCGAAGGGAGAGCTATGTGGAGCACAGAGTTTGCAGGTTTTGAACCGATTCCAGCAAACATGCTAAAAGAGGTTGTGAAAGGAATCAGGCAGCGCAAAGGACTCAAGCTTGAGCCGCCAAAATCAAGTGACTTTATGAGCCGATAAGCGAGCTTCATTTCTCGATTGCTGACGCACTCGATTGCTACGCAATCGAGAATCAAGAGCTACCGGTTATTTTCTGTGCAGCTCCAATCTCTCCACCCCAGAATAAAATAGAGCCATATGGCCAGTACTTCAGCTTTGTAAGATAAATATACACAAAACTGGGGTGCTAAAAAATGAAACGAAGTCACATACCTCGGATTGCTTCGCAAAATCTGGGGCATCGAAGCAATGCTCGGGCTTTTATCAACTTTATTTTTGCTTAATCTCATTTATTCAATTCAGGCGCACAATTCAATAGCTTTAATAATAACGATGAAATCTTTGTTTATATGAGCCAATCTATTACTTCACATATTCTTAGACAGCTAGTATATGCAAAGGGTCTTTACAATAAGGGAGTTGAACATTATAGTTATGATAATGAATTTGACCGAGCTATTGCGCTACTTCACTATGATAATACAATAGAAATGATAATGAATGCTACGATTGGACATCTTGGAGGCAATCAATCAAAAGAAAGAAATTTTAATGCTTTATTAGATAATCTTAAAACTATGTTACAAAAAAATGGATATGATCCTAATGAATTAATTCACGAATCTGAAATTAAAAATATGAGAGCAGCAAGAAACCTTGTCCAGCATCAAGGTATCATCCCTAGCTCTAGTGATTTAGACCGATATACTGAACTCATAGAAACGGTATTAGCCGAAATTGTAAAAAATGTCTTTAAACTAAATGTATCTGAAATCTCACTTGCATTTTTAATTAAAGATGATACGCTAAAATCTTTTATTTATGAAGCTGAAGAAAATTATAATTTAGAAAAATATGCACAATCATTAATATTAAGTGCTTCTGCATTTGAATTTGCAAAATTACAAGAACAAGGTAGACTTTATGGAAGTGGATTAGTATTGGCAAAGAGTGGAATCGAACATAAATTACTAAATTTATTAATTGACGAAATTGAAGTTTTGAAGTTAAGGTTGGATTATAAAAAATATCAAAAATATCGCGAAATATTTTCAAACTGCTTAAATCCAATCACGGAACTATCATCATTTGATAAAGATAAAATCGTCCCAGAAATTGAAAACAATATTAAAGATGCGAAACAATCTTGGATTGCTATGGAATCAGAGGAATTAAGGAAGAACACAAAGTTTTGCCTAGATTTCACCATAGAGGCTATTTTGAAATGGGAGGCTTTTTTCAGAAAAACTTGGTGGGAGCTAACTTAATCTAATTAGCATTACAGATTGTGCCTAAACTTTTTTATCCTAATGGAAGTATTCATATTTAAATCCATTTTCCCGAGCATGAATCCCATTCCACAGTCAATGACCTCGGACGTCGCTACGCAAAGTCCGGGGCATCAAGACGATGCTCGATGGTTCAGGATTCAGTTGGATGGCATGGATTTCCTCTTTTTTGCGGCGCAGGACAGTGCAAAGATTTGGTCGAATATAATCCAACAGGTTGCTAAATCGGAGAGCATAGGCACTGATGCTTCGCTCTCTCGGAAAAATGACCGAATTAGAAAGAGATGGATTATTCCACCTCTTTTATTTTAGTTGAAAATTGTGCAGATGCCTCAAGACCAAAAATGGTTGGATTTTCTAATGCAATCATGCTCTCAGAGGATATTGTACTGAACTTTTATTTAGAATCCTATTTAACTCCTATGGCTTCGCATTATGTAGATCCTCAAATTTAACTTTCTTCAGTGTTTTTTTACCATTCTGAATTCTAATCTTTACACCTTCCTTTTGAATTGCTTTTGGAACCCGTACATTTCCACCACCCATTGCAACAAATCTTCTTTCGTAATAAAGCTCGTCATCATCCCACCATGGAAGTGGAATGTTATTATATAGAACGATACACTTTTCGATAGGTCTATTAGGGTGGAGAATCCTTATTCCCCAATTGCTATCTACAGGTTTTTTGGTGGGCTCATAGAACCTCTCTACGATGAACTCAATCTTGCGCTCTTTGAGGAGTCTCAGGATTAGGTCTATGTAAAGTGGAATAAACCCAATAATTGATACAACTATTGTAAGAACATCTACCATCTATTGTATTCTCCAGACGCAAATTTAATTGTTAAAATTACTAAAAATAAAGTAAGTAAAAAAATTAAAACAGTAAAGAATGAAATGAATTTGTTTTGTTTTAATATTTTTTTATTAAATTCTTCTTCAGATTTTATATTTCTTTCTAATTTCTCCTCAATCCTCATTGCAGTATTTTTTCCATCTTGTATAACGTCCATATTCTATCAAATTTGATATCATGTTATTAAATTTTGTGGTGTTGTGTAGTCTATAAAATTTTTGACTGTGGATCATCAATATTAATCCACACTTGAAACCCCTGTGCGCTTGATTATTGACTTTGAATTGAAGAGGTTTTTCCGCTTTCCGTCGTCTTCTGGGAGCATGAGTAATCTATGTCTTCAGTCACCGACCCCAGACGTCGCTTCGCTCTGTCCGGGGCATCTTGATGCTGATGCTCATGGTTTTCGTGATTCTAACAGTTTGTCCACTTTCTATAACACAATTCAGGCGCAGGGGCCTTAAAAATCCAACCGTTTATGCTACTCAAAAAAGTGTTGAAAATATTTCTACTTGCTTGCGTCTTGATAGATAAATTTTCTGGAAAAATATCTGTTAATTTACCTTGAAAGTAACTGGAAATTCCATGTAAAATATCTTTATCAACGTTCTTTTCTTTGATTGATTTATAAAATTTATCTGGTGAGGATGGCGAAATAACAAATATCTTTAGTCCATGGACTCTCACAGCTTCAGCTATTATATCATTAATATGGTCATCGCCAAAACCATAACCTATTACCTAACTTTGACAGTTGTGGTTTATCAGGAGTGTCCTCAGTTGAGTTTGGTTTATGTTTAGTCAAACGAGACTGGGGACGTTTGGTATCACTCCGGATGATAATATTTGTTTTCCGGTTGGGACAATCTTTGCTGTTTGTGGGCAGTATGAAAAACTTGATTTATGTACGATCCCTAAGCTTGTTTTGCCAGTTCAAGTTCTCTTAAGAATGCTGCTGCAGTAAAAGTGTCGCCAAGTCCCACGGTGGTCACCGGTTTTTCGCAGCGCATGACTGGAACCATACAAACGTAATAGTTTTTTAGGGATGTGGTTTTACTGCTCCTCAAAGGTATATTTTTCGTGGTTTGCTCGATATATTCCCAGTTTCCATGCTTGCCTGTTGCTGCATAAGATGCTGCAGTCCTGACCGCAAACCTGAGAGCCTTAATCTCATCCGCTGGCTTGATGAACCCTTTTTTGAACACACTTACTACAAACTCACCGGTGTGAATACAGACACGATTCAAATCAGCAGCCTGCAATATCTGCAAAGAAGCCATGGTTATGTCTCCAATTTGCAGATTATTTATTCCTGCAATCAGCTTTTTGTTATCTTTTATCAGGCTGCACCGCGATAGTTCCACTTCATTCAATCCAAGACTGTCAACGTGGGAGAGGTTTTTTAGTAGATAGGATTCAACAGTATCGCTCTGAAAATAGCCAAGTTCGACATGGATAAACATGTTAGGATTCTGCTTCTTCAAGCTTGCAGTCTGTCGTATGAATCTGTTTAGTTTATCTTTGTATGTGCTGCCATCGGAATACTCTTTCAGTAGTAAGTGAAACCCTGCAAAGATTGCACCATCAAAACTGTCAGCAAATTGCAGCAGGTACTCTTCAAAAAAAGGATCAACTTCGAGTGCGATGTTTGCCGGATCGTAAGTTGCAATGAAACGGTCATCATGCGGTACAATAAAATCCAGATCGCCTACCTGCACGTGCGTACCCTTGTTGAAATTGAAGACAAAATGGATAGATTCCTCGTTTTCAGAGTTCTGGACTCTTGTTTTGATGTTTTCCCTATGAAATAACTCCGTCTGCACCTTTGAGTGTCTTGCAATGTTAGGCAGTACAAGGCTTGCACCAAGTTCTGATAACACGTTAGTTATATTTCCAGCATTGCCGCCAATGATAATATCTGATTTTTCTCCAAAGCACTCTTTTAAAGATTTAACAACCTCGTGATTGAAGATCAACCATTCTGCACCGCTTCCACTTTTCATATTTAATAGAAGCCCACGAAAAAAATCTTCTATGCTGTATATGCCTTCAGACGATGATGCAGGGTGTTTTAGCACTTTTTCTATAATGTTGTGGTTACTCAGGCACCTGACTATTTCATCGCCTCTTATGGTATACACAGAGTCAAGATTTACATTATATCCACAGATTATTCGCACAGCTCTTCAACTCCACATAGAAAACTCAACCGTTAATCACCGTTCCAAGTCCTTTAGCATATTCTCAAACAATGGCTTAATTTCTGGAATCCTCTTTTTAATTGTATCCCACGCAATTTTCATATATAGACAGCCTCTTTCAATATGTGTTTTCCTATCCGTGGCTTAAGAGCAGATTTCATTACCAGATCAACCTTTACTCCCAATAAATCTGACAGATATTCTTCAAGTTCAACAAATGTTATCAAATCCATCCCAGCACCCGGATAAAATTCAACTTCATGCTTTTTAAGGATTCTTTTTATTTTGTCACTGAATTTTGTCCTAAGATATGAAACATTATATAATTCCCTATACGTTTAAAAAGCTCGTTCTATAGCTTGTCCAGACCAAAGCAAAAGCTCTTAAGAATAATCAAATAAAAAAAAGAGGAAGAAGCTTAACGCTTCTTCTCATACATTGGTGGGATATTTGCAGTGATTCCGCCAGCATACGCTGGGCAGACTACAGTTCTCTCTCCGGCTGGCATGAAGTCGTGCAGTGCACCACGTCCATACTCTCTGCGTGGGTATCTCCAGTCGAACTGGATATGTTCATGGTCTGCAAAGGCCAATTTGATTACCGGGTTAGTAGAGTATGCTGCACCTCTTGCGTGTGCTGATCCTCCACAGATACCGACATATCCGCCTACGTGTCCTACATGCATTGCCTGGTCAGGGAAGTTCATGTTTCGAAGCTCATATGGGCTACCCTGATCTGAACGGTATGAAGCATTGTGTCCGCATCCCATCTGATCCTGCATATCATGCCCATAGAAACCAAGTCTCATGCAGTGTTCTTTCTCTATGTGGGTGTTGTACATCCACATGGTCTGTCCAAGGTCAGTGTCTCCTGTAAGAGCACCTGTTGCTGCACCAATAGCAGCACACTGGAGAAGGAATCTCTGGCTTCCACCAAAGTGTGTTTCACACATTGCCGGATACAGGTCATAGCTTGCAAGGAAGTGTTGTCCAACTACCTCTGCTATCTGCATGCCGTTTTTAAGTGTGTTTGGCACTTCTCCGACACCGCACTTGTAGTGATGCATTCCCCAGTCAGCACCATAGTACGATGGATCTTCAAGTACTTCATCGGTGTAGACTGACATAACATAGCTTGCCCAGCTTGACGAACCGCCTGCTAAGTAGTTATGAAGCCAACCCTGGTCTGTCAGAACGCATCCTGGTGTGAGAGCTTCAACCGTTACTTTAACAGGATCAATTCCGCCGTCTAATCCCTTTATAGCTTCAGGAGTTCTGCTTGACTGGCAGATGTCTGCGTAATAGCCGTAAGGCACGCCGCCAATCGAGTTTACACGCTGTGCACGTCGGTATGGCAGTGCTGTTCCGGTGAATACCACATCGCCGTGTTTGATTGTAAACACGAAGTCACTGGTAACTGCATCACCTGCTGGAATATCATAGGCGCCAACAAAGGCAAGGCTTGCCTGCTGTCCTACCCATGCTCTTGCCAGACCGCCATCTGATGTGCGCAGTGCCATCGTTGGTATGCGGCAGACCTGGTATATCTTGTCTTTGATTTGGTCTTTTAGCTGAACAGCCTGGTACTCGGGAAAGTGTGTGTCTATGTTGGTAATAAAGCACGGGTCAATGGAATCTGCCACCTCGTCATCACCTGTAAACATGATGGCATAGCAGTCTTTGACCAGTTCTGGGTTTGTCTCTGTCACATGTTCCTGGATAAGAGCACCTGCTCCAAGGTTGTGGTTGAGCATTTCCATATAGGTGTTGATGGTCTCTGGTGTTACTTCCTTACCAAAACGCCTCTCTATAGTCTCGTGAGGAATATTCATTCCGTTAATCGATGTTCGGGAGATGTCATCACGTGACTGTTGCATAGCCATATTGTTTTCATAGTTGACATCATCCATCTCGATACCATAGATACCGGTACCTGGCACCCATCCTGGATGTGCTGGCGTGTCTTCAGCACCAGCCCACTCGCGCTCAAGACCTGTTATCTTGTAGGTCTGAAGCATTCTCTGTCCCATCTGCACGCCGTGCAGGTGAAGGTCTGGATTGTAGTTTGGTATACCTCTCTCTCTGGTGATTCGTTTGGCAATTTCCCATGCTTCTGATTTTCTCTTGCTTTGCATTACACCATTGAATCTGTAGTACTCTGTATTCTTGCTTGTAAAGTCTATATCACCAAACTTACTTTTAAACATATTTCCACAGTCATCACGTATCGACATACGTTCCCATGTTTTTCCCTTTTCAATGTTTCCTTTAACAGCATGAGGATCCCAATACCTTCCCTCTTCTACTACTGTATTTTCTTTGCTTGTTCGAGTTTGACTCATATTTTTCACCTCGTTTTAGTATCTTGGTTTCAGTTCTAATTGTTCAAGGTTTTCATACGCATCTTCTTTGATTAACTCTGGATTCAGATTTCCATATAATCTCTGGCGCATGATTCGTCTACCCCATTGGGTAGTCTCACTTACCTTTTCATCTGGTTTAGGATCGACCACATCTTCAAGCAAGAGATTTGGTATGTTATCATATCGGTAGATCGAAGATCTCTTTTTAAGTTCTTCATCTGAAACTCCTTTACCGATGTTGACTGGCTTATCAAGTGAAATACCAAAACCGCTTTTGACATATACAACATCTGTGCCTTCCATCTTTGTTCGACGCATTGCATCAAACATCAAACCGTCCTGGTCAAGTCGGCAGCTGTGTCCTGTGCATGTCATCTGGCGAAGGTGGTTTCTTCTTACATCGCATACCTCTGTTTCAAGTAGCAGCCTGCCTATATCTTCAAGGTCTCGGGCTCTCATCTCAATCGTGTTTCGACCGGAGTAGCAGCCTGTATCAAGACCGCGAGCTCTGTTATGCAGCATCCATGCACGCAGGTATACTGCGATTGGGGAATCATAGACTGAATCTGTCATAACGAGGGTATCCATTTTATCACCTGCTTTTGCTCCCTCTGTTGGTGGCACGAGATCTCGCATTGGATCCTCTGGCTCACCAAGCTCACTTAGTGGCGGGTGCACAGCTTTATATGCTTCTCCAAAGTTCCTGTGCCCAAGTATGCTCAAAAAACCTTCATCAGGTATCGTTCGAAGCTTTTCAAGCTTTGTCTTTGGATCCATGATCCGCTGCCTGTTTCGAGAGATCTGGTCTCCTTTATTATAGTATTGTCTTTCATATTTTGCCATTTTTATCACTTCCTTAGAACTTATCCTTTATTCCTGCTGCTGATTTTGCAACTGATTCCATTGGCTCTCTAATAAGATCTATTCCACCAAATATATCTCCTACAAGTCCTGATGTTGCCTCAGGTCCGTATACTGCTGTGCCTGCATCAAGTGCTACTGCTGCTGTTAAAGCTGGTATCAAAAATCCTTTGGAGTGCCTGGTTACAATATGGTTTCCATGGAACACACCCGGGCTTCCCCCACCATAGATAGAATGGCTGAAGAAGGACAGCGCGATACCATTACCAACAGCATCACCATATCCTGCGGATGGCAGTCCTGTCTCATGATCGAGCATGTCGTTAAAGTACAAAATTGTTGAACCAGCACCCTGTGCTGCTCTTGCTGCACCCTGGTTGACAATAACTGCTGCTGATGTTCCTGCGCAAGCATAGGCATTCCACAGCGATGGATCAAGTGCAGTGTAGAATTTAAAACCGGATGGGAGTGTCTTAAGCACTTTGATAACCTTATCTTCGAGTGCTCTTCCAACTAGTGCTCCGACCACATCACCTGTGGTGCCGCTTCCGCATTCCTTTACAAGGTCGTATACAATATTATTGGCATTTAATCCCTGGTATGCATAAACAAGGGACTGCCAGCGTCTCCATCGACCGATTGCATCACCCATTTCAAGGTGGGAAATAGCTTCGAGGGTTGAGCTGAGTGCCATTGATTCCATCGTTCTTCTTTGTGTTATAGCTACAATATGGTTTACCATCAGGTTTCGTAGGGAAAATCCTGGTCCTTCGTTAGCACAGCTTGCTGCAAGTAGTGAAATGACATTTCCACCCATGAATTCATAAGTCGAGGGGTATCTGCCATAGAATGATGTATGTACCAGTGGTGCTGCATGGAAGTCAAGTATGTCATCAAACTCTTCCATCACAAGATCGGTCATTGCCTGTGCAGTTGCTGTAAGTGCACCGGTATATTCAATACCGGAGGTGCACAGCTTCTGGGATGGCTTAACATAGAACATAGCACCTTTTTTCATTATATTAACTACTGTACCATCGTCTGCATCGACCTGCAGTTTATCTTTAAGTTTAGCTGCAAGTTTGTCTGCATTATCAACTAAGGGTACATCCCATGTGCGTGTTCTTACTGCTTTTGGCTTGCCATACGGACCGCTCTTTATTGGTAAATCTGCTTTGTTTGGTATATCAGGTAGATGGATATACTCGTTGGCATAGTGTCCGGTTGAGAGAGCCTTCTGGGCACCTGCAAGATTTACTGCTATAGAGCGTTTAAAAGTATCTGCAATCTCTCTAACGGCTGGGTTCTGGACAGGTGTTATAGCTTCCAGCGGAATGCCGGATTCTATTACCTGACCTCTATCATTGTATAGATCTATTTTTTCAGTTAGATAGGCCATTTATTTTTTCCTCCATTTTTAATTTTTTAAGAAACCATCGTCAAGCTTCCATGGCATGGAACACAATTATCAAGGAGGTGTTCGTTTGTCAAGATTCCATATCTGCTTAATTCATGGTTCTTAACAAATTATTACATACATACGCTCTGTATTTAAGGGTTTCGATATAACACATGATAAACCGTTACAAAAAGAAAACAATATTTTTTTGTAACTATTCAAACCTGTTTGATCCATTAAACCGTCCAAAACTATTAAAATATTCAATTTTAGCATCTGTACAACTGATTTATCGAAAAATCAATATGCAATGATTTCATTACTACTCTGTCCCATATTATAGTTACGAACCTAATATTTCTAACTTATGTTCCTCATCAATAAACTTTTCAATCCACCCCTTCGCAAAGCTAATCTGTGATAAATATTTCCGAAACTTATCACTGATTATCTCTTTCATGTGATTTAAATCTACAATAAACTCGCGTGAAATGACTTTCTTGATACTTTCCAGATGAATTCAATTGGATTCAAATCTGGAGAATATGGAGGCAAAAATACCAATACAATCCCGTTTTCTTCAGTAAACTTTGTAGTATCTTTTGCCCTATGCGAACTAAAATTATCAAGAATAATAACAATGGTCTTTCCAGGGTTTCTGGACCTTATTTCACCAAAGAATTCACAAATCGATTCATTTTTCGAGTTTTCCTTAAAGTCGATAACTGAGTTTCCGTTTAATGCATAAAATCCAAAAGTATTCGCTCGTAATTTTGTAGTGTTCGGGTGCATATTACGGGTTTTGTAACGACCACAACTGCTGTAATTTGACGTTGTCTGGGGGATAAAGTTTCTCAATCAAAAAACCCGCATCAAGTAAAGGCGTCATTATTTAGTTCAGGAAACGTTTTTAAACGTTCTTCCGGGTAATCATCTGGTTTCGGTAATCATGAGGAAATTGCCTTGCGTGGTGCAATCTTGAAACCTTTTAAAAAATAACTCTGCATCCGTTTTGAGTATATCCGGACTTTTAAACTCTTAAAACAAGTTCTCTTTACCTTCTGTTGTCCAATTGTTCTGTTTCTTCCAGTATTCCTTTAGTTGTTCTTTTGCTGAATCTGAGAGCTTTGATGGTTTTCCGCAAAATAGTCTTTAAACCGTCATATACTGCTTCCATTCCACCCAACCTGGCCAAATATAGGCAAATACCAGGTTTTAAACTCTTTTAAATTTCAAATACCTTCATAACGGAATTTAATGCAAGATACACCCTTTGTAAAATTTTTCACAATCCCTTCTCTTATCGATTTTATTCTTTTGCTTAGTTCAACACTCATGTCGGTACATTGATCTGTCTTGTCAGCGCAATGAGAAGCAAAGTACTGGATTAGTTAAAAGCCATTGCCCTTGACTCATAATCTAAATTTTGTGTTAATCTGTAACTCATGGTTTTATATCAGCTTTCTAAAATATGGGATCGTCAACTTGTTATACCCAGAACTCAACTTTATTTCATGTTCAAACCCAGCAAATGTATATAGTATACCCAAATATATAACCAGGCCGAAACAATGCCAACACCCAATAACTTTTACAAATCACCAAAACAGTATCTTCGTAATAATCCATCTCTTTGCTAGTCTCACTACACCGTCCATTAATTTTGCTGCAAGATGGATATCTTATCGATGGCCCCCGTGATTTCTTCATCAACAAATCTGCAAATTCCCCATGTTGGTTAACGAGGTGCAATCTTTAATATCATGGCAGCATTCCTGGCATCGCGCTAGTGCTCGTGCCAACTTTAATTTGTGACGCTTTATAAACCTGTGAGTCCAACCATATTCTATGGAAAAAATACCAAAACTTGCTAGAGAAAGAGGTGGAGCATTCAACGATTTCTGTGAAAATGGAAGCGTAAAGCGCGAGAGAATTGACTCCAGCTATTATTGCCTTTATGCTTCTGGTCAATGGAAGTTGTTTGGTGAGCAAAGATACGCTGTGGATCAGCAGGGCAAATCCGTTTCCAACACCAAGAAGAAATACCGCGAAGAAGTCTCCAAAACGCTGCCCTCGCGGAGAAACCACATCCGGCCTAAAAGCAAGCAGAGTAAAACATGCGGCGGAAGTTATGAAAGCACCGAATCACCTTGATGTACGCAAGAGATGCTTTGACACTCTTTACACTAAATAACAGAAATAAAATGCGAAAGAAGGATGGCTTTGAAACGATAAACAAAGAGAGCAATGTTTATTCTTTAAAAAAAGCAAAACTAAACCCCTTTGGTTAAGGCGGATGTGGTGCATACAGACGACCGACACCGGTATAACGGATACGATGTTTCCCCAAAGGATCTGTAATGAAGAACTGTACGAGACCCGGAAGTCCCAATTTATTCCGTTTCTTTTGACGACAAAAAGTCCGCAACTTGAGATAAAAGGATTTCCATCCCTATGAAGCCTGGAACTTCTGTGAAACATGATTATGAAGTATACCAGGAACGGTACAGCAAAAAAAAACATTTTGGCGGTCGAATTTAGCAGGAAACGGCGAATTTTATGAGGATCAAATCGCCAGGAACTTCTCATGGTGGATTTCCGCAATTCGTGAAGATGTTTGCGTCGATGAAGAATACCCAAAAGACGCGCTGGGAAAATTATCCCAGGACTGGTCATGGATAACTTCAACACCAATAAAGGAAAAGTCATCTTTTACGAGGCATCTTCGGTGGGGAGCGGAAATGATTTTGGAGCAAAGATCGGTATTTCAATATTACACCAGCATGCAAGCTGGCTAAAATCGAGATCAATGTAATGGATATCGACGCAACTCGACAGACGGATTTCCGAGATATGAAGACAATTTTGGACTGGTGTTCCGGAATGACGATGAAAAGAAAATCAACTGGGGGTTTACGAGTGAGAATGCTAACGAGAAATTGTCCAAGCATTATGTATAAGAACTAAATTGTCGAGACAGTAGTACATACTTCTTTGCGGCTTTTTCAGTTGGAAAACGGACACAAAAGACTTGTTGAAGAATGATAAGGAAATTATCTGGAAGGACGGAGCAGCCGTCGTTGCAGACCAAAATAGAGGTATTCACCGATGGAAACGACGATTACACATACGTTTTGCCAGATTATTATGCGGATACCTGTATCGATTACGGGCAGCTTGCAAAGATCAGGGAGAAGAGGAGAGTCATCCATAAAGAGAAAAGGACAATATACGGCAGCCCCTGCCACAGTGATATCGAAACCACCGACATCGAGAACTTTAACGGGATACTCAGGTAAAGGATTGGCAGATTAGTACGGAAGACAAAGTGTTTCTCAAAACGGAGATTGCGATTGGAGTGTTCACTCCAACTGTTTCAATTTTACCGGAATTTCGTAAATGGGTTCAAGAGAAGAACTTCTCCTGCAATGTTGAAAGGATTGGTGGATCATCTGTGGACATGACACGAATTTTTTTTATTTCCAATTAACCATCTCGAATTAGGACACTACCCAAATTTCAGTAGCAAGAGAACATAGTTGCGTTTATACTTTCTTATACGTTCAAAAATATCAAAAAGTCTCTAGGGTTTTAGTCACTGCAACGCGATAGTGCACAAAGAACCACTTTATTTCGTTTTCTCATGCAGAGAAAATGAATATATAAAGTCAAGAGCTACCGGTTGCTTTCTACACAACGAAGTCGTGCAGTGCTCGAAAGATTGGGTTATATATGTAGAGAATACATTAAGACTTTCCGTGACAGAAACTTGTGATGATTATGCAGACCATCTTCGCGAAGAAATTGTCAGGTTAACACCGTGTGTTCATGGAGCAAGACTCAAAGAAGCTTCAGATCGCACAGGCATATTAGAATCAGAACTTCTTGATTTTAGCAGCAACCAGAACTTACTTCATATAGATATAACAGAACCGCTCACAAAAGCCTGTAAATATATTAACCGGTATCCTGATAGTGAATATACGCAGTTTCGAGCAGCTGCTGCTGATTTTGCAGGCGTGTTTTCTGAAAATATCATACCAGGCAACGGTTCAACAGAACTGATACGTCTGTTTGCGGAAACAGTGATCAAACCAGAAGATACCGTTATCATCCCGGTTCCGACATTTGGGGAGTATGAGAATCAGTGCAGGTTGATGGGTGCAAATATTATTCATCAAAAGTATGAAGAAATGCTTACAATTACCGATAAACAGCTTTCAGGTGTCAGGGCGGTGTTTGTGTGCAACCCGAACAATCCAACTGGCACACTGATAGAACGTGAACAACTCATCACTCTTGCTGACCGATGTGCAAGAAAGAAAGTGTTTCTATTCGTGGATGAAGCATTTATCGAGCTATCAGACCCCGGATATAGCATAGCTACCTATGTACTGGACTGTGAGTTTCTATTTGTCCTTCGCTCTCTTACCAAAGCCTTTGCAGTACCGGGGCTTAGAATTGGTTTTGGTGTTGCACCAGTTACGCTTGCAAAATATATGAATGTTGCAAGACTTACATGGAACCTCAACTGCATAGCTGATACAGTAGGCGAATGGTTGTTAAAACATGGCAGCAAGTTTCTTTACGATTCCAGAGACGTGATTAAGGCAGAACGGGAATGGTTCCATGCACAGCTTGCACACATCCGTGGTTTTAAACCGCTACCAAGCCAGACAAATTTTATACTTGTAGATACCAGCGATTTCCCACTCACTGTAGCAAAACTTGCAAAGAGGCTCCTTTTAGAAGGTATTGTAATTCGGGATTGCGCGTCTTTTGGACTTGAAAACCATATTCGCCTTGCAGTACGTACTCACAAAGAAAATATTACATTAATTCAAGCAATTGAACAAACATCAATGGAATGGGGTGAGAAAATTGGAAAAAAATCACTTAACGCTGCAATTAAACAAGGACAAACTGCAAACAGTCGTGTCAGCTGCCCATTTTATCCCTGCCACTTCGAGGGGCAGGATTGTACCTTCTGTTTCTGCCCATTCTACCCCTGTGAAGATACACGAACAGGGGGTGAATACATTAAACGTGCAAGTGGAAGTAAAGTATGGAGCTGCATGAACTGCCACCTTGTACACAAACCGGAGGTAGCATCGAAGATACTTGATGAATTGTTAAAAGGCAGTGACGTCAAAGAAGCATGGAAGCGTGTGATGGAGCCATTGTTGTGAACACAGTGTTACTATTAATATTAATTGGAGCAGTTGCTTTCGACATAATAATAGGCGAACCGCCAGCAAGAGTGCACCCTGTTGTATGGATGGGAAAAATCATACATCTGCTTGAGAAGCATGCACCACAAAATAATAGAGCACTTTACGGAGCATCAATGACATTTATAACAATCGCACCTTTCGCAGTAACTGGCATACTTCTCACCCGAACAAATCACATATTTGCAATTATCGCTTCCATCTATCTACTAAAATCAACTTTCTCTATTAACATGCTCTTTGGCTCTGCAAAAAAAATAGAAGACCAGCTCAAACACGGAAGAATTGAAACGGTAAGAAGTGAACTTCGTACTCTTGTAAGCAGGGATACCAATAATCTCGATGAAACGAAAGCCACGTCAGCAACAATCGAGTCTGTCTCGGAAAACTATGTTGATGGCATCCTCACACCCATGTTCTACTTTGTACTCTTTGGGCTCCCTGGGGCTCTTGTCTATAAAGTTGTCAACACACTCGATTCAATGGTAGGATATAAAAAGCCCCCGTACCAGCAACTTGGCTTCGTTCCAGCCAGGGTTGATGATTTTCTCAACTACATTCCAGCACGCATATCAGCACTGATCATAGCACTGGCATCCAATAATCCAGCAGCAACACTGAAATGTGCTTCCAGGGAACACATAAAAACACCTTCACCAAACTCTGGTTGGCCCATAGCGGCAACTGCCTGTGCTCTTGGAATTACACTTGAAAAACCTGGTACGTACATTCTAAACAAGGGGGCAGACATACCAGAACCAGATCGCATCACCCAGGCAATCACACTGATAAAAAAAGCAACAGTGGTAAGTATTGTGGCAGTTATAATTCTGCTCTACTGCACAACTTCGTTGTGCAGAATTAACTTTTGATTGCATCCTCTGATTCTTGATTGTAGATAGCACTGCACAACTTCGTTGTGCAGAGACTAACCTAACAACTGCACAACTTCGTTGTGCAGAAAATAACCGGTAACCTTTGACTCTTGATTGCGATAGCAATCGAGTGCATAGAAACATAATATCGTTAACTCTCGACTACGAAGTAGTCGAGTTGTTCAGAAATCTGTCATTATGCGGTACTGGTCAATTTCTGGTTTTTTCATATGTTCGAGGAATTGTTCTGTTTTGAGTCTCACGTCCTTTGCTTTAGTAATATCCCGACCGACTACAATAATATCTGCACCTGCTGCAAGAGCCTCGTCTACGGTATGATCGCTTGGTTTTAGTTTATCTATACGTATGCCTCCTGCAACCGCTACAAGTATCTTTCCTGATATTTTCTTGATTTTTTGTATGCTGTCCCAACCTGTTGCAACTGTGTTCTCAAGGTCTATAGCCCTGTGTAATTCAACGATGTTTGGCTTTACAGAGAGATTGTCTATCAGCCCTGCTGCATCTTTCACATTCAGCATGTCAATAACTGAATAAACACCTGTTTTTTTGGCTTCTTTAATTGCTTTTTCAATTGTCGATGTTGGGGCAAGACCAGAGATTACCACTGCGTCTGCTGTTGCATCTGCTGCCATGCGGACTTCAAGATTGCCAGTATCAAGAGTTTTTAGATCTGCCACAATAAACGGATTATTACGTGCTTCACGTATTTTCTCTATAACGTCTACACCATATCGTTTGATCAACGGTGTTCCTGCCTCGATTATCAGATGATCGCTTTGTGGCATCTCTTTTAGTATTTGCTGTACGTAGTCTATATCAGGTACGTCGATTGCTACCTGCAGGTACGGCGGATCCCAGAGCCTTGTCACCTTAAAGCCCATTACAGGGTGCGCTGCCCTATTCTTTTCATCCAGCACCGTATTAATGCTTGGAAATTGTTCCATTGCCCTCTGTATTGCAAGCTTGGTTGCACCATAATTGTATCGATATATCTTGCTGTAATCTTTAGCATCAGGGTGTATGAACACACTTGCAATTACCACCCACTCTTCTGCTTTATCCTGTGGTATCAGTTCTTCTTCCACCGCATCTGCTATTGCAAGTGCCACAGCATTCTGGGCAGGACCAAAGATCTGGTTTACCTGCTCTGTTTTTTTCATTGTTACCTTTGGCACGATGAGAGTTGCTGGCTTAGTTAAAAGATTTGGCCGTATTACAGACAGTACAGGTGTGTGACCTGCCGACAATTGTGTCATGCCTGCGGCAAAGGCACTGCCAACTGGGCCATTTTTGTCGCCTATCATCAGGTCGATGTGTGCAAGTTCTGGTGCCGATCCAATAAGTGCTTCTCCTATTAAAAACAAGATTGTAAAACCTCTATAGCCTAAATAGGCTGTGCAGTATTTATTTATTTCGTATCGAATTTGATGCGGGCTCGCCGGGATTCGAACCCGGGCTTCAGGCTCCGGAGGCCTGTGTGCTATCCAGACTATACTACGAGCCCAATTCCAGTGGACAGTTTTTTGTTGTTATCAGTTACGATCAGGATTTTTTGAATTTTCTAAGGGACTATAAAAACAAAACCCAAACTTTGCCAATCTTTCTGCCGCAATACAACTCAATAATTCAAAGATGTTCTAAGAATTCTTCCAATGAAACTCCTGCTTGATTCAATACACTTTTAAGAGTGGATTTTTTAATAGGATTGTGTAATGGCACTGTAACACTTGCCTCTTCTCTCTGCATGAATACATGACTACCTCTTTGCCGTATTATAATAAAACCCATTTTATTTAATGATCTAATAGTTTTTTTGCCAGACACCGAAGGAAGTTTATGCACTGGCAACTTCCACCTTATATACTTTTGAATATACCAGTGCCTGTTCTTGCGTCACTTCAAGAACCAGTTGAATCGCTTCTTTAATATTTTTTAGGGTATCTTCTATTGTATCCCCCTCACTTATCGCAGCAGGAAGCTCAAGACATTGAGCAGTATATCCTCCTTCGTTGGATTCTTCAAGTTTAATTGTAAATTGCATGTTTAATTATTGAGTCTGTAATTATTTAAACGTATGTGTTTAGCGGGGCTGTCAACTTGTTGAGTGTTGTATCTTCCCATGTTTTGATGTCCAGTATTCCATTTTTCTTGTTAGAAAGGCGAGTATTCCCTGATATGTCTTGCAGTTCCTTTTTATTTGGTTGGGATCGGTCTGTCGGTAGTAGTTTTCAACTTGATTATTCGTTTTAAAAAAGTTTAACACCAGAAGAATTGACAGCCCCCTGCATAGGAAACTCTTAAGTAATTTAAACGTCATTATCAGAACGAAGAGATGATAATATGAGTGTGATAATATGAGTGTTGGACAAGAATTATTGAATGTTCCCTTCGGGGATATGATAAAAGAGATGGCATTGGCTATCGCAGAGAGTCAACAGGCATTGGATATGAACTCGATAGAGGTTGCACAGGCGCTTGCCGAGATAGAACTTCCGGCAGGCAGTGTTATCCTCGCGATCGAGCAACCGGTTGATGAAGACGGCAATCCGACCGGTTCACCCACGCTGGTTACAAACACGGATCCGATGAACCTTCTAACATACGGTCTCCAGCCAAGGTTCTATGAGTTCACAGAGTCGATCATCGAGGTGAAGATGACGATCTCGATGAAGACTGAGCGATCGCTTGAGAGGGAGTACAAGAAAGAGTTTAAGTTCAAGAATAAGACTACATTTGAGAGCAGCTTTAAATCAGGCGGTTTATCAAGCTTCTTATTCGGGAAAGCTAAGGCAAAACTCAAGACAGAGACCACAGTTGCATACACCTCAACCTACAACGCAAAGTACAAGTCCAAGTACACATTCTCAGAGACCGGAACGAGTCTCCTCAGGACAACCCTGAAGCCGGTACCTCCACCAGAACGCTCGGTACCAACTCTTAAGATACAGGCTCCACCTTCAGGATCTCCATAATCCTCCCTTTTTTATCCTAAGGAGCAGGATTATTTATGGGAGACGAAGCTGGAAAGAAGGTAGTCATTGAGACGCTCGTAGCACCGCTTGGCAGTATCCTCAAGTCTGTTGGAGCTTCGCTTGCAGAAGCGCAGCATGCACTTGATGAGAACTCGATTGCAACACAGAAGGTGCTTGATCTTGCGGTTGAGAATGGTGAGATCGAGTACGATTTGCAGGCACCATGGTATCACTTTCCCGAGGTTGATCTTGAACTTAAGATGGCTCTCTCGATGAAGGCGGAGGCAGAGGTCGATAAAAAAGGGAAGGTGCGAGGATACAAACCGATTCTAAAATCGGCACCGATAAATGCGGCTTACAAGAACACATATAACTATGATGCCAGTGGTTCAAGCCAGATAAAGGCAAAGATCGTCTCAATACCACCTGTTTCAAAGATTCAGGAAGAATGATGTGGTTAGAATGGTAGAGGACTACAGGGTAAAATATGATAGCCTTCACAGGAATTTTATCGCAAAGGAGGCAGAGATTGGTGAGCTTAAAACCAATGTAAAGAGGCTCCAGCTTGAGCGTTCGAATATCCCACCAGATCGCCTCATTTCAAGCTTTGGAGATGCGCTTGAGAAGATGCAGATTGCCCTTTCAGAGAAGAGTACGCGTGTTAAGTATCTTGTCAGCGATATGGAGGTTGAGTTAAAGGCAAATGTGGCATTCAACGATGATAAGAATGAGATATCCTACCAGCTTCCAAAGCTTGATGACACGTTACCTCCTGAAAACCTGAGCACGATCCGTTTCAGGATTAAGATGCTGCCAGGAGAAGAGGTATCTGGTGAAGAAATCTTTGACTATGATGAAGTTCCGAACCTCCATGATCTCATGCTCGATGATGCAAAATACCAGATAACGTCAAAGGGGTTCACGGTTGGCGAAATCAGTTATGAAGGAACCAATCGGGTTGAACCAGGTGTTGTTCTTTCACAGATTCCATCTCCATTCTCGCTTGCAGCCCCCAAAAGCCCTGTTGACATAACGATCGCAGAGTCTACTCTGAAACTGACAAAAGTTCCGAACCTCACTGGTCTCTCGCTCGAAGAGGCAGAAGAAGTTCTAAAATCAATTAATCTGGAAAAAGGAAATATTACAGAGCGAAAAAGCGAATCGCCACCAAATACCGTGATAAGCCAAAGTGTCAAAGCCGACGAAGAGGTTGAAATTGCGACCGTGATCGATCTCGTGGTTGCAAAAGAGAAAGAAAAACCTGTCGATGTGAAACTGACAAAAGTTCCGAACCTCACTGGTCTCTCGCTCGAAGAGGCAGAAGAAGTTCTAAAATCAATTAATCTTGAAAAAGGAAAGATTACAGAGCGAAAAAGCGAATCGCCACCAAATACCGTGATAAAACAGAGCATTGAAGCTAATAAAGAAGTTAAAATCGGTAGCATGATCAATATTGTGATTGCAGCGAAACAAAGGAAAATAGATCCTCGTTTAAGGAGATCGCAGACAAATCTAAGAAGAACAAACCCAAGAAAAACCAATAAGAATGTAAAAGCGTTGTAAGATGGATAAAGAGGGCGAGAGATGAACATTGAGACATTTATCGTCCAGTTGAACGGACCTCTGACGACAAATAAAATTGAAGCTTTCAAAAAAGCGGTGACCGAACGTGGTGGCACAATCGAGATTGTGGCAAACAAGGGCGCCTTTGTCATAAGCATCGATCATATCTTCTCCGATGAACTTGGAGCCATGCCGATCGTAAAGCTCATTGGCGGTGTTGGCATACGCAAGCGCAGCGTGTCCCATATCAAGAAACGGACTGAAGCCTAAGTTTGACAGATTCTACTCTTTTTGAAAGAGGGCGTCCCCTCTTTTAGCCTGAAAGTTCCTGTGTTTTGTCTGGAAAATCCAATTGACAATCCTGCTCACTTTGGTAATCAGGACTTGCTTACAGAGCAAGCATAAAATATACAAAAATAGGAATGAAAAGGCAGTTGATCAAACTTATCTATTGTTTTAGTTTCCCTAATTGTAATCGAAACTCTTTACGGTGTCTTTTTTCTTCATCCAGAATGTGCTTCAACGTTCCAACAGTTTCAGCATCACTTTCACCAATTAAGTCTACCTGCTCTTAATACCGCTTAACAGCATCGTTTTCCAAATCATACTGCTTCTGCAAATACCCCTTAAGATCCTCACTCCCAAAATCAAGCTCCTTGTGCTCCATTACCAGAACGCCGCCTTTTTTAACGATGAGATCTCCAAGCCAGTTCATATGACGCATTTCATCGATGGCAATGGCTTCGGTCAACCTGCTTGGCACACAATCCTTCATGAGGAAAGCGTTTCTCACATAGACCATAGATGCTTCAATCTCCAATAAAAAAATCCTGATTCAACAATCGTATTATCTCTTTATCGTCCAAAACAACAACACCCTTTTAATTGTAGAACCGATCAATCTAATCTTCATATCATAAAAAAGTTTCGGAATCAAATTATAGTCACCTGCATAACATTTGATAAAACGGAGTGTCTTTTAACCTAAGTTTGACAGATTCTACTCTTTCTAAAAGATGGCGTCCCTTCTTTTAGCTTGAAGGTTTCGGTGCGATGATATGTTCCACCAAGCCTCGTGTTTTGGTATTTAGCGGCTTGAATGGTGTGCTTAATCAACCGCGTAGACGTGTGGCAGCGATGTAGTCATTCACGATGATTAACGTAGATGGAGCGTTGAGATGTATTTGGGAACATCTGATGTGAGTTTAATTTTATACTTTTTGTATATCTAAAAGCAAGAAACAAAAAAGGGAGCGAATGTGCGCAATGTGCGTGCTCCGAAATTTTTATTTATTTTGCCGTATTGCTGAATTGCTGACCTTTTTTATTTACAGCTATTTTTTCACTCCAGAAATAACAGCGTCGTAGGATATCTTCCCCTCACCACGATTACTGATAGTTACTCTGTACGGTCGCTGTATATCACGGCTCCAGTAGCCCGGCGGACTAATTTTCCATTGATAATAAGAGAATTTCTCGTCTTTACCAATGGAAGATATGAGATAATACAACCGTACCGAGCAAGCAAAACAATTTCCCAGTCCCTTATATTTCTCATCTTTCTTGTCCTGATACCAGACTAACTTCTTTTTTTCCATAGAGTTGCCAAACTCCACCTCATTAGAAGAGGTTATTCCTCTCTCGGAAATGGAGAAAGAAAATATTGCATTTCTTTTGTATGTGCATCCTAAAAATTCTTTAGGATGGGCGGGGTAGTCACAGAGGTCTTCAATAAAAACCTCCACCCTACCCTCTTTTGGGGGATCGTCAACTTTAATATTGACAAGCTTGATTGTCATCAAAACGGCCTTATCAAACCCCTATTTCTCATTTAACATATGCTATCGCGTTTCCAAAAACATGTAAGAAATCTTCGTACTCATTTTGAGAAATTATTCCCCCTATCAAGTGCAATATCAAGTACATCCCCTGTTCCGATCACGTTGGACTTAAATAACGATGGTATACTACGAACGAACCTGATAACTGCTCTATCGTTGGCGATCAAAGTTTTTGCACCAAGTTCCATTCGCCAATGATATTGCTTCAATTTCTCCTGCATGGATGCCCCTCTACATTTCATCGATCCCACGACTTGCATTTCGAATCAGCATCAGTCCAAGATCGATACTCACTGGTTTTACGATTATCCAGTCATTACACGCCGCACCAATTCTTCGAGCATCAGAATAACCTCTTGCAAACCCAGATTCGACCGTTTCTCTGCATACTTCCGTTGGAATATAAATGTTCTCAAAGAGTTTCTTTGATATATGTAGGTCGTCTGCTTTTGCCAGATATATCAGAGGGGTTGTATTACTGACCACAATCCCTGTCACTGTATTGTTCTCCCAACCTGAATCCGGACATCCCAATCTGTCAATATATCGATCATCTCCCATGAGGATATCCCCAGAATATCAGCGGCTTTCCACAGCGATATCGTTCCATCCGAGTACAGTCCGACAACCTTTTTTCCAATCCATTCATGTAACAACGAGGTTATTGTTTCTGTTATTTCGGTTTTTTCGATCTTCGCAATCTCTGCAAGCGGATAAATCTCACTCTCATGTACTTTCAATAGCATTTCCATCTTCGTTCAAACACTCCTGTACAAATCGAGTCATATTTTATGTTGTATTTCCATAGTATTGGTTGATCATAAACATAATGCTCATATCCACTATAAATTTCCAGCAAGGAACACAGCCATGCTATTTCCCAACAGCACCAGAAACCAATCCGATGTATCGTCCGCCTGCACAGTCACGCCAGCAACCACCACAACGCTGTGCCTGTATCCACCAACAGCGGATGAGTCATACTACCGCCTGCAGGATCATTAGTGTCTCAAGGGGTGTGATCCACATCAGCTGCGATGAGTTTACGTTTCCTCTCTGACTCGATTACCATTTCCAGGTGCATCTAGTGTCTCAGCAACTTAATTTTTAGACAAAGTTTATAAACCTGTGAGTCCAACCATATTCTATGGAAAAAATAAAACTTACAGAGAAAGAGGTGGAGTATCTCAACGATTTCGTGAAAATGGGGGTAGCCATGAGAGAATTGACCCGGGCACATATTTTGCTTCTGGTCAATGATGGAAAAAAGCGTTTCTGAAAGATAAAGATACGCTGCGATCGCAGGGCAAATCCTCGTTTCAACAACACTCAAGAAGAAATACCGCGAAGAAAGTCTCCAAAACGTCCTCGCGCGGAGAAAGTTCTCAAAGATCCGGTCAGCCTAAAAAGTATTATACAGAGAAACATGCGGCGGAAGTTGGCGCGCAGGCATGCACCGAATCACCTGATGGAAGCGCAGAGATGGACACTTACACTACTAACAGAAGAAATGCGAAAGAAGCTGATGGGTTTGAAACGATGTCAAAGAGAGCATCAGTGCTTATTTTAAAAGCAAAATCCAAACCCTGCTGCGCGATGGTGCATACAGACGATCGACACCGAATACAGAGAACGGATGTACGATGCTCCGATCTGTACGAAGAACCGTACGACCCGGAAGTCCCATTGTCTGTTTTGACGAGAAAACCAAAGTACCCTTTGAGATAAAAGGATTTCATCCCTATGAAGCCTGGAATCCCTGTGAAATATGATTTTCGAATACGTCAGGAACGGCACAGCAAACATTTTCATGGCGGTCGAATTCAAAGCAGGGAAACGTGTGACCCAGATCACCAAAAGAAGAACCATGGTGGATTTTGCACAATTTGTGAGGATGCTTGTCGATGAAGAATACCCAGACGTTGAAAACATCCAACTGGTCATGGATAACCTCAATACTCACAAGGAAAAGTCATTTTACGAGGCATTCAGTGAGGAGGAGGCGGAAAGGATTTTGAGCAAGATCGAGTTTCATTACACGCCAAAACATGCAAGCTGGCTTAATGCCGCTGAAATCGAGATCAATGTGATGGATATCGAATGCACTGACAGACGGATTGGAGATATGGAGACACTGGTCCGGGAAGTGGCTGCATGGACCAGGAAACGGAATGACGATGAAAAGAAAATCAACTGGGGGTTTACGAGGGGGAAGGCGGATAAGAAACTGTCCAAGTATTATGCATAAGAACTAAATTGTCGAGACACTAGCCATCTGAAAGGTTACCAACCTCTACCAGAAAGTCTCCGTTGACATTTCCTGTGTTAGTAACTTGGAACCAAACATGTGTATTTTGTCCATTATACATAGCAGATGGATATCGTTTAAAATTAATCTCACCAACCTGCATCTTAACATAATACGCTGTCGCCGTTTTGGGTGCATTCATAGTGACTGTTGTACTCAGGCCGGTGCCACTGGCATCTCCTGTCCAGTACTGGAATGTGTAACCCCCAACCGCACTAACGGACGCAGTTGCAGTTGTACCGCTATCGTACCATCCACTGCCCTGTGGATTGTCCAGTTCGCTCGGCTCTGTTTCTACAGTAAAATAATATTGCGTTTTATAGTTGAAAGTCAATGAATCAGCACCTGAAACGCTTTGTGATGTGTTTGTGCATACATATCGAACTCCGGTACCGCCACTGAATAGAGTATCCACTGAAATTGAGTGTGTCGTTCCAATATCAAAAGTCAGCGTCTTGGTGCCCCCGCCAGATATGCTTCCTTTATTTATACCATCTGCATATGCCGTAGTCGAAGTGCTTGATGGTAAGCCCGACGTTGTCACTGTGACTGTGTATGTAGAAATGGAGACATCTGGACCCGAATAAGTCCCAGTACTCGGTAATCGGATGGTGATATCATCTGCACTATCATAAAACTCGAAATAATAGTTATGTGATCCTACAGCCAACGAGGAATCGGAGTACTTATAATTGCACCACTGGAAACAAATCCGATATCATACCGGAGTTTATAAGATATCGCAAAAACAAGCCGCTCGGCTACGAAAGTTGTAGGGTCTAACGAAAATTTAATTCACATGGGGATAGACCCCCCAAGTCGCATCCTGGAAAACACCTCCGCGGTCTCCCTGTTCATATCCTCGATCACGAACTCTGCATTCGCTCCCCCGCAATAAACCAATCCGAGCCTCATCTGATCCAGATGACCCGCCAATCGCTCTATCGACAAATCCGGCTCATCGACCAGGTAAAGCAGATAATTGTACAACAACAGCCCAACAACGCATAAAAAGACGTGTGCCCTAATCTTAACATCTTTCCAGACGTGTTCCGGCATAAACGGGATTAACATCCGGTTTTTTAGCCATTTGATGTCGGTCTCGATCTGGCTGCGCGCATCGTACGTCTCCACGATCTGACGTGGCGTCAGATCCGCCATGTCCGTAAAAATGACCGTCTTTCCCAACGCTTTGATATAATCCATTTCGCGAGCAGTATTCAGCTTAAATTCGAGTTTTAGAACCCCATCATCCATAGCAGTGCTGTAATCAAACAAACCTCGATACTGCTTCAGGATCGCATCGACAACCCGGTTAGTCAAGCCCTTTGGAGTTATTTTTCTCCCTTTTCCCTTGCGATTCAGCTTTGACCTGATATCATCTATCTTTGTAAAGATCTTCTCCTTATTCCAATTCCAATCAGCCATCTTCTTACGTCTGGATGCGTCATTATACTTGATAACGCCAACGAAATCGTTTTCATACCAATTTCCGGTTACAGGATGTGCTTTGATGATGTTTCCACCCGCATTCACCCATGACTCCCCGAACTCTGAAACAGGCATCCGGAACATCTCCCGGCACATTGGTGCAGGCAGCGATCAGGGCGACATGCATCCGCCCAACCACCTTTCCAATGTTCTCGGCGGAGTTCATGCCGCGGTCAAAGATGATAACAATGCCCTTCCCAGGGATTCCGATTTCTTCAAGACGTTTGCAGATGTCATCAATCAATTCCGAGAATATTCTTACGTCCGACTCGTTCGCCGGATAGGCAATTAACTGGAATGGGATGTTATGGTCTGATACTGTCAAACCTACTCCGATAAGGTTTTTATCGTATCGCTTGTCCTTTGAAATGCCTTTCTGTGGTAGATTTTCCCCTTGCCCAATGTGAGTGTAGAAATTGGTTGTATCAAAGATTAATCGCGAAGGTTTTAGACCTATTTCGATCAGTTTGCGAGATATATCAAGTTCAATCTTGTGTATCGTCTTTTCATCAAGTTTAGCCATGTAATTGAGGAAATTCTGGCTTGATAGCTGATATTTAGGATTCCAGATGAACTGAAGCGAACTTCTTTTAAAGTGCTCGTCGAGGGCGTTTCGACTGAAAACGTGCTCTGATCTTCCGAGGATTATTAGGAGTCGGGTATTGCGCTGGCGTAAGTCTGCCTATCTTCTTTACTTTGATGTGTTTGTTCATACTATCGGTCAAACCAACTTCTTCAGCAGCTTTCATGAATGCGGCAGGTTTTCCGAATGGATACGAGGCGATTCGTATTGGTTTAACCGATGTGAGCAATTGGTAAACTTTGTCCGCCGATCCTACGGATTTCTGGATTGTTTGAACCACTTTGCCGTTTATTCGCTCGTTCTTAATGATGTAGAGGTATTTGCGGTTGTTAATCGTCTTGAGCTTGAAATGCATGTAGGTATTTAGACCCTACTTATAAATAAATGTGTTGGTATCTCTGGGGTATTTATAGTCTATGAATACTTGCATGCATTTGTTTTTCCGCGTAGATATTTGGTAGGAGTTGGGCTGATCAATTAATTTTCTTTAGACCCTACATAAAATAGGTCGCCGGGTAGCGATTCGGTCAGGATCTTATAAAGTCCGGTATGAGGCTGAACGATTGTGGATGGCAGATAAAATGCGGTCAGAGGAGGGAAAGGAAGAATATAAAAAACGCAAGGAAACTGTGGAATGGCCATTTGGAAATATTAAGCAGAATCTTGGATTGAGAGAGTTCTTAACCAGGGGAGTAGAAAATGTGAAAAATGAGTTTAATTTAGTATGCATTTCACATAATCTGACAGTTCTATGGGGTAAAATGGGGAGAAAGTTAGATTGTACCTTTGGTTGTGGAATTTGCTTTTGAGATGAGAGGGTCTCATGGATTTCAAGTTTTTTTGTATATTTGTCATATTATTGTGTTGATTTGTGTATTCACCTGAATTGGATTGGGAGACAGCCTGTATATTCTACACCAAATTTCTTGGAAATTAAGCAGTTGTACATCTTTCGTTGTCCAATTGCCACCATCTTCAAGAATTTTTTTTAATTTCTCCTTCTGAGAAGCTGTTAATTTTGATGGTCGGCCACCAGCAAATTTTGGTATGATACCATCATATCTCTCTTCATTCCATCGTTCTTGCCAAATATAACCTGTGTTCTTGCTGACACCAACAAAATCTGAAGCCACTTCAACACTTTTATCATTTTATCTATGCTTGATAAAATATAGCCCCTTCAACACCGTTGTATCCTTCTCAAGATGTTTGATGCGTTTGGATAAATCTTGAACCGTCAGATGTCTCTTTATTTGAATTTGTTATGTTTTTACCATGGTCCAGTGTATGGCATCTATAAGTCTTAAATGTTTGGTTCGTGACTATATATCTTTACCTTCTTCTTTTAGATAATACTTGCATTTCTCATTCTGGTATATTACTTTGATTTCTCCACGGGGTCGAACCATATTTACCACAAATATGGTATATGATTCCAAAGTATATTAAGTATCGTAACTTAGGACATTGCCGATATTTTATTCTGTTATTATGATTCATGATTCATCTCTTAACCAAAACATCATACGGTTTCAGATTCTCAACAAAACCGGCTAACTTCAGTTTGCGGGCAATCCTTTCTACCATGTCACGGTATCCAACCCGCTGTACATAACCCTTTGCAATGATTTCTATTCGTTTCATCGTACATCACCATATGAATTTGGTGTGGTGCCAGCCTCAAGCATTGTTGTTTGTAGAATAGTATTTGGATCGATTACACAATCATGCTCTTTCATGACTATCACATCTAAAAATTATGTATAACCTTAACTCCGTATCACTTTAGGGAATATGTCCAACCCAAGTCTCTCCTCCAGATCCCTGACCTTCTTTGGAACCTCGGTGACCATACTACGATCTCCCAGATCGACATGATAGACCTTGCCATACGTGAATAACAGATCAATCGGAGTCATCGTGCGATTCAACTCACTCTTCTTCAGGATCTGCTCCAACTTACAGTGGATATAGAGAGATAGGAACGATATGAACACGTGCCCAAAGACACTCTCAGCATCCTGTAGATAGATTTTATCCGCTTCAAGCACCGTTTTGTATGTATCAAACATCTTTTCAACAGTTTCACGTCCCTTGTAGAGCTCATAAATATCATTCCCACCAACATCCGGAGAGGATCAGGATCTTCCCTGCCTTCTTCATCCGCTCGCGGAGCTCCTTCTTGTCGATCTTGCCATCATCCAGTCTCCGGTACAGAGTCTTACGCTCTTCCAGCATTAAGTCCTGATCCTCGAATAAGTAGAGGAAGAAGTTGTCACACGCCCGCTTCCCGAACCGAATCAGGCGATCGTGGTAGTAGAGGTGTCCATTGAGATGGATTAAGCGTATCATAGAAATGGCTATTTCTCCTGGTCGGAAGCACATAAGAGATGTGCTTACCAGCCAGGAACTTTACAACGTCAATAGAAAAGAAACCTCGATCGAGGACGAGTATCTTTCCACTGAGATTGAGCTCGCATATTGAGTGATACAGGGTTGATATGTCCAACACGTTGCCAGGCAGTGATCGTATCATCGTTGGCAGTCCCGAGTCGGCACTGCAAAGGAGCGCGAGATTGACCTGTGGCACCTGTATCTTGTCCTTGTTATACCCTCTCTCGGCCTGACTGATGTTAATAGAGCGCGAGAACACTGAACTCAGGTCATAAACAAGCTGTTTACTGAGGTCTAACAGTTTATTGAAGATGATATTTTGACCAGCCCTGTTTACTCCCACATTGTGCAATACTCTGGAGAGACTCTTCGTGTTTAGATGTGATTTGATGTGATTTGATGTCCTCTGCATTGTAGAGTTTCTCCCATGCATCCTTTATCCGTTTTAAAGGCACGTTACCAGTGACACGCAACATGGCAATAGCACAGATTTCAGCCCAGTAGTCAGGAAAGCCCATTCTCAATAATGGTTTGAGACTTTTCATCATTTTATGTAACAGCATCGAGTTGCCATATTCTGTGATGTTTCGGATGTTTTGAGACTGTCTTTCCCAGGATTTGATCAACCCTTTATCAGGATCAAGTTTTCCAAGATATTTTGAGGTTTTTCTTGGTTTCTTGAGTTCTTTATCCCAGTAAGTGGTTGAGTGATAGACATAGTGATTTTTTCCCTGCATCTTCACTTCAAGACATTTCACACCTTGATCTCTCTGTTCATTCAGCCATTCTATGGCCCATTGTTCCATATTCAGTACATGGGGGATATGTTATGATAAAGGTATCGGTGCTTATGTGGGTTTGATTTGCGAAAAGAAGTACGTTATACGATATTTGGATGAGACCTATCCCCCATTCATTCGGAGTTAAGGGTATAACACACATCTCAATCATATAAAAACATTTCACTCTCATCGAATAGCACTATGCAGAGCCCCCGTCCGACTATCCACCACTGCACACAACGTGAGCAGAGATACACTAACTCTTGATTCCTGCAAGCACTTCACACAACGTGAGCAGAGATACACTAACTCTTGATTGCTACGCAATTAAGTTGTGAAGCAATTAAGTTGTCCATAGTCGTTGTTTGTATAGTAGCTTGTAAAGTGTTTTGCTTCTTCACTTCCAAATAATATTCTTGCAAGGCTTGGCTTGTTAAGATATACGATTACTGGTGCTCCCTCAATGTCTGCAAGTTTTGCTGCATCATCCACCGCATCATACAGGTTTCCAAGCTCATCCACCAGACCAAGCTTTTTAGCTTTGCTGCCAGTGTAGATTCTCCCGTCTGCAATGTCTCTGACTTCGCTCTTCGTAAGGTTTCGTCCCTGTGCGACCTCGGTTACGAATCGATCATAGACTTCAAGTATTGTTTTGTCTGCGTATATTTTCTCAGCATCGGTGAGCCCACGCCAGTCTGCACCCATATCCTTAAACTCTCCTGATTTAGCAACGTAGTGTTCTACACCCTCTTCTTCATAAAAGGAGGTTTTGTTTTTGAAAGTCCATATCACACCAATGCTGCCGGTTATGGTACCCGGGTTTGCAAGTATTTTATCTGCTGGTGCGCTGATACAGTATGCTGCACTCGCTGCCACATCCCCCATCGACACAACAACAGGCTTGTCCATTTTTTTTATTTCACATATAATCTCCTGTGCTGCTGCTGGTGAACCTCCGGGACTATTAACTCGAAGCACGACAGCTCGTATGCGATCATCCTCATTTGCAGTTCTCAGACTTGTTGTTATATCCTCTGATGTAGCAATACCGATCCCGGCAGGAATGCTTCCAGTCAGCATCACCCCCTGCACATGTATGACTGCAACCTCATCACCTTTGATGTGGAAGTCGGAACCATAAAAAATCAGATAAAAACTTGCAGTGATCAGAGATACTAAAAAGAATACGAGTACCAGATATATTGTCCATTTGCGTGCGTTGTCTTTACTCATTAATGCTGGCTATTTCTTTTTGCCTCTTTAAAGCCTTTCGTATGATGTCTTCTTCTGGTTTTCTAAATAGCTCAGTAATGCTCGTTTTTTTAGATAGTAGATCAAGTCCCTGTACCACAGCGATTGGGGTAGCGCCATTGCCTTCGCCCATGAGAAGATTTGCAAAGCCTGCAACCTCGTCAAGTATCGCCTCATATTTCACTTCAAGCGTTCTCCCGAACAGATCGGGGCTCCCGCGCCAATCATGTATTGCCTGTATGCCTGACACGCCGATTGCTACACCGGTTTGTCCATTTCTAAATGCTCTGCCATTGGTATCTATAATTACAACACCAGTGCTGATACCCGTTAATTCCTTTAATCGTCCCCGGGTCTGTTCTGCACTATAATCTGCATCAGCAGGAAGTAGTGTTACAGAATTATAGTCTCCAGTATTTGATACATCAATACCAGCATTGACACAGATATGTCCACTTTCCAGTTCAACCAGAAGAAAAGGAGATTCAACTAAGGTTTCTTTTGAATTGTCAAGCACTGCCTGTACAAATCGTGGGTCAGCGTCGTTTCTCTCTGCAATCTCTATAGCACGTGTGGTTGGGTTGTGGCTATCAAGCCGCACCAATCCTTGCTCTGCTTTTGCAACAATGCTTGATGAAATTACCACGATATCTTTTTCTTTAAGTTCTGTTCGTTCAATTATTATCCGGGCAATGTCGTCTCCCCTTTTTATGAGCGGTATGTTATTAAGAGTATAGCAGCATACATTCATCAAAGGTCGCAGAAGGCACCTTCCCATAGTTAAACCATGCGGTGAATTACTGTCTCAAGCGAGAATTGCGGGATACAAAACAAATCGTGTTCGGAGCGTTTTCAGAGTGCCTGACAAAATAAAATCATCAAATTAGCATTTTGACTTAAGAAATTATCTGTTTTTTCAGACAACCTGAATTATTGTCAAAGTGGGGTGTCACCATCGAGTCTTGCATTCTGGTCAGGTTATTTATTATGGGATGCCTGGATATGATAAAAAGTGGTGTGTTAAAACATCTTACTTTTATGTGGAAAGTCACTGCGTACAAAGCTTCGATGAAATTCGAGTTATAGAAAAGTTTATATTATAATATGCCTAAACAAAATCACTATTGAGTATAAATGGTGATAACATGGTAAAGTTAGAAAGCCCGGTAATCGTATTAAATTTTAAAACTTACTCGCAAGCTGTTGGAGAAAAGGCAGTTGAGATGGCAAAGATATGTGAAGAAGTTGCAGCACAGGGTATTGACATTGTGGTAGCGCCACAGATACCTGATATATATCGTGTAGCAAGCAGAGTAAACATCCCGGTATTCAGTCAACATGTTGATGGTGCAGGTGCTGGAAGTTTTACCGGGCACATCACAGCAGAAGCACTGAGGGGGAGTGGTTCTGCCGGCAGCATCATAAATCACTCAGAGCGCCGTTTAAACATTGCAGATATTGATGCAGCTGTGCAAAAAGCGCATGAGTCAGAGCTTATAACGATACTCTGCACTAATAACGTCAACACCACTGCTGCCTGTGCAGCACTTAGCCCGGATTTTGTAGCAATAGAGCCACCACAACTGATTGGAAGCGGAATACCAGTATCAAAAGCAGACCCTGGAATTGTAACTGACTCAGTGAAAGCAGTCAAGCAAATATCACCCGGTGTCCGGGTACTGTGCGGCGCTGGAATAAGTAAAGGCGAAGATCTCAAAGCAGCCATTGAACTTGGTAGTGAAGGAGTGCTGCTTGCATCAGGCATCATAAAAGCAAAAGACCCGAGGGCAGCCATGCAAGATCTGATAAAACTAATTTGATTGTGCGTGTTTCGAGCTCGAACCACAAGACCTGCACAGATTTAACCAAATAACTACCCTTATAGCAAATAGAGATTATTTATCTGTCGAGGGGCAAATGGATTCATTGCAGGAATATAATCCTAAATTACACGATGCGATACGAAACATTTTGGAGTATGAGCATAGAATATAAAATAGAGAGTATCAATATAAAACTAAACAAATGGAAAATATTTGGATACACAGTAATCACTTGGCTTGGATTTTCCATCCTTGCACGCATACTGGTAGAACTGGAACCGAGACCATATTTCACAACCATTGACGGTCAAGGAGTTGTGTGGGGGTGCATGTCATTATTTATGGGGTTATATTTGGCGGTAAGATTCAAAAAATGGATTGAGTTGGTATGGGGGGTAGCACTTTTCTTTATCTGTACGTTGCCGGTGGTTGGGATGCCTATTGGCATAGGCTATTTTGCACGGGCTTATGTGAAATTGGAGAAAAAACGATTGGTTGCATCGGAAACTGTTGAACAGGTAGAGGTTACGAAAGCATCTTACCCTAATTTTGAAACTGAGTTAGAAGAAGGGGAGAAACTCTGTAGTTCTTGTGAGAAAGTTGTCGCGGGGATGGAACTGGCAGGCATCGGTGCGAGATTTGTATCGTATATCATCGATAACTCGATCCTAGTGTCTCAGCAACTTAATTTTTAGACAAAGTTTATAAACCTGTGAGTCCAACCATATTCTATGGAAAAAATAAAACTTACAGAGAAAGAGGTGGAGTATCTCAACGATTTCGTGAAAATGGGGCGTAAAGTTGCGAGAGAATTCGACCCGGGCACATATTTTGCTTCTGGTCAATGATGGAAAAAAGGAAATGGAGATAAAAAGATACGCTGCAGGATCAGCAGGGCAACCGTTTCCAACACTGCTAGCTAGAAATACCGCGAAGAAAGTCTTCCAAAACGCCCTCGCGGAGAAACCAAAGATCCGGTCAGCCTAAAAAGTATACAGAGAAACATGCGGCGGAAGTTATGGCATGCACCGAATCACCCGATGCAGCGCAAGAGATGGACACTTACAATTCACTAACAGAAGAAATGCGGAAAGAAGTATTTTGCTCTGAAACGATAAACAAAGAGAGT
This sequence comes from Candidatus Argoarchaeum ethanivorans, assembly GCA_004193545.1. Classification (GTDB taxonomy): domain Archaea; phylum Halobacteriota; class Methanosarcinia; order Methanosarcinales; family EX4572-44; genus Argoarchaeum; species Argoarchaeum ethanivorans. The sequence goes on along the minus strand of RPGO01000005.1, from coordinate 10,556 downwards.
ATCAGGCTTATTTTAAAAGCAAAAAATCCAAACCTTTGGTTAAGGCGGATGGTGCATACAGACGATCGACACCGAATACAGAGAACGGATAAAACGATGTTCTCGATCTGTACGAAGAACTGGTGGTATCGACCTGAAGTCCTATTGTCTGTTTTGACGAGAAACCAAAGTAACTTTGAGATAAAGCATTTCCATCCCTATGGAGCCTCGGAATCCCTGTGAAATATGATTATGAATATATCAGGAACGGTACAGCAAACATTTTCATGGCGGTCGAATTTAAAGCAGGGAAACGGGTGACGAGAGAGGATCACCAAAAAGAAGAAGAACTATGGTGGATTTTGCAATAATCTGTGAAGTTATTTTGTCGATGAAGAATACCCAGATCGTTAAAAACATCCGACTGGTCATGGATACCACGCCAGTCTCAATACCAAGGAAAGTCATTTTACGAGGCATTCGGCGAGGGGAGGCGGAAATGATTTGCTACATCGAGTTTCATTATTAACACCAAAAGCATGTACGCTTAATGCCGCGAAATCGAGATCAATGTAATGGATATCGAATGCACTGACAGACGGATTGGAGATATGGAGATACTGACTCATGAGGTGACAGCGTGGACCAGGAGACGGAATGACGATGAAAAGAAAATCAACTGGAAGTTTACGAGGGGGAAAGCGGATAAGAAACTGTCCAAGTATTATGTATAAGAACTAAATTGTCGAGACACTAGTTGTGTTTCGGATTGTCAGTCATTCTATTCTTTCTTTCATTTTACCTGAATATAGTTACGAACCGATTGCGTTCACAACCACAAATCTTTTATTCTTTATAATAGATGCATCATATTTTATTTATTTCTTTGGAAAGGGTCAGACGATTGGCATGATGATGGCGAAGATAAAACTATGCAGGACAGATGGAACCCACCATATCGGCTACAAAAAAGGCGCTATCAGATTGATAGGGATGGGCATCTCGGAGGCGGCGATAGGTTTGGGGTTTCTTTGGATTTTAATAGATAAAAATAGACAGGGATGGCATGATAAGATAGCTGGTACGTATGTTGTGGCAGAGTAAAGTTGACAACCCTTCAATGGTATCTCGGAACTTAGTATAAGTGTAGCGCAAAATGATGGTTTATAACATGAGGTCGAAACATGAATAACACTACAGATATCTTCTTTAATAACGGACAATTGGATTGGAATGCCCTCAGTACACTAACTAATACCATTCTTGTTTTGGCACTGGTTATTATAACTTGGTGGTATGCCAGAGAAGTTAAAAAACAAACTGAATTTATGAAAATAGATCGGGCTGTTGAAGAAATGGAAAAACTTGTAGATTACAAAGGCAATCCGGGAAGAAAACGGTTTATAGCTGGATTGAGGTGTACTAATGAGAATTTTAACTTCAAGTTTAAACCAAAGGGATTCGGATTACTTGCTCGTGGAATAGGTTATTATGCACCAAATTCAGTTATAATATTGTTACGATATTTGGTGGAGAAGCGAATCGATGACGAGGATTTTATTTCGAATCTAGCACAAGCAGCCAAAAAATGCGGGGAAGCTTACATCAGTGGAGACCTATCTCCGCGGACACAACATCAAATTGCGTTAATGATTGCTTTCAGTGTATCTGAAATGGGGCGGTAAAAATAGTGGCACATCGTCTAACACAGCATATCTGGTTTCGTTTCCGTTGGTCTCTTCACATGGAGGTGTACTTCGCGCCGCTTTCGCAAACACCACTGCCCGTTATCTTCGCGTTCTCTTTTCAGAGAGGAAATATATTGGGACCAGTCTAGATTTGGGGCACAAAAAATTAACACTCAACCATTCGTTTTTGTATAGTTCAATAGTCCGCCTGACAGCAATATCTTTTTTTGTCGTGGTGAATAATTGTGGACAAGTGTGATGGTTTTACTGTTGTCGATTACTGCTTTAATCTTGTTTGTATTCTCTTTGAGCTGATCTATTATGCCCGGGATGACTATTCCAGTACCCTCTCTGATCATGGTGTAGTCTTCGGAATTTTCAAATTCAAGAGGCAGTACGCCAAAGTTGATGAGGTTTGCTTGATGTATGCGTGCAAAGCTCTTTGCAATGATTGCACTTACCCCGAGATGCATGGGTGCAAGGGCTGCATGTTCCCTGCTTGAGCCCTGTCCATAGTTTTCACCACCAACAATGTAGCCACCGTTTTTTTCTATTGCACGCTTTGAAAACAATGGGTCTACCTGGTGGAACACATATTCGCTAATAGCTGGTATGTTGCTTCGAAGCGGCAGTATTTTGGATCCTGCCGGAATTATTGCATCAGTGCTGATATTATCTGCAAGTTTTATGAGTACTTCTCCTCTCACTTCTTCTGAAAGTGGCTGTTTTTCTGGTAGTGGCTTAATGTTTGGCCCACGGATGATTTTTACTGTTTCTGGCTGCTTGTTTGGTGGAAGTATCATAGAGTCATTGATAACAAAGCGTTTGGGTAGTGGTACTTCTGGATACATGCCAAGTTCTCTTGGGTCGGTAAGCTCACCACGCACGGCTGCTGCAATACAGGTCTCAACACTTGCCAGGTAAACTCTGTCGTCTGGTGTGCCGCTCCTGCCTTTCCAGTTTCGATTAAACGAGCGAATCGATACCGTATCGGTTGCCGGTGCCGAGCCCATTCCAATGCAGCCATCACAACACGATTCTCCAATTCGCGCACCTGCACCGACCATCTCTGCAAACCCGCCATCCCGAACAAGGGTTTCAATCACCTGTTTTGAGCCGGGTGTGATGTGAAGACTCAGATCAGGATGTATTTTGTGTCGCTTCAACACGTGTGCTGCAACCATCAGATCTTTGTAGCTTGAGTTAGTGCAGGAGCCAATAATTACCTGCTGCACAATAGTACCTGCAACATCCGCAACTTTTTTAACATTGTCTGGTGAAGATGGTGCTGCTATAAGCGGTTCTAATAGATCAAGTTCAATGTGAATCGTTTCATCATAGTCTGCATCGGAATCTGCCTGTAGTTCACTCCAGTCAGAGATTCGACTCTGCTGTTTAAAAAACTTTCGTGTGATATTATCTGAAGGGAAAAGAGATGTGGTAGCTCCAAGTTCCGCACCCATGTTAGTAATCGTCGCGCGCTCCGGGACAGAAAGTGTTTTTACACCATCACCATAGTATTCGAAGACCTTTCCAACGCCTCCTTTAACGGTATATCGTCTCAATAATTCGAGAATTACATCTTTGGCAGCAACCCATGGCTTCAAGCTTCCGGTAAGCTCCACGCCAACAATTTTTGGCATTTTGAGGTACAAAGGTGAGCCGCTCATTGCTATTGCCACATCGAGTCCACCAACCCCAATAGCAAGCATACCGGCACCACCTGCTGTCGGTGTGTGACTATCCGATCCAACGATGGTTCTCCCGGGAATTGAGAACCTTTCGAGGTTGACCTGGTGACATACGCCGTTTCCGGGTTTTGAGAAATATATCCCGTATTTTGATGCAAAGCTTTGCAGGAATCGGTGATCGTCTGCATTTTCGAAGCCTGCCTGGAGCGTGTTATGATCGACATAGCTTACGGAAAGCTCGGTTCTAACTCGCTTCACACCAAGCGACTCAAACTGGAGGTACGCCATGGTGCCTGTCGCATCTTGTGTTAAAGTACGATCGATATTGATTGCAATCTCTTCTCCCGCTTCCATTTCACCTTCTACCAGATGCTCTGTGATGATTTTCTTTGCAATATTTAATCCCATCATTATTCTCCAAACATTATTTATTTAGTAAACATTACTAAAAGCTGACAAAGTTAAAATTGAAATTGAAAAACAACATGTTTTCCATTCCTTTTGTGTTGAATCGTAAACTTCTCTATTTCCGGTATCTTTTGAGATATCTCCTCAGCAAGTTCTTTTCCTGATGCTGGTGCACCGACAATAAAATTTATGCTTCGCTCTGAAACTTCAGGATAAAAACTGCTGTGTGGATTTCCTTCCGAGTACACCTCCGCCATAATTCTCAATCGTGGTCGCACTGATGCTTTTTCTATGATTTGTGAAGCTGCTATTATTGTCTGATCAGTAACGCATGAAAGAGTTTTTTCGAGTTGATCAAGTGCTTCAGGAGGTATTTTGATTTCTTTTTTCTCAAGATGGTTATGCAAAATGTTCAAAAACATCTGATAAATAAGATGCTCTTTTGGGACAGTTTCAAAAAACGAACCATCTATGACAGAAATTTTCATTTTATCTTCTTTATTTGCATGTGTTCTGACAAGGTAAAAACATTTCCTCTCGAAAGTCTGGTAGAGTTCGTCTGAAGATAATTTGTCGTCCATAATCGAAGCAACCCTTGCTACTAAGTTTCCTCCATTGATTACATTTATTTCTTCAAGACTTTTGCATTTAGTGGGCAGAGTCGAGTTGAATGATGCTATGGTGCTACTTTTTGAGTCTTTTAACTCCAATAAACTGCCACAAATCAATCTACCGGCATGCTTTCTAGTTTTGAACATAAAATCAGGAAACTGCTCTGATTTGGAGTACAAAAGCTTCTCGTTTTTTATTCTGCTTTTAATCCCATTTACAAATTCTTTTTCGGATTCAAACTGATTTTTAGTAGTTTCCCATAAATCGTAATTATATCTTCCTCTCGCATCTCTACGATTGTCAATATAAGCAAAGCCATCTTTACCTGATTTTAAAGCAATCTCGTCCAAAGGCGATTGTGGGCTGATTATCCCTGATTTTAGGGCATTGATTATTGCAATGTAAAAATCCACAGCATCAATAAATTCAAGCATTTAGAACAACCTCCTCTGTTCAGCAAGCGGGGTTTTTTCCGCTGGCCAAATATCCTTCAAATTTGGTGAGTATCTGTAATAGTTATAATACTTCATAATATCATCAGCACATCTTAAATTATTTAAACGATTTTCGATAATTTTTACATTTTCAGAGTCTATTTCTATGCCTATCGAATTGCGTTTCAACTGATGAGCAACTATTAGGGTGGTACCTGTCCCAGAAAAAGGGTCTAACACAATATCACCTTGCTTACTGGAGCTTAAAATAATCCTCAAAAGTAAAGCTATCGGGGATTGCTGCGTATGAAATCTATCTCCTTTGCCATCTCTTATTGCCTCATCTCCAGCAAAATATCCTGATGTTAATTCCCTGATGTCACCCCACACATCCGTAATATAGACTCCGTTTGGTCTCTCATTTTTATACTCTGGTGGAATGGGTAAATCTATCCGTAATTTGTTGAATACCTCTGGTTTCCTGCTCTTGGTAGCAAAGGCGATAATCTGGTATTGTTTGGAATATCTTATTTCAGATGGAACTGCTGATGTTTTTTTCTTCCAGATAATCAGATTCTGGAATGTCCATCCGGTTTCTCTGAGTAATCTTAATACATTTTCTGTATTTTTTTCTCTTTGCATAAAGTAAAGAGCACCACCCTCAACTGTAATCTTGTAAACCTTTGAGAGGACTTCTTTTAGCCAATCCCAATATTCTTCCTCTGGCAGATTGTCATCAAATAATCTGTAATCTTTTCCCTGTCTAAAAGGGGGGTCAACGAAAGTGAGGTGGATGTTTTCTTCTTGGTAATTGTTAAGCCATTCGAGGCAGTCTTCTTTTAGGATTTTATAGGTTGCGTTCATTTTCCCATTCTCCTGATTCTCTATCTCCATTCAATTGCCTTTCAAGGCAGTTTACAAACATATAAGCCTCACTTTTCGAACTATCCAAATTGAATCTTCAAATTTTTTAGTCGTCTACATCTATTTTAAAAACTGCACAACTTCGTTGCGCAGAGTCATGTATCGAATTTCAATAGCAGGAAAACGTTGTTGCGTTTATAATTTCCTATACGTTTTAAAAATTTCTTTTCCATCCTATGCTTCGGTAGATAATCCCTTCTTTAAGAAATATTTCCGGATCATATATTCTTCTCCCGTCTATAAGTACCGGATTTTTCTTCATCAGCGTTTTAAAGATTCTGGGTTCGAGTTTTTTAAAATCTTCCCACTCGTTCTGGATGATTACAATGTCCTTATCCTTGATAGCCTCCTCAATGCTTCTTGCAAAGTTCACTATAGAAAAATCTTGATGGAATAGCTTTCTAAAATTATTCACAGCTTTTGGTTCTGGGTCATATCCGGTTACTTTGCATCCCTTCTCAAGTAATTTCATCAGTATGGGTAGCGCCCTTGTTTCTCTCACATCGTCTGTGTCTGGTTTGAATGACAAGCCAAGGATGCAGACATCCTTATCTTTAAGGTCTCCTGCTGCACTTTCTGCTAATTCAACAGCACGAAGCGGTTGCTCTTCATTTATCAACAATACAGAATCAAGCAGAGGCACCTTTAATCCTTTTGATCGCGAAGCAGAGGCGATCGCTTTCACATCCTTCGGGAAGCATGATCCGCCAAACCCGACACCAGCTCTCAAAAACCCTGGGTTAATCCTGTAATCCAGACCCACACCTTCCATTACTTCATACACATCTACCCCAAACCTCTCGCATATATTTGCCATCTCGTTTGCAAAGGATATTTTTGTTGCCAAAAGGCTGTTTGAGGCATATTTTATCATTTCCGCGGTTTTTATCCCAACTTTCAACCTTGGGATTTTCTCATCAAAATCACTGTACAATTCCATCAAAACATCCCCGCTTTTTTTATCCAGCTCACCAATAACGATCCTGTCCGGATTCAATGCACCAGCAATCGCACTTCCCTGCAGCAGAAACTCTGGATTTGAACAAGCCCCAAAATCTATTTCTCTTTTCTTTGATGAATGCTCTTCGATCAGTTTTAGTATAACATCCTCGGTGGTACCTGGAACAATGGTGCTCTTTGATACAACCAGATGATATTCCTTCTTGTCCTTTAAAGCAGTTCCAATATCTATAGATGCTTTCTTTATATACTCAAGGTTCATCGAACCATCAGGGTTTGGAGGCGTGCCAACACAGATAAAGGTGATATCTGTATCCCTGATAGATTTATAATAGAGAGGCAGGTTCTCTGAATCATTGGATGGCTTGAAGAGTCCCCTTAACAAGCCTCTGGATACCAGACCCTTTACAAGATTATCCAATCCCGGCTCATAGAATGGAGGTTTTCCGCTGTTCAGTGCATTAACCCTTTCTTTGTCTATATCTGCTACAACAACATTGTTCCCGTGCTCAGCAAAAGCGGCACCTGTAACTAAACCAACAGGGCCTATACCTATAATACTCACTTTCAATACTTCATACCTCCAAGCTCTTGTCTAATTCCTGTATACTCTTCTGTGTGGTGTGTATCCAGGCAATTTAAACGTGATACGCCTCCTTTCATGCTTTTCAACATCAGGTGTATATTTTTTTATTGATACTTATAACCTATCTTCCAAAGATAGCCTGGATTCATAGTCATTTATTGCAAAATTTTATGTAGGGTACAGTTGAGACTATGGGAAGTAAGATATATTACTCGGAGACACTGGTATAATTACTGAACATGATTGAATCAGACATCATAAAAACGTTCGCACAGGCAGGTTATCAGCTGAACGCAGAAGCACTGAAAGCACTGGTGGAAAGCGAAAGCACGAGCGACATAATTAACACAATATTAAACCGTATCGACACAAACACCATTGTAGTAAGCCTGGATCACATCACAAGCTTCAATGAAGAATCAGAACAAACAACGTCACACCCGTACGATCCTTACACCCCGACAAGACCAAAAACCGAGGAAGAGCTAACAAACCCGCAGTACACAGGAGACAAAGAAGATGATGAAAACGATACCTGTGAGATAGATATTTTATCAGACATTACAAACCAGTCAACCTGCATCGGCGAATACGAAGAATTCGTCCAGTACTTCAGGGACAGATACAGCCGCCTGAGTGAACTAATCAGAAAACGGGTGGACAGCAGACCTATAGAAAGTCTGAAAAAACAACAGCGCGGCGATGACAGGGAGAACATTTCAATCATTGGTATGGTAAAAGATATAAAGACCACATCTAATGGACACAAATTAATAGAACTTGAAGACCCAACAGGAACTATCCCAGCCCTAATACTCAAAAAGGACGAAAAACTCCTGCAAGTAGCTTCTCATGTACTCTACGATGAAGTAATAGGTATAACAGGCAGTCCAGCACGAGACATGGGGCTGTTCATTGCAAGAGACATCGTCTGGCCAGAGATTCCTGCCATCGGGTACAGCCTCAAAAACATGGAAACCAAAAAACCTGGAAAAAAGGCAGTTCTCATCTCAGATACGCATGTGGGGAGTAATACATTCCTCGAGGACGCATGGCTGCGATTCATAAGCTGGCTGCGTGGGGAGATTAACGACGAAAAAACGCCTGCATCAGATAATATCAAATACCTTGTAATAGCAGGAGACCTTGTAGACGGCATTGGCATATATCCAGGCCAGGATAAAGAACTGTTGATAAACGACGTCTACGCACAATACGAACAGGCAGCAGAATACCTAAAAGAGATACCAAAACACATAAACATTGTAATCTCGCCGGGAAACCACGACGCAGTCCGCCAGGCAGAACCACAACCCTGCCTCCCGGACGAAATAACCAGATTATTCAACAAAAATAACACAACATTTGTAGGCAACCCGGCGATGGTTGGACTTGATGGCATAAAAATATTAATCTACCACGGCCGCTCGATAGACGACTTCGTAGCAGCCATGCCAAACGTAAACTATAGAGACCCTACAATTGCAATGAAAGAGATGCTCAAGCGAAGACACCTCTCACCAATCTACGGCGGCAGAGTCCTGATAGCACCAGAAAAAAAAGACCACTTCGTAATAGATAAAATCCCGGACATCCTCCACTGTGGGCATGTACACACAGCAAACATAAGCAAGTATCGCAACGTCACACTGATTAACAGCGGCACATGGCAGAGCCAGACAGAATTTCAAAAACGCGTCAACCTGAAACCAGACCCGGCAATAGCAACCACAGTAGACCTGAACACACTACAAACACAGATGATCAAGTTTCTGTAAACTGTTATTGTTATGGAGCTTCTTTACAGTACAAGACAATGTTTAAGTACGGTTAAGTACAACCGGTAGCAGTACTTGTATACAATAGGTGAGTAATTAAATGGCAGATTTTAGGACAGTGATATCAGACCCACAAACAGGAAAATCATACCAGGTTGAGGTAACCGGAAGCCAGGCAAACAAATTTCTTGGAAAAAAATTAGGAGAAACGATTGAAGGCAGTGCAGCAGGGTTGGCAGGATACAGCCTTAAAATCACCGGCGGAACTGATAAAGATGGATTTCCATTGCGTAAAGACTTGCCAGGTTCGCAAAGACGAAAGCTACTACTATCAAAAAGCACTGGTTTCAAACCAAAAGTAAGTGGTCTGCGCAAGAGAAAAGCAGTTCGGGGAAGAGATATTTCAGGCGATGTTGGTCAAATAAACCTGGTGGTTGCAGAATATGGCAAAAAAACAATAGAAGAGATTTTCGCGCCATCAAAGGAAGAGACATCTGAAGCTAACGAAAGTGGTGAATGACTGCCCACGTAAGAAAATTCACAAATACTGATTTACCTAAACTGTACTATTTTTCAAGAAACTGCACAACTTCGTTGTGCAGAAAATAACAGGTAGCTTTTAATTCTCGATTGCGCTAGCAATCGAGTGCAGAAAACATGTATCAAATTTCAATAGCAAGAGAACGTGATTGCGTTTATGCTTTCCTATATCTTTTAAAAAGTTCCAGAAAAGGATGCAGTTCCCTGGTAAATCATTATTTGTGAGTTACATTACATAGGACCGGACTTTATAAGATCCTGACCGAATCGCTACCCGGCGACCTATTTTATGTAGGGTCTAAAGAAAATTAATTGATCAGCCCAACTCCTACCAAATATCTACGCGGAAAAACAAATGCATGCAAGTATTCATAGACTATACATACCTCAGAGATACCGTGACCGTTACATTACATGTTGGTGCTCTTAAGGCAATTGGATAAAATCAAACATCGAATCTGAATTAACTCCTATGGAATGCATTGTATTCTTATCTTTATTTGATCCCGAAGAATAGAAATGGAAATTTTTATAAAACATAATAGTCTTGAAAAAGTTTCCAGCGCCCGTTGAAAAACTCTTTGCGGCATCAATAATCGGTTGAAAAAGGGAAAAAATATGTTCTGCTTGATTGGATGTTTTTGGAATGTCGTAATCAAGATACCAGAACAAACATTCAATCTTACTAACTAATCTGTTCACAACATCTTGAGCCATCGGAGGCAACGTGTGTCTTTTTTCAACTAAAATCGCTAATCTCCGATTGCTTCATCACTGGTTTCTGCATTGAAAATATCCAAAATCTCTTTTCTAACTTTAACAGCTTCATCTGAAAGTTTCATCAATTTTGTTTCACGAAATGCTTTTTTAATGTTCTTCTTGATATGGAATATGCAATACTGTCTGATAGCATCAGGATAAACTTCTGCAAGAATCATTCTTCCGGTTACTCCATC
>RPGO01000033.1 GCA_004193545.1 Candidatus Argoarchaeum ethanivorans | reverse complement strand
GAGAGCTCATATCGAAGTATAATTTGAAGCGAGCCCTGAAATATGTTGAAGTGAAGGGCGAATCGGAACTTGTTGTGGATTACAATAAGATCCGATCCCGGAAAGAGCGATATGGGTTCTTTGTCCTATTTACAGAGCATCCTGGATTGTCTGCTGAGGCGCTGCTTGCGATCTACAAGAGCCGGGAGATTGTAGAGGAGGGATTTGGAGCCTTGAAATCGGATATGGGGATCAATCCTGTATATCACAGCAAGGATATGCGTATAGAGACCCATACCGTGATGGTTGTCCTTGGTTATCTCATGATGTCCATATTACGTGCAGTTCTTGCGGATCGGGGGATAAAACATTCCTTTGGTAGGTTGAAGGAAATAATAAAGTCTGGAAATGCTGTAGAAGGCTTCTATGAACATGAGCGGCTGAAGGGCAGGTTGTATATCTGGAGGCCGATCAAGCCGGAGTCGGATCTGGAGGCGATATTCAAGGAATTGAGGATCAAGATGCCGATATTTGATGTGAAGGAGGTTGTACCTACAAATTTCGGTGTGTGTTAGGTGGGTACAGTGTCGGCGGGCGTCGATTCTGGGGATTTTTTTGCTGAAATTTTGTTAAAGATGGGTTCAACGTCACGGTTTATGGGACACTACCGAAAAATCGAGTATAAACGCACTTCCTTCTCTCGCATCTGAAATTCGATACATATTTTCTGCACACGGAGTGTGCAGGTGCATCAATCTTCTCGTAATCTCGTGGTTCTATATAAATACAAAAATAAAAACTGGCACATCGAGAATTATAATGCCATTGATGATGCCAGCATAATTGGTTTGGAATAATCTTCCTTTGCTCGGGAAGAATCCACAAACACTTTATCCATCAACACAGAAGCTCCAAAACCATCACCATCACCCAAAAACACCAGGGTGCGATACATTAAATTGCCTGATATTCCATCGGGTGCGATAATAAAGTTTGCATGATTGATTGCATCCTCTATGAGAACAGTGTAATGCTTGGCATCAACACCATCTCTTTGCAAACAAGATGCAACGAACTCGCCTTCTGCAAGGCTTTTATCCACCCGTGCATCCCGGCCAACATCTTCGATTCGACCTCCTGAAAGAACAGCCACAACAGGAGTGATTCCAAACCTTCGAATAAATTCACACCCGCTGTTGGCAAGTGCAAATTTATCTGCAATGGTATTTGCTTCATCGATGCCTGTTGGTGCAAAGAAAAAAGGGGCCCCATCTGACGTTAGAAGCAGTGCCACACGATGCAAACGTGACAGGTTAAACTGCTGTTTTAAGAGAGCAAGAGTGGCACTTGAACTAATATTTCCACGAACTACCCCATCCACTTCCCCATCTAGAAGCAGTTCAACCAGGGTCTTATGAGGTTCGCCTGTGTTAACCACTTCAAAATCACACGTGCCGATATCATTTTTATTACCTACAAGAACCACATCGGCAAACGCAGATGATGCTCTTGCACTTTGTATTATCCTGGATGGATGATCACCAACACCAATTGCAATGCGGGCATGATTTGATACCGCACGACTGTGTATAATATCAATAATATTCATCACTACATCCCGTGCGTCAATCTTCTGCGAAATTTGGAACCCACCCTGGTTTCTTGGGCGGATTTGAATCCAGAAGCTCTCTCCATGCTTCATCTGTGAGCCGTTCATCCATCGGCTGTTTAAACTCGTAGTAACTCATAACCGGACCAGCGCCCACAAGGATTCTTTCGTCAGGGAGTTTGTATGCAACAACGATCATATCGACGTAGCCAACACCCTCCTCGAGAACCTGCAGCGTATTGCCATCGGTATGCACATCAGCGATGATCGTTGTCTTCTTCGCCTTATCATCAACATCGGCGATGACGCCATCCAGATTGTCACCGAAATTCTTTATGAAATCGTAATCATCCTCCGAGAGCTCCTCGTTCTCAAGTTCCTTTGACGAGATGTTGACAAGTCTCACAAGTATACTCTCGAGGTTTGCCAGTCTGTACTTTGATGAATCGTCCAGAACGTCCATCTCGGTAAGGCCGCTGTTCGTCATCCTTGTCAGCGCAAGCAACCGGTTGTAGAACTCGGGAACCGGTTCAACGTATCCGACAACTGGTTTCTCTTCTTCCATGGGCGGGGCACTCGTAGCAACCATGGTGTAGCTCTGTTTGGCATAGAGGATCGTGTCGTGCCTGAGCTCTGCCCATGATATTAGAGCAGTGGACAGGTCTTTGTCCTGCCATGCATCGGTCTGCATGAATGTCGGGTAGCCCGCGTCGTGGTCATCGAGCAGTGGCTTTAGCGCGAATAGCCACGACCAGTAGAGGTTTTTGTTCCACTCTGCTATGTCAAAGGAGTTGAATTCGTCCTCCAGCTCTCCATATTGGCGGTCATAATCCTTGTAATTGGAGTCGTCCAGTTCATCCAGAAGTTCCCTCGATCGATCTGATCCGAGGAGCGCCATGACACCAAGACCGCGGGGGAATCCCCTGATAGGCCCGGCGCCGCTGGTAACGAGCGTGAACGGTTTTTGATTACCCATGTAAGCGCCTGTGTATGCACCGACGAGGTTTGTGAACATGTATGAATCAGGGATGAACCTCTGTCCCATCAACCTGAATCCTGCGGTGTTGTTCAGGCACTGGTTCGCCTCTTCTGATGTGAATGCCACACAATTTCCGGTCCCGCCGTAGATCTTTGGCGATCCGTACTCTGTAAGTTTTACTTTCAATTCCTCAATCGTCTCATCATTCAGGTTATCCGGATCGAATGAACCCCCGAAAACCGAGTTTAATGCATCGATGTACTCATAAGGTCCCAGATCATCAGAGAGCCCAACGTAAAAAGCGGTTACCGAATATATCCGGTCCCACTTGCCCATCAGTTCGTAATCGTTGGCGAATTCGGATGCTATCAGGCAGGCGCCCGTCGTCTGGATTCGTGCATCATATATTGAGATCAACCCCTTCTTATCACGAGGATTGGTCGTTCCCGGCGGTATCGCATCCGAGCCCTTGAGGAGCATGCTCATCCTGCCGTACCACATAAACGCTTTGAAATAGTTCTTTAATTTTTCTGATCTTGTATAGTGCCCTCTCGGGACATACTGGGAGTAATCTTCCTTGTAAATGAATATAGGCGAATCTTCGAATCCGGAATGTGCGTCTATCAACTTTAATTCGGCTTCGACATCGTCTCTGACATAAGGCGGGACCTCGAAGTTATAACGCGTCAGATCCTCCTTCTTAAAATAAGCATCGGTGCATTCCCACTCATTATCACTCTGGCAGACCTGATCGGATTTTGGCTTTAGCAGACTCATACCAACCGAAAAGTAAGCAACATCCCTCCTTGCTGCTTCTTTCAGATCTCCGTCGGAATTTTTGTATGATTCCATCGAACTGTCCAGCAATTGCTCGCTTAACTCCCAGACGAGGTCGTAAAATTCCCTTTCCTCGATCTGCCGCAGCGTCTCATCGAACTGGATATGATAGAGGTGCAAGAGCGAGTCAGTGGTGACGAAGATCGGTATCTCGCGATCCGCAAGCGTCTTATACGGCTGGACGATATCCTCTTCCTTCCGGTCGAAGGGATTGTCTATGACAACGAAGCCGTTTTTCTTTAGCAGACCCAGGGCATCATCGCTGAGTGGAATCTCCCCGGAGAATGGATCATAGTTTGAGACCTGATCCGTCTCTAAAGGTAGATCATATTTGGGAACTTTCAGGGCGATGTCTAATGGATCTAACGAATAATATCTAACAAAGTTCATATTCTCCGCTGTGGTGCCTGACAGGTTGATCGACTCTGTTTTGAGAACCGTGTTTTCCGGTTGAACAGGTTCTTGAGGCTCCTCTGGCACCTGATCAACGCAGCCACTGATGACGATCGAAACGATCAGGATAATGATTATTGAATATGCACTCCTCATAATAATCCTGATGTGATTACGCTTCATAAGCTTTTTGATGCACCGGGGAGGCTTTACCAGACTATACCCAAAAAATAGACTTATCTCAGCTCGAATTTGACTACCGCAAATCTTATTTTGTGGATAAGACGTGTGAGAAGTTATATGGAGACACACTGGGCAGACGCAATCGCTGATCAAATACTTAAGCTTGGACATAAACACCTTGTAGCATCTGGTATTACCCCATCTGGTGATATTCATATTGGCAACATGCGGGAGGTTGTAACCGCTGATGCAGTATATCGTGCACTTAAAGATAAGAACGCAGACGTCAAGTTGATCTATATCGCAGATACCTTTGACCCACTTCGAAAGGTTTACCCTTTTCTCCCGGATAGTTACAGTGAACATATTGGAAAACCATTATTCAAGATCCCCTGCCCATGCGGTGAGCATGAAAACTATGCAGAGCACTTTCTACAGCCATTTTTGCAGTCTCTTGAGGCACTTGAAATAAACGCAGAAATCCTCCGCGCAGATGAGATTTATAATGAGGGTAAGTATACACAATCTATCATAAACACGCTCGAACAGCAACACACGATAGCGCAGATACTTGAAAAGACTTCACATCGAAAACTGCCGGATGATTGGAGTCCATTTAACCCGTTGTGTCCGCGATGTGATAGTATTACACGAACGCGGGTAACTGGATTTAACAGCAAATTGCAAACCGTTGATATGACGTGTGCATGTGGATACACTGGTACTATACCTGTAACAGGTGGTGGAAAGCTTACATGGCGTGTTGATTGGCCTGCGCGATGGAGCATACTTGGAGTAACAGTCGAACCTTTTGGCAAGGATCATGCAACAAGCGGGGGCTCTTATGACACTGGCAGGAAGATCGCAAAAGAAATTTACCACTATACGCCGCCATACCCTATTGTGTATGAGTGGATTATGCTCAAAGGTAAAGGAGCCATGCATTCGTCTAAAGGGCTCGCCATATCTATAAGTGAAATGCTTGAAGTGCTGCCTCCGGAAGTGCTGCGATATCTTATCATCCGATCAAAACCAGAAAAGCACATAGAATTTGATCCTGGTACCACACTACTCAATTTAATCGATGAATATGACCGAATGGATATTTCCAGTCGTGCCTACCAGTTATCTCAAACTAAAAAGGCATGGCACAGTAATATTCCATTTAAGCACATCGTAACAGCAATCCAGGTTGCCGGCGATACCAGTGCACTGCTTGACATACTTGAGCGAAGTGGATACGACACTGTAGATACCAGAGCTGTTCTTACACGTGCTGAAAATGCACGAAAGTGGCTTGATAAATATGCACCTCCTTATGTTAAATTCACAATACAGGAACGTCTGCCGCAGACTACTAAAAGCTTTAGCACAAAAGAGAGGCAGGCACTTCTTAAGCTTGCAGAGCAATTATTGGAGTGGAACACACCGGAAGAGATACATAATGGCATCTACGAGATTGCAAAAAGCGTCACTCTTGATCCAAAAACACTCTTTCGCGCAATCTACGTCTCATTATTATCTACCACATCAGGACCACGGCTCGGCTATTTTTTAGCATCACTCGATAAAGACTTTCTGATACAACGATTTGACCAGGCAGCACAGGAACAAAAAGAGTAGATACAAATAACAAAAATATTGTTTAACCTTTTCAATCCTCTTCTATCTGTTTTTTTAGCTCCTGTAGAAGTTTATCCACTGTCTTCATCTCTCGCCCATAAGTTTCAAGATCCTGATTCGTAAGCGCATCTGTCGCAATCTCGTAATGCTTAATGGTTTGCTCAAGGAGTTCATTCATACCGGTGTATTCTGATACGGATATTTCTGCTGGAAGGGTTATTTTCCTGTATCCAAGCACCTTGTTTAAAGCTTGCTCAAGTGTTTCTTCCATGGCAACGCTATTATTATAGAAGACGATCACTCGTTTGAGCTCTGGTATGCTTCCTGTTTCGGCTGCAAGGTATAGCGGTTCTATGTACAGAATTGAATCTTTGAATGGTATAACCAGCAGGTTACCTCTAATCACCCGTGAGCCGCTTTGTCCCCACAGTGTAAGATCCTTTGAAATATCCTCATCCTGATCGATACGTGCTTCAATCTGCGAAGGTCCATAAATCTGTTCTTCCTTGCTGAACTTGAAGACAGTAATTTCGCCATAGTCAGGAAGATCCTGTTTTACTGCCATCCACGAGATCATGTTGTCCCGATTGACTGGCGTAAATGGTAGCATGGTCACAAAGCTCAGTTCGCCGTTTAGCTGGAAGAGCACATTATAAGGCTGAACCTTGACTACTGATGCTTCATATTTTTCAGTAGGTATTTCCCAGAGATCTTCCTTGTTGTAGAATACCTCTGGTGTTTTCATGTGGTAGGTTCTATATATTCTGGTCTGGATGTTAAAGAGATCCTCGGAATAGCGAAGATGTGCTTTTACATCTTCTGGCATCGCATCAATTGGTTTGAAGATTTCAGGGTATATTTTGGCATAAGCTTGGAGTATTGGATCATCTTTTATAATGTAATAGGTGATTGTTCCGTTATAGGTGTCAATTACCGCTTTGACTGAATCAGAGATGTAGTTGAATCGCCTACCATTAAACTGGGTTGGCTCTGCATAGGGGTACCTGTTCGATGTTGTAAAGCCGCTTAA
The DNA here is from genome assembly GCA_004193545.1 of Candidatus Argoarchaeum ethanivorans. Taxonomy (GTDB): domain Archaea; phylum Halobacteriota; class Methanosarcinia; order Methanosarcinales; family EX4572-44; genus Argoarchaeum; species Argoarchaeum ethanivorans. The sequence continues at coordinate 237,949 of RPGO01000033.1, read as the reverse complement.
CATCCAGTAAATCCTGCCATCATCTGATATGAAAGCATGTGGAACACTGTCAAATAATAAGTATGGTGTAACTTTTCCAACTCTCTCGTTAATGTTCCGATACAGGTGAAGCTTGCTGTTTTCTGTAATGTATTCTGAAGTGTACAGCTTAATTTCTCCAAGTGCAAGGCTTAAGAACAATTTGTTTGTTGCCGTAAGAGGGATACCGCCTGTTCCATGATATGTCGTGTACTTATTCTGGTCACCTTCCGGATAGTCAAATTCTTCACGGTTGGTGTTGGTTATGATATAATAGTTGGTCTGCTTTCCATAGTAGATTCGTGGTTGTGTGATGACCATATCAGTAGTTTCTACTTTTGGAGGGATGTCTTTGATAATCATCTTTGGGAGCCCCTGGTTGTCTACATCGTTTACCGGGGCTACGACGACACCAATGCCATGGGTGTATATCAGGTGTTTATTGATCCACGTGTCTGCAGCACCCTGCAGTCTACCAGGAAGTATCTCTCTAAGGGACATCCACACTTGTGTTAACTCACCGTTAATATGGTATCGGTCAACCACAACATCATCGAAGCCGTAATAGGTTCTAATCTCCTGTCGCTGCCGGAAAGTGGTTAGAAGCGGCTGATGGTCCCATAGTCGAACATTATTAATGGTAGGTGAGTCACTGATGTCGTCAGTGGTAAGATTATACGATATAGGATATATCTGTTCTTTGATATCTGTTAATCCGTATGCTTTGTTGGTTAGATCAATGTTGTACTCAATGAACGGCTCTTCCAAAACAATCTCGTTTGGTGAAACCTTAAACTCCTGCATGAGCCATGCTGCTCCACCTCCTACAAAGGAGATTGCAATGATTAACACTACAGCAGTAATTGGAACTTTTGTTGATAGTCCTTTACTGGATATTAGAGGGAGCACTGCAATAGTAATTCCTGCTGCAAGGAATATCAGGCTAATAATCAACGGGATATACTGGTTGATATTCACATCTACATATCCTGCACCATATACAACACCAGTAGTGCTGTAGAGTATGCTGAATCGTAAAAGATATACCTTAACTGCAAGGAGGAAAAAAACGAACATTAGAGGTAATCGCAGGTTTAAAGGCACTCGTTCTGAAACCAGTTTCCAGTTAAAAGATAAATATGCAAGAATTAGCAGCAGGCTGACAAGAACAAACAATCCAAGGAGATAGTTAAGCACAGCATGGAAAAATGGCAAGGAGAAAACATAAAATCCAATATCTTTTCCAAAAACAGGGTCAATGCTTCCAAATGGGCTCCTGTTAAAATACAGGAGTACTGTGCTCCACTTGCTTGATAAATTCAAGCCTGCAAATAAGGAGATAATCAAAAAAGCAATAATAATCTGTGTTTTAATGGATTCAATCACTGTTTTTGTTGAAGTCTCTGGAGTGACGTCGATATACTCTTTTGGTACCTGCTCCCACGTTGTCCAAATAGGCGTAAATGTGGTAGTTGTTGCAAGAATGACTTTCTTAAACCGATTCCATGCAAAAAACAATACACTGATGCACAATAGGAACCCTATGACAAATAGTATAAGCTTGGTTGTAAAGGTAACAATAAATACCTGTGAATAGCCAATCGATCCAAACCACTTATAATCAACCACAAAACGTGAGAGTGTACTAACACCAAAAAATAAAATAATAGCAATTAAAAACAGGATTTTTGGAAGTGTTCCGATAGGGGTAGGTTTATTATTATTCATGATAAAAATAAAACATGTTCTGTTATTTATTATACATAATAGTTTGAAGGGGCTTCTGTTTGTTTTTGCTTGTGTTTTTCAAAGTTGATGGTTGGTATTGGTATAGCAGGCGGTAGTCCCATACTTTTTGATATGCTGATTGCAAGGGGTGCAAGGTTTAATACAGTGGTGTTTGCAATCTCGTTTTGGACCTCTATGGGTGCACTTCCTGAATCCCATTGTTTTTTAATATCGTCCATATCTTCTTTTGTGTAGTAGTTAGCGCTACCCTCGAAGCGAATCTGACCAATGCTTGGATTCAGATAGTTTATAGAGAGGGCATATTCAACTTTGATGGTTGCACTCTTGCCAAATGGTGTTTGCATCGTGGAGACCGAAGGATTTCTAAGATTGATATCATAGTTAATATTAATATTTCGATACTTTCTGAATTCTTCCTGTGACATGTATGTCTTTGATTCTATGTGTGTTACACTAAAATTTACTATCATTAATTATGTGTGGTTGTTTTGATATGTTTTAAACATTTGCATGCTTGATTTGGAGGCTATCAAATTAGAAACCGGAACTTTTAAAGTAATTTGATAGCCTCTGTTCCCACAGCCGTGAATAGCGATAGTTGTATATACCATCATGGGAATGGTGTGATTAATCAAGTTTGTCTGTATTAACACAAATTTTGTAGTTATTATGATGTACTTAAGCATATTAACGAGTGCAATCGACACACGCAAAGAAGCTTTGCGTGCAACACGCACCTGTATCATGCTTATGGCGAGATTACACACTCTCCAACGAATGGACGATCAGGTGAAACACCCCCGAGCCATCAGGAAGCCAATTCCTCCTACCACATTCAGTTTTATCAGTGGTAAGGCTCTCGCCATAAGATGTGTTTCACCTTTGTTCATTTTCAAGATGTGTGGCGGTGATGCGAGTTAAATAGTGATATGCCAATATTTTTAAGCATTAAAACAAATTTTTAGATACTAAAACAAATAAATTGGAGGAAAATAGATGAATGGAACAAAAATAATAATTATCATGATTCTGGTGACACTCGCGCTCGCGATGCCAGTTGCGTCTGCGGCAGAGTGGCAGCAGTTTCAAAGGAATGAGCACATCGGATGGACTACTGATGTCGGACCTGTGATCAAACCGCAACTGGCATGGTCGCATAGCATCGGAGGCGATGGCCACGCTGGTATTGAAGGTACGCCTATCGTTGGAGACTGCACGACCTTTGTGCTAAACCATACTGGCTGGTTACATGCGTTTTACGCGAAGACCGGCGAGCCTGTTTGGGATCCTGTATTCTGCAACCTGAACCCTGGAAGCTTTGAACTCTCGACGCCAGCATATAACGATGGTATTGTGTATGTTGCAACGAGCAAGGGAAACCAGAGTATAGATCACGGCAGGGTTACTGCGGTCCATGCCATAAACGGCACGATACGTGAGCAGGTAGACCTTGGCCAGGGACTGGAAGGATTTCAGTTGAACACGCCTGTAACATACTCGGGCGGCAGGATCTATGTCGGCAACTGGAAAGGCGGCGTAGCGAGTACAGATGACAACGGCACGTACTACTGCCTTGATGCAAGTAATGTGAGCAACGTAATCTGGAACGTGACCGCGTCTTATTGCACAGGCTATTACTGGGCAGGTGCAGCAATCGTTGGCGAATACGTAATCTTCGGTGATGACAGAGCAAACGTAACGTGCCTGTACAAGGCAAACGGGACGCTTGTGGACTACATAAACGCATCAACCACTTACGGGATCAGTGCTAAAGAGATCAGGTCGTCCATCGTATGGAATGATGAATATGACCGCGTATACTTTTCCTCAAAAGGTGGGTATGCGTTTGCGGTTGGTTTTGATCAGGAATCAGGACAGTTCAACACAAGTAACGATTGGAATACACCATACAGTATAGGTTACAGCACATCCACGCCAGTAGTGTATGACAACCGAGTGTATGTCGGTTATGGTGGTTTTGGAGCAACAGGAATGGTCTACTGTTTGAATGAGTCAGACGGTTCCAATATCTGGAATACGTCGAATCTTGGCGGTGTGCAGTCCTCTCCAGCCGTATCGGTCTGGAACGACAGTGTGTACATTTACTTCACAGTAAACAACGATAACGGTTCTGCCTACTGCCTTGAAGACATGGGCAGCACATACACAACGCGTTGGATATGGAATCCGCCGGCACCAGATGACCAGTACATCCTTCAGGGAATGGCAATCTCTGACGGCATGGTCTACTTTGGAACAGACGAGGGCTACATCTACGCACTGCAAGAAGAGACACCGTACGACATTGACATCGACACAAGCGTAGCACTGAATGGTGATGTGTACATCTCGTGGAGCGGAAATGCGTCCCGCAAATACGACATCTACATTGCAGACACCTACCCGAACTTCGCAAAGACGCCAGCAGAAACTGGCATAACAGTGAACCACTGGACCGATGCCGATGCGAGCGAACGCCCAAATCAGCGGTACTACAAGGTTGCATACAGCGGAAGCGTGCCAGGGATTGTCAGTGATACTGTCGGGTACTACAACGCAACCGCAGAGTGCGGACCTGATCCAGCCTATACGGTGCTCTCTGTGCCGCATGTGATAAACGTCACGGATATCAACGATGTGCTGAAGTACAACCACGCACCAGGTCAGCGGCTGGATGGTTCAGGTATGCCATGGGAGCGTGATTATGTGCGGGTACAGAATCCGACGACCGGTACTTGGGAGACATCAAGGTTGTCAGCTGCTGGTACATGGAGCGATTCATTTGATCTACCATCAGACACCGGATTTAGAGTGTATATCAAATCCGGACACACGGTGCCGACGAATGTAGTCTACCGAATGTTGATGCGAGACACACTTGGCTACCTGATGGAGTGAACAATGCCTGACGCAATGTATAGACTGAAGAACAAAAAGAAGCCCCTTTCTGGGGCTTTATTTAATTAAAGGAGATAAGAATATGAATGAAAGAACTTTGAATCAAGTAAAAGGAGGTAATGTAAATGGATAGAAGAATGAAGAATTTTGGTATAGGAGCGCTTGTAACGCTTCTGATGGTATCGATGCTGGCAGCCCCGGCTGCCGCCTTTGTAAAAGATTTTTACACAATGGGTCCCGATGTTGGCGGAGGACCTGATTCAGGTTGCCGGAATGAAACCGGAGGACTTCTATTAGGTGATGGCGAGCTTGGCACAAGCGACATTGGAATAGCGATTTTGGATGTTGATAAGGACGGTATCGATGGATTTGATCCGGATAACCCACCACACTATCTTGCGGGTGACGATATCTTTCTTCACTTCCATTGTCCGGATGACTATATTTTGATCGGGCAGGACGAAATGGGGCGAGGAGCTTTCCTTGGCACTGTAGGTGAAGAGGTATGGGCTGACGACCGCCTCTATTTCAGATTGTTCAACGCTAACACGATTGGAGACGCTACCTACTACGGCGACAGTATAGAGCACATAGTGATAGATGCAAATCTAGTCCTACTCCCGAACTGGGACACCACGATCGAGATCAACTGGGGCACAGAGACCTTCGAGAAAGATCTTGAACCCGGCTGGAACCTTGTATCACTGCCGCTAACGCCTGACAACAACAGCACGCCTATTGTGCTCACATCGATTACCGGGAATTACGATGCTGTGATGAAGTACACACCAGGAACCGGCTTTGAGTCTGTGGCAACCACAGTGATGGACCCAGGCATCGGCTACTTCATCTACATGAGCACAAACGACACGTGGTCGTACGATGGCGATTCATACAATTCGATAAATGCTTCGCTCTCGCTGGGACTAAACATGGCAGGCTGGGTGAACGATGACGTCGCGCTTCCGGGTGCGCTTGATTCGATTGCAGGCAACTACAATTACGTAGCAAGATGGAATACAACATCACAGAGCTACGAGGTGTACGAGCCAGACGCACCAGCAAGTTTCAATGACTTCGGAACGATTGCGAAAGGAGAAGGATACTTCATCGCAGCAAACACAGACTGCACGCTAACGTATCCATAATCAGGAGGGCATAGCAATGAACAAAAGACTGATCTGGGTGCTTCTCGCACTCCTGATCTCTCTGATTGGCGCAGCTCCTGTAATGGCAACGGATTGGCAGCAGTTTCACTACGATGAGACAAATATCGGAACAACCGCATCGGACGCACCTGATGACAACGCCCTTCTCTGGACGAGCGACGTCATAAGTGCAGTCGATGGCTCATCCACGGTTACCGCAGATGGCATGGTTTTTGTCTACTGCAACGGAGCACTCAAAGCACTCGATGAGTCCAGTGGCAGTGAAATTTGGAGTTTTCCAATACCAACAAGCGGACTCGGCTCATGGGCATCACCAGCATACAACGACGGGTGTGTCTTCATAACAGCCGGTACAAACATCTACTGTCGGCATGCGTCAGATGGCTCAGAGAAATGGACATGGGCTATACCGAGCGGGCATGAGTCCTGCAACGGTGGTCCAACGGTTGCAGACGGCAAAGTCGTTGTCAGCGACTGGGACGGTCATCACTACTACTGCATCGATGAAGCAACAGGAACGAACCTGCTCTGGACAAAAGATGTAAACGGATATGCACAGGGAACAGCCGCTTATGCGGACGGTAACTTCTATCTTACAAGCTGGGCGTATCCTGGCGGGTGTGTCTACTCTGTTGATTCGGACGGAAATGACAACTGGCATACACCCCTACCAGAAGACACGTGCGGGTCTGTCGCACTATCAACCGAGCTTGGTCTTCTGTACGTCACCACGTATGACTTCTATGGTCTTGCAGACCTCCATGCGTTGTACATGATAAACGGCACCGAGAAATGGTCGCATGATGAAGTAATCTCAGGAACTGACTCAACTCCGGCAGTTGCGTATGGAAATATCTATCTCTGTGCAGGCTGTCCTGGGTACAGCGACCTCTACACCTACTGCTTCGATGCATGGACAGGAGACATCAAGTGGATGACAAGCTTTGGTGATGGTATCGGAAGCTGGACATGCTCAGTTGCAGTTGCGGACGACAAGGTCTTTGTCGGCAAAGGGTTCGGCTTTATGGGGCATAACGGACTGTACGCGCTCGATGCGACGCCACCTGGCAGTGATGCTGTGATAGAGTGGAGTTCAAACGTTGGCGGGTCATCTCCTGCTGTTGCGGATGGAATCGTCTTCACGATCGCTGACGGTAGGGTCTATGCGTTCGGGACTCCAACGGTAACACCGGAAACGTCATTTTTAATCTCCGGAGAGACATTCGACAACGCAAGCCTTGCTCTTAACAACTGCACGGTTACGATAGAAAACCTTGATACCGAGGAGACATGGATTGCTGAAACAAAGGATGCTGAAAACCACTATCGGGTAATCATCACAAGCGATGATGTGAGTGATGGCAACAAGCTCCGAATCAGCGCCAAGAAGACGCTTTCAGGTGGCTACACAACCCCCGAGAACTACACATACTGCATAAACATCAGCACAATTAATGTAACGCAGAACGACATCGATATGGGCGGACTCTTCGAGCTTGACCTGATCCTTGACCACTTCTGCATCAACTACTATCCTGAATATCCATACTTCGGACAGACGGAGTGGAACCACTCAGGTGCAGCAGTCATAAAGATGTGGACCGAGTTCAAGGGAGAAGGACCATACACCCAGGATGAGATTCAGGCAATGGGACTTGCAAACAACTATGCAGACAGCGACCCGTACAACATGGATCCGCATGGTATGGCACAGACGCTGATAGACCTGCTTCCAAACAACTTCATAGCTTTCGCTTATGATAACTCGACAGAGGGACTTGAGCGGGCGATGCACAGCATCTGCTGGTGGCAGTATCTCGGACCTGGTTCGCTTCCTGCGTATGGAAACCCAAGTCCACAGGGATACTACGATCACTGGATGGGTGTCAGAGGAATTCACACTGACAAGAATCCGCATGAGGGCAGCTACAGTGCACCGTATGGATACAATGTCTATGGACTCTGGGTAAACGATCCGAACGTTCTCAGTAGCGGCGGCTGCATCGGAGAAAACAGCTACAAGACAGCAGAGGAGTGGACCGAAACCTACTACCTGCCAACGTACGACCCGCGAATCACGAACTGGAACGACAAGTACATCGCAGTCCTTGAACCGCCTGAAGTCGAAGCTGATGTCAGAATCGTACCTGCAAAGCCAAGACTCAACAGAGCTATAACACCTGTGATGCTTGAGAAAATTCTCAAGGTAGATGGAGTCGAGCGACTGGCACTTGTTGAGACTGTCGAAGATGACGACGCACTCGATGTTGTTGAGGCTGCAATCAATGCAGTATCCGATGAACTCATCCCGTACGATCCGCAGTTTGCATATGTCTTTGCAAAGACTGTTCCAGGCGAACCAAAACTTATCTCAGGCGATAGCGGAGACTACTACGCTGTGCCGTTTGAGGTGCCTGTGAAAGCGATCAAGCCAAAACTCAAAAAGGCAGTTGAAATCCAGAAGGTAGATTGCGGTGAGGTAAAACTCGTCAGGGAAGTTGCTGGAAAAGCAGCAATTGAGTTAGTTCCAATCAAGCCGATTCTGGTTGATGAAGAAAGGACGCTTGTTGTCGTACTCATTTGTGCAGAGGACGGAAGCTTCAAAGAGACCTCATGGGTGGATGACCCGATGAAATATCTGCCAATATCAAAGGTCGAGGCATTAAAACTCGTGTACAAAAAGACGAAACCAAGTAAGATAAAGCCAGCAATCGAACTTGTCCACAGGAATGGAAGCCAGTATTATCCTGACTGGAAGATAATGATTGGTAAAATGGTCTACTTTGTGAGTCAGGATGGAATCATAACATCAGAGAGCCAGACACCAGTACCAGCGGAGTTGTTGAGATGCGTAAAGTGAAGGGGGGTTACTCCCCCTTATTTATTTTAGGAGATGAATATGAATAAAAGAATCATAATGGCGCTTCTTGTGCTGATCTGCATGGCTGCACCAGTAATGGCAACAGACTGGCAGCAATTCCAGTATGATGTCGCAAGCACTGGCAATTCGCCTGCGGATGCGCCTGATGACAATACCATGAAATGGATTACTGCCGACATCGGAGCAGCAGTTGGTTCACAGACGATGATCGCTAATGACCGGGTCTTTGTGTACGCAGACACGAAGGTCTATGCACTCAACAAGAATACAGGCGGAATTCTCTGGACTGCATCGATCCCGGGCGATACCAAGGCGTATGGTTCGTGGGCATCTCCCGCGTACAACAACAGCGCACTATTCGTGAGCGGTGGATACAACCTGACCAAGATCAATACAGCAACCGGAGTAGCGGTACAGGAGATCGCATTCCCTGATGGGGGATACTCGTGTAACGGAGGTCCAACAGTTGCAAACGGAAGGGTCTTTGCAGGGAGCGGTGGCAGCAATTACTGCGCATTCGACGAGAGCGATCTGAACACAGTTGTCTGGACGTACTCACTTGTATTGGGGACTGCGGTTTCAACACCTGCTGTTGCAGATGACAGGGTAGTTTTCGGTGGAATGTCGTTTGGCGGAACATCAAACCTGTACTGCGTCAACAAATCAGAGAATGCATCAGCACCTGGAACCACAGACGAACAATGGACAACACTGCTCACCGGTGGCATCGGAGGCTCTGCTTCGATCGATGCTGCGAACAACCGGGTCTATGTTGCAACCTTCACCGACTATGGTGGCGACACGGGTCTGCTCTATGCGATAGACTTCACAACCGGTGCTATCGTCTGGAACCAGCCCATAACCTACTCGGACTCAACGCCTGCAATCTCAGGTGAGTACATCTATGTATCAGGAAGTGTCTATGCACCAGGAGTTACGTACTGCTTCAATCAGGCAGGTGTACAGCAGTGGACGGTTCCGCACGGATACTGGACAGTATCCCCAACGATTGCAGACGATAAGCTCTTCACAGGACAGTGTGGATCGTGGAGCCCAGGTGATGGAGTCTACGTATACAACGCTACAACAGGAGTACCACTCTGGGATTATGCACACGGAGGCTCATCGCCATCGATTGCAAACTCCGATCCAATGACAGTAACTGTTGGCAAGGACGGCAAGGTCTATGCGTTTGGCGATCCAGCAGGTCAAACACCATTCATAATCTCTGGTAAGGTACTAAAGCCGGATGGAGCGCCATGCAATGGATCGTGGGTTCAGATAACGAACCTTGACACAGAAAGTGTATGGCATGCAGAAAACAACTCCAGCTCGAATCACTACCGACTCGTAATCAGCAGTGATCACGTGAATGCAACAGAGGAGCTTCAGTTCAATACGTCCGGATGCTCACAGTTAACTACCACACAGCACACAGTAACGCAGGATGATATCAATAGCGGCGGATTGGTTAGATTTAACATTACACTTGAGCCAGTCATCATTTCATGCGACATTGCTGGAAACGAGAAGAATCAATTCGCTCCAAGTGAAACCGTGTACGTAAAGGGAACAGGACTTTCTGCAACCACAAATTATTCAATCTGGATACAGGACGAACCGGTTGGCGAGGGTTACACTCTCTGTGCTTCCAACTGTACCTACGGAAGTGGAGCAAACAAGACTGTTACGACCGCTGCAAACGGTAGTTTTGCAGTAACGCAACTGTGGGATATACCAGAAGGCGCATCTCCAACCTACGATGAATACGATATCGTGGCAGACCGACATGGCACTGGACAGAGTACCTACAATGCAGAAAGCGATGGTATCGATTCTGCAACGGTCGCGGGAATTGTTGCACCTGTACCTGAACTTGCGAGCATCATGCTGTTTGCGGCTGGACTGGTTGTCCTCCTTGGATTTATCACTCTGCGAAGAAAGAAGAAAGGATAGAAACTCGATCGAATGTTGATGGTAGATCACCGTCTACCATCAATTTTTTTTTCCACTCATAAGCAGAAAAAAATTTAAATAAAGTAAAAGAAAGGTAAAACATTATGAAGATAAAAATAATCGTAATCCTCATTACTGCATTGATCTATATGGCAGCGCCCGCGATGGCACAGCTACCGCCGACGCCGTTTGTGATCGACGGATATGTGAATAACTCAAACGGCGATCTGTGTAACGATCCAACAGTTCATGTAACGAACAGCATCGGTACAAGCTGGGACGCCAAGAACTCCTCAGCATCGAACTACTACCAGCTTGTGCTAGACAGCGATGATGCGAGCGCAGGCAATGTCCTGCGGTTCGACGCATCAGGATGTGATGGGTCAAAGACCGTGAATCGTACAGTAACGCTATCGGATATCAAGGCTGGTGGATTTACACTGGATACAATGTTTAGTCATGGATATCCTGACTTTACTCTGACATTGATCGAGCCGACAACATTCTACGCTGGTCAGACGAACCTTATCAGGGCAACCATTGAGAACAGCGGTGGAAGCGCGTCCGCGTTCGACATTGCGATGAAGATCGATGGCGTGCTCATTGGAACAGGGAAGGTCTGGTCACTTGGCGCCCACGAAGAGACTATCGTCAGCGTTGTGTGGACGCCCGCATCAATAGGCACATTTGACCTGACCACAACTGTGGATTCCAATGACGTGATTGTCGAGTCAAACGAGACGAACAACAACCAGACCGTTATGGTCGATATCTCCCAGCCGGAAACGATATGCGTGCCTGATGACTACGACACAATACAGAAAGCGATCGATAACGCGGCAAACGGAACCGTGATCATAGTATCTCCTAACGGCGCAGAGAACACGTATCTCGAGCATGTCACGATCCACGAAAACCGATCATGCATCTGGCTCATCGCAAATGGGACGGTCGTGATAAGGAACGACTCATCTGGCGGCTCGAGTGATCCGTCCAAAGGGGATCAGGTCACTGTTCTTGGAGCGAGATGCCTGATTCAGGGATTCGACCTGAGTGGTGGATGGACCGGCCCGTATCCGAATTATCCAGGCGTTGGTGTCAGGCTTTGCTCTGACGGAAACATTGTCGCTGACAACCACATCTATCACACGTTAGGCGGAATCACAATTAATGACTCTTCCTCGTACAATGTAATCGAGAACAACACGATCGGACCGGGCATTCTGGGGGTGATAGATGCACGAGGTAATTACAACCTCATCGCAAACAACAGCTGCGGTAAAGATACCGGAAATGGCTGCCCACTGGGGGGTACGCACAACACCATCACGGGAAATGTGTTTGAAAAATGGGTCAGCTGGTATTACGGTTCTAACAACTTGATATATAACAACAAGTTCATGGACAAATATATGGCTCCCACGGGCAGCAGTAACATCTACAACATCACAAAGATGCCGGGAACAAACATCATAGGCGGACCATATCTCGGAGGTAACTATTGGGTCGGATATTCGGGAGTTGATGAAGATGAAAACGGAATCGGCGATACGGTGTATTCGTATGACAAGTTGCCGCTTGTGGAGCGGATTCCACTGGTAGGAGACGTCAACGGCGATTGGATGATTACGTCAGCGGATGCTGTAATCGTTCTGCAGATGGCAGTTTGTGGCAAATTCTCGGAAGAGGCTGACGTGAGTGGAGACGATCGTGTCACCTCACTGGATGCGCTGATGATTCTGCAACGAGTATAGAGCTGCCATGGTATGCAAATCACTATGAACATGCGGGTGATAATGGATAACAGAAGACAAACGTACTACGTGCTGTTCATTGTGCTGGTGTGTGCGGCTGGCATCACGCTTGTAGCAGCGCAGCAATCACCCCCTTTAAAACCGTTTGTAATTTCAGGGTCAACCTTCTACACAAACGACACTTCATGCAGTAACCCGGATCTCAACATAACGAACCTGAACACGAATAAGAACTGGACTACTGGGGTATCAGAAAACTACTATCGACTCCTGCTGTGCAGCGATAACGTAAGCACAGGCGATCTTCTGCGATTCGACGTGTCATCGGACAAGGTCTCTGAAACATTCAACCACACACTAACAGTGGATGAGATGGATGTTGTGAGGCTCTTTTACAACATCACACTCAGCATAAATTCGCCACCGAAAATCCTCTCGTATTCGCCTAAAACATCGATTCACAACCTCGAAGGTGTGCTAAAGACCTTCAACATTACAACAGACCAGATCGTGAATGTTACGTGGTTTGAGAATGGAAAAGAAGTAGATAAGGATACAAGCACGACAGAGGCAAGTTGCACGCTTGCAGCAAACGAGACCGGGGCGATCACAGCAAGCGCAAGCAATCCAAACGGAACCGTGAATCAAACATGGTTCTGGAGAGTGGTCAACCAATCACCCAAACTGCCGTTATTTATCGTATCAGGATTTGCGACCTATGTGAATGGAGGAGCGTCTCGCAAGTTCACGATGAATGTAACGAATCTGAACACCAGTACAACATGGCAGGCAGACACCCGTTCAGGATCTAACTACTACCGGCTTATTATCGACTACGGAGAGTTTCATCCGGGAGACATGCTTAAGTTTACTGCCAGAAACATGGATGCTGGTACCGTTAACACCTCAGAGTACACGCTCTCTCCTGCGGATCAGTTGAATGTGCGGTACAACGTCACATTTGATTCCGTAGACGTTACTGTACTGGTACTCGATTCAAACAGGACGGTTCATTACCAGTTCCTCTTCTTAAATCACGAACCTGACTTCATCGTCCTGAATGCCACAGAGATTGCGTGCGACTTCTTAAACCTGACATTTGAATCGAGTGGCAGCACCGTAACACGCATAGACGGCATCGAAAATCCTGTGGTACACCTGTACGACGCACAAGCAGATGCATGGGAGGAAGTAACGCCGGATCACTGCCTTACAAATGAAGACGTAATCATCTGGAGTAATGCGACAGCAGAACTACCAGAGCTGCGTTCCGACCTCTCAATAACCGGTATTGCGATTACTGACTGCTGGGGAACAACACCACACTCAAATATCACAAACACAGTAAACGTCACGATCTTAAACCGGGGATACATCGCATCCGACCTGTCAGACGTTGTCCTCTCAGGAAATGGTGAAATGATCGACGGGAGGATACTTCCGCGGATCGATCCGATGACTGTTGCGAACATAACATTCGAATGGGTTCCTGAGAAAGTCGGGAATTACACGATCGCTATCGTTGTTGATCCGTACAATCTGATCCCTGAACTGGATGAAGATAACAACAGCAGGTCACAGAAGGTTGTGGTTGAGAGGGGGACAGTCATCCGGGTTCCGCATGATTATCAGACCGTTTTGGAGGATTTGCCAAATGTCACGGCATACAGCATCGTGTACGTTGATGACGGTGTGTATATTTCGTACGGCTACCTAGATAAACACACACCAGCGATGCAGATAAAAGATACCCACCACATCAAAATAATCGGAAATAGCCATGATGCGAGCATGTTGCACCTGAGTGCTCGTGTAAACCAACCAGGGCACGACGTAATCCGGATAGTGAACTCAAGCGATATCGAATTGCGTGGGTTTACAGTGGAGGCAAGATACCGTTATTGTTCAGAGAATGGACCTGAAAATATACGAGTCATCGCAGTAAAAGACTCAAGAAACATATCGCTTTTGGATCTGAAACTCATCCACGGCGGTGATCCACGTTACGATAATACCGTTATGAAAATAGAGAACTCTGAATGCGTAACGATTGCTGGAAACCACATTTCAGGCACATCAGGGAACTCCGGAATTTACAGCATCGGATTGAACAATAGCACAATCCGCTATAACTCAGTTTGCAGGATCGGTGCAGCCATCAGTCTGAACGGGAATAACAATAATATCCATTCCAATAATTTCTTTGGCGGTGGGGGAAGTTCCGGCAACAACAACCACTGGAATGCGAGCAATCTTGTGAATTATACCTTTAAGGGCAGAAACCTTGCAAACTACATAGGAAACTACTGGCATGGGTACGACAGTAGCTGGATCGTGGATCAGGATGGCGATGGAATATGGGATACACCAAAGAGCCTCGGTGGAACAGCTACCGACTACCATCCGCTTGTACAGCCTTACGGCGAAGTGTACAGCCTGCGTGTCAAATCAATCTCTGTTCCATACAGAATTTATACTGGAATAAATAACACGATAATAACTGTAATCAGGCAGGACTCGGTACTGACAAAGGGGGTCGGCGTGTTTTTCAGAACCAATGTAGGACCACCTATTGGGTACAAGGAGGTCAGCATGAGTGCAACAGAGGAGGCGATCCTGAAATACGTGTGGACTCCGAATGAAATTAACTTTAGCGAGATTTACGTGAGTGCATCGGTCGATGACTCGATAACCTCGTTTCAGGCACGCGAGGAAATGCCAATAACCGTATCTGATCTGCCGTACAACTGCCGCGATAACATAACAGACGCTCTTTTGTTCCTCCGTTGCAAGCAGACCCCAAGTAGCGGAAGCATCGGGTCGTTCTCGACCTCTACATGGGCTATTCTTGCGTTCTCTGCTTCAGGAGAAGATACCGATGTGAAGAGCAAGTATGGCAGATCGATTTCCGGGTATCTTGCGAGTCATCCTGCGCTTCCCGGAAACGAGTTCGTGCTTGTAACACTTGAGGATCTCGCACGCACAAGTCTTGCCGTAAGCGCGCTTGGCGGCGATCCAACGAACTTCGGTGGTGTGAATTACTTAACGATGGTAAAATCGTACCACGACTGCATCCAGTTCGATGACCCTGCTTCTGTTACAGATGATGCATTCGGAATTCTCGCACTCGTGGCGTTTGGCGATCCTAACGCCACAAAGATGATTGATCAATCAAGGAATTACATCGTGTCTAACCAAAACAGGGATGGTGGCTGGAGTAAGATCATCGAAGATTCTGCCAGTAATGCTACTGATGGCAATGCTACAAACACAACCTTCACGATCACAAGTGACCTGAGGACGACATCGCTTGTCATTCAGGCACTTGTTGCTGCCGGAGAACCTCCAAATTCTGGAATCATCACGAATGCATCAGCACTCCTTCGAAGAAATCTTGGTTACGATGGCAACTTCTCAAATGCAATAACGACCGCTTATGCGATTCAGGCAATCGTCGCTATCGGCGAGAACCCATCCGAATGGAGGAACGTGAGCCTCAACGACAGTAAAAGCCCAATCGATTACCTCCTGAGCCTGCAACAACCAGACGGGTCGTTTAACTACACAAAAGACACCGCATTCTTCCCGATAGATATCACGGCAAAGGTGATTCCTGCGCTCGCGGCATCCCCTCTCCCGGTGAGACTCGGAAGTGCTGACGCATATCCGCTTCCTGAGATAACCCCGTTTGGCTACATCTACACGCCTGAAGTGATCTATGTGAATACAAGCTGCACCGTGCACGGGAAACTCAGATGCAATGGCGGGATGTTTAACGTATCCCTTCTTGAGGATGGAGTACCAGCAGCATCAACTACTGTGCGGTCGATCTGGCACGACTCGGATTCGGAGATTCCGTTCTCGCTTGAATGGACGCCGTCTAAGGATGGACTTGTCGATCTAACCGTTTTTGTGGATTCAAGTAACAGGGTCGAGGAGGCACACGAACACAACAACAACCTCTCAAGAAACGTCTTTGTGAACCTCCCCGACCTCCTTATCTCAAACGTAACACTGCCAGATGAGATATTCGTGAATGCAACAAACATTGTCAGTGCAGGCGTCTACGGAATTACGGATGAAGAGTTCAACGTAACATTTCTCGCTGACGGTATTCCGGTAGGAAGAACATGGATCCGCGGAATAAAAGATTCCGCTAACCTCTCGTTTGAGTGGAGACCGAACAGAACAGGCAATCACACGGTTTCGTTCGTTGCGGATTCTGACGGCGAGGTCAGGGAGGAGTGCGAGACAAACAATGCAACGGCAGTTCTTGCAGAGGTCATACTTCCTGATCTTGTGCCTGTCAACCTGACTCCGAGAAGGGCGTTCGTACGTGCAAGGAACGATATTACTGTTACAATCAACGGAACAGCAGAAAGATTCAATGTAACGCTCATTGAGGGGAATACCGTGGTTGCGAATGCCACAAATATCACCTGCTATGTGCAGAAGAGCGTGAATCTTACATACAAACCACAGAGTCTCGGAATTCATAATTTTACAGTGGCAGTTGACCCGGATGCTGATATTTTAGAGACAAACGAGACGAACAACAACCTGACAGTAACAATCAATGTGACGCGAACCGATCTTGTCCCGATAAAGGTACTTCCGGAGATCGTGTATTTAAACGAGACAAGTAAAGTTATCGTTGTCGTAAACGGAGTCGCAGAAGGTTTCAATGCGACACTCATTGCTCACGCAAGAGATTTTCCAAATGGCACAATCACAATCGTCAACGAGACTGGGAACATGACCAACACAACCAACACCACAAACATCACCAACCCGATGATTGTGAATGCTACAAACCTTGACACTTACAATAACGGCAATCTAACGATCAAATGGCGTCCGTATTTCCAGGGGTGGCACAACATGACAGCAATCGTGGATTCTGATAACAATGTAAACGAAACAAACGAAACAAACAACAACCTGACAGCAGAGGTCTTTACAGCAAACCGAATTCAACTGGAACTCGTGTCCCCGAGAGGCGGTGAGATATGTGGTGGAATCCATCCAATCAAATGGAAGGCATTGCACGACAAGAATCTGACAATAAACCTGTCCTACAGTCCAAACTACGGGATCAACTGGATACCACTTGCATCGAATTTGACGTGTGATCCCGCACTTACTGCAAACTTAACAGAGAATCTGGTGCAGAATGCAACCAATGCCACTAACACAACCAATGCCACAAACATCACAGGCGGGGATTACAACGGAGTTTACCTGTGGAACACCGGAGACCTCTCTGACGGAGAGTACCTGATCAGGATTACGGCACGATGGTACATCCTTGAGGAAATGTACACCTCAAACACAATAATCGTCTTAAACGGCGATGCTGCAAGTGGAGGTATCGGCGGGAATGCACGGTATTTTGATTGGGATACTCCTGACGAGCCGTGTCTTGCATGGGCAAGCGAGGACATCTTTGCCGGAGGTTCCACATCGATCGTTGTCGCGGACGACAGGGTATTTGTCTACTGCACAGGAGGCGGGGGATTCAGATCGAGCGAATACACCTACATGGTCGCGCTTAATGCAACGAACGGAGAGATGCTCTGGGCAACCAAGATCGATTCTGCGGTTTACGGTTCGTGGGCATCACCAGCGTACCATAACGGAAGTATCTTCGTTGCATCAGGGCAGCAGGTATTCCGCATCGATGGCGAGACAGGCGCGATTTGGTGGGTGTACACATTCACGGATGGGGGCGACAATGTCAACGGCGGTCCATCAATAGCTGGTGGTAAGGTATTTGTTGCATCGTATGGCGGTGGCGGCATCGATGGTGGAAAGATGTTCTGTCTGGACGAAGAGACAGGCGAGGAAATCTGGAACACCTCCTCGTACCTAAAATCAGTAACCCATCTTGGGTCTCCGACACCAAAGTACGGCAGAATCTACTACGGTCGCGGCTATGATGTCTACTGCTTAACGATTGCTGATGGTACGGTTGTCTGGAACACGAGCCTCCAAAAGGACGTCTACAGCACTCCTGTCGTTGTGGATGGCAAGTGTTATGTAGCCACTTATGAGTTTGGACAGGGGTATGGCGGCTTCAACTGCCTTGACGCATTCAACGGAAGCATCTTGTGGAACGTACCTGTCGAGCGCACAGACTCGACACCCGCTTACTTTGCGCCGAGAGACTCTGACAAAAAGTACATCTACGTCGTCGGCGGATGCTCCGGAGCTTCAGATTACGCCGTCTACTGCTTCAATGCCACGAATGGCTCGCTTCTCTGGACAAACGAAGATGCAGGGTCGTGGACGAACTCGGCTGCAGTTTCAAGAGACGCCAAAGTCTTTGTCGGTGTCAGTGTGGACACGTTCAACTACAACGGGCTGAAGTGCTTCGATGCATACACAGGCGATGAACTCTGGAGCGCGCCCTACGGCGGCTCATCCCCCTACATCGCTTACGGCAGGGTCTACACGATAGGCGGGAACCGGGTGTACGCATTCGGACAGAGGGAGCTTCCTGATCTTGTGGTTACAGCCGCATCTGCAAGTGGTGGTGTGGTTCGTGCAACCATCAGGAACATCGGCACAGGTGGAACGAACGAGAGCTTCAGGGTTGCGCTCAGGCAATCCGGGAGTGGGATTGATAAATGCACGGTTGGTGCGCTTGATGCAGGCGAGTCTGTGGCTGTAACGCTCGATCCTCATGGAGAGTGTGAGGAGAATCTAGAGGTGTATGCAGACAGCGGCTATGACATCCCTGAACGCAATGAGTACAACAACATGAGAGAGGTGTGGGTTCCGTGCGTCGGCGGGGGCAGTGGTGGGTATGGGACTAAAGGAGATAATGACAATCCAGGTAATGGCGATGGCAACACGAATGATGGTGGACCTGGCTCCGGAGGCGGTACCGGTGGCTTTGTAGGTGGCGGAGGCTATTGGAATTACTATCATGTTGGTGCCGGAGCAGACGATGTCGAGACAACCACAACTACCAGTACACAGACCATGGTCAATGAAACAGAGTCACAGGGTACGCAGCACAGAGTAGAAGGCTATCCAATGGGTGCAGAGCTTGAAAGCGGTGGTGGAGGCGGTGGCTACTTCAGTTATGCAATGATCCTTGCTGGCTTGATCCTCGCAGGGCTGCTTGTGCACGGGATACGGAAAGAGCGGGGGAGATACAGGAGACCTACAAAATGATAATAAATATTTTGAATCTACCAATAGTGCTTCAGAAAGCGATATACTTCGTATCAACGATGCTTTTGTACCCGGTGATACTCGCACTGCTGCTGCTCACCGGATACCTAATCGTTGAGATCGGGACGTTTGTCTATGAATACTATATGCGTTTCAAGCAGAAGAGAGACCTTATAGAAATCAGAAGAGCAAGAGAACTCTCAAAAGGCGGTCGCATGGATGATGCACTCGATCTGATCGAAAATTTAATCAGAAGTGCGTTCGTACTTGCATTTGTAAGCGACCTTCGCAAGGTGCCAATCGACGATGTTTTGAAGGTGGAGATTGAGAAGCTGCTGCATGAGTACGACATCACGATCACAAAGCGGCTTGAACGTACAGGTCTTGTTGCAAGGGTTGGTCCGATGCTTGGGCTGATGGGAACCCTGATTCCAATGGGTCCGGCACTTGCAGGTCTTGCACAGGGAGACGTCGAACTCCTTGCAAACAACATGATCCTTGCATTCGGGACTACCGTACTCGGTCTTCTCGTTGGTGGCGGATCGTACGTAATCTCAACTGTACGTAGCAGATGGTACGATCGGGACATGGACGACATGAAATATATTTGCGACATGATATATGGTGATTCTGATGTATCTGAAAAACGAAAATAGCGGAAGAAGCGGCATAAGCAGAAGACGGCGGAACGATGAGAACCCGATGAGCGGGGTTGCAAACCTTTTCGATGTGGCAATGGTCTTTGCTGTTGCGCTCCTTGTTGCACTTGTAACCTCGTACCACCTGCCAGAACTGATCACGCCTGACCAAGATATAACAATCGTTAAGAACCCGGGAGAGCCAACAATGGAGGTCATCGTTAAGAGCGGGCAGGAAATCAAAACGCTTAACATGAGCGAGATAATGGTTGAAGAGGATATTGTTGGCACAGTTGGGACGATCTACGAGATGAAGGGTGGAGGTATGATTTATGTGCCAGACGGGTAGGGTAACTCACAAATACAGATTACTGGCACAAAACGGCATGGATCAAAGCTAGGGAATTTAACCGCGGAGCCAAGCAGAAAGGAAGCGCTATCGCGTTATCAGCGATCTCTGCGGTGAGAGAAGTTATCTCACGATTGCACAAAAACGACCACAATTTACTACCAACCATTGATATAGTAGAAAGAGATTTTTCTATACAGGGAAGAGCTATGGCAAAACCATTGATGATACTCGGGACAAGTTCCCACGTTGGCAAAAGCATCATAACAGCAGGTATCTGCCGCATACTTGCAGAACAGGGCTACAGCGTCGCGCCGTTTAAAGCACAGAACATGAGCCTGAACTCATGGATAACCAGGGACGGCAGCGAAATTGGCATGGCACAGGCGGTGCAAGCACATGCGGCAGGCATAGAACCAACCGCTGACATGAATCCTGTGCTTTTGAAACCAAGAGGCGACAAAACAAGTCAGGTGATCGTACTTGGAAAAATATATGCTGACAAGACTGCAGGTGACTACTACGACAGCATTCACACAATGACACGCATCGTAAAAGATGCCTACACGCGACTGAGCCAAAAACATGACTTTATAATAATAGAGGGAGCAGGCGGTGCTGCGGAAATAAACCTGTACGACCGTGATATCGTGAACATTGGCACAGCTCGCACGATCAAACCGCCAATAATACTTGTTGGCGACATTGAACGCGGCGGCGTCTTCGCAAGTATACATGGCACAATACAACTACTACCAAACGACATAAAACCACTAATAAAAGGCACTATAATAAATAAATTCAGGGGTGATTTGAAACTATTACAGCCGGGAATAGAAATGCTTGAAAAACTTACAAGTATCCCGGTACTTGGCGTACTACCTTACACAAAACTCAGTATACCTTCTGAGGACTCGGTCTCGATAAAAGACAAGCAAGCAGTGAAGCACAACCACAATATAACAATTGCAGTCATACGTCTCTCGCACATCTCAAACTTCACAGACTTCGAACCATTAGAAGAGCATGCGATAATAAATTACATCGAACCACATGAACAGCTTAAGAGCCCGGATGCAATCATTATACCAGGAACCAAAAACACCATAGACGACCTTCGAGAACTTCAAAAACACAAAATGGACCTCCGGATAAAAGAACACGCAAAAACAGGCACCCCAATAATCGGAATCTGTGGAGGCTACCAGATGCTTGGAAAAACCATCACAGATAAATCAATCGAAAGCACAACACAAACAGACGTCACGATAAACGGGCTAAATCTCATAAACGTTCACACAACCTTTGAGGAGTACCACAAATACACAAAACAGGTCACCAAAACAGTAACAGCAAACGGACCAATACTCGGGGGACTCAAAGGAACAAGAGTCAAAGGCTACGAAATTCACATGGGAACAACAGCAGGTAACGAGCAAACAGCATTCACAGACGACGGCTGCACAAGCAAAAATGGACTCGTAATCGGCACCTATCTTCACGGACTATTCGAAAATGTAGATATCACAAATGCACTACTCAAGTACCTTCACAAGCAAAAAAACCAGCCATACACACCCATAAAACAAACACAGGACCCCTACACAAACCTCGCAAAACTGCTGCAAAACAACCTTCAAATGAACAAAATATACGGGCTTCTTGAGATTGGCAGATAGTGGTTGTATCGGCGTTTGGTTAAACACGACTCAACACAAACTGCGTTTATCTGTTTAAAATCAGAATATTTCCTCTGCCTTTTTTTATCTTATTTATAATGCCTCTATCTTCAAGATCGCTTATCATAAGGCTTGTCTTTGCCTCTGAGATGCTAAGATGTTTTCGCAGTTCTTTCTGGGTCATGCGCCCACCATTTTTTGAGATTATATTCACGATATTTAGTAGATCGTCCGGAAGTGCAGTAGGTATACTTTCTATGGAGAGTGCCTTCCTATCTTCCTCGTAAGCAGGTGCTTGAGGCTCTTTAGGTAGTACAGGTGATACTTTTTCGGTGAACACCTTTTTCCAAAGCAGAACTACGAATATTAAAATAATAACGATTGCAGCTATTACCAGTACCAGTGTTTGTTGGCTGCTTTTCTTTGGTATTACTATTGATTCTGAAATGTCAATGTCATCAATGAACATCTCTTCAAACTCTGTTGCAGGCAGCATCAGCAGGTCCAGAACAAAGCTGCCCTCTGTTTCCATACTGACGTTTTCAATTAGCGTATGCTCGAGAATTCCGTTATTGTAGTGTCTCACAGTTATCTGGTAGCTGCCCTGTGGCAGGCTAAAGTTGTAGTAGCCGTCAACTGCCACCATTGATTGAACTGGCGTAGTATTAATCTCTACGATGGTATTTTCAAGTGGTTCAAATGTTGACCAATCGTACACCGTCCCGTGCAGGGTTGATGCTGAAACATTGAAAGGGGTGATTAAAGCCAGCAGTGTAAGTACAAACAATAAAAAGATCCTGTTTGGCATTACCATCTGTTTTCAAATGTCATTACAAATAGTTTTTGCTTTACTTATCTTGTAATTAACAGTCTTTTAATCAATGATTAAGTAAGAAAACAATGTGTAAAGTTTAATAAAGCTTTATCAGCTTTAAAAAAGTTTTATTTTTTTGCTGGATAAAAGCATGTTTATTCTTTAACCAGCTGTTGTGTGTGTTGCACAATATGTGCGTTATGTAAAAAATAAGTCAAGGTGAACCAAATTGAACAAAAAAACAGTACCGTTGCTGGTTGCTGCTATTTTGCTTGCAAGTATGTTTGCAGGAATTGCGATAGCAGAAGTGCCAGTACAGATTAAAAAATTGGAAAAAGAATACCAGATAACTGAGAAAAACTACAAAGAAACAAAACGTGTATATGAGATAGCAAGAGTTGGACAGCGGGATGCAGTTCGAAGATACCGTAACATCAAGGCTGCAGAAAAAGATCCGGAAGTTCTGCAATCGGCTGCAAAAGAGTATGTGCTTGATAGCATTGATGCAATGATTGCGAAGCTTGAAGTGTTGAAGGTAAATGCGGAAAGGGCAGAACAGCAAGGCTATGCACCTTTTAATGGGGTTGAGCGAATAAATGTACACATCCTCAATCTTGAGCAGATAAAAAAAGACGTCAATAATGCAGATACGCCGCAAGAACTGAAAGATGCGGTAAAAGAACTTCGCTCTGGTTGGAAGGTGACAAAAAAAGAGGCTAAATACTTTGTATCACGCACAGCAAACAATCGCATTGAAAACTTCTTGATAAAAGCAGACAGTGTGTCAGTGAAACTTGAAACAGTCATTGAACAGTTGGAATCTTCTGGAGCAGATACTGCAAACCTCACACAGAACCTTGAATTGTTCAAAAAAGAAGTCGAAGCAGCAAACGAATCATATAAAAAAGCAAGAGAAATCCACCAGGGAGAAACTGGATTTGATCCAACTGGACGCATAATAAATGACGCTTCATCTGATGCCTCTCTCCAGGAAGCAAACGAATACATGATTGAAGCAAGAGAACACATAAGACAGGCAAATCTGATATTAAAAGATATATTCAATGAAGTCAGAAAGTGCAGGGGTGCTGTATTCCTTAACGGGACAGGCAGCTTATATGCAGAAGGCAATGGTCGAGCAGCAATCTTCGGAAATGTTACAATCAACCTTTCAGCAGAAAATGCAACGATGATTGTATCCAGGAACGCAGAAGTTACCGTAAACGGTAATGGAACGCGCGTGGAACTTGAAAATGGCAATATAAAATACCAGGGATATGGAATCGCTGATGTAAGTGGTGAACAAATACGCTTTACCATAGCAGGCAGGAACATCGTTCTCGAAGCAGCAGGCACAGGCAGGGTAATTCTGTGTGGAAACGGCACGTACCATATAGACAATACAGACAGTGGTTCACACGGTGCAATACACCAATGGACAACTCCCTACGCAATGCAGGGCACGATGTTTGAGCAGCAGCAACCACAGCCACAGCAGCAGAAAACTAGCTGGAGGAGATGATTTGAACAAATCATTGTTAGCAATTTCCATGTTCATTGTATTGCTCATTGCAGCATCGGGATGCACCACACCAGCACCAGAAGAAACCACGACTACAACAAGTACTGTTGAAGAAATAAATCAAACCCAAGCCCAAACCGCAGTACCCGGGGAAACAATGGAAATAAGCCTAATCGATGACAGTGAACTTGCTGAACTTGAAGCAGAGCTTGAAGCTTTAGAAAACGAACTAAACAGCATCCTTGAAATAGACGAACTGGATATGACCGATGTGTGAGCAAAAACTTAACACACAACTCTATTTTTTTAGCAATCTAAATATCCAAAAGTTGTGGTCTACCGAATTCATACCCCAATATCGAGCTTGTGGTTTGGTGCTGTTATTATGGTGCTACTCTCCTGTTCCAGTTTGTACTTCCTCCATAGCCCTGGCGCGTCCTTACTCTGACCACGTATCTGGGCTGTAGCGCGTCTTCTGATGTTTACAGTTACTGGCGTGTTGATTGCTACTCCACTTATGATAGCCTGTCCCCTTGCAAGTGATGGCAGTTCTTCTACAAGGTCTCTACTTACCGATTCTATACTCTGCTCTATCTGTTTCTGATCTGTTGGATTAATAATTCGCATGGTGATCTGGGTCATGCATTGTGAAAGTGAGTCGGAATCAAGCTTACTTGGACGCTGGGTTACCATCGCTATGCCAATGCCAAACTTGCGTCCCTCTGACAGGATGGTTTTAAGCGTGTTCTTTGATTTTGCTTCTCCTGCCTGCGGGGCAAATCTATGTGCTTCTTCGAGTATGATAAACGTTGGATATGGGATGTACATGTCAGGATGCTGGTATTCGCTGTAGTATTCGTTGTCTGTGCCTTTTCGTGCATCAAACAGGCGGCGAAGAAGTATATCTGCTATTAACTGCTGTTTCCATCCCCCGATGTCTGACACATCGATGATTGTAAGCTGCCCTGGTTGGAAGTAGTCTCGGAGTGGTATGCCCTGGTAGTCATCAAACATTTTTTCCTTTATTACACTATTGTATCGCCAGAGTATCGCTCCGATGGTTGATTCATTTTTCCCATCAGACAGGTTTTTAATAGTCTCTCGAAGTTCGTTTTTGGTGAAATTTCGAATCTTTTTTTTATCGTCTCCTTTAAGTTTGCCATAGGCATTTTCAAAAAAGCTTTTCATTTTCTCAGTCACGCTGCCATCATCCATGATGCTGATAAAATCTGCAACTGTAAGGTCGCCAACCCTGATTTTTATCTGATCTGATTTCACGATTTTAACTTTCGGTCGATAATCGTCATCACAGAATGCGGGATTGTTCTGGATATCACTCAGTACACTGTATTCACCATGTGGGTCAAAGATCAGCACAGACGCCATGTTGTTCTTTGACATTAACTCCTCAACGATTACTCCCACCGTGTAGGATTTGCCTGCACCGGTTGCAGCAATGACTGAGAGATGCTGACTTACCATCTCACGAACAGAAAGCACTGCATCAGAGTTTGTACTCATAATTGTGCCAATGTGTGCTGAGCCAACCTCTCCTCCGGATACCCGGTTTACATCAGACAGAATTTGTGCATCAGCCAGTTCAATCTTTGTGCCAGATAAAGGTTTTACACGCGGATTGATGAACTCATTAAATGTTCGATCGAAATATCCTACAACAGCAGCAGACACGCGATAGTACTGATAGTCGTTGTCATCAAGTCCATAAAAGGCAGCAAGATCAGAAGCATCGATTACCTCATCAAATAGAAACTCTACCGGGTAATCGTTTAACGGTTCGGTATGTCTTACCCGGGAAAGTATATGGTTGCGGTTCATTAGATAGCAGACAAACTCCCCAACCTTGAATGGGCACTTCGTGATAAAAGTAAAATCGTCCTTTGAATGAGTTAATACAGTGCCAACCACAGTCATATTTTTCCACTCCTTTCAATGTATTTTTTGACAATTAGAAGCATGCTGCTTGCTTCAGGCAGCATACGCATTAATTCATCACTAATTGCAAGCAATGTGCAATCTCCAAGTGTTTCACGATACTGATTGAAATAAGAAATGTTTGGTTTATTGTCTTTCAGGTGGAATTTTCTGATTGTCTCTTTAGTTAAGCGTTTTACAGGAGCTCGTATCTGTGGTGCTGTGCGAATCCTGTATTTAGTATTATCAGACAGCATGCCAAGCCCGAACACAATATAATAGCTGCTTTTAAAGTCTGTGTTATACGGCAGGTATTTTAATTCCTGTTCAAAAGATAATAGTGTGGCTAATTCTTCAGGAATCGATCGCTGCACCCCTTTGATAACACAGACCACCATCTTATCACCACTGTCAGCTCCCACAAACTCGCCAAGAGCAGGTTCAAAAGAGGATTCCGATGGTACTTTGACAAGATAGGTGTTCACACTGTCTATTCGAATAATCTCACCAAAAATTTGGTTACTGCCTTCGTTCATAATTTGTCACTTCCTAAAGAGAGCCATTACTTGCGGGTTACCTTGGATGAAAGCCTCAGCCTTGTCACTCTTGATTCAAATGTGGGTGCATCCTTATTTGCTGCATTTTGCATTTAAAGCCTTCCATATTTCGTGGTTGTAAAGTTGTTGGGTGTTGACATTGTTTCGACCTGGTTGCATATTCAGGTATAATGTCTACTGCTCTGGGTTTGAACGCATGAAAGAAATTAGAGTTCTGGTATAACACCCAACAATTTGACAGCTCCTATTTTGCGATGATTACTCTCCAACCCATTATTATGTCATTTGAATGAAACTTTTTTTCCATTAATAATCGGATCCGGTACAAACAGTTCTTCCCAATGACTTTTAAAAACATTATTGATAGCCAAAGCAATTTGTTGATACTGTTTTCCCAATTTGCTACTTTCCACACGTATCTTAACCAATACGCCTTTTGTTTTTGCAATAATCTTATCGAGGTCAATATCAGTTGGCGAAGAATCTTTCAAATTGGTTTTGCGGCTAATCCTTAGAATGTCACGTAACTCATCCAACCATTGCAACGTTTTTTCCAAAAGGCAATAATAATCAAACACCATTTGGTCATCTAAAACAGACTTCAAACATGCATACAATTCCATCAATGGCTTGTAGATAAAATTATTCGTGCATTCCAGGAGACCAATCTCCTAACAAGACCATAGACCTCCTTAATCCTACGATATTGAATGTAATATGATATTGGTCGGCTTATCCATTTGATGCGTCTTTCTATGGGATGAAGTAGATAATCAACTGCTATGTGTACCCAACGCCCTTGAAGTTTCTTTATTCCATCCAAACCCTCTCCACTTCCGCAATCTTCATTGCGAAGTGCTTTTAATTTGAAACCTTAACTCCGTCTGAATAGGGAATAGGTATAATCAGATTATTACGTAATATTTCCTCTTTTGCCAATCAAACATAAATAAAGGAACAATGGGTCAAAGCCTGGGTGGAGGAACAGAGGGATCAAGGTGTAAAATGCCTTGAGGTAAAGATGCGGGGAAAATGTTATTATGTGTATCATTCGAGCACTTACTGGGACAAAGCACTCAAAAAGCCGAGAAAAATCTCGAAATATCTTGGAGCACTTGATCCTGATAAAGGGCTTATCAAATCAGGGGGAAGACATAGAATTTATCCGTCTGATATCAGAAACATCACGGAATATGGCAACTCGATGCTGCTCCATGAAACGATTAAGGATCTCAAACCACTATTGAAGGAGGATTTCCCTGACTGTTGGGCTGAAATCTGTGCTATTGCCATGGTGCGTGCCACTGGCAATGTGCCTTTAAAACGGGTAAAGGATGCATGGGAGAAACTCTACAATGCAGAGAACATGAATCCTTATCTAAGCCCGAAGAAGCTCTCCGGAATTATACGTGAAGTGGGTGTAAACCGGGCTGGACAGAATATCATCTTCAATGAACTTGCAGATCTGGGCAAACAGCTTGTTTATGATCTAAGCTCTGTGTTCTCACGCTCTATGAGCATCAATCAGGCGGAGAAGGGCTACAACAAGGATAAAATACAGATACCTCAGATCAATCTCGCTCTCCTGTGCAGTGCAGACACGGGATTGCCGACAATGATTCGCTCTCTTCCTGGCAGTGTGAAGGACATAAAAACGCTGTATCACTCGATCAATGAACTTGATATTGGAGGGGAGACCCTCATCCTTGACCGGGGTTTCTTCTCGGAAGGCACCATAAAGTTCCTGGGCGGTAAGGAGGGCAAGAAGATATCTTACGTACTCCCGACAAAGAGGAATAGCCGTTATTACGATACACGTATCCACCTCAACGAATACTTTTCTTATCACAGTCGTCTGATAAAGTGTGGAAAACGGAAACACAACGATTTTTACCTCTACCTCTTTGAGGATCAGGATCTCAGACTGGAAGAACAGAAGACGCTGTACAGGAAACTGGATGAGCACGAGATCGAGAAGGAAAAATTTAATATAGGGATGAAAAAGGCAGGAAAAATTCTTATTGTCTCAGATAGAGATGTCGAGAAGCTGGAAATTTATCTGCTTTACAAGAAACGAGAAGTGGTTGAGAAGATGTTTGACACTTACAAGACGGTTCTTAATGCGGACAAGCTCTACCTGCAGGACGATGAGAGTGTCTTCGGACACGTATTCATCGCGTTTCTTTCACTCTATATCCACTGTAAGCTAGAGCAGCTCTTGAATAAGAGTGAGTTGAATCATAAGTTTACTCCGATTGATCTGTTGTTCAAATACAGCAAGGTCTATCATGTCAATCTAAAAGATCATAGCATGATCACTGAGGTTCCAAAGAAGGTAAGGAATCTGGAGGAAAAACTTGGGTTGAACATATTCCCCAATTGATGCGGAGTTAAAGATTGAAAAAGAAAAAGTGTTGCGTAAATCTGTGTCTTAAATATGATGCAGCTATTCTTTATATATAATAAAAAAATGCTATAATCCATACAAATCCCTCATTTAAAAATTTGGTGGGATTTACGTGGACTGTAGATCGTCAGAATTTTTTTTGTCCCGCGCCGGGACCACCGAGGGAGTACTTTAGTACTCAACTAATTTCTATTTCCCCTTCTTTTTTTGTTTGATGAATTTGCCGTAGCACTTCTCAAAACACTCTTCTTTATGGGCTTGATCCATCCCATAAGCATCGATGCAGTCCATGTAGCAAATATGCTCCCTCGACTTCACTGCTTTATTTTCGATTTCTTCTATTTTTTTTTCTGGTTCTTTTATTTTTGCTTTTTCTTCTTTTGCTTTTTCCATTTCATAACCTCCTTTTTGTTTTAGATCATCTCATGTATTTATATACACCTATATATAATTAACTATTTTTTTTCTTATCAATCGCATATCATGATGATGGGACAGAGGTTAAAAGACCGCCTCATACTCGGTGACTTTCTTCTCTCATTACGTACAGTTTCACCCCTCTTTCAAATACTTTCTCAAAATCTCTTACCACTGACTCTATCCCCCATCGCTCAAGATCGCATTCTCCTTCCGAGCGGAGCGAGAGTACAACCTTTTCATCGTCTTTACTAGTAAACTTAGCGGTTTTTATGCGGCCTGTGTGGCTTCTATCAAGCTTTTCAGCAAATTTTAGCAGCGTGGAAAAGATGGTCACAATCATCTGAGATTGCTCATCGAGTTCTGCCATCGTCGTCTCTTTCTTTCTTGGGACTCGCTTTCTGTGAAAACGAGCGACGTTTGCCATGATGGTAATCTCGGTCTGGTTGAATCCCAATAGTTCTGCGTGGCTGATTATGTAATGGGAATGGATATGGTGGTCCTGGAATGATATGAAATTACCGGTATCGTGAAGTATGACAGAATATTTCAGCAGTTCTCGCTCGGAATCACCCAAGTCGTGCAGTTTAATCTTGAGGGAGCTATCAAAGAGCTGGAGTGCGAGAGAGGCAACGGTATTTGCGTGGTCTTCGTTGATGTTACAGCACTTTCCAAGTCTGAGAACACTCTTTTCCCTGACAGACATCTTTTCAAATTTGGGGTATTCTCCATGCCTTTGCAGATAATCAACGAGCAAACCATGACGAAGACCCCTGTTGCTGACTACAATCTCTTTGAGTGCAAACGCTTCCATTAATGTCTCAAGGATCACCGCACCACCAATGATTATGTCTGCCCTATCGGCGTTAATACCCGGAACCTCTTTTCTCTCAGCGAGTGGAAGAGAACAAAGCATAGAGCTAACCGCCTTTAGATCGCTCTGTTCAAGTACAAGTTCTTTTTTCGAGCCACCTTTCTTGAACATCTTTCTTGCTATCTCTGCTAAATTGATGATTGTGCCAGAGCTACCAATAGCAAGCTCTATTTTATCACGATTCATGTGCTCTATTGTCCTCAGCATCTTATTCCTGGCGTATCGCTTCATCTTCTTATAGGCAAACATGGATACCGGGCTTTCAT
Source organism: Candidatus Argoarchaeum ethanivorans (assembly GCA_004193545.1). Taxonomy (GTDB): domain Archaea; phylum Halobacteriota; class Methanosarcinia; order Methanosarcinales; family EX4572-44; genus Argoarchaeum; species Argoarchaeum ethanivorans. The sequence continues at coordinate 206,887 of RPGO01000033.1, read as the reverse complement.
CACTATCTGAGAGAAATATTCTACTTAGCCTGATGGCACCAAGTTCGAGGGTGTCCAGGTCTTGGTATTGAAATTGATTGCCCATTGCTATCTCTGTACTGCCACCGCCGATATCAATGAAGATCGTTTTTTTATGCTCTATGTGCACTCCACTTGAGACGCCGAGGTATATAAGACGCGCTTCTTCTTTTCCTGATACAACCTTCACGTTTAATCCTATCTTTCTCAGCTCTTCAAGAAATTCAACCCTGTTTTTTGCTTCTCTTGTTGCTGATGTTGCAACTGCTACAATCTCATCTGCATTGAATGCGTTTGTGACTTCAATAAATTTTTGGCATACCAGAACAGCTCTTTTCATCGCTTTGACTCGTAAACAGCCCCTGCTGAAGACATGCTCGCCAGGCCGGACAATCTCCCTTTCCTCTCGTAAAATGGCGTACGTCTGATTCGGCTTAATCCGCACAACTAACATGCGTATCGAGTTTGTTCCGAGATTAATAAAAGCAATAACCCGGTCCTCTGATCTCAATTCTTCTGACGCCATTGTACGATAAGTTTTCTCCTGATAACGCTCTCGAATAGGTCTTTCTTTTTGAGGATTGACTCGCTCTCACGGCTCGTATCGTCTGTTACAGAACAGTCCAGAATCACGCTATCTGATTTTATTTTTGGATTGATAGCAGTAACGACAGAAGAATGCGAAGCATCCAATCCGTCAGCAATTCGTATAATTGATGCGAGAACTCTAACTTTCTCTTTGTTACCGGAATTAAGAGCAGCAAAATGAAAATGACTATTCTTTGGATTTGCTTTCCGGTGATACCGCGCGATACTGCCTATGAGGTACCGCTCATCAGAAGTGAACGGAAATTCTTGCTCGTTTAGTATAAGTTTCAGAGAGGATTTGTGGTGTTCTTTTGGACCCTGAGACCAGCCGATGTCGTGTAGAATTGCGGCACATTCCAGCCAGTAGCGTTCCTCTTCACCCATTAAATGCCAATCGCTCAGTTTATCAAAGAGTTCAAGTGACAACCTTCTAACAGTATCAGAATGCTCTGGATCCAGATCATACTTTCTGGCAATCTCTCGTATCTGCTCCACTCTCTTTTCATGTTCTCCTGTGGATATGACTAAAGGTTTAATCTCTTTATGTCCGTTCTCATCTTTTTTCACGTTCTTTTCACCTCTAAGTTCCACGGATAATTTCCTTTAGCTCGTTCCAGCAACTGCACAACTTCGTTGTGCAGATTAGAATAAATCTAAGTTCCATGGATAATTTCCTTTAGCTCGTTCCAGAGTTCTTCGAAAGAATACGTGGCTTTTGAGGCTGGCTGCGTGCAGGCAACTGGCTGACGGTGAATACCCATCTTCTCGATGTCCGCGGCGTAGGGAACCTGGCATTTCAAGAAATGCACGTTTTCTTCCATCCCCTTGATGACGCCTTTGTGTACCTTTTTCTGTTGTTCCACCATGGAAAAGAACGGGATGATCTTGGATGGGTCAAGTTTGGATTTATTGAAGAACTTCAGCAGCATATCATAAGTGAGCTGGGAAAGGGGGGTGGGGACAAACGGCAGGATGATATAGTCAGCAGCAAAAAAGACGTTCTCTGAGAGCAGAGTGATGTTTGGAGGACAGTCAAGGAATATGAAGTCGTACTCATCTTCAAATGGAGTTAACATCTCTTTGAGCCACTTCCTGGAGCGTGCCCTGTTGCCGAGTGCGAGGTCGAGCTTTCGATATGAAAAGTCAGATGGCAGGAGGTCCAGGTTCTCGTAATCGCTCCCGAGTATGGCTCTGTCAACCTTCTTGCCCCCTTTTAACAGCTTCTTGGAACTGAACTTCTCTGGAGCACGTATCCTGAAGTAGTACGATGCCGAGCCCTGTGGGTCCAGATCGCATAGCAATGTCCTAAACCCGTCACAGGAAGAGAGGTATGCAAGGTTGACAGCAGCAGCTGTTTTCCCCACCCCTCCTTTTATGCTGTAAAATGCCAAAATCGTCATTGTATTATCCCTCCTTTGTGATTACTGCCTTATCATCTTTGAAAAGCTGTTTAAAGAGTTTTGCATTTTTCTTTTGACTGAAAAGCAGGAACCGATCTGAGAACTCAGCCCGCACGTGCTGCTGACGCATGTTCAGATTCGTAATCAGACCACCGATTGCTGCCGCAACGAGTATCGCCTGATCAGATTCGGGCACAATCGTATCAAGATACTCTTTCAATATATTCTGCTGAATCGAGAGGTCGTTGAACTCGCCAAGGTTGTCCTGAAATTGCTTCAGTTGCTTTGTCAGAAGTGTGATCTCATCAGAAGGGAACAGAGAGGCGAAGAACTCCATGAGGTAACGCAGTTTCTTGCACCGTATCCGCAGGCTGTGAAGATTCTCATCAGGCGAGTCGTTGTCTATCTTCGCTCCATCCTTCATGATCTTTTTGTACTGTCCCCGGATGAACGCTCTGGCAAGCGTTATCACTGGTTCTTCTGCGTTTACCGGGGCAACCTCATGCGCTTCGTCAGAAACGAGGAATGCTTCCCAGTTGGTGATAAGCTGCCGGTAAAAATCTGAGCGCATCACTTCAACAAATTGTCTCAGTTCGTTTTCACGTCGTTTTCTCAAATACATGAAAAACGAATCGAGACCGGGTCTGAGATTTTCGGGCAGCATGGAAAGGCACTGCTCCTTATTGTGCAGGTACACGTCAAGGTCTCTTAGTTTGTTTGAATACTGCACAAGTACCCGGAAATCCTGCTTGAACCGATTGAGTTCCGCCTCCGGAAACACGTCTTTTATCTGGCTCAGAGCAGAGCGTGTTCGGCGCCCGGACACCCTGAAATCATGAAGAAACTCGGTGTCTATATCTCCGATGACCCCCTCTTCGTTCTGTTTCATGATGTTTAGCAGGTAGATCAGGATCTGCCTTGTGGCTGCACTACCGTTCATATCTCCTGTTAGTGTGATCTTAACCTTGGAGCTGTAGTCTCCGGGTTTTCTTCTGACCCGTTTGTGCATCAGATCAAATAGATTCTCACAGGGCTCAGCTACTTTGAGTCGCTCTATAAACTGCTGAAAAACACAAAAATCCTTATCATATCCTCGGACTGGCTCCAGCGTAACGGTGCGGAGGGTTTCCGGAGAGGAGATATCTCCGTTCAGATTGATCTCATCAAGATAGACCCACAGTACCGTTTTTTCATCCTCGTTCAGAATATTGAGTTTTTCGTTCCTCTGCACAAAGGTTGAAAACGGTAGAAGTGCTCTTGCATCCAGGCAATCCTTCAACTTCGTCTTCAGTTCGCAATCAGGAAAGTCCCACCAGAACCGTGCCTCTTCTTTATGCTTCCAGGGGCATTTTGCTACCACATCAAATGATTTTCGGTCCTCAAGGTAAAATGTATCTTCCTGCTTCAAGAGTACGAGATTCTTCCCATATAGGAGCCAGTCAAAAGAATCAAAATAGCATCCTCTCATGGTAGTGGGCGGGTCATGTACAAACTGATAGGATTCCGATACCGTCCGGATCAGATCCTGATGACTCATGTCTTCAAGCAGCGTAAAAATCATTCTCGTCTCCATTTCATGTGCAGCCATGCCGGATTCCTCGGTGATCCATCAACCACGTCTGTGAGTTTAAACGCACCTCATCAGGAGCGGGAGTCAAACGCTCATAAGTGCCGTCTGATAAAAGCCTTCTTGCTTTTACGTTGTCCTTCAGGTGAACATTCAGCATATCCTCAATTATTATTTCTTTGAGTTTGGGATCGGGCACGACAAGGAGTACTTCTATCCTTCTCTTCAGGTTTCTTACCATCATGTCAGCACTGCCGATCAACACCTCATCATCTCCACCGTTTCTAAAGTAGTAGATTCTTGCATGTTCGAGAAATCGCCCGATTATAGACGTTACGGTTATATTTTTGCTCACACCCTTTATACCCGGTCTCAGAGCGCACAGACCACGCACGTTGAGTTCGATTTTCACACCCGCTATCGAAGCTAGATAGAGAGCCTGAATTATGCCCTTATCAACAAGACCGTTGAGTTTTAAGGCTATGTAGCCATCTCCTGTCAATTTATGAGCCTCTATCTCCCTGTCGATACGTTTAATAACCTCTTTTCTGAGTGTCGCCGGAGCAACAACGAGACGTTTATAGTCACTCGTCTGTGAATAGCCGGTGAGGAAGTTGAAGAACTCAGTAAGTTCTGCTCCGACCTCAAGATTGCAGGTTAGATAAACGAGGTCCGCATAGATTGTTGAAGTAACTGCATTGAGGTTTCCGGTACTTATAAGCGAATAACGCATGATCTTCTCGCCCTGTTTTCTCACGATGAGAAGTATCTTTGAATGTACTTTGAGATCCTCAAGCCCATAAACCACGTGTACGCCCTCTTCCTCCAGGACCTTTGCCCAATGTATATTTGCCGCCTCATCAAATTTCGCCTTCAACTCTACAAGTACAGCCACATCTTTACCATTCACTCTTGCACGCAATAGTGCATCCATAATCGGAGATTTCTTATCGATCCGGTAGATCGTGGTCTTAATAGCTAAAACATCCGGGTCTTCTGCTGCCTGGTTAAGCAGGTTCACTAACACATTGAAACTATCATAAGGGCAATAAAAGACCCAATCTCGCTTTTCTATCGCAGAAAAGATATCCTGACCCACACAAAAAGCAGGAGGGAGGTATGGTAAAAAGGGAGTATCTTTAAGATCCGGTCTATCAATATCAAGAAACTGCCAGAAATCCGCGATCGCGAGTGGCAGATCGACATCATATACAAGATCGTCTGTAAGCCCGAGGTTACAAAAAAAGAGGTTCTTCAAATCATCAGGCATTGATTTATCGGTCTCAAGCCTTATAGGAAAACCGATCCTCCTTGACTCTATACCTACCTCCATAGCGGTTAGAAGATCCGGTGCAAGATCATTTGATATCGTTATCTCAGCATTTCTTGTTATCCTGAATAGGTAGGTGGCAACAACCTCCAAGCCTGGAAATAACTTATCTATCTCTGATGCAATGATATCCTCTATGAATACAAAATTACGCTCTCTTTTCAGTTCGATTTTGGTCTTCGATTTTTTTCTCCTGTCCGGTATCTCAACCAGTCTTGGAAAGAGATCAGTTGGTATCTTAACCCGGGCATACTTTTCGTTGTTCTCAGAATCACGGACGATTACAGCAAGGTTGTTGCTGAGATTTGAGATGAAAGGAAAGGGGTGTGCAAAATCCATAGCAAGAGGCGTAAGTGTCGGAAAGATAGAATCATCAAAGTAGCTTCTGATTAAATTGCGTTGGTTCTTATCAAGGTCTTCAACCTTTTTAATCACTATTCCTTCGTTCAATAACTCCGGAATTAGTTCTGCCTTCCAGCATTTTGAGTATCTCTTCAGAAGCTTTTTAATCTCCTTTCTTATGGCAGCAAGCTGTTCCTGTGGTGTCATGCCATCGGGTGGTGCTTTGAGAGCGCCTTTTAACAACTGCTGCTTCAAACCGGAAACCCGCACCATAAAAAATTCATCGAGGTTACTCCCGCATATCGCAAGGAATTTAATCCGCTCTAAAAGCGGGTGTGTTCGGTCATTTGCCTCTTCCAGTATCCGCTCATTCAGATTTAGCCAACTCAGTTCTCTGTTAATATAAAGTGCGGGATTATCGAGCAGTTTAGTCTCCTCTTCCGAGGCAACGGTCTGATCCATGCTATCCTCCACCTTGCTATCAATACTACCACTCATAATATCTCATATTCTCCTGATTATACTTTAATTTAACACATTTTCTCATCAAGGAGCATCTCCAGGTATGACCTCTGGCTTATCACTTCTGATAATAGTTCGAGTTCATTGAGAAGCGTAAATATCTCATTTTTCTTCTCCATATATTCCGCATCATTGCTTGCTTTACCTTCAACTTCTATGAATTTGCCCAGGTCCTCAACGTTATCCAGTGTTACAATTAAATCACCAAGAAAGTACGTCTTCCTCTGTTTCTTTACCTCACATAGCTTATAAAAACCAAGTTTAACAAGTATTTTTTGCATTTCTCTGGCTGATTCTATTCTTATCTCTATTTCTTCCCGGCTTGTCGTCTCATCATCTTTTTTAGGTCCCTTGTAAGTTAGCCTGCACACCCCATTTGCATCCCTAACCCGAAGAGCACTTCCGCTCCTGAAAATCCGTATATCGGGGTGGTCAAAATAAAGATCCATCTCGGTTTTCTCGCCCTTATACGTACTTTTAAGTCCTTTTAACCGCTCTTCCATCCGCTCTATATTGTTTATCCTAAGCTTTGTTTCTACTTCTATCATCAATAACACTATTCAGTCCTGACGCATTAAGTTTTTTGGTATTTCTTTTTGTGTTCACAAACATATTAATTTAATCAGCACATATTTTCGCAATCACCATCTATGAGTAACAAAACAAGTTCAACTAATTATAAGAACATGCTCCTCCGATACCTGCCAATACTGAGATGGTTGCCAGAGTACAAACCCTCCTGGCTGCGATACGATCTCATTTCGGGACTGACCATCTGGGCGGTGCTTGTACCGCAGGCAATGGCTTATGCCGGGATTGCCGGGGTGCCCCCGATAATGGGGCTATATACCATCCCAATACCGCTGTTTTTTTATGCCATTTTTGGCACGTCACGCACGCTGGTTGTGGGGCCCGATTCAGCGACTGCGCTTATTTCCGCCAGTGCCGTTGGCGCAGTTGCTGCTGTTGGTGCGGCTGAGTATCTGGTGCTAACATCAGCGATGGCGATAGCGGTTGGAGTATTCTTCATAGTGTTTGGAATACTGCGGATGGGCTGGATAGCCAACTTTATCTCGATCCCGGTGATGTCTGGTTTTCTCGAGGGGGTTGTCATGGTCACAATCATAGGTCAGGTGCCAAAGCTGTTCGGCATTGAAAGCGGTGGTGACGATTTCCTTGATAAACTCCAGACGATTATCCAGGCACTTCCCGATACCAACATGACAACGCTGGCGCTCGGTGTTGGCAGCCTCGTGTTAATCTTTGCTATCGGGCGGTATGTCTCGAAATTACCGGCTGCACTTATGACAATTATTATTTCCATTGTACTGGTTTCCACCCTGGACCTGACAGCTAACGGCGTTGACGTGATCGGTACGCTTAGCACGGGCATGCCGCCCATGAGTTTGCCAGACGTGAGCCTAACAGAATATATGACTATTCTTCCAGGTGCTCTGGCGATAGTTCTGCTTGGCTACATAGAGACGCTTGGCGCCGCCAAAAGCGCTGCCTCGAGTGGTGGTAAAATCGATCCCGATCAGGAGTTGGTTGCTCTGGGCGCTGCTAATCTGGGCGCAGGCTTAAGCTCGGGATTTGTTGCTGCCGGCAGCCTGTCGAAGACATCGGTAGCTATGGGCGCTGGTGGGAAAACTCAGATCAGCCATCTCGTCAGCGGCATCTTGGCGATCCTGACATTACTTTTTCTAATGCCGCTATTTACCAACCTGCCAGAAGCGACGCTTGCGGCAATCGTCATCATGGCTATGATCGGTCTTGATCAGACTGCAAAACTCAAGAAAGAACTGAAACTCAGTCGTACCGAGTTTATTCTGGGCATGATCTGTTTCTTTGGCGTGCTTACCCTCGGCGTGTTGCAGGGTGTAGGTTTGGGAGTTGCCCTCTCGCTTCTGGTGTTGATAAAGAAGGCAAGCCACCCTGGCACAGCCGTTTTGGGTAGGGTGCCTGGTGAGAGGACCTATTACCGCGATATCCAGCGACGAACTGATGCAAAAATGATTCCGGGGCTGCTTATCTTCCGCTTTGATGCACGACTCATATTCTTCAATTGCAACTTTTTTGCAAGTGAAGTGAAGCGCTGTATTGCCGAAGCCCAAGAACCAGTGAAAACTGTTCTGATTGACGCAGAAGCTATGAACGATATTGACATTACAGGCGCTGATCGTCTGATAAAGCTGAACATGGAACTGAACAGTAAAAATATTGTTATGTTCCTCTCCCACGTGAGGGACCCACTGCGAGACAAGATGCGAAGGATAGGGGTTGAAGATGCGATTGGAGCTGATCACATCTACGAAACTACTCGAGGCGGTGTTGACGCTTTTGTCGCATCAAGGAAAACGCTGCCTGCGACAATGAATAACAAGCCACCGTGATAAGTTTTTTGTTTGTGCTATGGATAAACTTCCGGGATAACATTGAGGTGTGAGAAATCCGGCTGCTGGTAATCCCCAGCATCCTGGCGAGGTGGTAGCTCCATCGGTTCTGGCGTTAAATCTTCGTACGGGATTAAACTGAGCAGGTGGGCGATGACGTTCAAACGGGCGTGGCGTTTGATATTGGCATCGACAATATACCAGGGTGCGTGTGGGGTGCTGGTGTGCGTCAGCATCAACTCGGCCGCTTTTGAGTAGGCTACCCATCTGGTGCGTGCCTCAATGTCCATCGTGCTGAGCTTCCAACGGCGGCGCGGGTCGTGGAAGCGTTGCTCGAAGCGCGCTTCCTGGGTTTCATCGCTGATTTCCAGCCAATACTTGATCAGTGTAATCCCAGAGCGAACCAGACCCATTTCATATTCGTTGACGCTGCTCATGAATTCCATGTATTGTTCTTCCGTGCAGAAACCCATCACCTTTTCTACTCCAGCCCGGTTATACCAGCTCCGGTCGAACAGCACAATCTCACCCGCCGAAGGCAAATGAGGGACATAACGCTGGAAATACCATTCGGTCTTTTCTTTTTCGGTTGGCGTTGGCAGCGCAACTATACGGGCAACACGCGGGTTGAGCCGGTAAGTGATGCGTTTGATTGTGCCACCTTTTCCTGCGGAATCAATCCCCTCAAATATCACCACAATTTTTAAGCCCTTGTGTTGGATCCAACCCTGGAGCTTGACCAGCTCTATCTCTAATTTGGCAAGCTCGCTTTCGTACGCTTTGCGCTTCATCTTCTTTTTATGGTTACTCATAATAATTATCTACTTAGGAGGTTGGTGATAATAAATATTCCCAAAGAAGAAGTGAGATGTGATAGGTTGGACGATGCGAAAATATTTCGGGTCAAGTGGAATGTGCTTTTCGTTGGTCCAACGCGGAGGGCGATGAGACCACAATCGAAGCGGGCTTCAAAGACTTAATGTTTTTCGACACCAAAAGTTAAACAACATGAAAAATAATAGTCAGGATTATGCTTGTTGATGCTGATTTTTTCAGTGAGCTTGATCGTTTTGATTTTATGGTACGAAAGCGGGTGTCTACAGCTTATGCCGGTACTCGCAGGTCTACGCTTCACGGGCGCGGACTTGTAACGGTTGGATACAGGGAGTACACCAATGGTGATGATTTTAAGACCATTGACTGGAAGCTGTATGGTCGGACAGAGAAACTGTATGTGAGGCAGTTTGAGGAGGAGAAAAGCCTGACTGCTCATATTCTTCTTGACACGAGCAGGAGTATGGCTTTTGGCAGTCCGCGAAAGTTTGATTATGCTGCAAGGCTTGCGCTTGGTATTGCGTATCTTGTTACAAAGCAGAATGAGAAGTTTGCTATTTCAGGTTTTCAGGAAAATGTTGAAATTGCCCGTCCAAAGCGGGGCAGGCATCACCTGTCAAGTGTGGTAAGTTTGCTTGAAAGTGTTGAGCCTGACGGAAGTACTGCGTTTGATCGGTGCATGGAAGAGTACCAGAGCATGATTCGCTCAAGGTCGCTCGTGGTGATTATTTCTGATTTTTTAACAGACATTGAATCGATTGCTTCAGGTATTTATCGATATGGAAAGAATGAGCTGTTGATTCTGCAGGTGTTTGATTCTTTTGAACTTGATTTTATGGTGCAAGATAATGTGAAGTTTGTTGACCTTGAGAACGGGAGAAATCTTGAGATTAATGTAAGCCCACGATTTGTGAATGAGTATAAAACGAGACTTGAAGCTCACAACAGCCGAATCCGGGAGATTTGCAATGAAATAGGAGCAAGTTATCACCTGTTTTCGACAAAAAATCCTATCTTTGATGCTTTCTTTGAAATAATGGGCAAGAGGTAATTAATTAATGGTTTTCGGACTTCCTCTTAATTTTGCAAACGTGGCAGGGCTTTTTGCACTTTTAAGTATTATTCCTTTGATAATTCTTTATTTGCTACGTCCCAAACCCAGGGTAATCAAAATTCCTTCTGTAATGTTCTTATTTGATGCTGAAAAAGAAAAAAAGCGATTTTCAACGATCAGGCGTTTCATAAAAGACCCCCTCTTTTTACTCCAGCTACTTGTGTTAATCCTGCTTGCTATAGCTGTGGCAGAGCCTTTTGTGCTGGCAGAAGATGATGCCGGTTGCGGACACACAGTTATTGTTCTGGACGCTTCAGCAAGTATGCAGGCAGACGGGCGGTTTGATAAAGCAATAACAGAAGCAGGGAAATTTTTGAGCAAGAAAAACACAATCATACTTGCAGAAAACATCCCGGTAGTAATACTGCGTGAGTCACCCAAACAAACCGCAAGTGAGGAACTGTCACAGTTAACAAAGCATGCTTGTGAAGCTGATCTATCGAGTGCTATTCTGCTCGCAACAAAATATCTTGGTGAAGGCGGTCGAATTGTTGTTATCTCTGACTTTTCTTATTTTATCGGAGACAATCCGGAAGTGGTTGCAGGTATTGCACGAGGGAGTGGCATTGATGTTCAGCTTGTGCCAGTTTCAGGCGGCAGGGAGAACGCTGGAATCGTTGACGGCTGGTTTGCTGGAACAGACTACAATATTATAGTTCATAACTACAACGAACAGGACAAAGTAATTACACTTACTGTTACAACCAACAATAAAGAAGTGTTAACGAAAACACGTACTATAAACCCGCAGTCTTCGGAACCGTTTGTAATACAACACCTGCCAGAAGGAAAAACTATAATCACACTCGCTCCCGGAGACGACTTTTTAGTAGACAACGTGGCTCACATTATCATACCATCTGCTCTTAAGAAAAATGTACTTCATGTGTCGGATTCAGATGGCGAATCCCCATCTCTTGTGGCTCTGCGTCTTTTTGAGCCTGCTGTAAAAACCGAGCAGGTATCGCCTGATTCGCTTGACGCTCTCGAATTCAGCGATTATGGAATCGTGATTCTCACAAAAACAAGTCAAGTGGACGAACTTACCAATTATGTGAAATCAGGTGGTGTGCTTGTTGTTCTGGCATCCGAGGGTCTCAAGAATAGTGATCTTCTACCAGTAACTCTAAGAGGTATTGCGAACAGAACAACTCTTAATATTCTCTCGGAGAACCCTCTTACAGAGAATCTTGATTCAAACATTGAAATAACACGACACCTTGAAGCAATCGCCAGGCAGGGTGCAATTGTGTTAGCAGAGGCAGGCGATGAGTCACCAATTGTCGCATACTGGAATATCGGGCGCGGGAGTGTTATCTACATAGGCTTCACAGAGCCAGGAAAGAACCCCTACGATCCATTGAACCCGGAAGTGTGGAACAGTTTTCATGCAACACCAGCGTATCCATTATTCTGGCAGAATCTTATCGAGTGGAGTGCCGGAAGTATCGACATTAACGAATTTAACCTTCGCGCAGGTACAGTCAAACAATATTCAACGCCAGTCACGATAAAAACACCAACAAGCAACATCATTACTGAGACTGTACTCTTTGACGAGGTTGGGTTTTACACCATGCCAAAGGGAGAAGTGGCAGTAAATCTCTACAGCAAAGACGAATCAGACATCACAGAAACGATGAATCTAACAATTGAAGAAACAAGGATCAGGTACGCACCAGGTATTACTGAAATACCGAAAGAGCTTGACAAATATTTAATCGTTGCAGGGATACTGTTTATTCTCCTTGAGTTGTATTATCTGCGGTGGAGGGGAGAGCTTTAATGAACGTCCAGGAGCCACTGTTATTATTATTGATAAGTCCTGTTTTTCTTCTTGGATTTTATATGCTGCGTCGCCCTGCTGTCAATAGAATACTGATTTTAAGCCGCATGGTTGCAATCAGTCTTCTTATCATCGCTTTATCAAATCCATTTGTTATTGCAAGCCACACGATACGGGATGACACCCCACAGGTAACGGTTATAGCTGACAAAACCATAAGCTGCGACCTCTTTGACACATCACAGGGTGAAAGCTTGCAGGAGTATTTAAAAACACGTACGCCCACCAAATACAAGGAAATAACAGGTATTAAAACCGCGCTTGGTGATGAAATACTTAAAAATAGTGCTTCAGGAGAACACATCGTGCTTGTGAGCGATCTTAACAACAATCATGGGGTAGATCTTAGTGATGCGGTAATCCTTGCACGAAGAGAGGGTGCACACATATACGCAGTTGAGCAGACACCTGTTCACACCGACACCGGCGTTGAAATTACCGGCAGTAAAAATATTATCGTTGGAAACGAAAATACCTATCATGTAATCATTCGGCACGTTGGAGAAGAGATCACATACACACTAACAGTAAAGGCAGACGGGGACACACTTTACACAGAAATAATAACGCATAGCGAACACGAGAAAATCATACCACTGCCATACACACCACAGAGCGAAGGCGCCCATAGACTAACAGCAACAATCGCCACAGAAATGGAGGACCGATTCAAACTTAATAATGTGTTCTATAAATCAGTGTTTGCAGCTCCAAAGCCAAAAGTGCTCTACACTGGATATGATTCGCCGCTTAAAACAGTACTTGCAGAGTTATACGACCTTCACGAAACGACAACACTTGATGGTGCAAAACCCGAAGACTACAAAGTTGTGATAATCGAGAACAAGGATGCAAAATCACTCAACCCGCAGGCGCAGAAGCTTAAAGGTTACACAGCAAATGGCGGCGCACTGCTCGTAGTCGGGGGTGATAATTCTTTTGACCGCGGCGAATACAACAACAGCGACATTGAGAAGATACTTCCTGTGCTCTCAAAACCCTCAAAGTACAAAGGCGGGCGGAATGTGGTTATCGTGGTCGATGCGTCAGGAAGTACAGACACGATACTGTACAAAGATATCAAATTTATAGGGCACATCGATGCACTTGCACAGAGCATCGTCAACAACAGAAACATTGGCGCTGATACCAAGATCGGTGTAATTGCATTTGGATCAAACGCCGAGGAAATTGGCTTTCTAAGCGCAACATCTGAAAACAAAATGATACTGAACAAAAAAATAGCTAATATCGGTCCTGAAGGCGGCGGAATACCTACAAACATGGATCAAGGATTAATAGCAGCGCAGGAAATGTTAAAAGAAGCGTCAGGAGTAAAAATTGTCATTGTACTATCAGATGGAAACATAAGAGAAAACAAAAACGAGATTGAAACAGCAGCAAAAGAACTGGTAGACGATGGAACAACTCTCTACTTCAGACAAATCGGTTACGGAAAAGAAGAGACATTCATAACAATGGGAGAGATCGCAGAAACGACTGGAGCAGATTACGAATATATTGGCACAAAAGGACTTAACATCCAGTTTGAACCACTACCGGAAGCGCCAGAAGAAGAGGAAGAGGAGGTGACACTGCATCAGTTTGGACTGATAATCACAGACAGCGAGCACTTCATCACACGAGACCGGAACGTTTCAGGCGATCTTACTGGCTACAACGACATTACACCAAAAATCGGCGCCAGAAGGCTTGTCGCAATAACAATCGGAAAGCCAGTAATTACCGTATGGAACTTCGGACTTGGGCGCACAGCAGCTATCAGTACCGACAACGGCAACAAATGGGCAGGTGTACTCTACACAGAACCAAACTCAAAACTAATATCCTCGACCGTGAACTGGCTAATAGGCGACCCACGCCCGACAGGCGACACGATCACAGCACCTGACACCTGGCTTGGAACACCCGGCAGAATAATAATCAAAACCACAAGCATCCCGGATGTGAGCTTCGACAACAAACGTTTGAGCTTTACAAAAGAAGGAAACCAATACACAGCTGTAATCGATCCAAAAAAGGATGGATTCTATAACATTGCCGGGTACGAAATAGCAGCAAACTATCCACTCGAATACCGGGAAATCGGATTCAACGATGAGATGGGGGCCCATATAGAAGAGTGCAATGGCTCAGTTCGCAATTTTGAAGAAGCAAAAACACTTCTCCTTGGAGATATTAAAGCAAACTCTGTGAGAGTCGTAAACGAACCTGCCAGTGCGAAAATGCCATTTATCATAGCTTCACTGATTATATTCTTAGGTGAGGTAATACTGCGCCGTCTGCGACAACGAAAGATAACAAGAGCCTGAATACGATTGAAGTTCTGAATAAAACTTCGCTGAAATACCACCTGGCATCGGTGGATTCCTTTATTAAAGACTTCCATTGATGGCGAATCCGAAAAAGTTGAGAGTCAATCTGAAAAATTGTGGACTGTGTGAAGGGAAACTGTTACGCCACCTGGTGGTTACATTGTGACTAACCACAGAATGCTTCCGAATCTTCCAGGTGGGTTGTAAGTTCACTGCAGCGCGATGGTACACAGAGAGCCAAAAATGTATTGATTTTGGCTTTTCAGCAGCAACGTCTTCCATATTGGAGCTCATCAACCCATATACAGGAACATCTATATTTTTTGCGATTGGTGGATTGAATAAATTTAGAGAAGAAGATTTGAATGTATGAAAGGCATGTATTATTTTTATTTCAATGATGTTATTCAGTAAATTAATTTTTTAAAAACCAGAAGAATTATATACTATTTTGACTTTGCTACCTATATCTGTGAATTTTTCACAAAAATATCATTCTAATCTAAATGGTCGGGTAAAATGCTGATTGAATTTAATGTACAGAATTTTCGCTCTATTAAAGAAGAAGTCACTTTTAGTTTAGTAGCTTCTACAGATAACTCGTTAGATAATAATTTAATTAAAACAGATTTGTTAAGAGATAATCTGTTACGGAGTGCAGTAATTTATGGGGCAAATGCTTCAGGAAAAAGCAATGTTATCTTAGCTTTTAATTTTTTGAAAAATTTTGTGGAGACGGCACATACGTTCCAAAAAGGTACTAAAATTAATTATTTTCCTTTTAAACTTGACAAAAAATGTCTATCCAAGCCAAGTAAATTCAAAGTTGTTTTTATTAAAAACAATATCAAATATGTTTACGGAATATCTCATAATAGTGAAAAGATCATTGATGAATATTTATATTATTATCCTAAAGGCCGTAGAGCACTTATTTTTGAGAGAAGAGATACCAATAATTATAGGTTTACTATTGATAAAAAAGAACAAAAATTTATTTCTGAAAAAACCTTGGATAATATTCCTTATCTTTCAAATTCAACTCAATTGAACTACAAGAAGACTTCCGAAGCTTTTGATTGGTTTAAAGATAATTTGGGAATTGTAGGAGCAGATCACCCCCGATTAATTGAATATACTATCCAGAAACTCAATGAAGATAAAAAAATGAAAAAATTCATTTTAAACGCTCTTATTGAAGCAGACTTAGGAATTAACGATCTATCTGCATCTATTGAAGTGGTTCCAATGGATGAAATTCCAATTCCAATTCGAGAACGATTAAAAACCATGATGCCAGATATTGAAGGAAAACTTGAGAAAATTGATATTAAGACAATACATAAAGTTCTTAATGAAGTAGGTGATGAAAATTATGTCGAATTTGATTTTGGAGAAGAATCTGAAGGGACAAAAAAATTGTTTTCATTAATTGGTCTTTGGATTGACTCACTAAACAACGGTCGAGTTTTAATTGTAGATGAATTAGATACTAAACTACATCATCTATTGAATGTTTTTTTAATTAAGCTATTTAATGATCCTACTCAAAATAAGAATAATGCTCAATTAATATTTACAACACACAACACAAATTTACTTGATCTGGATATATTCAGAAGGGATCAAATCTGGTTTACAGAAAAGAATCATAGTAAAGGAAGTACAGATCTTTACTCTCTCATAGAATTTAGACCTCGCAAAGATAAGAATATTCAAAAAGGATATCTTGCAGGACGATATGGCGCTATACCATTCATAGGTGATGATAGGATATTTTGATATGAGTGGGTATAAACGCAGAAAAAAGAATACAAGAATTCCACGCAAAGTTTATGTGATTGTTTGTGAGGGAAAGAAAACTGAAAGGATTTATTTTGAGAAATATCGGACAAGATATTCTAATCTTTCAATAAAAACACCTGACTCAAAGTATACAGACCCAAAGAATCTTATAAAATTTGCAAAAAAACAAATTAATGAAGAAAATTTAATTTTTGATAATGGAGATGCTATCTGGTGTGTTTTTGATTGTGACGAAAATGAAAATAATGATTTAACTGAAGCATGTAAAATTGCCGGTAAAGATATTAGAATTTCTTTTTCAAATCCAAATTTTGAATTATGGTATCTTTTGCATTTTGAATTGTATGTAACTAAACTAGAGCGTTCTGAAGTAATTCAAAAATTAAAAAAATACATACCTAAATATAAGAAGAATATGAACGTCTATGATTTATTAATCAATGAAAGACCAGAAGCAATTATAAATGCAAAAAAGTTAATAAAAATACATGAAAGGAATGAAATAAAACAAATAAGTGTTGAAAGTAACCCCTCTACTCAAATTTATAATTTAGTCGAAGAAATTTTAAAACTTACTGAAGAATAAAATTCGATAATTTAATTGTTTATTTGACTTTTAATCCAGAATAAAAACAAAAATCCCAAGCATCATCCTGATGCCTCCTTATTAAGAAGAAGATTATTGACTTAAGGATGATATGTGCCAATCTATAAATAATCAAAAATCATATTGAACCTAAGGTGATAAAAATGGTTGAAATACCAAGTTTGTCAGGGGAAGAAATACAAAAATCTTCAGTGGGATGTGAATAGGTACGATGATTGACGAAAAGCTGATTGCATACTGCGGTCTTTACTGTGGAGATTGCTTTGCATACAAGGGAAAGCTTGCTGATCTGGCAAGGGATCTTAGGAAAGAATTAAGGCAGTCAAGATTCGATAAGACCGCAGAGTCGTTGTCTACCATTCCATTCTTCAAGGTATTTGAAAACTACGGGCAGTGCTATGAGGTACTTGGAGCAATGGTAAAATTCCGCTGCAAGAACGCATGTAATGGCGGTGGCGGCCCACCTTTTTGCAAGATTAGAAAATGCTGCCAGAAAAAAAGTATCAAAGGATGCTGGGAATGCAGTGATTTTGAAACGTGTGAAAAGCTGGACTTTTTAAAAACCAGTCACGGGGATGCCCATCTAAAGAATTTGAGAAGAATTAAAAAAGTTGGTGTCGATAAATTCCTTGATGGAAAAAAATACTGGTATTCCACGTTAAAATGAAGTCAATTTTTCATATATTCGCGAAGCAGCGTTGTCGCATAACTTCCCTTCTGAAGGGTAAAATCAACAATCAGCTTGCAATAATCGCTGTTAAGTTCATCGAGAGTCACATTGTATGTTCGGTTTGCGTGTATAAGCACCTCTCTTCTGAGTCCTTTTGATGCATACTTTGTGGCATCTCTGACATTGAAATCTTTTAGCTTAATGGATTGTTCTTCTATCACCTGCTGTTCTATCTCCCCGGGAATGCCAGTTGCTAGATGCGTTTCATACCCAAACAGTGGTGCTGTGATAAAAGCTCGTCCACGCTTTATGAGGTTATTCATGCCTTCAATGTTTTGGTCTGTTACTTTTTGTATGCGTCTTGTATCCGGAAGCCCGACAGCGTTCTTAAAACACACAATATCGCCGGGAGTTGCCATGTTCAGTGGAATTTGCTGCTTTATGCGCCTGCTTAAGGTAAGATT
Source organism: Candidatus Argoarchaeum ethanivorans (assembly GCA_004193545.1). Classification (GTDB taxonomy): domain Archaea; phylum Halobacteriota; class Methanosarcinia; order Methanosarcinales; family EX4572-44; genus Argoarchaeum; species Argoarchaeum ethanivorans. The sequence goes on along the minus strand of RPGO01000033.1, from coordinate 189,050 downwards.
GAACAGGTAGGATTGGTATGCATGGACGAACATGCGCTGGAGGTTTTCTGATAGTTTTGCAAGTGCCCCCAGATAATCAGTTGGGTTTTTAGCAAGATGGTGTAACATTGCAAGCTCATGGTTGAGTTTTTTCGGGTATAATTTTATGCAGCGGTTAAAGTCGTGTGTTTCTGCAAGACACTTTCGTGCCTCTTGATTCTCCTCACTTTCACCTGCATAGACTTTTGCAAGATAGATCATCACCGCCTGTTCAAAGTCGCCTTCAATGATTGCTCGCCCTACAAGATGAGTAATCGGGCGGATCTCTCCAAATCGCTGCACCCCGAAAAAATTGGGAGCACCCTCGACCTCAACAAGCTCTTTTTCGATTTTTTCTATTCTGTTACTTGTTTCATCTATGGTATGTGGTATCTTTCGCACAGTGATGCGAAATTTATTAGCATACAAATCCCCAAGGCTTATTTTTTTATTAGAACGTCCAAGCACGCGTAAAGACACGTCTGTTAAACGAATTCGGTTTATCTCTTCTTCTTCCATATCCCAGATGCTGATTTTCTGTCTTGTGATTGCACGTTTATCCTTGGTTCCAGCCCAGCCAAAACGATTCCTGCTTACTTTTAGTATGCGAGAGAGGTCGCGAATCAACTTGTAGGTATCCCAGTTACGCTTTTCAACTTCCAAAATAAGATACTTCCCGCTCTCTCCTTCTTCCCGGTTGCTGATTTCCTCTACCACAAAGTCATCAATCTGACTTTTGAGAATGCCTGCGGTACCATCGCCACTCGTAGCATACGTCTCAATTCCGATGGTTTCGTCAATAGGTGTTATCATTTTCTCCATAAGATGCATTTCGTAAACAATGATTTCCATACCCTTTTTTAACAGTAATGCCTTCATCCCAGATTACCTTGCCGCGAAGAAGTGTGAGCCTTGGAAATAGTGCTGGCGTTCCTTCAAAAGGCGTCCATCCTGCTTTACTGTGAAGCTTTTCTCCTCGTATGGGTGTTGTGTTACTCGTATTAACGATAATAATATCTGCGTCGAATCCTTTTTTAATGTCTCCTTTGTTGTGTGCATCAAATCCAAAGCGTTTTGCCGGGTTTAAACGTGTTACTTCTATCAATCGTTTTAGAGTTATATGATTGTGTTTTGCTGCTTCGAGCATGAGTGGGAGGAGTGTCTCAACACCGGGAACTCCGGGTGGTGCATCGTGTATATCCGTGTTTTTTTCTTCGATTGTGTGCGGGGCATGATCTGATGCCACCATATCAATCGTATGATCGTTAAGAGCTTCCCATAGAGGCGGTATGTGACAGGGCTCTCGAAGTGGCGGATTCATCTTACCACGGCTTCCAAGTCTCCCCCAGCTTTTAGTTGATAGAAACAGGTGGTGTGGCGCAACTTCACAGGTAACATTTTCTCCTTTCTCTTTTGCAGAGTGGATAAGGTTTACAGCGTTTTTCGTACTGATGTGACAAAAATGCAGTGTCAACTGTTTTTTTAGTAGTGCTGCTACTGCGGCTTCTTCTGATTCTGGTGGTCGAATGAGACTGTGCACTTCCGGGTTATGATTATTTTTATATTTTTCCATTAACTTTCTATTGATTGTTTCGTCTTCTGCATGTATGCAAGCAACTGCTCCAAGTCTTTTTATTTTATCGAGTGCTTCACCAAGGTTCTGGCTGCCAAATATCTCTCCAAAAGCAGTTACTCCAAGATTCCAGAGTTCTGTTAGCTCTTTAGTGTTTTTACTCTCAACTCCACCATTTAGCCCAAAATCGATGACGGATTTGCTTCTTGCTTTGATTAGTTTCTGATAAAAACTTTTTTTGTTGAGTGTTGGTGGCTGTGTGTTCGGATGATCAACTACTGTTGTAATACCGCCTGCTGCTGCTGCACACGAGCCAGTGTACCAGTCCTCCTTATGTTTTTCTTTCATGTCCCGAAAGTGAACATGAACATCGATTCCTGATGGAAGTGCGAGGTCTCCTCGTCCATTGATTATATTATCGACCGCATTAATGCTAACGATTTTGGATATTTTCTCAATTTTAGAATCATTGATTAAGATGTTCACTTCACTGATTCGGTTGTTAACTAACATCCTGACATTTTTAATGATCGTATCAGTCATACTTCAAGTCTCATATTTTTATTCTTTCTGGATGTGTTGTTATCAACATGTAATCTGGTTCGGCAAAGCAGACAAGACAGATATTATATTGATCTGCTGCATCTATACCACTATCAAGAGGAGCTGTATTTGTCACGATCAATGGTATGCCAGCTCTAACAGCTTTCAACACCATACTTGCAGATTGTCTACCAGTGGAAATCAAAAAATGATTACAGAGATCAAGGTGTTCGTGCAAGGCATATCCCACAACCTTGTCAATCGCATTATGCCGTCCAACATCGGCCAGTCTCTTTTTACATTCACCCTGCTTGTTTACGATGCATGCTGCATGCGTGCCTCTTGTGGAATAATATGCCTCGGATTCAAGATATTTAACAGAGTCAAGAATGACCTGTCTCTCAAAGATTGTATCACACGCTATGCGTATATCCTGATGAGATGAAGCTGGTTTGCTCTGCTCTTTTATCATCGCCATAATTCTCGAATCTTCAACGTCTATAGATATAATGTCCTCTGGACTGTTTACTACACCTTCGCAGACAAGAAAACCCAAAGATAGTTCTTCAAGTAAGTTTGGCGTTGCAAGGATAGAAACAAGATGTTTGTTGTTAACAAACAATTCAACAGCCTTTTCGCAGGCAACACTGACCTCTGCCTCTTTAATACTGCTGTTTTTTACTGCAAGAGCTTTATATGTTTTAGCGTAACTTTTTATCATGGTTAAACTATGCTGTTCACATCTGTTTCACTATTCACATTCTTAAAAGTGTCAAGTGTTAAGTCAAACTTTGTTAACTCACAAACATCGATATACTGGACTAGTTTTCTTTTGAAAACCGGTGCAAGAATAAATCGCTCCCCATGCTTAATACACCTTCCTATTTCTTCTCTTATTACACTTGTTCGATACACGGCATGCAAAGGTTCAAGTTTTCCATCATCCCATCGTGGGATAGTGACATCAAAACCTCTGCATTTATGCAGCAGGTACCTGATTACATCAGTGTTGATAAAAGGCATATCACACCCAACAACCAGTGTGTACTCTTTATTGGAAGCAGCGAGCCCGGCTTCAATGCCAGCGAGTGGACCTATGTTATGATACTGGTCAGTCACAAAAACAACAGATGGAAACAACTTAGAGAAGTCTTCTCTCTGACGATCGTCCCTGAGAGCAACAACAATCGTATCCACAACCTGCGAGAGTTTTCTTAGAGTCTGCATGAGGAGTGGTGTATTGTCAAACATGATCAGTGCCTTTTCAACATAACCCATGCGAGATCCTTTTCCCCCTGCAAGAACTACAGCGGCTGCATAGTTACAACTCATCTTAAAACCACATCCAACTTACCTTAAAATCTACATAGTTACAGCAATTCATCTTCGAGAACCACACCAGTTTTGTATAACAAGACTAGTTTTTTTCTGCTAACATTGTGTTGCAGTTCACATTATATAAATCCCAATTATGAATAGACAAACAGCTTTTTTTCCAAGATTAAATCCATTTCTGTTCAGTTAAGCAACCAAAGCATTTTCATTACTTCTCCCCGTTTAATATTTGGATCACATCCATGATTTAAATATACATCATGCAATATTAACATATCCAGATTTCTACTGTTTATCTGGCCCATGCGGTAGGTAACTCTTCAATACCTTCTGATGCCATTTTAATTTCCCTTTCTTTGTGCCATATAAGGAAATTCACAAATAATAATTTACTTGAACTGTGCTATTTTCAAGAAACTGTACACAACGCGAGCAGAAAATAACGTGTGATGTATCCTCATCATGCACCGAATTTCAAAGAGCAAGATAAATAAATACGTTTATACTTTCGTAAAAAGTGAAATGCGAGAAATTAAATGCTTTCAATACTGCAAACTTTTTAAACATATAGGAAAATATAAAACATACTTGTTTATCTCTGCATATGAAGTATGTAGTGTTGCACAACTTGATTACAAAGTAATCAAGAGTTGAAAGCTACCGTTTATCTCTGCATACGCAGTATGCAGAGACTAAAATATGTGATATTAAAAAAGGTGTTGACGTGAAAAAGATTGCAGTATTAGTATCTGGCAGGGGCTCAAACCTCCAGGCAATAATCGATAACATTGAGAGTGGTTACATCAAAGGTGCGGTGATAGCACTGGTCGTCAGTGATGTTGGGGACGCCTATGCACTAACACGTGCGGAAAAACATGGCATAAAAGCAGTACACGTTGACCCTGATTCCTTTGACAGCAGGGAAACGTATGAGAAACACATACTGGAACTGCTGCACGAGGCAAAAGCAGATCTGGTGCTTCTTGCAGGTTACATGCGCGTAATAGGCAGCGTACTGCTTGACGCTTATTATGGTCGGATGATAAATATCCATCCCGCCCTCCTCCCGGCATTTCAGGGGCTTCATGCGCAGGAGCAGGCATTTAACTATGGCGTCAAAGTTTCAGGTTGTACCGTGCATTTTGTAGACAGTGGTATTGATACCGGCCCTATAATCCTGCAGCGGTGTGTACCGGTATTAGAAGATGACACATCAGATTCGCTTGCAAATCGCATCCTTGTAGAGGAACACCAGATCTACTCTGAGGCGGTAAAGTTATTTATCGAGGGGCGACTTGTAATAGAGGAGCGAAAAGTAAAAATCAAAAGTTTATAACACTGTTTTTTATGTCTACTGTTTTTGAAATACTCAATAAGGATTGTGCAGGACGCATTGGTAAATTATACACCGCGCACGGGGTGATTGAAACACCAACCGTCTTGCCGGTGATCAATCCCAATATCGAGTTTATTGCACCATCTGAATTAAAAAACTATGGTGCGCAGGCACTAATAACCAATTCTTATACCATTTATCGGAGTAGTCGTCTTCGTAATGCTGCAATCGATACTGGTTTGCATACGCTTCTTGGTTTCAATGGGCCAATTATGACTGATTCAGGCTCGTTTCAATTATATCTGTACAATGATGTAGACGTACCATCAGAACAGATTGTAAAGTTTCAATCTGCAATCGGTAGTGATATTGGTGTGCCGCTTGATATTCCAACACCGCCTGATGTTAGTTTTTCTCGTGCCGAAAAGGAGCTTGAGATCACACTTCAACGTCTAAGAGAAATGAAGGATATCGACTGCGGTGATATGCTGCTTGCAGGACCTGTCCAGGGTTCTACTTTTACAAGGCTCAGAAAGCATGCTGCAGAGGAGGTCTGCAAGATCGGGTTTGATCTATGCCCGATTGGTGCTGTTGTTCCACTGATGGAGTCGTATCGTTATCGTGATCTAGTAGATGTTATTGTATCTTCAAAGCAGGGGCTTTCACCGTGTGCACCTGTGCATTTGTTTGGTGCCGGGCATCCGATGATGTTTGCTCTTGCAGTTGCACTCGGGTGTGATCTCTTTGATTCTGCTGCCTACGCATTGTATGCAAGAGACGGCAGATACATGACGAGTCGCGGTACATATCATATCGAAGATTTGCACTATCTGCCCTGCTCCTGCCCAGTATGCTCATCTTGTGATGTGAAGGATTTAAAAGATGATGTGAAGCTTATTGCACGCCACAACCTGTATGCCATCTTTGAAGAGATACTTCTTATCAAACAGTGCATTAAAGACGGCTCACTCTGGGAACTTGTAGAACAGCGATGTCGTTCTCATCCCTCTCTCCTTGCTGGTTTGAAAGCTGCAGTCAAGCATTCCGGATGGATTGAACGTGTTGATTCTATGCCAAAGTCCACCTTTTTTTACTGCGGCAGTGAGTCCGCGGGAAGGTCTGAAGTTTTGCGGTATAATCGTTATATTGAGCGATTTGAGTTTTCTGGAAAGGTGCTCATTAAAGAAAGATATGAAAAAATGGATGCGGATGGTTTCGATTACGTCCTTGATTTTAAACCGCCTTTTGGTGCATACCCTGCCCTTCTTCGTGAATCATATCCGTTCAATGCAGAGGTAAATGACTATGATTATGAAGCATTGTGCGTTGCTGTTGACAATGTGATACGATTAATCCAGTGCAATCCAGGGGCTCTTTTTGTGTTTAAAAAGCCTTCAGGAATGAAGAAAGAGTTCACTCAACAATTGAAGCTGTATGCTGAAATTGTATAAAAAAATTCGCCCCTCTCTGTGATTTGAATTGCAAGCACTGCATACTGCGTATGCAGAGATTATAATCTATCCAATATCTAAAGCAGATTCTACGGCAAGATGAAAAAATTTCTCTCGATAGCAGACTTTACCTTGACTTTCAAACATACCCCAAAAAACACCATCATCCGACCCAATCGATGTATGACCTATCAAAACATAAACCCCCTTGCCACCGATTTCCCCAACTTACCATAAATTTTTCCATATCCAGCAGAGAAAATAATCGAGCTTGTTTTACATCCATCTCTTCAACCATCATCACAATGTCCCCACCAGTCTTCTCCTGCACAAGAGCAAGACGTATCCCCCCAACTCATCAACAAGCCGCACAATGCTCAATCGAAGATGTTTGCATTTCCATGCCAGATACCTGTAGAAAATCATACCCACAACACATAAGAAAATGTGCGCCCGGATGTTGAAATCCTTATGATGGTTAACCGGTCCAACCGGAACAAGAAGTACATCATTTAGCAGCTTGAAATCGTCCTCAACAAGATACTTCTGGTTGTACGTCTTCGCAATCTTTTTGGAATGCCATGCATGTAGATCAGTAAAAACAATAGTCTTTCCAAAACCCGCATAACGCTTCTTTTCCACATCATCCAGGGTCCACACCTCCGGAGTCGGCTTTTTCTTGCCAGGTAGCACCGCGCCAATTTTATACCCAAACACCGATCTGAAATCCTTGTAAATAATCCCGCTCCTTCCCTCGGTTGCTCTCAAGCCTTCGTTGCAGATCAGCCAAGTTTCTCAAGCATCTTTGCCTTTCTTCTTTCATAGCTTTCCATCTGTTTTTTGTGCGAGGCAGCACTGTAGAGGACAACAGTAGTGAATTCCTTCCCGAAGAATTCATGCTTTGTACGATAACCGTATATCTTATTGCCCTTTGAATTTGTATACAAATATTTGTAATCATCAAGCGATATTTCCAAAAGTTCTTCCGCTTGATTATGTTTCGCAGAAGCTACAACATTCATTTGGGATGTCACACCTTCGATATTTACTTTTGAGTTACCCTATGGAAAGACCAGTATCATGTCGTCAGTCGTTATTTTCAGATTGGTCAGCCGCTCCGTGAGCGCATCCAGCAGTTCCGGAAATATCTTGGAATCGTGTCTGTCCCCCTCGTAGACTTCGTGCATGAATGGCACATTATCTTCGGATACGGCAAGCCCCGTGCACACCTGTTTCATATGGTTTCTGTACTGTTTGTTCTTCCCGTTCTGCGGCAGCTCTTCTCCTTTCGTGATATAGTTGAACCAGTTGGTTTCATCAAGGAAAAGTATTCGGGGCGTCAGACCCTTCTCGATAAGAGCCTTGCACAGGTCGTCTTCGATCTTCTTGCTGGTTTCGTGATCTACGTATTTGTAGTGGTTTAAGAAGTTCTGGCAGGTAAGTCTGTGTGAAAACTTCCAGAGCAGGCTTAATGTGGATTTATCGAACCATTTCTGCATGGCATTCTCTGATAACGCTCCATCACACCTTCCGATGATGTTCAAGAGGAGATACTCGCCAACTGTTAAGCCTTCTATCTTCTTCTTGTTGGTATGTCGGTTTACGATGTCGATGAAGTTCAGTTCCTCGGATATGGCAAGGAGCGCGGCGGTTTTTCCGTATTGGAATGATGTTAGCTTGATGTGTGGTAGTCCTGTTGCCCTTTTTTTCAGTTCGACGATCTTTTCAGCAGTTCCGAGGTACTTTTGCCACATCTGCCTGGGCTTGCCATCAACTCTTGCCATTTTGGGCAGCATACCAATAGATGTGACCTTTGATCTTCTTCTTTCTCAATGACACCATGTAGGTGTATTAGGTCATACTGCTATCTATAGTTATTTGTTATAATCGATATTTATTGTGGCATTATACTAATATCAAAAGTTAGGTCATACAGATTGGAAAACGGCAACAAGTCCGACGGCTAACGGTTTTTGAGGAAAGTTTAGGGGTCAATCTACGCTTCTTTGAAAGTCGAGTTTAAACCCTCAATAAGTGCATTGAATACAGCTGCCTGGTTTTCAGCCTCTTTCAAGACATCGATTGCATTTTCAGTAGTCGCATTATCGAATTCTCTAATTGACAGGATCTTCCTGGATGCATCATCTTCGTATGCGATTACCTGTTTTCCCTTATATTCACACCAATCTGCGTGAAGCAGGGAAATAATGTGTTCCCTTTCATATCTACACCGTTTACGCTTTTTTTGTTCTCTAATATTTGGTTTTGCCAATCCTAATTCCGAAAGATACTTGTGAATTTTATTTTGCGGGATATTTTGGCCATATTTTGTGCTTATGTGATGCCTCAGAAATTTTGCTCCAAGAAACGATTCTACATGAGCTCGTTGTATAATTTTTTTCCATGCGTGATCGGTTAAGCTCTCCACTCATCCATTAATCTCTTCCGATTTACGTTCGGATCAAGCGCTTGACTTTGATAAACTTCAAATAGCTCTATAAGGCTTGCATCAATATCTGAATAGTTTTAGTCTTACAATAATCCATGCGTGATCGGTTAAGCTCTCCACTCATCCATTAATCTCTTCCGATTTACGTTCGGATCAAGCGCTTGACTTTGATAAACTTCAAATAGCTCTATAAGGCTTGCATCAATATCTGAATAGTTGAAGAAGACTTATTTTAACACCAGCAGCTGTTTTTCTTGTTCTTGCAGCAGGCCATTTATCAGCTAATCTCTCATGTAATCGAATGATTGTACTATCCTGAGCAACGATGTCTTTGAAACCGGATAGTTTATCATTCAGTTTCCGATTAGAGCTTTGCGTAATGTCTTCCGGACCATGTAAGATACAGGCATGAATAAATTTCACAAGTTCTGGTGTGAAACGATCATAAAAACTACTACTACTGATGTGTATTTCACCTTTTTCTTCATAAAGGACGTCGCAAACTTGCTAACGTTCTCTGAAGCTGCACTCCAAATCCTAATGATAATGTCCAGAACATAAGTACAGGATTTATCTTTCTGTCTCGCTTGATAAATCCCGTTTCTTTGGCTGTTTTTTGAAGAAATTCTGGTGAAAATAATCTACTGAGGTCTTCTTCTATTACTTTTGCTTTTTGTTTCTTTTTCGCCACTCAGATTCCCTCCGAATGGATGGGATATTCATGTAAATATATTTAAACTTTTACAGACAGCTTTTAATCAGTTATAGATGTACTCATTTTTCTAAAAACCATAAGCAAGGAGGCTATTAGATTCCTTAACCGATCACCAATGAATTTTTTTTCTGTTCATCGGTCAAATAGGTCTTAGGGCGTCGATTCATATTTAAAACCAGATATTCTCCTATTTCTTTAAAATGTTTTACAAATTGCTGAATCCGTCGTTGCGATACTTTTAGATCCCTGGCCACGTCAGAGGTTGTTTCACCTTTTTTCAATACCCAGTTAATAGCTAATCGTATCTTCCGGTCACTCATTTTTACCATGGACCAGGTGTGTTGAGTTCTATGTACAAAATACAGGCGAAATAATTTCGGGATACTACAGTCAGAAAAGACGGTCACATTATGTGGTGTTGCAGTTGAAACATTGTAATCTCTGCACATTCAAACTGGTTGGTTGTTCAAGTGTGCTATTATTTCTTTTATCGCATCCTTTAGTGTTTGCTGATTGTTATAATTCTTGAGGAGTTGTTGAAGCTCTGTTGTTGTCTTATTTTTTAGCTCTTCTGCAATTGTTATGATGTTTGGGATAGCTCTTGTGAGATTGTCAACAATAGTTATGTCTGCTGTTTTTGCTGTGCGTGACATTGGGTTCAGGTCTATTGTTATGATGTTTTTTCCCATTCGCTTAAGGGCACTGCATCGGTCCCCGTCTTCGAGCGGTACAAGTACGGTGTCTGCTTTGTAGATTCCAAGCGAGTCCACGATTGCACGGCTGTGAGGCAAGTTAGGTATTTTTGCATCTGTACTGGTGTATAATTTTGATGCACCGTGTTTTTGCAGATGTTTCAGGATATTCTGGTGGCGCTCTTTTGTGCGGTAGAAGAGGTTTACTTCGATGCCTGCATCTGTGGTGTTTGCAAGCTTTATAATCTCTCCCGGGACAAGTGCTGCTGTGTTGCCGTTTACAGATATTACCGGGTGTCTCGCGAGTAAGAGTGCTGCTGCTGCTGCGGTTTCTGCCCTGTATGCTGAAACGGTTGTTTTTTCACCTATCAGATAATCAAAGGCTTCACCACGCCCGTGTGCTATCAGTCCGATCTCCCCTGTTATACCAATCTCTATTCCTTCTGCTATCTTTTCCCTGGTGATGAGGGACTGGTATCGTGGGTGTGTTTTTGGAATGTCCATTTTCATATCAGTATTGCTCCTTTGTGCCTGACTCTTTTCTGCAAACATAGTTTGTAGTTTCCTGGTATGCCAAAGTTTCATAACAGTGTTGCTCCTTTGTACTGATTGCCTTCTGTAAACGTAGTTTGCAGTTTGTAAGATTCACGAAAACATTTTTGTTGGAAGTATTTACCAATATGTGTCTCAGCGAGCATGAAAGCTCCTGCCAATACAGCTAGTACAGCGACAATGATTATCCCATTTTTCAATGGCTTTCTTCCCCTTAACCCGTTTATTAGCTATTTTCAGCAGGCGATTTCGCCTAACGTTCCCGGTGTAAAAGAAGTTCTGCGAAGCAGAATTTGGACGAAGCGAAGCGTAGTCTTTCACACCGTGTTATACGCTGTATGCCACATTTTTGTTAATTTCAAAGCCTCACTTAGATATTTTTAAAGGATTGATGAATGATATTTTTCAGGCAAAGAAAGATATTCAATTAACTCATTAATCTTATTTAGTGGATGAGTACAATACTTTAAGCATTCCACCCCCCGCATCTTAGCTAAAATTTGTTTCCGCTTTTCACCTTCCATTATTGATGTCAGAGTGACCCGGGCATCATAATTTATTTTACCAAATAAAAAATCTTTAATTTAATTATTATACCCCGCAGCTCTGCTGCGGTTGGGACAAAGAGGAGTATAGTCAGATGGAACTTTTAGATTTTTGAATAAGACTGGATAACAAAGCGACGGCACGGAACATGCCCCGCTGCTCTGCGGCGGGGTGTGCCGTCGCAATTTGACTATATTAAAGAATTTTTTATTATATATTTTGCACTATTCTCTATTATGCTCAAATCTTGATTTCCATCTATTTTTACCCATTTTTTAGATAGTATCTCTTCTTTCAGCATTTTTTCATACACAGCATTGACATTTCGTAATAATTCAATATTTTTTTCGTGTCTGTCTGTGGATCCTTTTTGTTTGATTTTTCTTTTTAAAGTTACTTCTGGTGGAATTTGAATAAACAAGGTTAAATCAGGTACAATAATATTCACTGCTTTAATTATTGATATTGCTTGCTGGTAATTAAAACTTTTAGCACACTGGAAAGCAACCGTGGAAGAAAAATATCTATCTGATATTACAACACTGCCCCCCATCAGTAGTCTACGGATTTTATCTTGATCTTTTAATATGTCTATGAGATACAAAAAAAACTGTTCGTTATTACTAAATTCTATTTTATTATGAAGATAATCGTTAATCATTTTACCCCAGATGCTTGAGTAATCCGGATACTCCATCCGGATTACTTCAATATTCTCTGATTCTAAAAACTTTTTGATGAACGAGCACAACGTATGTTTTCCAGCGCCGTCTATGCCTTCAACAGTGATTAAAAATCCTTTCTTCATGGGTTGCGAGCTTCTGGTATGCATTCGATTATGTCTGTTGCGGTAAGTCCACTGCCGTATTTTTGATGACAGATTTCCCCTGCACGCCCACTGATGAATGCTGCACAGCATGCAGAGAGCAGTGCATCGTTTGTTGTGAAGAGTGCTGCTGTGATTCCTGCAAGCACGTCGCCAGTGCCACCGACTGTCATGCTGCTTGTTCCAGTGGTGTTGATTTTCGCAACACTGCCTTTTGCAATTACATCGGTTTTGCCTTTCAGAAGTATCGTTGTATTGCTTGCTTCTGCAAAGCCTGTGACAACCTGCATGCGTGTGTTAAGGTTTTCCGGAGTCTTAAGTTCTGTAATCCGGTTGAACTCGTAACTGTGGGGCGTTATTATTATGTCAGAATAGTTCTTTTGTTGAAAATCGAGTGCATACAATCCATCAGCGTCTATTACCGCCTTTTTGCAGAGCGGGATAATCTCCTTGAGAGCAGATTGTGTTTCAGGGTGCTTTCCAAGTCCCATGCCAATCACCACAACATCAACAGTTGGAATCATTTTTTTAAGCAAGGGAATGTCGCTTTCGTTTAGATGGTTACCTGTTAGTGCTGCTGTGATAAGATTTGGTGAAAAGGAGGCTATAATATTTGAGACCGCCTCTGGTGCTGCAATGTGCACAAGATCTACGCCGCACCGAAGAGCAGCCATAGCGCACAGTGCTGGTGCTCCTGAGTAAGGACCTCCTCCTATAATAAGCATGCTTCCAGCATCGCCTTTATGGCTTTCTGGTTTTCGAGTGGCAAGTCGTTCAAGGTCGCCTTTGCCGATCAATCGTTCAAAAAACAGGGGTATTCCAATTGGTGCTGTTACCAGTTCACCAGTATATGTTTTTAGTTCCTGGCGGAGTAGTGCTGGTTTTGGCTTGTGGAAGGTTATGGTTAGATTCGATCTTACTGCTTTTTCAAAGTCTCCTGTATCAGGATCAAGTCCGCTTGGCACATCCACGGAAACTACTTTAGAAGCACAGTTGTTTATCCGGTCAATAGCGGTTGACTCGAGGGGCCGAAGCCTGCCTTTTATACCTGTCCCAAAAATCGCATCGATGATTACGCAATCCTTGTCCGGTTCCGGTATCTGTGTTGAATCTGTAATCTCAATAATCGGAGTTCCTGCTTTTTTGAGAATGCTAAAATTCCATCTGGCTCCAGCCGTTTTTATTTCGTCTCCTCTTCCAAGCAAAAATACCTGAACATTATAGCCTGCAAGGTGCCTTGCTGCAACAAACGCATCGCCCCCATTGCTTCCCCTTCCTGCAAAAATCGTGACAGGTGTGTCTTGTGGGAATTTTTGTTTTATTATATTTGCAAGAGAAGCCCCGGCGTTTTCCATTAACTGCATTCGTGCAAGCCCGTAATACTCGCAGTTTGCATCAAGAGCCGCCATTTCCGTTGAAGTGATGACTTGCATAGTTATATTATTAGAGGAGTGTGATTAATAAATGTTTCTGAACTGCACAACTTCGTTGTGCAGAAATTAATTTGCAACTCTCAATTACGCAGCACTGCACAACTTCGTTGTGCAGAAAATAACCGGTGATTCTCAATTACGAAGTAGTCGAGTTACGCAAGCAATCAAGTGCAGAAGATATTACTTTGTTATTAAGCAGTGTTGTATATCCTTTCCAAGTTTCCCGATGGCATCCGCACGGCACTGGCGACAGTGTGACATCTGCATTATATACGCTTTGCATTTGTCCTGCGCCTCCTTCTTTTCTTGTGGTGTCGGTGGTGTGATGTTGGCAAACTTGTATTGCGGGATTAAGGGGATAATGTTCTGCAAATAAACACCCATTTCTCCCATTTTTTTTGCTATGTCAATGATGTGTTTTTCGTTTACAGTAGGAATGAGAACCGTGTTTATTTTCACAATTATTTTCCTTTTTACCGCTTCTTCTATTCCTTTTAACTGATTTTTGAGCAATATTTCAGCTGCTTCTATCCCCTTGTATTTTTTACCCTCGTAATTGACAAACGAATAGATGTTCTTGCCGATGTTTGGATCTATGGCATTTAACGTAACAGTAACATTGCTGATTCCAAGCTCTTCGATGTCATCGATTCTGTCTGGTAGAAGTAGCCCGTTCGTACTCATACATCGTATGAGGTGTGGAAACTCCTTCTTTACAAGCCTGAAAGTCTCAAAAGTCTCCTCGTTGTACAGCGGCTCACCAGGTCCGGCAACAGCAACAACCTTGATGTAGTGTGCCTGTTCAAGCACTTCCTTTACTCGTTCCAACGCTTCCCCTGGTGTTAGAACTTTGCTTGTCACGCCTGGTCGGGATTCATTCACACAATCGAACTTGCGAATACAGTAATTACACTGGATGTTACACTTCGGAGCTACCGCGAGATGCATTCTTCCAAAGAGATGGCTGGCATTCTTACTGAAACAGGGGTGTTCCTGAATTCTCCTCAGTTGCGATGGGTCCCAAGGTATTTCTTTTCCCTCTACTTTTGTTACTGGTAGGGGTGCCTCCTCTTTTTCTGCAAGATTCATATCAAAATATCTCCGTTGTGAACTCCTCAAAAACTATATCCTTAATATGTCTACCTATTTGTTTTTTATAGGTTTCATAATCTCTCTTTGATAATAATTCCCCTTTCTCTAACAGGTCCCTCTTTTTTCTTCTATCATTTTCATTTTTTTTACGCTTTTGCTTTGATTATATTGTGTTCCCTGTGCTTGTTTACAATTTCATCTGCTAATTTATCCAATGCTATAAAATCTTCCTCTTTTGGAACTCCTTTAACTACAACCGGATCCAGTATTTCAACCTTTAAGCTGGTAATCATTCCTGCAAGTTGTTCCACCATCCTGCTGCCCCAACCGTAAGACCCGATTATGGACACGAATTTCAGTTTTGGTCTCAAAGCATTTGCAAGACAGGCGGCATAAACGACTTTTGGATGCGGCCCGACCAGAACTGTGGGTGAGCCAATCACAACTGTAGCCGCGTCTACCAATGCCATCGCCAGTTTCCCAATATCCGGTTCTGACAGATTGAACTGCTTTACTGTTATGCCACGTTCAATCAACCTCTCTGCAAAGTAATCTACCATCTTCTTCGTGCTGCCGTGCATTGAGATGTATGGGATGATTACCTCATTCTTCACCTCGTCAGAAGCCCAATCCCTGTAAGCATTGAGGATGAAGGCTGGCTTATCATAAGCTGGACCATGACTTGGTGCGATTATGTCTATCGGTAAATCTTTTATCTTCTCTAAATTTTTCCTGATAATTGGCCGGAAAGGCATCATAATCTCGGCATAGTATCGCTTGGCTGCCTCATAGACCATTGCTTCATCTGTCACAAACAAATCACTTGTTGCGATATGCGAGCCAAGAAAATCACCTGTAAAAAGCATCTTGTCTTCTCTTAAATATGTCAGCATCGTCTCTGGCCAGTGAACCCACGGTGCATGAATAAACTCCAGTGTTTTGTTGCCAAGTGGCAAAGTCTCCCCATCAGCCACGGTTATGAACTTATTCTCTGGTATTAAAAGCAGATCCATGAGCATATCTTTGCATTTCGGTGTGCAAACAACCTTAGCTCTGGGATAAATGCCGAGTATCCGTGGTAATGACCCTGAATGGTCCTGCTCGGCGTGATCGGCGATTACATAATCTATATCGCCAGCCTCAAGTTCTTCAAGGTTTCTTACCAGCACATCCGCCATGGTTGGGTCCACCGTGTCTATCAGTGCCGTCTTCTCACTTCCTTTTATCAAATAGGAATTATAGCTCGTTCCATCTGGCAGCGGTACGAGCTCATCAAACAACCTCCTGTCCCAGTCAATTGCTCCCACTGCGTAAATGTCCGGTTTTAATTCTCTTCTGAGACTCATTCAATCTTCCTTTTCGAATTCTTCTTTGCCAACACCGCAGACAGGACATGCCCAATCGTCAGGCAAATCCTCAAATGCCGTTCCGGCTTCTTCTTCGTCGTAAATATATCCACAGACGGTACATTTCCATTTTGCCATTTTTCTTTTTCCTCCTATTAATTTATTTTATCCTCTCGGCAATCTTCTTGCCGAACTCTCGGCATTCTTCCAGACCCTTTTCGGTTGGTCTGCGATTTATTCTCAGTCCAGGTTCTATCACGTTCATCCCTGCGAGATTCTTCATCGTTTCTGTCAGTATCGCAATCGATTCGCCACTCCAGCCATAAGACCCGAATGCTGCACCAACCTTTCCTTTCAAGTCCACTTTATCCATCTCGAAAAGAAGGGTCTTCATCGCTGCAATCAAACTACGAACATACGTCGGAGAGCCGAGAACTATAGCATCCACGTCTTTGAGGTCATCCGCATTTGCACGTGCCCCTTTTTTCAATCCGACTTCAACACCCGATTCTTTCAAGCCTGTTTCGATTGCTTTTGCCATCATTTCTGTATTGCCCGAACGTGTTTCATAAATTATTATAGCTTTTGCCATTTTGTCCTCATCTCTTTTTAGAATACTATCACTTCGTATCCCGCTTCCATGTATCTGGACAGGCTTGGGTGTCCGGACATCTCACCACATATCGGTAGCTCTTGCTCCTCTGCACTCTTTAACGCCCCGGTCTGAGTAGAGCATGCTTTGCAGACACAATCAATTATCCCCGCTTTTTTGACTTCTGCATACAGATTTGCGAACGGTTTTTTAGGATCTGAGAGTTCTTCTACCTGCTTCGTGGCTGTGCCCTCTATTATCAATTTCACATCGTATTCCTTATTCTTCATATTTAGGGTATTCAACAGCGTATGTGCAAAACACATTGGTTCTCCGTTAAATGCAAAGATAGCTACCTTCTTGTTCATCCTTTTATGCACCCCCTGCTTCAGATACCGCGGGAGGCGTAAATACCCGTGCTACCAGTTCCTTGTCGAGCATGAGCAAGCCATTCCCGTCTTTTCCAACGAGCTTCAACCTGGCAATGATTTCATTGTCGTTGCCTTCCTCTTCTATCTGTTCAGTAACGTACCATTGTAAAAAGATGTTTGTAGCGTGGTCTTTCTCTGCGATAGCAAGGTCCACGAGCTCATTGATACTCGTCGTGATGAACTTCTCATGCTCCAGAGTCTTTTCAAACATATCCAGAGGCGACTCGAATTCTGTTGCGGGTTGCTCGATTGCTGCCAGCTTTACCTGTTCGCCCTGGTCGTTGATGTAGTCGTAGATTTTCATCGCGTGCATCATCTCCTCCTGGTACTGAACCATGAACCAGTTGGCAAACCCTTTGAGTCCGGTGTACGTGCTGTGAGCAGACATTGCCATATACAGATACGCCGAATACATCTCCTTGTTGAGTTGACCATTCAGCGCTTCCTGCATTTTTTCGCTTAGCATGTTATTTCACCTACTGCTTTTTGTGACAGAACCACCAATCATAACATTCGTACTGCTTGACTCGTTCCTTCGCGGTTTTCTCATCTGTTGCCGGTGGAATTATAACCTCGTCACCGATCAACTCGTTGTTTGGCCAATTTGCAGGTATCGCAACGCCGTTTTCATCGACAGTTCGAAGACCTCTGACCATTCTCAGTATTTCATCCATGTTCCTGCCAAGTTCCTGCGGATAATAAATCATGGCTCTCATGATTCCCTGCGGGTCAACGGCAAATACCGCCCTGACCGTATTTGTTCCCTTGCTGGAATGAATAAGCCCCAGTATCTTAGCAACTCTTCCTGTGTCGTCTGCAATTATTGGAAACTTTATCTCCTCGTCCAGGTTCTCCTTTATCCATTCCACCCATTTAATGTGGCTGAAAACCTGGTCTATGCTCAATCCAATAAGCTCGCAGTCGAGTTTTTTAAACTCCTCGAATCGTCTTTGAAAAGCCACGAACTCTGTCGTGCACACCGGTGTAAAATCTGCAGGATGACTGAACAGGACAAACCATTTGCCCTTGTACTCATCTGGCAGTTTCTTTCTTCCATGTGTTGTCTGTACTTCCATATCCGGAAATTTTTCCCCAATCAGGGGCATACTTACTTTTTCTTCCATTTTATGCATTCCTCCTATTCTATTTCAAATTTTAGACCTTCAGCTACGGATTGCCCCAACTCCGGGTCAGCCTTTGTCAGGTTATCAATCACCCGCTGCTGAATCGGTTTGTCTATGTGCGTAAGATCCGCAATAAGGTTATCTACCAGATGTTCCTGGTCCATCTTGCTCAAGGAGCGATATCTCTCTCCTGCCTGTCCGAAATCATCCGTTATGCCAATCTTACGCCGAGTTACTTCACCCTCTACGCGATATACACGAGATATACCCGCCGGAGCCTCCATGGGCATACCACCAGCTAAGCTATTGGGTTCGTAATTGACCGGCCCACTGAAACTTCCAGACTGCATGGCTCCATCGCGCTGATTGTTGTCGACTGGTACCAGAGGGCGGTTGATGGAAAGTTGCAGGTAGTTCGCTCCCAACCGATAGCGCTGAGTATCATTATAGGAGAACGTTCGACCCTGGAGCAACTTGTCACCGGAAAACTCGATCCCGGGAACGATTGTGGCTGGACAGAAAGCCGCCTGCTCCACTTCGGCGAAGAAGTTTTCGGGATTGCGATTGAGCACCATTTTGCCTACCGGCATCAGCGAAAATTTGTCCTCAGGCCAGGTTTTTGTTGCGTCGAGTGGATCAAAATTTTGTTTCAATTCGTCAGCAATATCCATCAACTGGGCATTGAGTTCGTACTCAACCTCTTCGCCGCTGGCGATCGTATCCCAAAGATCACGAGTAAGGTAATCGGGGTCGTCACCAGCCAACCGTGCTGCTTCATGACGGTCATGGTTATGCACACCCAATTTTGGTTTCCAGTGGTATTTCACATACATCGCCTTTCCTTCGGCGTTCACCCACACATAGGTATTGACACCAAAACCTTCCTGCATCTGATATCTTTTTGGCGTCCCTCTATCGGAAAAAAGCCAGGTAATCATGTGGGTTGATTCCGGCGTTAGAGATATAAAATCCCAAAAGCGGTTATGCGCGGAAGAGGCAGAGGGAATATTGCTATTCGGTGCGCCCTTGAAGGCATGAACCATATCCGGGAACTTGATGGCGTCCCGGATGAAAAAGACAGGCAGGTTGTTCCCTGCAAGATCGTAGTTCCCCTCCTCAGTGTAGAACTTAACGGCAAATCCACGGGGATCACGCACAGTATCAGCAGATCCACGTCCACCCGTTACAGTTGAAAATCGAACAAATACAGGAGTCTTTTTATCCGGATCCTGAAGGAACTTCGCCTTCGTATAAGGTTCCATGCTCTTGTAAACCTGAAAGTAGCCGTGTGCCCCTGCTCCCTTGGCATGGACAACCCTTTCGGGAATACGCTCCCTATCAAAATGAGCCATCTTCTCGATAAACTGAACGTCTTGTAGCAACACCGGACCGCGTTCGCCAACGGTCAACGAGTTCTGGTTGTCCGTGATCGGGACACCTTGGTTTGTGGTCAAATATCTTTCTTTTTTTCCTTTCATGATGTCTCCGCCCTACTCCACTGCTATACAGTTTTGCCACACCCCGTGGATATTGCAGTACGCGATAGCACAGAACGCTTTAAAATCTCCAACAGGCACCTGAAACCTGGTGTTTGGGTTGGTGTAACCAGCTGCAAAAGCTGTTCTTCCGAGACAAACCAACTGCCCATCCTTTTTTACTCCGTAGAGTTCTGCCCATGCGATGTGGTGCTCCATCGTGTTGGGATGCTGGACGTCTTTACCTACAACTACACGTACAACATCCACGCCTTCTATTCCTCGTCCCTTGCCAATTTCAATATAGGGGACGTGCTTCTCTTTGCCTTCGGCTTCTGCTCCTTTTATCAAATTTCCAAATTCCATTTTTACATCTCCTCAACTTCTCTTTTACCCTTCTCCAGTTCCTCGACCTGTTCCCTGTCTTGTCTTAGAAGCAGAGCCTGGAATTCACCCATGTGTGTCTTCTCTTCTTTTGCTATATCTAAGAGAACTGCTTTGACTTCTTCCTGCTCCGCCATCGCTGCGAGTTGCTCATACAAATTCACGGCATCCAGCTCTGCTATCATTCCAACACGCAATATCTCTTTATCTCTATTCGCTTTACTCACCTTTTCCAAATCTATCGGTAATTCACTTAACATACGTTATGTTCTCTACTTTATTCCTTATCAATTTTTCTATTACAGCTTATTTTATACCCTATAACTTGACACGCCAGAGCATGCAACGCTGAAAACATCAGATGGAAGCCGTCAAATTGTGGTTGTAAAGTTGTTGGATGTTGGCATTATTTCGACCTGGTTGTATATTCAGGTATAATGTCTACTGTTCTGGGTTTAAATGCATGAAATAAATTAGAGTTCTGGTATAACACCCAATAAGTTGACAGCCCCATATAATAGATACCCATAGCGTTAGGATTGGCTTGTAACTTCCTAAATTATCCACTCCATTCTTAATTAGAAAAGCTTAGCCTGCGCCTTAGAATTGCTTAACGATCAAAACAGAAAAAGTTACATATTATGTAGTGTATATACACTACATTATGGCTGAACATAAAACCTTCATCCGCAAAATCAGGCAAGGTGACAAAATTAGATATTCCGAAGTATGGAACGAACGACGAGGAAAAAAGGTAATTCAACATCATGTCCGTTATTTAGGTAGTGATCCAAACAATCTTCCAGAACCAAGTTCATTCAATATTGAAAAAATTCACTTCGGATATTTAGCTCAGCTAATTCTATGTGACACCCTCTCTACTGATGACATTTATCTCATGCTCGATGGGATGGGGAAATCCGTAGAACGCAAAGAAATCAAAGATATTCTCATTCGTTACAAACTAAATGAAAAAAAAACTCGCCTTCATTTGGTATTTCCAAAAAAAAGAAAGAACGATGTGCAATCTGTAGTCGAAGATTCAAAGTAAATTACACCTATTCACGAAAAATAACAACCCTCCATGGAACGAAACCTGCTAAAGTAAAAGTCCTGGCATCTGAAGACCACCCAGACGAACGCATCTTTATTCAAGATGCAACAGAAGCACCGCTAATACCAAAATGCAATACAGACCTCAACGTAATCATATTGATTGGGCTCCTTTGTTGGCATCTAAGCATGAAACGTAATGAAATACGTGCATATCTCAATACAAAAGGCATATACCTCCCGATAGGGACTATATCGAATCGGAGCCTCGATTTCCTTTTGCTTTTCAAACAACTTCACAAAAATAAGTCAAAAGAAATAAAGGCATTGATTGAACGTAAAGGATGCATGATTCTCCACATTGGCGGGACTCACAAGTCAGGTGGAAGAGTTGTCTTTGTGCTACAAGAGGGACTGGATAACATAGTACTTGATGCAGATTTAATACCATCTGAAGCTGAAGAGCATGTAAATCCGCTTCTATCAGAATTCAAAAAAACATATGGTTCACCTCTTGTCATAGTTCGAGATATGGCAAAAGGTCTTGCGTTGAGTTGTTCAACGATTTTTCCAAATAAGCCTCAACAGATATGCCAGGTACATTTCATCAGGAACCTTGAGAAAGACCTGATAACCGAATATCATAAAAAAATTGAAAAGCTCTGTTGTTAATGACGGAAGTGGAGAGGGTTGGGATGGGATAAAGAAACTTCAAGGGCGTTGGGTACACATAGCAGTTGATTATTTGCTTTATCCGATAGAAAGACGTGTCAAATGGATAAGCCGACCAATATCATATTTCATCCAATACCGTAGGATCA
The DNA here is from genome assembly GCA_004193545.1 of Candidatus Argoarchaeum ethanivorans. Taxonomy (GTDB): domain Archaea; phylum Halobacteriota; class Methanosarcinia; order Methanosarcinales; family EX4572-44; genus Argoarchaeum; species Argoarchaeum ethanivorans. The sequence goes on along the minus strand of RPGO01000033.1, from coordinate 167,263 downwards.
AGGGGGTCTATGGTCTTGTTCGAAGATTGGTCTCATGGAATGCCTCGAATAATTTTGTCTACAAGCCGTTGATGGAATTGTATGCATGTTTGAAGTCTGTTTTGAAGGACTCCATAGTGTTTGATTATTATTGCCTTTTGGAAAAAACGTTGCAATGGTTGGATGAGTTACGTGACATTCTAAGGATTAGCCGCAAAACAAATTTGAAAGATTCTTCGCCAACTGATATTGATCTCGATAAGATTATTGCAGAAACAAAAGGCGTATTGGTTAAGATACGTATGGAAAGTAGTAAATTGGGAAAACAGTATCAACAAATTGCTTCTAATATTAATGATGTTTTTAAAAGGCATTGGGAAGAGCTGTTTGTCCCTGATCCGATTATTGATGGAAAAAGAGTTTCATTCAGACGCCATAATAATGGGTTGGAAAGCAGTCATCGCAGAACAAGAAAGGCTATACGTGAGCGAACTGGTAGGTCGGAAACTAATCGTGAGATGGAACAATTCGGAGATTTATTGGCAATTCTCTCTAACTTATGGAATGAGACATACCAGAAAGAAATTTTACTTGATATGAAAGATCTTGGATGTTCTCTGAGCCCGTTTGTGAAGGATATTCCAAGACTCCGAAAAGAATACCGTGAAATTAGAAGGGGGCCTGCTATACCAATCGCTGATGTGAAGCGAATATGTGTTCTGGAAGATTTTATTGAAGTTTTGGAGTCGACTAAACCATCGGGTGAATTGATTTCTACCCTTCAAGCCACTTTAGGGGTAAAAATGAGCATGGAAGCAGTTTGCTGATGCTTATAATGATAAACCCAAGCCATTCCTGACGCTATGGACAGGTACTGATACGCCACCAAAAAGTTATTACTACCTTCCGCATTTGAGTACAACAAATGAGAGTTTCTATGAACCTTGAGTTGAAGGATATACCAGGACAACTGGTACTCGCACTTCAGCCAATCTCTGGAATCAAAGGTAATATTCTAAGTGTGGTACATCACCATGATGAGCGCACACCACGCGGCAGTATTCCTGTGCATGTACTCTTCGAACTTGACAAGGACAAACTGGATGAGTTGATTTGGCAGCTTGAAAAAAATGGCGTGCTGGTGGCTCGTGTCGGTGAAAAGCGTTTGCATGAAAAGATGTCTGTGATGCTTATCGGGCACATTGTGCATACCGATATACGCGATACCATTGATGCGGTCGATTCAACAGGTTGTGCTGAGGTTGTTGATCTGGCTCTAAGTATGCCAGGGATTGAACAGGTTTCATCTGCTTTTATGATGATTCATGCAAGCACTAAAGAAAACCTGATGTCAGCACTCGATATTTTGCATAAAACGGCTGATAGAAAGGAACTGCTTATGATTGAGCCTATAAAAAATACGATTTGAGGATACAACGGTGGTGTAGATGAAGGATATAAAGATTTCAATCATCGGTTTTGGTGATGTTGGGCAGGGTGTGGTGCAGGTGCTGAGTCAAAAACAACAAACACTTGAGAAGCTTGGTGTGAATATCAAAGTTGTCGCTATTGCTGATTCCAGATCTTCTCTTGTAAACGCTGACGGGATTGATCTTAAAAAAGCAGTCAAGGTCAAAAGGAATACTGGGATCGTTGGAAGGAGAGGAAGTACCACTGCCGAAATAATTAAGAATACTGACCACGACCTTGTTGTTGAGGTTACGCCAACAGACATTAATACTGGTGAGCCTGGGCTTACCAATATCCTGACAGCAATAGAAAGTGGAAAGCATGTTGTAACATCAAATAAGGGCCCTTTTGCACGCAACTATGCAAAATTGATGAAAGCAGCAAAAGATCATGGTGTTGTACTGCGTTACGAGGCTACTGTTGGTGGTGCCATGCCGATTATCAATCTTATCGAGGAGAATCTCGCAGGTAACACAATAGAGAGGATTGATGGCATCCTCAATGGAACATGTAATTATATTTTAACACGCATGGGGGAGGAGACTCTTGACTATCAGCACGCTCTCCTCGAAGCACAGGAACTTGGGATTGCTGAAGCTGACCCCACTTACGATGTAATGGGAATCGATGCAGCCTGCAAACTGGTCATTCTCGCAAACACTGCATACAACAACAATACGGTCTTTGATGATGTGAGTATTACAGGTATTACCAAGATAACGCCACAGGCATTAGAGCTTGCTGACAAGAATGGCTATAGGGTGCGTTTGATCTGTGAGGTAAGTGAACAAGTGCTTTCAGTTGCACCAAAGCTTGTTCCAAAAAAACACCCCTTAGCAGTCGGGGGCACGCTTAATATTGCAACCATTCACACCGATCTCTCGAAGATGGTCACTATAAGTGGAATCGGTGCTGGTTCTATCGAAACCGCCAGTGCGATTCTGAGCGATATCATTCATATATACAGAGCTTGTCTGGCAAACACTCGATGAACAGGCAGGTATCTGATCTTTGCTCTTTTTGCTGGCCGTGCTTGGCACACCTGTGATTCTCTGCCTGGCTCCGCGGTGATAAAACACCCGGATTTTTAGATAGTGCCGATCAGCATTTCTATCAGCATTCTGCCCTCTGTTGTTTTAAAGAGCGGTATGTTCCAGTTCTGTATTATTTTTTTATTGGCTGCATGATTGTTTGAAGCTTTACCATATACCATAATCCCTCGACGCTGCCAGCAAGGCGTTTTTCCAAGATTTACACCGTTTTGAAATGTCAGCTCATGTATTTCACCTTGTTTCATGTTCTTAAGCCTTGCTGCTGCATCGTGTGGTTTTAGACCCTGTTTTAATAATATATAGTATCCATAGGATGCTACACAGTTGTTCCATGCTTCATTCTGCCGCCAACTGAGGTATTTGGTCACATCGTTTGCAGCAATTGGAACAATTCTGGTATCAAAGGAAATTGGAGTGATTAATTCAAGCTGTATCGTGAGTGCAGAGGCAAAAAAACTTGCGATAACAGAATCTATTTTTTCAACTCGCGCTTTGAAAGGTATGTCCGTGAAAAACAGGTTTATCTCATCAGAAAAAAGATATGCTAAAACCGTGTTAAAGCCACTCTTTTCAAAAAACATGCTTGTACAATCAGCCATTGCTGAAGCAAAGGCTCTGTCGTAAGGTTTTTTAAAACCAAGACCGTGTATTGCTTTTTTAAAACCACGACCATCCACTCTAACAAAAATTGGAGGAGGGGCCCTGAGACCTGAAAAAATCTCTCTTTCTTTCATGAAACAAAGATGTTTAACGTTTCAGTATCTATGTAATAATAATAGCGTTTATGCTATGGCTTTTAACAAATCCCTGTCTTTTATTAACCCTTTTATTTTTTGATTTGGTCTTATCACAGGCAGGTATTCTATCTTCCCGCGGCGCATTTTTCGTGCACACTCGCTGACTGGCGTTGTAGACATAATAGTCGCATCATGATCTCTCATAACATCCTTAACAGGAACGTTTGGAAGCTGTATCCTGGAAACGCTATAGTATAAACTCATCGTATCCCTCATAGAATCCCATGTCCAGGCGTCTTCATCCGAGCCTGCCGACATATCTGATTTTTCAACGGTGTCAACTATGCTGCTTGCATGAATTAAGTCTTTATCACTTACAATTCCAACCAGATTATTCTCTGCATCGAGTACTGGCACAGCTTTTACTCCTGCAAGCTCCATGATTTTACCAACAAGTGGAAGAGGTGTTTGTTCCCATACTGATACAATATGGTTTTCAATATAGTTGCCTGCCGGTTCTTTCATGTCCATATCCCCTATCGTGCTAATGATATCTGAAACTGTTATAATTCCTATCAATTTATTGTTTTCAATTACTGGAAGACGGCGAATATTATGTTGGATTAATCGAGCAGCTGCAACCTCAATTCCTTCGTAAGGTGAAGCTGTGATTGGATTTCTGGCCATTATCAAAGCCGTTTGTTCTTCCTCTGGATTCTCTAAAAGGTTCGTGCGAGTGACAATTCCAATGAGGTTACCATCCTTAACTACTGGTACGCCTGAGACAAATTTCTTCTTTAACAGATCCAGTACATCATCTCTTGAGCCTGGAATAGTAGCATATACTACATCTCTTGTCATTATATCTTCAACGGCAATATCTATCATTTGCTTAAATTCCCTTTTGGTTTATGAGACTCTATCTTTTTTATTATTAGGTTACATGCAGATTCTAACTTCCTTGTAATCCACCCCCTGTTCTGGATTTCTTTTTATAAATACATTTCGTTTATTGTAGTATTTTCGAGGGCGGCTGTCAAATTGGGTTTAAGAGTTCCGGTTTCTAATTTGACAGGTCTTTTTTGTTCTATTGAGTCTTCTTTGGTTTTGTCATGGGAAAGCGCGACATCGGCTGTATTCTCCATGGGATTCTCAACTTTTTGGATAGGCTCTTAACCAAAGACCAATGCACCAAGTTTTATGTTGCATGAGTTCGATAAACAGGAAAATAATATGGATCGGATTGTTGTTGATCAAACAAAAGCTGCTATTAATGCTCTTATCGATGTCGAACAACTTTGGATAGAGCATACACCTGAATACCATTTGTCTTCGCGGGAACTGTTAATATTGAAAAAAAAACTTGGGCTGGCACTCAAGAACGTAAAGAAGATATACGATGAAAATCTTGAAATTATGACTGCTGCCGAGGATGAAATAAAAAAGATGCACCAGATAAGAGAGCATTGAGCTATAGTAAAATAGCGCCGTCAGTTAAGGTTTGATGATTGATGAAAATGGATGCTGAAATAAAAGCAGTTCTTATATCGATTGGCTCTATTGATATTGATGTTTCGCTTGTTGGGAAAATTGGTATGTCAACAGCAGGACCTGCTGCTGGTGAAAAGTCTATCTTTTTTAGATCAGGGGAGCGCAGGGTGCGACTTACAATCGACCGCAAATCACCATTACATACTGCTCTCGATGGGGAAGACATTGTTATTTTAATGGATAACAGGGAACTCACACGCGGGAGAATAGAAGAAGAACTTATCCACTGCCCGGAACAGGCTTACATAACGATCAGCGAGCGGTGTATATATGACTGCAAATTTTGCACTGTGCCGCTGAGAGATGGTAAAATTAAAAACACTAAAGAGATTAAGGAACTCGTGGAAGGAGCATATCACACCCAGCTTCTTAAGGCGATAGCCATCACCTCTGGTGTAGCAGATTCTCCTGGAAGAGAAGTGAAACGTGCGGTGGAGGTGATAAAAGCTCTTAAAAAATATAATGTCCCGATAGGCGTATCAGTATGTCCTGCAGCAAACTCTACCGTGATGCTAAAAGAGGCTGGTGCCGATGAAATAAAATACAATGTTGAAACAATGGATCGCAACATTTTTAGTCTGGTGTGTCCTGGACTTGACCTTGATTTCATTCTTGAAGCACTGAAGGAATCTGTTAGCGTCTTTGGCAGAAACAAGGTTTACTCAAATATGCTGATAGGACTTGGGGAATCAGACGAGACCGTGGAGCAGGGTGTTGAAGAACTGGCTCGCATAGGCGTAATACCAATACTGCGTGCTATTGATGTCCATCCTTTGCGCTCTAAGGAAATTACTGCTAATCGCCCAAGTCCACAGCGTTTGCTTAAACTTGCAAAAATCACAAAAGAAAAACTTGACAAATACAAGCTTCGTGTAGACCAGTCACAAACCATGTGTTTGCCATGTGGTGGTTGCGACCTTGTGCCCCAGGTAGATGTGTAGCCTTGAATTTTATAAATGTTCCTTGATACCTGTATAGAAATAACTCTCGATTGTGCAAGCACTGCATACTGCGTATGCAGAAATTACCAGCAACTATGCACCTTCGTTGTGCAGAACCGCACACATCGTGTGCGAAAATAACTCTCGATTGCGAAGCAATCGAGATGTGTAGCCTTAAGTTTTATAAATGTTCCTTGACGCCATTTACTACCTTGTCGAGGATACTACCAGACTTACTGTGAGTTGTTTCTCCAAATGATTGTGCAATCTGTCTCAACAACTCTTTCTGGTGTGCGGTAAGCTTTTCAGGTGTTTTAACTGTAACAACCACAAGCTGATCACCGCGTCCATATCCATGCAAATGCAGTACCCCTTTGCCTTTTATTCTAAAGATCTTTCCTGTCTGTGTACCATGTGGTATTTTTATTTTTACCTCCCCATCAAGTGTTGATACTTTGATTTCACTGCCAAGTGATGCCTGGGTGATGCTTATTGATTGCTTGATTATTACATCATCACCATCTCGCGTGAAGATTGGATCTGGACTAACATATATATCAACATAGAGGTCGCCAGGAGGTCCCCCAAGTTTTCCTGCTTCACCTTCACCGCTGATGCGGAGTCTTGAGCCGCTGCTTATTCCTGCAGGTATTTTTACTGATATTCTTTTCTTGCGCTTCACAACCCCAGTTCCATGGCAGGTTGTACACGGATGCTCTATTATTTTTCCAGTTCCATGGCAGGCTGTGCAGGTGCTTGAAGTCGCAAATCTGCCGAAGGGGGTGTTCTGGGTGCGCTGTACTTGACCTGTCCCGCCGCATACTCTGCATGTTTTTGGGGTAGTTCCGGGTTTTGCTCCGCTGCCGCCGCAAACGCCGCATGTTTCAGTTTTGAGTATCTCAACAACCCTTTTTACACCAAATACTGCTGTTTTAAAAGGTATTTGTAGTTTGTAGATGAGGTCATCTCCCTGCTGCGGCCGATGTTCTCTTGCGCCTCCTCCTCCACCAAAAAATATGTCAAATATGCTGCCGCTGCCCCTGCTGCCACCACCACCAAAGAAATCCTCAAAGTGAATATTTTTAAATATATCTTCCCTTGAGTATTTGCTGTCTATTCCAGCATGTCCGAATTGATCGTATTGTTTGCGTTTTGTTTCATCTGAGAGCACACCATAAGCTTCCGATATTTCCTTAAACCTGTCTTCCGCATCAGGAGCTTTGTTTTTATCGGGATGATATTTCATTGCAAGCTTGCGATATGCCTTCTTCATCTCGTCAACATTTGCAGTCTTTGGTATGCCAAGTATCTCATAGTAATCTCTTTTTTGTGCCATCTTATAACCTTGTTAAAAGAACAACTTTGTTAATGTATACGAAAGTATAAACTTTGCTATGGTTTATTAATTCGTAAATAGCTTTTGTAAGCAGCATCTGCCAGTTAATACGAACCTGTTCGCGTCTGCATACTGCTTAATGTCTTGTCCAGCAGGACCTACCGATCGTCTTCGCTTATCACGTTTAAGAATGTAGATTTGATATTAACCACTGTCAGGTTGTCTGCTGTTGTAATATTATATTCGCTGAATCCCCTCTCTGTGCTGTTTTGCTGCAATGCCTCGAATTTTGATTGTGTTGTTTCGTTCAAATTATAATAAATGGTTGTTCTGAGAACAGTATTATTTTCCTGATTCGTTAGTCCGGAATAGAACTGTTCTGCAAAAGGGACGCTGTTTGTGATTCGTTGATATTCTGCCGGCGGCGCTTTTGTGAGTACTGCCTCATAGTCATCATAGGATGTGTGGTTGGTGACTCCATCGATTACGTCAAGTGTGTTGATCACATCGTTTTGTGCCCCGTATATGGTTGGATTACCCATCACGTTTGTGGCATCGGTGTCCTGCCGCAGCAGAAGATTATAGTACCTGTATGGCGTTGCAACAAAATTAAATGTTACATACTGCGGTTTGAATGTAGTCATTAATATAAAACTGCTGTTAAAACCTGCAAAATATATGCAATCGGTGTTCGCATCATAGAGCTTGTTTAACTGTTCGACAGGCAGACCTTCGCTTTGAAGTTGACTCAAAACAAACGATTCCATCGAAGTGTTTGCCACTGTCTTTAGGTTAACATATTCTGCATGCACTGCTCCGGAAGGTGTTATTTTAAGTGCATCCTGCATTGATGTGAATGGTTCACTTATCAACTGTCCACCAACATCGAAAAAGTCAGTAGGCTCATCGGTCGGAAGAGTCTCATTAGTCTGGTTTTCATCAGTATTCCCTACAAAATATGCAATGGATGATAACACCATTGTTGATACCAGAAATATAGCAAGGATTTTAGCGCCTTTGTTGTCCATTGTAGCTATATACAGAACAGGCTATATTTTAACATTATGATTGAACTGGGCTGTTAACTTGAGGTTATCAAATTACATAGGAAATTTCGTGTTTCTAATTTAACAGGTCTTTTTTTATTCTATTGAGGCTTCTTTGGTTTTGTCATGGGAAGGCGTGTTGCCTAAGCAGACCTGAAATTTTTATCTGGTTTTTTGTAATTATATTAGTCTGATTCAATCAAAAATGTTGATAGCTGAAGTTGTGTCAAGGAACTCACAAGTTACCGGTATTTTCTGCACTTGATTGCTGCGCAATCAAGACTTAAGAGCTACTGATTATTTTCTGTACACGAAGTGTGCAGTGCTTCGCAATCAAAAATTAAAGGTTACTGATTATCTCCGCATACGAAGTATGCAGTTGCTGGCTATTTTCTGCACAACGAAGTTGTGCAGTTTCTTGAAGCCAGGTAGTTCTCGAGCGAGTCTGTGGATTGGACTCCTTCGAAAACTTTTGAAATTTATATCATCAGTAAAAAGACATGGCACAGTATATAGCGTCACGACAATTTAATTTTCAGACATAATATAGTCCATCACCACAAATTAACCGAATTTATTGCCAGTAATACTGTGTAAATCTGTGTCTTAAAAATTCCTAAAAAATGGGGCTGTCAAATTGTTGGGTGTTATACCAGAACTCTAATTTCTTTCATACGTTCAAACCCAGAACAGTAGACATTATACCTGAATATACAACCAGGTCGAAACAATACCAACACCCAATAACTTTACAACCACTAAAAAATAAAAATGATATAGTTCAGATAAATCATTATTTGTGAGTTTCCTAAGCAGTGCTGCACACCGCATGAATCAGCAAGAAGAATGCGGCACAATCAATACATTGTTTTCGGCTCTTAACCAGGCAGATTTGTAAGATTTCATATAGAAAAACATTGGTATCGCTTGAAGAATCAATAACATTAATGAAGTTTTTCATGCTTCATGCTTATGGCAAACAACCTGTATGTGTTTGTATGAATATTTACCAAAATATTTCGTAGCCGTAAGTTTTATGTAGGATGCACTCACAAAAGTTGTGTGAATAGGAAGTTGTTGAGAAATATATTAGGACGCAGAATTATGTGCAAAAGGGGGAAAACGCGATTGTACTGGCTCTGTACTTAAGTATAGGGTATAGTGACTTAGAGAGATAAAAATAGGAACAAAAAAGATATTTGGATGGATTTTTCTTTTCATAGGATGCGTATGGATTGGTAGTTTCCCTTTTCGCATAACAGAAGGTATAACTAAAACAGAAAGCATGCCAGAGTTTTTGGGTTATCTTACTGGTATCTTGCTCATTGCATATCTTTTTATCCACTTTGGCTGGAAATGGGTAAAGAGGGAGTCACCAAAAAGCAATAAGACATTTGCTATACTCATAATAATGTTCCTATTATTTGGTTTTATGGTTGGTATGGTTGGGAGTGTCTACCAATATGCTTTTTATGAATATCCAGATGAATATGAACCCATTCCATTTACACCAGTTCCTTACCAATATGAAAAATATGGCTTTTCTTTTACATGTCCACCAGATGTGATGAATATTTTAGAAGAGGGTTATCTAAGTGAAAAACCAGATGAAAATTCTGGAGGGATTGAGGTTACAAATGATAAAGGGACTAAATCAATCTATATCACATGGCTAACTGCAACAGAACCAGAATTACTTTACCCTTTGAAAGATACTTTAAAAGAAACGATGGATGAATCCATGAAACTTGAGGGGGTATCGAATGTGAAAGTGGAAGAAATAAAAACGATAACGATAAATGAACATCAAGGAGTGTACGCACCGCTGAGCTATATTTACTATGGATTGCCAAGCTATGATATTTATTGCATGTGGTATTGTGACCAAAGTCAGCGATTATACTATGTAGGAATTGATACTTATAGTAGCGAAGAAACAAATGAATTATTTAATGAGGTTGTAGATTCTTTTGTCTGTCACTGAGGGAGATTATAAAATGAAATTTTTGAAAAAATAGAGGAAAAATGAGGTATGGCAAACTCTTATATGCCTGTGGAATTTAGAATTTTAGTAGAAGGATTCATAACCGGACTAATGGCAGGAATTGGATTCAAAACAGGTATTTCTCCTGACGAAGGTAGTATCTTAATTTTAATTATGAAAGAAATCTGTAAAGCAATAGAAGGAATGACCGCTCAATTTAATTGCTGGGGATTCATCACTCCAATCTCTTCGTTTGTTATGTTAAGTTCTTTGTTCGCATTTTTGCTGACAATTACAAAAATGGATGATTGGAGAATCGGTTTAGTAATTTACGGGGTGGGGTTTTCGGTTGGACTTTTATTAATTATTTTTTAAATATAGACTAAACATAGAAGAAATGCCAGTCTTATGGCAAACGGGGATGCCTCGGAATTTATTCCGATGGTGGATAGGTTGGGGCTGACATCTTCACAGATTCTCGCATGCCTAAAAATTAAGTTGCTGAGACGCTATAGCTGTCGGTAGGGAGGCAGCATGCCTGCAAGCCAAGTCATATCCAAAAAAAGAGATAGCCTTTTAAATCAAAAAGCTAATTTGACGGCTTCGATTCATGGGCTGCTTCAGTGCCGCCGGTGTCGTATCGGTGTTTCTTTCTCTCCAACATGTTTCATTGGCGTGGTAAACATGCGATACTTAATACTGTCATCCTTCAGTTCTTCTAGAACCCGGTGAGTGATGAACTTTTCCGGATTATACAAGCCTTTGACCCGTTCAACAAGTTCAGCAAAGCTGTTGAACTTGCCTTTCTCCCGCTCTTCAATTATACTCCACATAAGCTTTTTACCAATACCAGGGAGCAGTTCCAACATGTGAAGTCTTGCAGTGATGGGATAAGCATTGTTGAAGAAGTCGATAAATCGTTCTTCATTTTTAAGAATGATCTTCTCAATTACAAAAGGCAATTCCTTCTGGGAGCTGTTTGTTATATCCCTATATCTCAGTCTACGTTTTACATGAAAGATATGATCATCAGTAATATTCACTCGGTCCATGACCATTGATGATGTATTCTCTGCCTGGTACATTTCCATTAAAACAAACCGTTCCTCTCCGATTGCTTGAACCAGTGGTTTTTTCTGATAGATAGGACGTCTGTCGTCCAGATGGCCATGGGGTAGATAATCTAAAATCCATGCTACAGTCTCTTTCTCTGGTTTTTTTTCTTTCATTGGCATAGCTATCTACCCGTTCCATCTCAACTTGATGTGTATCTTATATTTATTACTATTTATATTCTATCAATTGAGCCTGTTCATTCTTGGGCTTCTGTTACTATATCTAAGATCTGCTTTAAATCTTCTTCGGAGAGGGTAAATCGTTCCTTTGCGTAGATTGATCGTATTTCATCATAGGATGCAGGCAGTATGTCAGCTATTCTAACTGCAATCTCTGGTTTTATCTTTTCAAGTGAAAGCAGTTTATTGACAAGTTCTCTTGATTTTTGAGCAGATAACTTAGCAAAGGTCTCAGCATGATAAATGGCTCGTCGCAATTCATAACCAAGCTCTTCTTCACTGGCACGCTCCGATTTAACGTTTTCCAGAAGCTGCTTTACCTCTGCTATTGTTAGTAATTCTTCACTGACAATATGTTTAACAATCATTTTAGATCTTGGTAATGTTATTTGAATGTCTGTGTAGTCAGGTGCTCAGGGAATGCTATAATCTCTTTTAACGAGTTTTTATCTCTTACCTTCAAGACATATCCACGGCCGCGCTTGTCAATAACTGTGCCTGTACGCCCGTGAAACTTGGGGTTGGGCATCCCATGATGGATACTTGGATCAAGTATTATGTGTACATGCTCTCCAACTTCAAATTCACTGATCGATTTACTAACTGGTGATATACCGCGTGCTCGAATACTTTTTTTAAGCTTATATCGTGTTTTTCTTCTCTCACCGTGTGATTTTGGCAATATTTATTCCTCCAAACTGCATACTTCGTATGCAGAGATAATCAGTAACTGCACAACTTCGTTGTGCAGAAATTAACTCTCGAAACATTTAATTCTTGATTGCAAAGCAATCAAGATTCTATATTGATAACATCAATACTAATAACTTTTGCACAAATGCCCAGTTCTCCGCCGAGACTTGGGGTTGTGCGTCCTCCATCTCCAGAGATAAGCTCCTTCACATACAAGCCACTCTCGCATGTAACTATGAAAACTGCAACATTTTCATCAAAGCTTTCAAGCTCAATCGAACGCACAGATCGTTTACGCAAACGATCTGCTCTGTGATGAAGTGCTCGGGTTGGTGTTTGTTGTGTAATTACTCCTCTTAATTTATTACTACATAATTTAAGTCTTTCCTCTGGTACGTCCCCTCCCAACATAACTGTTAGCCTATAAGCTTTATCAGTGCGCACCTCTTTAATTTGTTTAACCTTACTATGGTCCACATATTCCAGGTTGGACACTTCTACTTTGTAAGAAGTAAAGGTATTAGTCTCTTGCTGAAGGGCAGAAAGATCGATGCTACTTCGTTTTTTAGCACCTCGCACCTCAAGTGCGAATGGACGACCATTGCCAAGCATAAGTGCATCAACATCTTCTCTTCCAGCTCCGTGAAATACAGTACCAGTGGCATTAAAAGCTTTGATTACAGTCTCTGAGATTAGTTCCTCCACAGACTCTGGGTACAGTTTTCCAGTAAATCCACACTCTTCACATCCCTTACCCCCACAGAATCTACATGCCCATCGCGTCTGTGGTATGCCGCGAACAAGCTTTCGGTATCTGCCATAAATAAATAACGAATTAATATCAAGTCCAACCCTATCGTTTTCAAGTTCTATCACAACAACAACATCAGGTCTTCCAAGCTGTGCTTTTTTGCCTGTTCGTTTCTCAACAATCTTTCCAACTTCACGATTCAACTCGGTTTTGATTGGCTCTGCAAAACGAGTACCGGATTCACTCCATAATATTTCTTCGTTTTCACTTAGTAGTCCTGTCATCTTTGTACTGATAAGAAACGAATTATACTCAACTGCCGAAAGTGCATCAATAACGCGTTCTACCCACAATTCAATGTTGTTAAACAGGTTTCCACACACCCAGCACACATCCTCATCACCACCTTTACCCAATACCTTTCTTGCATACCTGCTGCTTTTTGAAAGCTTCTCCAACCATTCAGTGCTGCCAGACTCCTTGCGCATTCTATCACACTCCATCGAGAGTACAAGCTTGATAGCTGCACCTCGTATATCATTTGAAAGATCGGTGGAAAGATTTGCAAACATCCGCCCCATGCAGTGATCACAAATACTACCTTCGCTGAGAATAGAAGAAGCCATCTGAAGAATATTATTATCCATGAGATACTTAGGTAAAAGCATTTAATAACCTATATATATTTCGTGAAAAAAACCAGACTTAAAGGAAGCCGTCAAATTAGCTTTTTGATTTAAAAGGCTATCTCTTTTTCGTGACCATTACATTACATGTTGGCGCTCTTAATGCAATTGGATAAAATCAAACATCGAATCTGAATTAACTCCTATGGAATGCATTGTATTCTTATCTTTATTTGATCCCGAAGAATAGAAATGGAAATTTTTATAAAACATAATAGTCTTGAAAAAGTTTCCAGCGCCCGTTGAAAAACTCTTTGCACCATCAATAATCGGTTGAAAAAGGGAAAAAATATGTTCTGCTTGATTGGATGTTTTTTGGAATGTCATAATCAAGATACCGGAACAAACCTTCAATCTTACTAACTAATGGTTAAGTTTGGAATGAAACTGGGACACTCAGACGCACCTTTGTGTTATTAACTATGCTCAATCATATATAACATTTTTTATTACGAATGTTATTGATTTTATTACTTTCAAAGATCCACCATCCAGCTCGATATTAATCTTAAGAAGCTTTGATTTAAGATTCAAAACACAGAATACGAACAAGTTAATCAGGTCTTTTGGCAATTTTATCTCATGCTTCAGAATATCAATGAACCCGTACTCGTTATCGCCGCATTTATCGTTCTTTCGACGTACAATCCGTAAAAAACAGATTTTATCTGCCTTAAAATGTTTGACACACTTATTTTCCAGATTCACGTCTTTGAAATCATCTATATGCTTGATGCCCCCCTCTTTGATTTTTGGATTATTTGAAACTAACTGCGAATATTTCTCATAAGCAACGTTAAAATCCTTGATTTTGACATCGATCTCTTGTTCATCGCTGAATTGCAGTTTATTCCAGAATTTCTTTGAAAAGACGCTGTTAAATCCTTCCACCTGCCTAATTGTTCCATGGGCTTCTCGGAGCTACGTACAAGAGACAAACGCCCAGATTAAGCAGGAAGAATGCAAGTTTGCCAATATGTCTCTTGTGCGGTAAATTAGCCCCAAATGCTGAATCGTTGTCTATTTTCAGTATTTCTGGGATGGGGTGTATCTTCCAGATTTCTTTCAATGCCTTTATCGTCTCTTCAGTAGTCTGCCCCCCAATTCTTCTTACTATTCCCTGCTTTTGCGGGCGGATGTATTTGCAAGAAAGGAAATTAATTCTGTTATCAGATCCTTTGAGATACCTTGGACCGATAAAGTCAATGCTCATCATGCTTTTACCAAATTTGGTCAGGGTATATTCTGGATATTTCATGTATTTGCTCTTCCCTTTTTTCTTTTTTTCCTGGCTTTTCACCATTCCTGCCCCCTTCAATACTCGGCATATATATGACTTTGAGACTTTTTCGCCCGTCTGCTTTTCATAGTTTTGCTGGACCACATCCGAACCAATAAAATAGCTGTCTTCTCTCTCTAAATCTGTTCTTATTTTTATAATTTGCCGTTTTATTTCAGGCGTGTATTTTCTCGATTTTCCATTTTTCCAGCCTCTATTATCGCTTGATATTCCGTTTTCACCCATCTGCACCCATTTACCTACACTGTTTTTGCTTGCCAGTAGATGACGTGCTATTTTGCGGTTACTCCAACCATTCTCATGCAGTTCTTTTGCCTTCTTACGTTTAACTAGTGTCTCAGCAACTTAATTTTTAGACAAAGTTTATAAACCTGTGAGTCCAACCATATTCTATGGAAAAAATAAAACTTACAGAGAAAGAGGTGGAGTATCTCAACGATTTCGTGAAAATGGGGCGTAAAAGCGCGAGAGAATTGACCCGGGCACATATTTTGCTTCTGGTCAATGATGGAAAAAAGGAAATGGAGATAAAAGATACGCTGCGGATCAGCAGGGCAACCGTTTCCAACACCAAGAAGAAATACCGCGAAGAAAGTCTCCAAAACGCCCTCGCGGAGAAACCAAGATCCGGTCAGCCTAAAAAGTATACAGAGAAACATGCGGCGGAAGTTATAGCGCAGGCATGCACCGAATCACCTGATGGGCGCAAGAGATGGACACTTACACTACTAACAGAAGAAATGCGAAAGAAGGATGGGTTTGAAACGATAAACAAAGAGAGTATCAGGCTTATTTTAAAAAAAGCAAAACTAAACCTTGGTTAAGGCGGATGTGGTGCATACAGACGATCGACACCGAATACAGAGAACGGATGTACGATGTTCTCGATCTGTACGAAGAACCGTACGACCCGGGAAGTCCCATTGTCTGTTTTGACGAGAAACCAAAGCAACTTCTTGGAGATAAAAGGATTTCCATTCCTATGGAGCCCGGAATCCCTGAGAAATATGATTATGAATACGTCAGGAACGGCACAGCAAACATATTCATGGCGGTCGAATTCAAAGCAGGGAAACGTGTGACCCAGATCACCAAAAGAAGAACCATGGTGGATTTTGCACAATTTGTGAGGATGCTTGTCGATGAAGAATACCCGGACGTTGAAAACATCCGACTGGTCATGGATAACCTCAATACTCACAAGGAAAAGTCATTTTACGAGGCATTCAGTGAGGAGGAGGCGGAAAGGATTTTGAGCAAGATCGAGTTTCATTACACGCCAAAACATGCAAGCTGGCTTAATGCCGCTGAAATCGAGATCAATGTGATGGATATCGAATGCACTGACAGACGGATTGGAGATATGGAGATACTGACTCATGAGGTGACAGCGTGGACCAGGAGACGGAATGACGATGAAAAGAAAATCAACTGGGGGTTTACGAGGGGGAAGGCGGATAAGAAACTGTCCAAGTATTATGTCTAAGAACTAAATTGTCGAGACACTAGTTAAGTGTATATATCAAATGATCGTACTGTTGTTCAGTTTTTATTTTTAGTTTGATGATTCCAGGAGAGCCTATTTTCAGTAAATCCACACGTGTGTTACACATCAACCAGAACAACACTCTGGAAGTCTGCCGTTTTGCCGGGGAGGTTATCAGACGTGGTGAGTTGGTTGCGTTTCCCACTGAAACAGTGTATGGACTTGGAGCAGATGCACTAAACCAGCAAGCTGTGAGGAACATCTTTAGTGCCAAGGAACGCCCGGCAGATAACCCACTGATTGTACACGTATCCAACACAGATGAGGTTAAACGTGTTGCAAAGAACACTCCAAAAATTGCACAGGTGTTGATGGATGCTTTCTGGCCAGGTCCTTTGACACTTGTACTGCCAAGAAAAAATATAGTTCCAGACGTTACCACGGGTGGGCTTGATACTGTTGCAGTGAGAATGCCAGACCACCTTGCTGCTCTTGAGTTGATCAGAGAAGCTGGCGTCCCGGTAGCCGCCCCAAGTGCAAACACTTCGGGCAAGCCAAGCCCAACCACTGCACAGCACGTGATGGATGATCTTGGAGGAAGGATTGATATGATCATTGATGGTGGCAGAGTTGTGATAGGGGTTGAATCCACAGTAATAGATGTTACCGGGAACATTCCAGTACTGCTACGACCTGGTGGAGTAGGAATCGAGGAGCTGCAAGAAATCATAGGAAGAATACGGGTCAGCACACCGGAAGATGTCAGTATTCCACGTTCTCCTGGTGTGAAGTATACTCATTACTCTCCGGAAGCAACAGTGGTGCTTGTAACAGGGGATGGTGTTGCTGGTGCAATCAGAAAGCTTGCAGAAGAATATGAAGGAAAAGTTGGTCTTTTACTGTGTAGAGAGACGGCAGAGACTGTTGGAGATATGGGGGAAAAAATCATACTTGGATCAAGAAACGATGTAGAATCGATTGCAAGAAACCTGTTCTATTCTCTAAGATTGCTTGATAAACAACATGTTGAGTTAATCATTGCTGACGGCTCGTTTAGTGTGGAAGGGGTTGGACTTGCTGCGATGAATCGATTAAAAAAAGCTTCAAGCAAATTGATACACACCGGATGACGTGAAAAATAAAGGATCTATCTTTTTGCCTTGTCTTTCACATATAAGCCATGGGTTTCAGGATTTTAACCACAAGATTACACAGATTTCCACGAGATTTCTTTGTTAATCTCATAGTTTTATGTGGACTTCCATACGATAGTTAAGCATGTTCATGATTGCTACCAACATTAAAATTAATATATATTAATAATTAATATGTGTTTCATATTTTAGAAATACTTATAAACAATATGCTGTGTTCATGGGAACACATCGAAGTACTGTAATCAAAAATATTGAATCAGCGATAATGATCCTGTTTTTAGTTGTAGCACAAGTCTACTATCAGATTACTCTGTTTGTGTTAACTGGTAGATGCGGTAAACAGAGAGGCAGTAGTTGATTACTTCGCAATTAATTATAGGAAAATATACACACTACTATGTACTAAAATGATTAAAAATATGTTAAAAAGAGGATAAATAAGATGAAAAAAAATATGATATTGACAATGCTGCTGTGCATTGCGATGGCAAGTTCGGCTGCACTTGTAGCCACAACGGAATTAAACACAACAAAGTACACTGCGGAAACACTCACAACTGCCGATGCGTCACGCGCATTGCAGATGGCTGTCGGCAGCATCCCAACCGATCTTGTTGCTGATATGAACGGAGACGGCAAGGTCACCTCGCTTGATGCGTTGATGATTCTACAGGAAGTGGATGCACAAGATGCAAATGGAGCAATGCTTCCTGACCACCACCACATCCATGTAAATGTGGCAAACGACGCTGGTGTGAAATATGACATCTATGGCAACGATACGTATTATATCAGATTTGACAAAGCAGGGTTGAACTCGCTTCATGTAACTAATGACACATCGATACCAGATGGGCAGGTGACGACAACAAGTACTCAATCTGGCACATTTTACATCACAGATACCGGTGGAAAAGGATTCAAAGACAATGCGATTTTCATGCTTGCTGTAAACGAGACGATATCGGATGCCTTTGCGATTCACATTAAATCAAGCGGATACAACTGGACCCCAACCCCGGGCGATGTAGCACCCGAATCTGGTGAAATCAACTACATAAATGAAGCGGTAAACGAGACATTCACAAAATCCGACTTCATGTACGGGCCGCAGACATGGAAGCCATCCAAATCAAAGAATTACCCACTATATTACGGGCAGGATATGAGTGAAGAAAGTAACACATTCAAGCTCATGTTCATCGACCTTAATGTTGGAGTACTGGGCATGAACAATAGTTTGATTGATAATGGTTTCGTAAAAGTCGAATACTCCATCGAAAACCTTGAAACCTTTGCAGCATTCAATGCCTATGCATGGTGCAACCAATCAAACAGCGGGCAGGGTGTATCATGGACGAATCAGGTTTCCGGAAGTGGAAGCAGCGGGTACTCTGTCGAAAAGGACTGAAACGGTAACGACAGTTGAATCGGAGTTATGAATGGAGCAGGCTATCAGATCGCTGTTATTGCTGCTTGCCGCGTGTATGTTAGCAGCGTCCGTGAGTGCAGACCCGCTCCCGGACTACCATCAGGTATACGTACAGGTGGCAAACGATCCCGGTGCAAAATACGATATTTATGGTAACAATACCTACCATTTCGTATTCAATGGGTCAGCAACACAGGGACTTGGATCGCTTTATGTAACTAATGACATATCGGTTCCAGAAGGGCAGGTGACGACAACAAGTAATCAATCCGGTACGTTTTACATCACATATCCCGGTGGTGGAAAAGGATTCGATGACGCGGTAATCCTCATGCTTGCGGTAAATGGGACAATATCGAATGACTTTGAGATTCACATCAAATCGAGTGGATATGACTGGACTCCAGTACCTGCAAAGAGTCAGAAACCTGCGATGGATGAGGTGAGCTACGTGGATTGCGCTGTAAACGAGACATTCACAATAACTGACCTGATCTACGGACCACAGACATGGAGACCAATGAACTGCGCGGATTACCCAATCCATGATGGACAGAACACGGGCGATTGCGACAATGTATTCAATCTTGTCTTCATTGATCTGAATGTGGGCGTATTGTGTGAGGATGACGATCTGATCAACCTGACAGACAGCGGTGCAATAAAGATCAAGTACAGGTTTGAGAACCTCCACAGCTTTGCGGTGTTCAATGCTTACGCATGGTGCAACCAGTCAAACCGCGGAAAAGGCGTATTCTGGACCAACCGACTCACAGGAACCGGCCAGCACAGTGGATATAACGTGATCGGTGTAGCACCACCGGTTTTGACATCGATTACAGTCTCATCACCCAACACAGCCCTGAATGTAAGTTGCACACAACAGTTCAATGCAACCGCATACGATCAAGATGGCGATGAAATGATAGACGTGTCTTTCACATGGACAAGCAGCAATGAAACCGTTGGAATGATCGGTGAAAACGGGTTATTCACTGCACTTTCTCCGGGGAATGCCACGATAACAGCAGAACATGGAAATGTGAATGGAACTATGAATGTAACAGTACGGTTTCCTACAGGTGCCGAGGACAATGAAAATCAGGACGATGATGAAGACATTGAAGAAGACCACCAGTTCACTCCTGTTATAACTATGGCTGAGACGTTGAATGAAACCGCGAATGAAACGGTACCAACACCCACCCCAGCACCAACTGAAGAGTCACCGGCAAACGTGACACCAACTCCAAACACTCTACAAGCTCCAACTACCCCAGAAGCAACACAACATCCATCTCCTACTTTCCCTTCCTCGCCAGAACCTGAATCAGCAGGATTTGGAGTATTATTTGCATTTATCGGACTATTGGCAGTGGCTTATTTAATAAAATGGAGATAAGAATAAAATGAATATGATTTATATCAGCATAGATGATACAGACAACCTGGAATCAAGAGGTACCGGGAGACTCGCAAGAATGATCGCAGCGGAACTCTCGAAGTCGCACACGATATTTGGAGTTACAAGGCATCAGCTCTACGTCCACGAAGATATTCCATTTACATCTCACAACAGCTGTGCTGTAATTCACCTAAAAGATAATGAGGATGGAACGTTAAAAGACCTCTTTAAGACTACAAAGGAGATGATGCTTGCGGATTTTATCGAAGGGAGCGATCCTGGTTTGGCAGTTGCTTCAAGTGACAAGATATCGCCTTGCATTGTTTATTTTGGCATGGATGCAAAGAGGACAGTTTTGACACAGGAGAGGGCGAGAGATATCGCAAAGAACACCAACACCCTTCTAGGAGGACTTGGAGGAACCGAGGATGGTGTAATAGGTGCGGTTGCTGGAATCGGGTTAGCCTCGATGAAATGTGATGGCAGGTTTGTTCTAAAAGATAGGACTAGGGAACTGACTGGAACACAACACATAGCAGATATTTTGAGCGCTGGCATCGACCAGATCATGACGCTGGATGGACAAATCGTAACCGATGGGTTCATTGATCTGCAGAAATCCCCAAAACCTTCTTTTGTACAGGGTAAAGCCGTGCTGTTTGTAGAGAAATGTGGTAGCGAGTTTATAGCATTAAAAAAGGACTGATATGAATCTAAACAACAAAACATTCCTATCCATTTCTTTACTTCTTGTGTTCGTGGGTTCTATGTTTTTGCTGCAGTATGTATGTGCTGGCACAACGCAGCAGGACGCTATGGAAGAAATCGTCTGTGAAACTTACGTGATCGATGCAATAAACGAGACATTTACAAAAGAAGATTTTGTTTACGGTCCCCAGACGTGGAAGCCATACACATCAAAACTCCCTATTGTACCCGTGGGTGAAACTGATGGAAATATAAGTGGTGATTTTTATATTATGTTCATAGACCTTTATGCAGCGCCAATTGGGAAGCTCTCGAACCTGACAGACTCGGGTGCGGTCAGAGTTGAATACACGTTTGGGAATCTCTGTGGCTTTGCAGCTTTTCACACCTATGGGTACTGTGAGAAATCCAATCGCGGCAGAGGCGTGTCATGGACAAATAGTGTGAAGGGACCTGGCGTGAGCGGTTATTATGTGACTGGACTAAAAGATGGAAGCGCCAATACACCAAAAACAGAGAAACTTGAGGGATGCCACTACACTCATGTCATGGTTGCAAATGACAATGGTGCAGAGTATGACGATTATAACGATAGCACGTATTACATGAAATTCGATCACACTGGCGGAGGTTTGAATTCACTTCATATAACAACAGACCCGGATAACCCGGAAGGTCAGGTGACGTATACCGCGAATCGATCCGGAGTATTTTACATATCGAATACAGGCGGACGGGGATTTTGTGATGATGCTGTACTGATGGTTGCGATAAGTGGAGACATACCGGATGATTTTCTACTGCATATAAAATCGAGCGGTTATAAATCGCCACGGGATCTTATTACATGAGAAAAGCATATTTCAGCTTGTATGAAATTGCAGTGTTGTCACTGCTGGGAGCCCTGGTTTTTATACTGAGAACCGTATTACGAATACCCCTGCACATCCCGGGTCACACCGGCATATTCTGGGTCGTGCCTGTAATCATGGGTGTTGCGATCGTGAGGAAATTTGGTGCCGGCACGTACATTGGGTTTATTTCGGGCATATTAGCCTCATTCTTTGGACTGGGTGGTTTTCACATCTTTGATCTTTTCAAATACCTGGTAATGGGGGTTACCATCGATCTCTTGACAGTTCCGTTTGCAAAGCACCTTGATAATCCTGCCGTTGGATTCATACTTGGTGCTGCGGGAAATCTTTCAAAGATGGTTGTGAACTACTATATCCATCTCACGCTGGGAGTACCTGCGGTCTTTATTCTTATTGGTATCGGGTTTGCATCGCTTTCTCATTTCATATTCGGCGGGCTTGGTGGGATTATTTCAGCACTTATCCTTGCCAGATTATACAAATCCGGAGTGATCAAAAGGAATGAAAAGAAGTCGGTTGATTGATGTCAGGAACCTCTCATTTGAGTATGAGCGAGGATCTATAAGAGGGACAACAGGTGCTTTGAGTGATATAAATCTGCAAGTTAATAGTGGGGAATTTGTTGTTATAACAGGACCAAGCGGTTGCGGCAAATCAACGCTCTGCAAGTGCCTGAACGGGCTGATACCGCACGCAATCGGCGGCATGATGGATGGCGAGGTTACCGTATGCGGCATGAACACAACAGAACACGAGGTCTTTGAATTTGCACCACACCTTTGCATGGTATTTCAGGACCCTGATAACCAGCTATTTTCAAATGACGTTGAGTCTGAGATTGCATTTGGACCAGAAAATTTGGGGATAGGAAGACATGAAGTTGCTGAGAGAATCTCGCTGGCTATATCTTCCATCGGGATAGAACACCTGAGAGATCGGTTGATAAGCGAATTATCTGGTGGCGAGAAGCAACGGGTTGCAATTGCATCGGCAATAGCCATGAAACCGGATATACTTGTTTTTGACGAGCCGACTTCAGAATTGGACCCAACCGGGGCTTTTCTTCTGATGGATGCGTTGAAACGACTGAACAAGGAATTTGGCATAACAGTGATATTGGTCGAGCACCGAATCGAACGGCTCCTTGGAGTTATGAAACGGCTGATCGTGCTAAAAAAAGGAAAGATAACCTGTGACGGCACACCGGAAGAAGTGTTCCAAACCGGGCTTGAAAATATGGGTGTGTTCATCCCACCACTGGTGCAGTTCTCAAAGAAGTTTGGGTTTCCGCTGCACCAGTATCGGTCCGTAGATGATTTAAATCCTTGTTGCGGCTGGAGATCAACGTTTAATGGTCATGGTGGTAATGGTGGTAGTGGTGGCAGCAGAAGCAGAGAACCGGCAGTCTCTCTTAAGAATATATTTTACAGGTATCCGGGAACGAAAAACCAGAGTGCACTAAGTGGTGTGACACTTAATTTTTATTGCGGCGAGTTTACTGTGATAATGGGTGAAAACGGTTCTGGTAAGACGACGTTGATAAAGCATCTCAACGGCTTACTCAGACCCAATAAAGGGGAAGTTATCTTAAACGGTGAGAATATAACGAATAAAACGATTGCAGAGGCTGGACGAACAGTGGGGTTGGTCTTTCAGAATGCGAGTTACCAGCTCTTCGAGGAGACAATATATGGTGAACTCGCATTTGCACCAAAGAACATCGGGCTATCCGATGACGAGATTGCAGATTGCGTGAATGGGGTAGCAACCTCTCTCGGACTGGAAGAACTGGGACTTTCGTCCTCACCACTGGTCTTATCCGGAGGCGAGATGCAGAGGGTCGCAATTGCAGGGGTGCTCACGCTCAGTCCCGAGGTGATCGTTATGGATGAGCCAACACTTGGACTCGACCATGGTCTCAAAGCTAAACTTGCAGCCATGCTTAACCGGTTGAAGGCAGAAAACAGGGCGATAATCGTGGTAACGCATGATGTGGAGTTTGCAGCGGCATACGCGGAAAGGGTTGTATTGCTGTCAAAAGGCGAAATTATTGGTGATGGTAGCGCAAGAGAGGTGCTGACATCAGAGGAATTAGTCAAAGAAGCATCGCTGCATCTGCCACAGGCTACAGAGATCGGAAAGCGGCTTGGCTTGAGTAATGTGCTCAGCGTTGATGAGATTGAGATGAGGGATCAGGTCAAATGTTAAAATTCATCTTCGATAAACTGTCCGGGAAGAGAAAACGAGAGAATGGGGGTGGACAGAAAAGAAGGCGGGAACTGGTTACGTATGTGGATGGAAACTCAATCCTGCATCAACTGGACCCACGAACCAAATTTTTTATGGTAATATTATTCAGTTGTGTCTCTCTATTCACTGAAGAACTCGTTCCGATGGCGATCCTGTTCAGTCCAATCGTGGCACTCGCAGCTGTTTCTGGTATGTTCAAATACTGGCTGCACGTGATGAGACGGATCGTTCCATTCCTCGTGATGATCGTTGCTGTGAACATGTTCTTCCCAAGGGTTTCGTACGGGCATGTCTTATTCTCTGCTGATTTATGGATACTCCACCCGGAGATTACGTTCGAGGGCATATTTCACAGCGCAGCGATGGGATTTCGGCTGTTAACGTTCGTTGGAATCTCGATGCTGTTTATAATGAGCACAAAGTATGAAGATTTCGTCAAGGGACTCAGGAAGTTCAGGATTCCGTACGTTGTCTGCTTTTCTCTTGGGCTTGCACTCCGTTCCACTACGTACCTGAGCAGTGACGTGAGAAATATAATGGATGCTCAACGTTCGAGATGCCTTGAATTTGACCGGGGCAGTGTACTTAAAAACTATGGCAAGTTCCTGTCATTGTTTATTCCAATGACTGTATCTCTTTTGAGGAGATCACAAACAGTTTCTGAAGCGATGCAATGCAGGGGCTTTGGATACACAAAGCGTCCGACTATGTATAATGAGTTGAAATTTGGACATTGTGATTATATTTTTGTTCCCATTGTCATTGTTTTTGTCATTACACTCATATTTTTCCTATGAAAAACATTGGTATCGCTTGAAGAAACAATAACAATAATGAAGTTTTTCATGCGTATGGCAAACAACTTGTATGTATTTGTATAAATACTTACTAAAATATTTATAGACACAAGCTTTGTATGGAATGCCTTCATCGAGGTTGGTGTATGGATCTACTGGTCACAGATGGGAAGTTGTCGAGAAATATATTGGGACGTAAGAATTACAGGGAGAAACCAAAATGTTTATAAGAAGAAAATCACTAACAAGCCATGTACCTATAAGTACGGAGTATAGTGACTGCGGGATAGTTGATATGTGCATCGTTAGAAGTTCTAAAGAACAGGGGCACCAGTTATTTAATAAAACAAAATATTTAATTGTCTCTTAAACTAATCGACTAATATAGCTACAAATTGATCTATTGATTAGGCCATTGATTCAGCGACAGATTAATCGATTGATTCAACTACAAACTAATCGACAAATACTTATATAAGCATAAATAAAATAAAAAACATGCTTCGCACCACAATTAAATCCTTTTTTGAAAAAGATCAGTTTCTTACTAACTCTGAATTATCAAAAAAACTAAATAAAGATAAGGCTATGATTTCAGGTTATCTTGAAGCCATGGTTGATTATGGTGATTTGTCCGTAAAAAAGCAGGAAATTCAAAAGTATATTTTTTAAATAAAAGGTGAAATTATGGCAAAATCGAAAGATACTGAGGTTGATGCATATATATTTATTAAAGAAAATTTAAAAACTATTGGATGGGATATCAGAAATCCTGCCAGAAATCCAAACGGAGAAGTATATACTCAAAATGAAGTTTTTAACCATTCAGAATTAAAAAAATGTTTAGGACAACTTAAACCTGAAAATGTTGTTAAATTATCAGAAAAATATTTTTGGATAATCGAATCAAAAAGATCTCACACACAATTGGATCAAGCTCTTTCTGAAGCAATAGATTATGCAAATCATATAAACAAGAGCAATTCCGTTAACGCATTGATTGTATCTGGGGTTGCAGGAAACCAAACTGATGGTTATCTTATTAAAAGCAGGTTTTTAAAAAATGGAAAATTCACACGAATTACTATAAATGGTAAGGAAATATCAAGCCTTATTTCAAAAGAAATTGCTATTCATCTATTAAATACAAACAATCCTATAATTGAAGATATACCAATTGATGAGGGATTATTTCTATCAAAGGCTGAAAAAATAAATCAAATTTTGCATCTTGGAGCAATAAATAAGAATTATCGGGCAAGGGTCATGGCAGCATTGCTATTGGCCTTAATTGATGAAGTCCCTCCGAATATTGATGCACCACCTTCAATTTTGATAGAAGAAATAAATAGTAGGGCAAAAAGAGTATTAAAGCAACAGGGAAAGGGAGAATTTTACAATTTTATAAATATATCTTTGCCACCTACAGAAGATAATCATATAAAATTCAAACTGGCATTAGTTTCAACTATCCAAGAATTAAATAATTTGAATATTAGGTCAGCAATGAATTCTGGAGCTGATGTTTTAGGAAAATTCTATGAAGTTTTCCTCAAATATGGCAATGGAGCTAAAGAAATCGGTATTGTTTTAACCCCAAGACATATCACAAAATGGGCTGTTGAAATTCTGAATGTATCAAAACAAGATTTTGTATATGATCCTACATGTGGAACGGGCGGTTTTTTGGTAGCAGCTTTTGATTATATAAAGAAAAGTTCAACAAAAAAACAAATTAATGAATTTAAAAAGCATAATTTGTTTGGAGTAGAACAAGAACCCGAAGTAGTAGCTTTAGCCATAGTTAATATGATTTTTAGAGGAGATGGTAAAAATAATATCATTGAAGGAAATTGTTTTCAGAAAAACTTAGTCAAAAAAACAATAGATGGCCATATAACTGCAGGTTATACATCAAAACCGGGAGATAAAATTATTTCTAAAGTATTAATGAATCCACCTTTTGCTCTAAAAAGTAGTGATGAAAAGGAATATAAATTTATTCAGCACGCACTCGACCAGATGGATGATGGCAGTGTTTTATTCAGTGTATTACCAGTTTCAGTGATGTTTGAAGGGGGGCAAGAGAAAGCATGGCGAGAAAATAAACTCTTGAAAGAAAATACATTATTATCAGTTGTAACATTCCCACCAGAACTTTTCTACCCAATAGGTGTTCACACAATAGGAATATTTATCAAAAAAGGAATCTCTCATCCAGTAGATCAAAATGTATTCTGGGCAAGGATTCTGCATGATGGCTTTTTAAAAGTTAAAGGAAAAAGATTGCCAAATAAGAAAGAGCCAAATGATTTTGAAATTATTACACCCATATTAAAATCATTTATTATGAATCCGAATATGTCTAGCGAAAGTATTCCAGAATTTTACAAATCTGCCCCTATAAACCTTAATGACAATGCCTTGGAATTAATTCCAGAGGTTTATCTTGACCAGAAAATACCAAATGAAGAGGAGCTTGAAAAGGGAATCGAACAATTAATTCGAGAAACTATTGCTTACATTATTAGAACAAAGCAAGAGGAGACCTATAATGAAGATTAACGATGTGTTCAATATACATAATGCCAAATCAAAGGGTTTTAAGAATTATGATAATGGTACAATTCCATTTATATCAAATGGCGTTATGAATAATGGTGTAGTAGGTTTTGTATCACCTTTTAACACTGATAGGGTTTTTAGATTTAGAGGAATTTGTGTTTCAGCTTTTTGTGATGCAACTGTTCAAGATCCACCTTTTATTCCTAGAGGTAATGGAGGCAGTGGTTTAATTATTCTTGAACCTAAAAGTAAAATGAATAAAGACGAATTGCTATATTATTCAGCATATATTAATAATACTTTAAAATGGAGATTTTCTTTTGGAAGAATGGTGACAGAAAAGAGATTTAAAGATTTGGAAATAATCCCTTATGAAAATAAAGATTATGAAAAGATAGATAAATCATTACCAATAAATATAATTAATTCAATTCAAATTGAACACAATCGCAATTTTAAATTGTTTAATATTGAGAAGTTGTTCGCTTTACATAGAGGGGATTTCCATGCATTGGATAGACTTGACATAGGAAAGTATCCAACAGTTTCAAGAGTTGCTTTTAATAATGGAATTGTTGGATATTATGATAAGCCAGAAAATGCAAAAATATATTCTAAACATTTTATTACTGTATCAACAGTTACAGGGGATGCTTTTGTTCAACTACACGATTTCATTTCAACTGATAATGTTGTTATATGTGAGCCAAAATGTAATTTTCGAATAACCACTCTTTTTTTCATTCAATTCATGTTAGACAACGTGAAATGGCGATGGTCATATGGAAGGCAATGTTACAAAACAAAATTTGCAGCAACTAACATCCATTTACCTGTTATGGAAAATCAAAATATTGACGAGGATTATATTGAAAAATTAGTGAAGAATTCTCCTTATTGGAATCAAATAGATGATTATATTAATTCATATAATTAATTAATATTTTTAAAAATATCTTTCAATAAAAACATAATTGGAAATGATACCGTGCCCCAAGCTTTTCGTAAAAAATCCTATGCACCCACAAGATGCCCCGGATTTGCGAAGCAATCCGTGGTCTGTGGCTTCTGCACAATGAAGTTGTGCAGTTTTTAAATGCTCCCTGCGTAGGCAGCAAAACTGACAATCTCTTATTACCCCAATCTATTTATTACATCAACTCGAACTGTGGGAGCGACTAATGCATCTTATTGTCACAGAAAAACACGATACTGCAAAGAGAATCTCTGCCATACTTGCAGATAAAAAAGCTGTTCGTAAAAGGGTTGGCGGGGTAGACACCTACATGTTTGATGATACCATTGTTATGGGTCTGAGTGGACATGTCGTTGGTATCGATTTTCCGGAAGAGTTTAACAACTGGCAGAAGAACGAAGTGACTGAACTTATTCGAGCTGATATTGTTACTGTCCCAGTCCAGAAAAAAATTGTTGGCACACTTACAGCTCTTGGTAAGAAGGCAGCGCATGTTACCATTGCCACTGACTATGACCGTGAAGGGGAATTAATCGGGGTTGAATCACTCAATATTATAAAAAAAGTAAATGAAGATATAATGTTTGATCGGGTAAAATACAGTACGATAACCCAAAAAGAGATTAAAAAAGCATTTTCTTCTCCAACAAAGCTTGATTTTAGTCTGGCATCGGCGGGAGAGTGTCGACAGATAACAGATCTTGTTTGGGGTGCTGCTCTTACACGATTTGTATCCCTCTCGTCAAAACGACTTGGCAGGAGCTTTCTTTCAGTTGGGCGTGTGCAATCTCCAACCCTTGCCTTGATTGTGGACCGCGAGCGGGAACGTATAGCCTTTACACCAGAACCATACTTTGAATTACATGCTCACTTTAGCGAGGGTTTTAAAGCACAGCATGAAAAAGGAAGATTCCGGGATAAAAAAGAGGTTGAAGCCGTACGGGCGAAGCTTACTAAAACTGGTGTCGTGAAGAGTGTCGAGGAAGGGCAGCGAGTTGAAAAACCTCCTACACCCTTTAATACTACCGAGTTTTTGCGGGCTGCAAGTAGCATCGGTATTACAGCGTCAGTTGCCATGAGACTTGCTGAAGGTTTGTATGTTAATGGTTTCATTTCATACCCTCGTACTGATAACACCGTGTACCCTTCAACAATGAATGCAAAGGAAATTATCTCTCTCTTTTTAAAAAGTGAGTTTTCAGAGCATGCAAAAGCACTATTAAAAACTAAACTTATCCCGACAAAAGGTAAAAAAGAGACCACCGACCATCCACCAATACACCCCTCATCTCTTGTCCTTCGCGATCAATTAAAAGAAGATGAGTGGAAAATTTATGAACTCGTGGTGCGCAGATTCTTTGCAACTTTTGCTGATGAGACAGTATGGAAAACCCTTAAAGTCTTAATCGATATCAATGGCGAGAACTTCAAGGCTAATGGTGCACGCCTGGTCGATGCTGGCTGGCGATGGTATTATCCTTTCAACAAGCCAGAAGATCGAATACTCCCTGTACTTGAAAAAGGACAGAAACTGCATGTTTCAAAAATTGAACTACTGGACAAAGAAACCCAGCCGCCTACACGCTATGGTCAGGGACGCCTTATTAAGCTGATGGAGGATCTTGGACTTGGCACTAAATCAACCAGGCATGAAATTATCAGTAAACTTTATTCCAGAGCCTACGTGCATGGAAATCCACTCCAGCCAACCAAAATAGCAATGTCACTTATTGACTCACTTGAAAAATATGCCTCGACCATAACAGAGCCAGGCATGACAAAAAAACTTGAAGAAGATATGGACAATATTGCAGAAGGCAGAACCAGCGAAGACCTTGTGGTGGAGGAATCAAGAACCATGCTCGAGACCGTGTTTAAAGACCTCACGGCAAACAAAGATCAGATTTCACAGATGCTTAAGGACGGTGTTCACGAGGATAAAATACTTGGTAAATGTCCTCTTTGCAATAGTGATATAGTTGTACGCCGCTCACGAAAAGGCGGAAGATTTGTTGGTTGTACCGGGTACCCTGATTGTACGTTTTCGCTACCACTTCCAAGGACCGGGCAGATCATCGTGACAGATAAAGAGTGTAAGGTTCACAAACTTTATCACATTAAAATCATCAACAAAGGCAGACGACCGTGGGAGCTCGGCTGCCCGCAATGCAACTTTGAACAGTGGCAGAAGACGCAACAAGAGAAACAAACGTGACTTACCTTACTCTTTTTATCGGGTCTTTGAAAATTCGCGTTGCATGTATCCGGACTGTATCGCGCTACAAAACAAAACCACTATCAGGTGCTTTAATGGGTGGTGAATCCAAAGATGTTAAGAGTCGATCTGAAAAATTGTGGATCGGGTGAAGAGAAACTGTCACGTCATCTGATGTTTGCACTGCTATAAGAAGCAGTTATTTGGATGGTTGCATTGTAACCAATCACAAAACGCTTCCGATTCTTCCATGTGGGTTATAAGTTCACTGCAACGCGATGGTACACAGAGAGCCGAAATGTGCCGACCATAAGGTATATATTCCAATCCACTATTTCACCTGTTTATACATGGAAAAGCTGTTTATTGAATCTGAAGACAAACATGCTGTCGAAGCGTATCGGCAGATCGTTGACTATGTGCTGAATGACATGAGTGTCAAAAGTCTCGATGCTATTCATATCTATGCCGATCCAGCAGCTCTTTTTTTCTCGTGCCGGGTTGATTTTGAACGAAGTGGAACTCCCCTCAAAATCAGAGATTTATCCACTGAACGTGTTGGTGAAGAAGATGTTGACCTTGTTATTGGTGAAGAGCGTTATTTAGCAGACATGCTGCGTAAGCTGTGGGACGTATATGGTCAGGACCGTGTGGAACAATCCGAGCGGCAGCATATTATTGTCAAAGGAGTAAGTAACGATGCCGACGTCGAGAAGCTTCTGGATGTTATGGTTGTTGACCCATTAGAGGATTTTTATGAACAACTGATCACTCTTGCTGTTGATATAATCCCGGTTGGTTTCAGAGTCAGGCGCGTAGAATATGCTGGTGATTCTGTACTGGTGATTGCATCAGAAAAAACGATTGAAAAGGAGTGGATTGATTATTCCAAGGAGAAATTGCAATGGAATTCATGATATATCGCGGTGCACCCTATAAATATGATTGGGTGATAGACCTTGTTGAAGACGTTGGTGGTTTTATTATTTCCAAGAGCATGCAGACCACTGAAGTAGTTATAATTTTTGCCGTACCAAAGGAAGACGTTCAAAAGGTAGAAGAGATGAGTGGGCGGATTTTTGGAGATCTGAAGTCTGCACTACTTGCAGGTACTGAGATTATAATGGTCTCACCTTCATACTCCAGGCATCATGCTCCAATGCCTCATTGCGGTATTATTCAAAATTTTCGAGAGAATGGAGCTAAGGTAGATTCTCTTGCCATGGCGCGGGGTGTTGGGTTGGAGATATGTCGAATGAGTGCAATGGAGAGAGCTCTCATCGAAGAGCACGATCTTGCAGTGTTTATGTTCGGAAGCTTTGAGCACTGCATTAAAGAATATAAGCTCAAGATGATAGAAGATCTCGACATGCCAATAGTAGTAATGGCTTATCCGCCAATGGAAGTAGAAAAGTCCAATATTACCTATGTCGACGGCCTGACCCGCATACTCATGAGTTTTAGAAAAGGTGATGAACAGGAGCGTTTGAATAAAGTTACACAAGCTGTGCTTGAAACTGTGAAAAAGATAAAAGAAGAGCTAAAAGATGATCCACTTGTGGTTCCACCGATTTATCTTAAGCAAGAGATTGAAGAGCAAGTTCCTGCCATTGAAACATGTCTTTCACCTGCTCCTGTTACGTTAAAGCTTGATAGTCTGCGCATTAAATTGCCGTATGACACCTACGCAGATGATATTAAAAATCTGCACATTCTAAACAATAGAACTCTTACTGATGCAGCAGAGGTGAGCCAATCTTACACTGGTCAGATTCTGGTGAAAATACAGAGAGAATCGACAGCAGGCTCATTTTTTGGCGAGTGACTGAAAAATCAGAGTGTCACATTACGTGGTGTTGCGATTGGATCAGTTTTGAAGATATAGGGTGTGATATTCATTATATTCATAAATAATCACCTTTTTTTTACCTTCTCTGGTTAAGATATGCTCCAACCGCGGCTGTTACAGCAGCAATTTTTTTGTTATCTGTTTCAAGGGCTGCTGCAAGGCTGCCATCCTTTGATTTTTCATCGTATGCTAATTTCTCAACCTCTTTTAGAATGTGATGGTCATCAATAAAATGTGTGGTAAGGTTGCCATTCTGAAAAGCTCTATTATTCATTACTGCTTTGTGGAAAGGTATATTTGTTTTCACTCCCACTATGATGTATTCATAGAGTGCTCGTTTCATTCGAGAGATTGCTTCCATACGGTTTGGTGCCCACACACTAAGTTTTGAGACGAGTGAATCGTAATACGGTGATATCGTATAGCCTGCATACACGCCACTGTCTACCCTGACTCCAGGACCACCGGGTGAGCGGTACCGTCTGATCTTGCCAGGCGATGGTGTAAATTCATTGAGCGGATCTTCTGCATTAATTCGACATTCTATTGCCCACCCATTGATGTGAACATCCCGTTGTTTCATGCTTATTTCACCTCCATAAGCTATGTTAATTTGTTCTTTTACCAGATCAACTCCAGTGATTACTTCTGTAATCGGGTGTTCTACCTGAAGGCGGGTGTTTACCTCAAGGAAATAATAATCGCCTTTTGAATAAAGGAACTCTATCGTGCCAGAGTTCACATAGTCTATGACTTTTGCTGCTTTTATTGCTGATGCGCCCATTCTCTCTCGAAGTTCTAGTGTCATTGCTGGTGATGGTGCCTCTTCGATGAGTTTTTGATGCCTGCGCTGAATTGAGCATTCCCTGTCACACAGGTGTACGATATTGTCGTGTGAATCTGCAAGTATTTGAAATTCGATGTGTCTTGGCTCTTCAAGGTATTTTTCTATAAATACTGTTTCATCACCAAAAACAGAGCGTGCTACTGATTGCGTGGACTCGATTGTCTGCTCAATCTCTGTTGCTTCTTTAACCACCTTCATGCCGATTCCGCCACCGCCTGCTGAAGATTTTACTATTACCGGGTATCCAATCTCTTCTGCAGCACTTATGGCATGTTCAACATTTTTTATCCCCTCTTCGGTGCCAGGAATTACTGGTATGCCTGCTTTTTGCATGGTTTTGCGAGCTTCGATTTTACTTCCAGCACCCCTTATTGTTTTCTCTGATGGACCAATAAATACGATGCCATCACTCTTGCAGCGTTTGACAAAATCAGCATTCTCTGAAAGAAAACCATATCCGGGATGCACTGCTTCGGAACCGCTTTCATGTATTGCATTAAAGATGTTATCCATGTTAAGATAACTTTGTGATGACTGGGGCGGCCCTATAAAATATGCTTCATCTGCATATTTTACAAACAGAGCGTTTTTATCTGCCTCAGAGTAAACAGCTACGGTACTTATTCCAAGCTCCCGACAGGCACGCATGACCCGAATAGCGATCTCTCCACGATTTGCAACCAGTATTTTAGAAAACAAGATAAAGCACCTCTTACTCGATCAACATCACTGCTTCACCACTTGAAACAGTAATTCCTTCTTCAACATATATCTCTCGTATCACACCACTTTTATGAGCGTGAATGTTGTTCTCCATTTTCATTGCCTCAAGCACTGCCACAACATCATCTTTTTCCACTTGCTCACCAGTTTTTGCGATGATTTTTAGCATCATTCCCTGCATACTTGCAACAAGTGTATTCTTGCCTATTTCCGGTTTTCCAGACTCTGCAATTTCAGATGTTGAACCACCATCTGCAGGGACAATCTTAACATCAAAACTTTCTCCATCCACCTCTACCTTAAACTCTGTATTTGTTAACATAGTTGTTGATGATACTGGTTGCATTGATTCTGTTTTCTGGGGGAGCGGCTCTTCTGTAAGCTCCCCGCGTAAAAACTTCGGTGCAATAGCAGGATAAAGTGCATAAGTCATTGCGTCTTCTTCTTTTTTAAGAAGCCCCTGCTCTTCTGCCTCCTTTGTTAGTTTTTCAAGCTCGGGTAAGATCAAATCTGCCGGTCGTGCAGTAATTAGCTCTTCATCAGGCAGTATCTTTTCAAGCAGCTTCCTGTTGATCGAAACCGGTGTTTTCCCATAGAAACCTTTTGCATAGTCTTTCACCTCACGCGGTATAACTTTGTAGCGTTCGCCCATCAACACGTTAAGCACAGCTTGTGTGCCTACGATCTGGCTTGTTGGCGTTACAAGAGGCGGATAGCCAAGATCCTCACGCACACGTGGCATCTCCTCAAGCACATCATCAAAACGCTCCAGTGCATTCTGTTCTTTTAGTTGCGACACAAGATTGGAGATCATTCCTCCCGGTATCTGGTAGATTAGCACATTCGTGTCAATACGCTCTGAAATTGGGTCTATGAGCCCTCCATATTTTTCACGAAGCTTTTCAAAATATTTTTTAATTTCTGAAAGTGCTGTAAGAGACAAACCCGTATCACAATCAGTTTCCCTGAATGCTGCAACCACAGCTTCTGTTGAAGGCTGTGATGTGCCGCCACTAAACGGTGAAAAAGCAGTATCGAGAATGTCAACACCAGCCTCGCAAGCCATCATATAACTCAGTGGCGCCATGCCGCTGGTACAATGACTGTGAAGACACACGGGGATACTAATTCTCTCTTTTAGGGCTGTAATAAGATCAAAGGCTGCCTTTGGTGAGATTAACCCTGCCATATCCTTGATGCAGAGTGAATCGCATTCCATAGCCTCAAGCTCTTCTGCCATTTTTACATATTTTTCAATGGTGTGTACAGGACTTATGGTATAGCATACAGCACCCTGCACATGAAAACCAGTGTCAATAACTGCTTTAATTGCAGTTGTCATATTTCGGATATCATTTAGTGCATCAAAGATCCGAAATACGCCAACCCCGTTTTTAGCTGCAAGTTCTACGAATTTCTTTACAACATCATCAGCATAGTGTCTATAGCCTACAAGATTCTGTCCCCTGAGAAGCATCTGGAGAGGCGTTTTTTTGATGATTCCATAAAGCACCTGGATGCGTTCCCATGGGTCATCATTTAAAAATCTGATACAGGAGTCAAAAGTAGCCCCGCCCCATGCTTCGATGGAATAGAATCCAGCCTCATCCATCTGCTTTGCAATTGGTATCATATCATAAGTTCGCATTCGTGTAGCAAAAAGAGACTGGTGCGCATCTCTGAATGTCGTATCAGTAATTCGTACTTTTACCATTAAAAAACCTCATATCTCAAATAATAGCTTGCAATAGCCAGGTATACTAATTAAACATTTGCGATACACATCACACAAATCTTTGTAGTGATGCGTATATGATCATATACTGTTTTTATCCTCTTATTTTAAAATCTACCCCCAATCCTTCTGCTATCCTCTGGCATTTTTTCATATCAATGATCGGAAGCTTTACAACTGTCAGACGTGTTTTAATACCTGCTTTTTGTGATTGTCTTGCGAACTTTAGTACTGACTGGTATGCTTCTAACTTTGAAGGATGGCAGAGTTGATTGTATGTGTTCTGATCGTGAGCATTCAAACTTATAGATATTGCATCCAGCCCGGAGGCTTTGAGTTCTGCTACAACATTTCTTTTGGGATAATAAAGCAATACATGCCCGATCGTATCGATTCGTACGAATGTTTTGTACTGTTTAAGCCATTTGATGATAGTAAGTACATCATCAAGGCGAGTAAGCGGTTCTCCAAAACCTGCAAACACCACTTCATTGTATTGTGAAAGATTGTGTTGTTGTAATGCTGTGATAATCTCATCTACCGCAGGTTCTTTAGAAAGATGTAAGTTATAGCCATAAACACCATCTGTATAAAATTTGATGCAAAATTCGCATCTTGCTGTGCATCTGTTAGTAATGTTCAAATAAAGGTTGCCATATTCCTCATAAGTTATGGTATCTGTCATTTATTATCTGATCTCCATGAAATACGTTTATAAGGATAGCGTTTTTCTCTTCCGCACTCGAGGCATGTGTAGACAAGATAGCCATTTCTAAGCCGTATGCGTACGGTATTAGATGGCATGAGGTAAGTATTACAGGTTTTACATACGCGTTTTTTTAACTCGGCTGGAAGTCTCACTCGATAACGCATGGCGATTGCTAAGGCAAGCTTCATATATCGCCTGCTTCTATCTGGGCGATTACTGTGGCACAAGTGGGCAAGTTTGAACAGAATCGATATCCGCTGGAGAGCCATGTCCTGCTCCCATTTTTTCAGTGACCTTCTTTTTGACGACCTCATCATTTTCATCCTTTGTGGAATTTTACTCGTTATGTTTTCCAGATATGTGCTTATCTTGTATTTATCTTATATCAATTAGACCAAGACACTTTTGCAATATGAAAACACCACGGCGCACGAATTTTATTTGTGCCAGTTAGAATGTTAAAGGGCTGTCACGCCATCTGGTGTTACTACAGTTTTAAAAATTGTATGTGTTTAGCTGAGACGAAAAAACCACGAGATTTCACAAGATTAACACAGAAATCGGAACTGTCTAAAAATCCAGTGACTTATCACCGCGGAGAGCGCAGAGGACGCGGAGTTTTAAGACCGCTCCGAGTCTCTGCGTTCTCCGCGTGCTCTGCGGTAAAACTTGCGGATACAGTGACAACACTCGGATTTTCCGATTGTGCCCGGAAATCTTGTGGATTTCACGAATGACATGAATTTAGCAGTGTTGATTCGTGGCATTCGTGATTGCTCCAAACACCACGTAATGTGACAGTTCCAATGTTAATCAAAGTTGATATATAAAGAAAGGTGCATGTGCCAGCTATGGCAAACTGGATGAACCACTTTCATCTGGAAAAAAACAAGCATGCTGCTATCTATTTTCTGGCTGGAACATCGTTATTCTATGGTCTTTTGATAGTGGTACAGAAGATGGGGCTTAACACTGGAATAAACCCAATATCATTCTCGTTTTTCAGAAGCATAATGGTTGTCGGTATTTCAGTTATTTACTACTTTTCCGAACTGAAGAAGCTGAAATACCTGAATATGGGTGGGATAGTTTCACTTTTGATCCTCGGTACGGTTTCTGCCGTATCAATAATAATTTTATTTGTCGCTCAGGATTCCATACCAGCAACGAATGCCGGGTTTCTAATCAGGCTGACACCGCTGTTTGTACTGCCGCTGGCTTACATATTACTGAAAGAAAAGTCTTCAAAAAAATCCATTCTTTTTATGCTAACAATGCTCGCAGGTGCTTATCTGCTGATAACCAGCGGAACGATGATTATCCCCAACAGCGGCGTAATGTTGGTAATAATAGTTGCATTATTGATTGCATTTCAGAATGTTTATGCCAAAAAAATTATGGGATTTATATCTGCAGAAACAGTGATTTTCTACAGAGTTTTGCTGAGTTCGCTCTTGGTAGTAATATTTGTCCCGGTGGCATGGGGAGTACAATCAACTCCTGTTACATTTAATATAATTCTTTATTCTTCGATTACAGCAGTCCTGTATTTCCTGTCAGTGCTGTTTCAGTACAGTGCAATCAAACTGATAGGCCCGTTTCTCACTTCCACTTTTTTTCTTTCAGGGTCATTACTTTCTGCATTATTCGCCTACCTCCTGCTTGGAGAAACCCTGTCCATCATACAATGGGTCGGAGCAGCCGGCATATTGTTTGGAGGTTTCCTGACCATACGTGAAGTAAACAAAAGCGATTTGAACAATGCCACCGGATAAGAAGCAATAGAGAAGATAATACGAGCGCACCTTTGCCATTCAGTCAACGGCACTGAAACGGCGTACTCACCCATCCAATCCACAAGGCTATCAGATGGATTGGATAGAAAACCTTAAACTATCATAAAAAATAGTACTAATTTATGAATCCCATCGAGTTCATGCGATTAAAGCCGCGAATATCACACAGTCCCACCATTGACACCTACGAATTAAAGTCAAGAATGGATTTAAAAATGCAGCAGCATCGCCCATATTTCATTGTTGCATCAGTGGAGGTTGGAAACACTACCACCAAATGTATACTGATGGCAGTGAACCTAAAGGAAGGTAAGTCATATCTTGTGAACAAAACTGTGAAAATGACAAGAGATGTGAGGCCGCCAAAGGAAGGTGAGGATGTCTTTGGATACACACTTAACCGTGTACCTCTTACCAGAAATGCAGTTTCGGAACTGGTTAGAGACACTCTCCTCGAGTGTTTTTATTCCGTCAACCTTGACATTAAAAAAGACCTGAATTTCGTGGTGCGTTCGACTGGTGTGGTAGCAGGTTTCAGGACGCAAGAAGAGATTGGAAATATCATAAAAGCCCTTGCGGACGGGTGTCTGTTTGCAGGTGTGCCCCCGAGAGCCATGACCTCGGCATTTTCCATTGATAATATAGGGGAAGCATTCAAACCCTACAGCCTTATAGAAAAGATCAGCTTTGACGGGGCAGTCGGCGGTGTGACACCTCCCAAAGGTGCAACAGGCGTGGAACTGGTGGCAAACGAAATGGAGGGCGAACTTGCAACAGCAGGTCTCAAAGAAGGTGCCAAATGGGCAGGCGTAGACTACCGAAACCCATGTCTTTCACTTGACTTTGGAACAACTCTCGACGGTCGCATCACCAATGCAGACCTACCTTATGCAAAGACCATTGGAAACTTCTGCGGTCTTGCAGGAGCAATCCCGGATGCACTTGTTCGCGGCACAAAACTTGTGGATGGAAATGTTGGTGTGGCTCTGGATGTAATCAATGAGAAACCAGCAGGAAACATCACATTGATGCGTAAATCGGCAATTATCGAAGAATATGCGGAGAAAATCCATAAATATATCATTATTGAAATAGTTCCTTCCGGAAGAGACCATTACGGTACGATACCAGTAAACCCGGAGGTTGCAAAGGTACTTAATGTGACACTCATCGGCTGCGACATCGGACACGATGGTTCAGACCTTCCAAAACTTGCAGAAATAGGTGGAGAAATATATAAAAAATATGACCTTAAAATACTTTCAGCAATACTTGATGTTACTATGGCAAAGGTGGTACAGAGGCTGGTAAAGCTTGCCCTTGATCAACACTTGATAAACCGGGATACTGCCATAGGGATTACAGGAAGGGCAGGCATCACATGCAATAAGCCAAAAATCATTTTGAAGTACATAAAAGAACTTGGAATCTATGACAATTCCGAAGAGAATGTTGTTTTTGTTGATGATGGGCTTGCTCGTGGTGCAGCAGTCATGGCACGCTGCATGAACCTTCTTGGCACACCGAAAACACCAATCGGGGGTAATCGCGGTGGCAGGTGTGTACTTGGTGCACGAGTCAAACACGAAAAAGAGCTGCGGCAGGCTTCACAGGTCAGATAACGTGAGAACTCAGCACATCTATAGCTGCAAAGAGTAGTAGTGAAATGCTGACTGCAGCATTAACATT
The DNA here is from genome assembly GCA_004193545.1 of Candidatus Argoarchaeum ethanivorans. GTDB lineage: Archaea > Halobacteriota > Methanosarcinia > Methanosarcinales > EX4572-44 > Argoarchaeum > Argoarchaeum ethanivorans. The sequence continues at coordinate 127,228 of RPGO01000033.1, read as the reverse complement.
CAGAAATGCCACTCCTATCTTATCAGGGTTGTCGCTCTTTACGATGTGATGTTCATAAATGATAAGAGCGCCAATGACCAACAGCCCAACAAAAAACACACTTCCAAGTTCGAGCAGGCGATAAAATAACACGAGGCACAGGTACATGAGTACATGGAACAGACCTGAAAGTTTGAGTGCTGCATCTGTGCCAAAGCATGCTGGAATCGAGTGAAGAGCGAATTTTCTATCAAATTCAACATCCGAGAGTGAGTAGATCACATCAAATCCTGCAACCCAGAATATAACTGCAATAACGAGTACAAACATGCCAAGATCGAAATTGGTAGGAGGAAAATGCAGTACACCAGTTACTGCAAGCCATCCGCCAAGCGGCGCATATCCGAGATTTAGCCCCAAAACAAGGTGTGCAGTAGATGAAAATCTTTTAATGTAAGGGTATACAAAAGAGGTAAGAGGTATGATTGGTGAGAGCAGCAGACACAGTTCGTTTAGCATAAAAGCTGAAAGAAAAAAGACAAAGTAGGAGATGGCAATGATGCTGTACACCTCTCTTTTTGAGATTAATCCGGCAGGAAGTGGCCGCATGGCTGTGCGCTTGTTTTTTTTGTCAATCTCAGCGTCCACAAGGTTATTAAGCGACATTGCTCCGCTGCGTGCTCCAAAAAAAGCAGTCGTAACAAGGAACAACACACGTGGACTGGGAAGTTCATCTAATAATAATATGCTTGCAAGTACAACCCCAAGATATGCAAAAGGGATTGCAAACACCGTATGTTTTAATACGACAAAATCGCAGTAAAGAGCAAGCTTGTTTAATGGAGTCATTCGGATCCAAGCACGTGTTCAGTATTGCATCATTCAAGTATCCTTCGCAAGTTTGCAATATTTTGGCTCTCTCTGGTAATTCGCGTTGAAAGCACCTTTTCCCTTTTCCGGGGAGATCTGGTCATGGCAAGGAAAACTAAACCCCAGAGAACAGAGAGAGTTGTCATTTTTATCTTTCGTCCTCCCTGTGTCAATTTCTTGTCCACTGTGGTTTCCCGAAACTTTATTTCAAAATGTAAAAAGTCTCTGGTGCTTTAGTCACTGCAATGTGATGGTACACAAAGACCCAAAACTATACGTGGCATACGAAGTTCTTATCCTCATAATCTCGATTATTGGGTAAACTATTTTACTGGGAGTTCCCTAAATGACCAGCAGTTAAAATCATCGATCCATTTCTGAACGCGCTCTATCACATTTTCTTCATCGATCTTTTTAATCTGGTAGTCTTCCATCAGCACTTCGCCTCCAACCATGCTTGTTTTAACATCAGCACCAGTTGCTGAATAAACAAGAGCCGAGAGAGGGTCATGCCCTGTGAGATGTGGTTTTTTCATATCTACAAGAATGATATCAGCAAGAAATCCCTTTTTGATCTGCCCTGCCAAAAGTCCAAGTGCCGCTGCACCATTTACTGTTGCCATCTTCAATATATCCTGTAAATGTGTGTCCTGCCCCCGGTCTCGTCTTAGAAGTGCTGCTGTTCTCATCGAAGCAAACATATCTAAGGAACCGCCTGGTGCTGCACCGTCTGTTCCAAGACAGACATTGACATGTTCCCTGAGCATTGCTGTAACCGGGGCAGTGCCAACACTAAGTTTCATATTGCTAATCGGATTATGAGCTACGCTGACACCGTGCTGTGATAATATCTTAATATCCTCGTCATTTGCCCATACAGAGTGAGCAGCCAACAATCGTCCTGACAACAATCCAGCATCTTTAAGGCACTGCAGGTGACAATTATCTTTTTTGAGAGTCTCTGCTTCTTTTCTTGTTTCCAGAAGGTGGGTGGTGACTAAAACATTGTCTTCTTCTGACATCCGGGACAGCAAACCGAGAGCTTCCATGCTGCATGTTGATGGTGAGTGCGGTGCATACATGGTGGTAATGCGTCCATCTGCCGCATTATTGTATTGTCTAACAAACGCGCGCCTGTGTGCCAATTTTTCACGCAGCGGCTCGCCAAATCCTTCGATTACGCCCCAACCAAGCACACCTCTAAGCCCGCTCTTTTTAATAGCTGATGCTGCACGATCCATATGAATATACACATCTGCGAAACTGGTAGTGCCTGTTTTAATCATTTCAACACACGCCAGAAGAGAGCCAAGATGCACGTCTGAAGGCGTTATTTTTGCCTCTTTGTTCCAGATGCATTTCTGCCACTGTTCAAACATTAGATTTTCACAGGCTCCCCGGAGCAGTGTCATTGGGGTGTGGGTATGGGCGTTGATAAGCCCGGGCATAACGATGCAGTTTTTTGCATCAATGGTTTGTTCAGCGGATTGACACTCCCCAACCTGTGTGATGATTCCACTGCCTACTGCAACATCAGCACGCTTAAGCTTCATATCCGGAGCAAGCACATACCCGCCAGTTATTACAAATTCACTCATGGCACTTCTACATAGATTTCAAATCATAAAAATATATTTCAAAAGCACTGCACAACTTCGTTGTGCAGAGTCACACACTTTGTGTGCGGAAGTAACTATCGATTACGTTTGGCAGGCTCACATGCAGACAACGCAGTGCTCTTGCCAGCTTCGTTGTGCGGAAATAATTCTCGATTGCGGAGCAATCGAGTGCTGACAATTATCGAAAAACTTATTTAGCTGTGACTGAATCTATTGAGTTAATTCTTTTGGAATTCTTTTTTATAAAGAATCATATTCTACAGATATTTTGAGTTGGTAATTTATGACTGTTGAGCCTGATGAAATTGTTAAAAGTTGTGTTGAAGTGTTGGATAGAATATTAAACGATGACTCTGTCCCTCGAAACATAAGACGTGTTGCTGAAACTATTAAAAGAACTCTTTCTGATGAAAGTGAAAGTTTGTTTGTAAGGGCATCCATTGGTATCTCCAAACTTGATGAGGTAAGCAATGACCCAAATATGCCACTGCACACCAGACCGTTGATATGGGGTCTTGCAAGTCAACTTGAAAGAATACCAGTGAAGTGAACTGCTGGCATATTTCTGCACTCGATTGCTAACGCAATCGAGAATTAAAAGCTACCTGTTATTTTCTGCACAACGAAGTTGTGCAGTTGTTAATCACAAGGCTTTTAATTGGTGTCTTTCTATTAAGTTGATATATTTTGATGGTGATTGTTTATGATTCATGTCGTTGGTAGCCAGTATAATCCAAAGGATATGGAATCACTGATCACATCTTTCTGGGATGAGATCGGTGCGTATTCTAAGGTGCGTGAGTTGCGTCGTGGTGGTGAGAAGTTCTTTTTTGTTGATGGCCCCCCGTATACTACTGGCAGGGTTCATCTTGGTACTGCATGGAATAAAGTGATTAAGGATAGTATTCTGCGTTTTAAGTCTATGCATGGTTTTCATGTGAGGGATCGTGCTGGTTGGGATATGCACGGGCTGCCGATTGAGGTGAAGGTTGAGGGCGTCTTGGGTTTTAAGTCCAAGAAGGATATTGAGTCTTATGGAGTGGACAAGTTTATTGCCAAGTGTAAGGAGTTCGCGTTGTCACATAAGGATGAGATGACTGTTCAGTTTGAGTCTCTTGGAGTGTGGCTCAACTGGAAGGATCCATATATGACGCTCAGGGATGAGTATATCGAGGCAGCGTGGTGGACGTTAAAGGAGGCACATAATAAGAACTTACTTGAACGCGGGCTCAGGGTTGTTAACTGGTGTCCACGCTGTGAGACTGCTATTGCTGATTCGGAGGTAGATTACAGTGATGAGACTGATCACTCGATTTATGTAAAGTTTCCACTTTCTAATGCTGATAACGAGTTTATTGTTATCTGGACAACTACTCCCTGGACGATTCCTGCTAATATTGCTGTGGCAGTTCATCCATCGTTTGAATATGTGCGGGTGCGTGCTGTTAAGAATGGTGCAAGTGAAGTTTTGATTGTTGCAAAGGAGCTTGTTGAAAATGTACTTCGTGCTGGAAGGTATACTGATTATGAGATATTGAATGCAATTCCTGGCAATAACCTTGTAGGAACTGCTTATGAGCATCCGCTTAAGGATAAAATTCCAAAACAGGCTGCTTTTGCACACAACGTATATACTGCTGATTTTGTGACCGCCGAGAACACTGGCTGTGTGCATATTGCTCCAGGGCATGGTATGGATGATTTTTTGCTTGGAGTTAAGCATGGTTTACCTGTGTTCTGTCCTGTAGATTCCAGTGGAAGTTATACAAAGGATGCTGGCAAGTATGCAGGTTTGAACGTGAAGGATGCAAATGATATTGTGCTTTCCGATCTTGAAGAACGTGGGCTTTTGCTTGCAAGTGGAAAGGTCACCCACCGATACGGTCACTGCTGGCGATGTGATACGCCTATTATTTACCGGGCTACAGAGCAGTGGTTCCTTCAGATTTCCAAGCTTAAAGAAGCGATGCTTGATGAGATTTCAAAGGTTGATTGGTATCCTGATTGGGCTGGCTCAGCAAGGTTTCATGATTGGGTTTCAGGTGCTCGCGATTGGTGCATATCCCGCCAGCGTTACTGGGGTGTGCCAATCCCGGTATGGGTGTGTGATAGCTGCGGGAGTATTGAGGTTATTGGCACAATGGATGAATTAAAGACGCGTGCAGGTCAGAGCGAGCTTGTAGAACTCCACCGTCCTTATGTTGATGGCATTTTGCTTTCCTGTGAGTGTGGCGGCAGGAAAAAACGTGTGGAGGATGTGTTTGATGTCTGGTTTGATTCAGCAGTTGCATCGTGGGCTACACTTGGGTTTCCAGGGAAGAGCGAAGAGTTCGATGACTGGTGGCCTGCTGATTTTATCACCGAGGGGTACGATCAGACGCGCGGATGGTTTTACTCACAACTTGGTGCAAGCATGGTTGCTTTTGGCCGTGCCCCCTACAAAAGTGTGCTGGTGCATGGTTTTGCCCTCGATGACACAGGGAGGAAGATGTCAAAGAGAATCGGAAACGTGGTAGACCCTAAAGAAGTAATAGAACGCTTTGGAGCTGAAACGCTGCGATATTACGTGCTTTCTTCAAGTGCACCATGGGATGATTTGAAATTTGGATGGGACGAGGTTGCAAACACTCACCGTATGTTTAATATTCTCTGGAATGTTTATCGATTCCCTCTTCCCTATATGGTGCTTGATGGTTTTGACCCTAAAAAGACCACCTATGATTCAGTAAAACATGCTCTTCGAGTGGAAGACAAATGGATTCTTTCAAGGGTAAAGAGCCTTGCAGAGAGAGTTGAATTAGAAATGGGAGAATACGAACTTCATAATGCTACCCGCGCAATCAGTGAATTCATACTCGATGACCTCTCCCGCTGGTACATCCAGCTCACTCGCCCGCGTGTGTGGACTGAAGCAGATGACCCGGATAAACTGGCAGCCTACTGGGTACTGCACACAGTATTATCTGATCTCTCAACAATAATCGCACCTTTTGCACCATTTATTGCAGAAACAATATACCAGAACCTGGTTCGCGGGACAGATAATAACGCGCCAGAATCAGTACATATGTGCGACTGGCAGAAAGATATCTCCATGCAAAATCCTGAACTCGAAGAACAGATGGAAATCGTGCGTGACATCGTTGAAGCAGCCTCAAACGCACGGCAGAAAGCCAAGAGAAAACTGCGATGGCCAATAAGACGCATAATAATAAAACCAAATACTAAAGAGACCATAAAAGCAGTAAAAACGCTTAGAAAAGTAATATTAGAGCAGTGCAACTCAAAAGACATCCTGATTCTTGATGTTGATGAGGCGTGGAACGAACTCGGGGTAAAAGTCATACCAAAACCAGCAATTATTGGGCCGGCATTTAAACAGAACGCTGGGAAAGTAAGAGAAGCACTAAAAGAAGCAAACAGCATTGCAGTAAAACACAGCATCGACACGCTGGGCAGATTTGAGATACCGGAACTGAATGTTACCGTGCTTCCGGAGATGGTGGAGTTCAAAGAAGTGCTGCCAAAGGATATTACAATAGCAGGATTTTCAAAAGGACTTGTCTATGTTGACAGTGCCCTAACACGTAATATAGAAGCAGAAGGATATTCACGTGAAATCATACGTCGTCTTCAGGACATGCGAAAAGAACTCAACCTGCGTGTAGAAGATGAAATAAGCGCTGTAGTAAACATCAATGATGAACGCATTACAGACCTTGTGCTCGAATGGGAAGAAGCAATAGTCCATGAAATTCGCTCCAAAATACTTGTAATTGGGATGGGCATTGAAGTAAAAGGTGCACTTGTAAAAGAATGGAATGTTGAAGGGATAACGATGACCATGGGAATATCGAAATAATTTTACAGCCCAGGAAAATGAGACTGACACTCCGTCTGGTGTTGACACTGTTTTGAAGCTATTGTTGACTGAAGTTGAGATACATTAATATTGTCGTTCTAACATAACTTTTCTAATGTCCTTTTATCCATATCCAAAATCGATCCTGTTTGAAATTACGTATCGCTGTAACCTTAGATGCATCCACTGTTATGAACCAGAGTACAGTGGTGAAGAAATGTCCACTGATGAAGTTTTGTGTTTGATTGACCAGGCAGCAGAACTTGGAGTTCCACACATATCTGTTGGTGGTGGTGAGCCGCTTGTAAGAAAAGATATTTTCACACTTCTTGAGTATGCCTCTGACAAGCACATTGCTGTTGAACTGTTATCTAATGGAACATTGATTGATGAAGACACTGCAAAGCGACTTGTTGCGTGTGGTGTTCGAGCAGTGTCTGTGAGTCTCGACTCAGCCACTCCGGAAGTGCACAATGCGATTCGCAGAAAGGATTGTTTTGAAACTGTAATCCATGCGATTGAATGTTTAATTGATGCAGGTCTTAGGGTAGAGATTAACACCACGTTTACAAAATTGAACCTCCGGGATTTTGAAGGTGTTGTCCGCTTATCAAAGAAACTCGGTGCATCACTGGTCCGGGCTGTTAGACTTGTATCTCTTGGAAGAGCAGAAGAAAATGATGCATTGATAAGTCCAGCCAGCGAGGACTACCACTGGTTTTCAGACATGCTCTACGAAGTATCAAAAAAATACAGTGATAAAAATTTCGCTGTTACAGGCGATGATGCCTTTGCCCCGTTTTTATATATTAAAAATAAAAAACAGCGAATGACGTGGCTTCCTGGAAACTATATGGGGTGCATTGGTGGAAGAGTCATCGTATCCATTGACCCTTATGGAAATGTGTACCCGTGTGGCTACCTCAAGTATCCTGAATTCTATGGCGGGAACGTAACAGAAGAATCACTTAAAGATATCTGGACACGGGAGGATTCGTTTAAAGAGCTTCGAAACCTTACACTGCCAACTGGTAAGTGTCGAGGTTGTGAGTATCTTGAATTCTGTCGCGGTGGCTGTCGGGGTGCGGCATATATTAAAACAAAGAGTCTAACTGCACCCGATCCATATTGCTGGATACAATAAAAGAGACAACATGTTCAACTCAGCAAAAAACACTGTTCGAACCTGGATGCAGCCACTAAGTAGAGTATTCTCACACACTAACCCAAATCTAATAACTATTACAGGACTCTTGCTTGCTATTGTTGCAGGAATATGCTTTGCTTCAAAACATCTATTTTTTGGCGGTTTTTTAATCATCCTTTCAGGATTTTTTGATGTACTTGATGGGACGATTGCACGCGGAACCAACAGAATCACACCTTACGGCGGCTTTCTTGATTCAGTGAGCGATCGATACGCTGATGCAGCTATCCTGATTGGCATCATGTATGGTTGTACGATAAGAATGCCCTACCCTGATGTCCCGTGGTTCTGGGGTGCGGTTGCACTTGTGGGTTCATTTATGGTTAGTTACACGCGGGCAAGAGCAGAGGCAGCAGGCGCTAATGCAGCAGTTGGGATAGCAGAACGTGCTGAGCGACTAATAATCATTGCAGCAGGCGCGTTTACAGGGTACTTAAACATCGCGGTATTTGTTGTTGCAATCATTACTCATATTACAATCATCCAGAGACTCATGTTTGTGAAGAAACAGTTATAACTTCAGGATTTAATTATTGATGCTGTTTACAATAATGTTTTTGTAGTTGCACATTCATTGATTGTGGTGGTGATTGTTATACAGGCATATTCTTTAAAGCGTGGTTTTTCTCTGGATATTGAACGTGTGAAGAATGTTTTTGCTGAATGTTTTGATGGTGTTGAACCAGAAAATATTGACGGGCGATTCCTTGCAGGTTTCGGCGCTATGGAGTCAATCAGCTTCTGGTTTGAAGGCAAAAAACTACTGGTGGAAACTGTATCTAATACTAATGCAACTGATGAAGAGATAATAGATACTAACAGACGTTTCAGGAATTTTTTAGAGAATGCCACCGGTTATACTGCCAAACAACGTAGGACTATGGCTAAAAAGGGCGTTTCAAAATAAATATGAGTTTTTGTTATGATACCTGATGTGCCAACATCTCTCCCTTTACTTCTCAGGATTTGTGCAGTCACTGATGGTTCTATCACTTATCTGTTAGAAGCAATCTTTGGGGGAAAAGCAGAAGTGTCAACCCTGTGCCAGCAGATAGTTGAAGCTGATGAAAAGATGTGCAGCCTCCTGAATATTAGCCCTGGAGAATCAGTCAATATTCGCAAAGTCACACTCGAAGTTAACGGTGTGATGCATGTGTTTGCAAAGTCGCTTTCACCAGTCAACCGAATGCCAGTTGGGATGAGAGAACAACTTATGCAGGCTGATATTCCAGTTGGCAAAGATCCTGCGTTCAAACAAACTTGAGACCCGCAGGGACATCCTGCATATTGAACGTTTGCATTCTTCTAACTACTTCACCGGTGAAGTGTTATCAAGAGATTATGTGATCATCCATGATGGCAGAGTGTTGATGTGGATCAATGAAGTATTTCCAATTGACTATAGATGGGAGGCATAAAAAACATACTTGTTAGGATGCCATGTGGATAGCCTCTTCTGCAGCTGGGTGTGCCGCCGCAATTTGACTTTGGAAGAAAAATGAAAAAATTCGTATAATTACGCAAAAAGTCTATTAATGAATTGTTTTGAGGCAATCAGGAATTTTAATGAACCTAATTCTATAAAATGAATGAAAAACGATGCTTCTCATATTGTCTGTTCCAGTAGTTGTCCATTCTCCTTCAACCAATCCTTTGCCTTTTCCATAGTCGTTGATTGTGCACGGACAATGTTCCAAAATTTTGGCGTGTGGTTAGTCTCTATGAGATGGGCAAGTTCATGAATGATGATGTAATCGATAACAAACACAGGGGCCTTTATCAGCCGCCAATTGAAATTGACATTGTTATTTATGGTGCAGGATCCCCAACGGTAGCGGTTGTCGACGATCTTAACCTCGGCAAAATTGACTCCGAGTTCACGAGCTTGAAGTTTGACACGTGGGATAATTTTTTCTTTGGCTTTGCTGATATACCATTCCCGCAAGGCTTCAACTCGCTTTTTTCCATGTATAGCCGGAATAAGGAAACGCTGCGTGAACTGAATCTCGGATAAACCGGTTTTGACCATTTCGATACGGTATTGGCGACCCAGATAAAGTGCAGACTCACCGCTAATCAGTTCCTTTCCTGGTGCATGGGGCAGGTCCTTGTATTTTTGTGGGTGGCCGATCTTTTCATATATCCATTGACGTTTTGACTCCACCACCTGCTGTATCTTTTCGTCAGATGTCCTTTCCGGTGCATGCACCACTACGCTTCGATCTCTTTCAACGGTAATGGTCAACTTACGTCGCAGGGGCGATCTTTGAATTGTATAGGCCAGATCCATCGCAACTACTCCGCATAGAGAATGATGTCATTATTTTTCTCGGCGAGTTCCATGATTCGACTGATGATAGGGGCACGTTTTTTCACAAGACCGGGGAGATTCGCAAACTCCGGTAAAAGTAGTGTCTTTTGAAGCTCTGCTCTCAATTTGTTACGTGCTGGAGTGCTCTCCCAGAATCCAGTAAGCCTCAATTCCCGCTCCACTGCTAAAAAGGCCTTTTGCGTCAGGTCAACCAGAGAGCTGATTTTATCTTCATTGCTTATGCCATAGGTTGCAGGTGCTTCGGCAACCATTAAAAGCTTCTTTTCTCTTGTATTCACCCCATCCGCAAAGAGTTCCCGCTCAAACATTCTAAAGAGCGGCATTTGCTTTTTCCGGTGAAGTCCATAGGTCGGCTCCTTACTGGCGTTTATTATGCGCTCCCGCAGCTTCTCCAGTTCTTCATAGATCATTTTCCAGTTGTCGCGGAAGTCCTCAAATATCTTAGCCAATACCTCAGCAAAAGAAGCTTGTAGATCCGGGTCATCGTCCAGTTCAACATCAAGGTGGTGGCGAATGGCATGCTCCACCTCTGCTGCCTTTGTCTTGGTGCGGTTGTGTGTGTTGACATGTTTTTGGAAGTCTTCATCGAGGATAGAGATCGGCTTAATCTTCACATAAATCCCTTTTGACTCAAGATAAGCATCGGTGATAACACGCAGCTTGGGAGGAATGCCTTTCATGCTCAGACGTTCGTCACGGAAATGTTTCCCTGCCAGGACATTGATCTCGGTGAGAGCCTGGTAGTCAGCCATGTAATCAAGAGCTTGCCTTGAAGGGTAGACCAGGTTCAGGCATCTGGTCAAATTTTTGAACATCAGCATGAAGTCAAAACGCAGGTCTTCATCATAGAATAGATCGAAGAATGCATCGGGATCATTAATGTCCGTGATGGCGTGCTTTTTAAGCCAGTCCATAATGGTAGCATGACTGGCGATGAGTTCGCGAAGTTCTTCTTCGGGAAAACTGAGGGCGTCGATCACTTCCTTTTGTTCGCGCTCGTCATAGCTGTCAATGGCTTTTTTCAGGTGGTGGCCAACTCCCACATAATCAACCACGAATCCTTTGTTCTTAGTCTCACCACCCACGCGATTCACGCGGGCGATGGCCTGGAGAAGATTGTGGGTGACAATCACCTTGTCGAGATACATCACCTGTTCCACTGGTGCATCGAATCCGGTAATGAGCATGTTATTGACAATCAATATTCCCATGTCGCCTTTGATACCTCCATCTTCGGTGTCAAAAGACAATTTGAAGCTCTTGATACTGGCCTCGTGTTTTGATTTGTCCGAATAGGCCCTGAGGCGTGGCAGGTCGTTGTGAGTGCCTGAAATAATGATATCCGTTGTCAGCTTTTTGAGCCGGTCGAGGTTATTTGGATTGGTCTGCTTCAGGTCGGCAATGGCAGCAACCAGAGCCGCATCGATGTGCTTTTTATAACGCACTGCTGCCTCGCGGGACGTGGCCACAACTTGCGCTTTGTAGCCATTGGGGAATACATGGGTCAGGTAGTGCCCTATCATGTCTTTGGCTTTTGCCTCGATAGTCGATTCGGCTTCAAGATAGGCATCCCGGGAGCCGTAACCCAGTATATCCATGCGCTGTTTGAGGTTATAGTCGCTGAACACATCCTCAAACGTCGTGTCCATGGCATGCTGGTCAGTAACTTCGGCGTTGTGGGTACGGCCTTCGTAGACGATCTCCAGCGTCACACCGTCCTCGATAGACTGGCGCATGGTGTATTTGTCGATGTAATCACCGAAGACTCGCTCGGTTTTGTCTATGGGTGTGCCGGTGTAGCCTATGCGGGTGGCGTTAGGAAGTCCTTTATCGAAGTTGGCACCTAACCGCTTGTATTGGGAACGGTGCGCCTCATCAGTCATTACCAGAATGTTCGGGCTGGCGTTCAGCTCTGGGAAGGTCACGGTTAAGTCGGCTTCACGGAATTTATGAATCATGGCCATAACCAGATCCGAGGAATCCGACCGGAGAAGTTCCTTGAGCTTCCTGATACTGTCAGCTACCTTGACAGTAAAACCTATGCTCTGGCTGGTTTCGGTGAGCTGGTCTTCCAGTTGGGTGCGGTCGGTCACAAAGACCACCTTCCAGTGTGAAAGCTGGGCATGGCGATACATCTCCCGCACCATAAACATCATGGTCAGCGATTTACCCGAGCCTTGCGTGTGCCAGATGATGCCACTGCGCTCGCGCGGGCTTTGCCCTTCCAGCAGACGCTTGACCGCGAGCTTTACTGCACGGAACTGCTGGTAGCGCCCTACGATCTTGATGGACTCGCCCCTGTCGTTGGCAGAGAACAGGGTAAAAGTGCGGATGATGTCCAGCAGGTTGTCGCGATCCAGCATCCCGGCGACCAGTCGCTGTTGATCGTTGGGACTGCTTGCTCTGTGTTCCAGTTCATCCAACGTGAGAGGATAGGGATCAGCCCAACGGTAGAAGTATTTTTCGCTATGAGTAGTGATGGTGCCGAACTTCGCCTCTTGGCGGCAGGTGGCAATAACGATCTGATTGTAAAAGAAAAGCGGTGCGCTGCCTTCACCTTTGGCCCCACGCTGTTCACTGTAGCGCAGCAATTGGTCGATTGCTTCGGGGATGGCGTCTCTGACCTTGGGCGACTTGCACTCGATAACCACCACTGGCAAACCATTCAGGAACAGCACAATATCAGGGATGATGTGATGCTCGGTGCCGAGGATGCGCACCTTGAACTGGCACACAGCGATAAAGCTGTTGTTGTCACGGTGGGTAAAGTCCATAAAACGCACGGTCGGGCTTCTCTCACCAGTTTGGCGGTTAACGCTGACACTGGTGTTTTCCAGCAGTAAGGTAAAGACGTGACGGTTGTTTTTGATCAGGTCGCTACCGGGAAAGCTGGCAGTGATCTGCTTGATTACCTCTTCCACTTGATCGTCTTCAAGCCAGGGATTGATAACCTTGATATGCTCGTGCAGCACCGGCAGCATGACCACCTCGGTGAAGCTCTGCCGATAGCTGTCGCCGGGGTGCTGTTTGCTGTCAAGGTCGATTATGTCCCAGCCCATCCCGTCAAGCTGATCGAGTAGTGGTTTTTCGACATGGTTGCGCTCATCAATTCTCAGGTGTGATGTGTGAGGGGAGATGTTTGAAGTCATGTTTTTCTCCTGGATGGTGGTAACGTTTTCTTTGATCCCGGTGGAAGGAAGCTTTCTTCGGTGACAATCTTTTTACCTGTCTTTGCTTCCAGTTCATGCCTTGCTTTTTTAGCAATGCTGCCACCTTTTTTACCCGCGACCTTGTTTTCGTTCATGCCGGCCGCGTTCATGGTCTCTGCTATCTGCCGGGTGGATAGTTCGGCAAGAGCGGTAAATATCAGTTCAGCTTCGCTCATATGGTCTCTCAGGTTTTGGTTTTTCAGCCCCTTGATTTCCTTATGCTTTTTTACAGAGATATCCGTCCATTCCTGATGAATGATATTGGTCAAAATGGCGTATTCCTTTTCTTTTTCAATTTCATGATCTTTCCAGTAATCAGTCAGCTTGTTGCGGGTCTCCTGTCCCATCATCCGCTGCTGGATCCATTTTTCACTTCTCCCATGTTGTTGCCAGTACTCCCGCGCCCTGTCAAGAGAACGCGCCGGGTCCGCCATGTCCTGCATCCGTTCATAGCCGACCCTGGCCAGCCATAGCTTGATGGGCTCAGCTTTGGGGCTGGGAACGGACTGGATGAGACGCAAAAGTGTTTCAGGGTCAGCGACATCGGTAAGGCGCATTTTACCATCTTTTGCAACCAGCTTTGACCGGTTACATTTTGTAACCGTTTCACTTCCCTCTTTATTCAGGCGGTTTTTCAAAACCTTCCAGTAGTTTCTTGCTGCCTGATAATCAGGCTGCTGGATTAACACCTGAATAATATCTACTACAGAGAAATACCATGTTTCAGATTCCTCATCATATACTCTGCGGATTTTGTAATCTTCAAATACAGCAAGCGAGTCTTCTTTCATATTCTGCTCCCCCTTTTTCCATCAGCGGCGGTGATTTGCGTGCTCATGAGTTATCTTTCACCTCCCAGTGGCCGCCTTTCTTCGGCCCGACAAATCTTAATCGACCTGCTTTAACCAGCTTTGAAGAAGCCCTTTCAACGGCGCGGAGCGATTTACCAATCTTCGAAGCGACCTCTGCTAAGGTCATTTCCGGATTCTCATCCAGCATCCTTAGAATCTGATCCGGCGTTTCTACCGGCGTTTCTACCGGCGTTTTTCCTGTCAATGTGACTTGGGCATGGAACTTCACCATCAATCCCAATGCGTCGGTTCGATATTCAGGAAGCGGTACACCTACCGCCTCGCATTCTTTGTTGATTTTCTCGATGCCCCGCTCCGCTCTATCCGAGTGAGAATGCAAAGTTTCTCCGACGTTGTTGGTCTCGTCGATTTTAAACATACTAACCCCCTGTATCAATCTTACTGCGACTTGCAGCTCGGTAATGCTCGGGAGTGTCAGCTACCAATTCGATTTCGTAGCGACGCCGTTCGAGTACTTCGAGAAACTCCATCACCTGTTTTTTCTCCAGCGAGAGCATTCCATTGTTCACCGTCAACTCAACTCCATTGCCGGCACACAGTTTTTGCAGGCGTTTACTGTCGATGTTCACTGCTTCATTTTTTGAGCGAATAGAGGCAAGATAGCGGGCAGCACGCGGGTGCTTGCTAGCATACATTTCGATGACATCGAAATCCATAAAGGAGATCTCTGCTTTAAGCATTGCCACGTTGGTTGACACGGCCGACATAATCGCTTCCTGAAGCTGTCCGACGAACTCAAAACCGCTTGGATGGAAAATATGAACATTCTCCGAATCAATGAGTAGATCGAAGTCATGGTCCAATTTGAAGACGCGCTTTTTAATGAGCTTCAAGGCGTTTGTATCAAGGCGCAAAAGTCGGCTTTTCAATACCCCCTTGAATTGTGTAGCCCGGCGCACGGCAGTTAGCTTCCGTTGTTGTGAATCGGTGAAACGTGCAAAGTAGCAGAAAACCTTTTCAGTGTCTGCCAAAGCATTCGAATTAGGCGATAGATTATTAGCTTCATGCAAATTTCGCATCGTTTCGGCCATATTGTCATTAAGTGGCAATTGCGTGTATTCGATGCTCGCATGCTTTTCCGATGGATCGTAGTTGGGAGGGTCATTGGTTTGTGCCTGCATGGCTGACCAAGTAGCGCCTGCCATTTCCCGTAAGGCGTCTTGCACATTCCCGTCTACCATAACGTAATCGAAATCCCGGCCATTTCCATCGTCTCGGCCTATACCAAATTCCGTGACCTTAATGTTGCTGATATCAAAATTCAGATTCATTCATTTACCTCCATAGTAACCGTGTCGCTCAGACTGTAAACTACTAGGCGCTCACCCGGTAAAACGAGGGTGCGACGTGTAATAAGTACTTGGCTAAACTTACCGGAGAGTGGGTTGTCATCTGCTGGCGGATTAATTGTGAAAACACGGTAGCCAAAGACCGCAAAGAGCAGGTTCATGTAATGCAGATTAAGATGCCAGAACAAAAACACAATGAAGCAGAGGGCGGCGATTGCTGCAGCAATATCACGATAAGTTCCGAGATCGGCAGCGTAGAATGGTAACAGCATGGCAAAGAGATACACTAGCAGATGCTCGCGATGATCTTCTGCCGTGCCCACAACTAACTCTCTTTTTTCATTGAGTTTGCGCACAGTGCGCACGCGTAGCCACAGGAAGAAATTCGGCACAATAACCATAACCGTGCAAAATGATGAAAAATAAATGTCAGGTATGAGATTATTGCCGCGAATTCCCCACAGGATGAACAAGGGTGAAATACTGCTCAATACCATCAGCAATCGCGCTATTTTCATGCCCTCTGCGTGCCTTTGCTTAGCCATGAACAACCTCCGTGTCATTCAGCAAGGGGGTGACGCGCTTTTTGCCTGTGAGCAAGTCTTGCATGAGGGCGGTTTTGATCTGCAGGAGTTTGTTACGGGATGCTTCTTCTTTTTCGACGCGCTGGTCTGCTGCTGTGAGGATTCCAGCTATGTGGTGCTGTTCAGAGAGAGGGGGAAGATGGATTTGGAATTTTTGGAAGAAATTGGCAGGTACTCTTCGTTGTCCAGCAGAACCAGTCATATACCCTTCCGATTTCAGTCTGAATTTTTTAGATTGCGTGATATGGTATATAAATTCAGGATTTCCAGATTTATTTGCTCTGAGTACATGAAATTCGGTACTCCCAAAACCAATTTTATTAATCAATTCTGTAGCTAATGTCCCTTTTCCATTCTCCATGCATGGTGTTATCTTTGCAAAAAGTATATCTTGTTCTGTAAAACGAGTGAAGCCAGTTTTCACTTTAGATAATTTCTGAATTTGCCTCGAAATAATTTTACCATTTTCGCCTACATCCGGCATAGATAGAAATGTTACTAAAGAATTATCAGAAAGCTGTGAGATGTCGCTTTTTGGATTTATGTTGGCAATATCTGATAATGTGCCTACTTCCCACTCCACTGGAATCCTCCCCAGCGGCGAGTCTCTGAATTCATGGGTCTGCTCCGAGCGGAGGTTGCCGTATTCGTCAATCCCGCGGGTGAGGAGGTCATGCATCAGCCCGGTCTTGATGCGCTGCTGCTTGGCTATGATCGCCTCGGTCTGCTCGATCGCCCGGTCCGCGGTTGAGAGGATCTCGGCGATTTTGGTTTGTTCGGGTTTGGAGGTGGGAAACGGAGCACCGAACCGGTCTAACTCCTTTCTCGTGATGTGTTGCATGGTAGATCCATGCGAAGCCTTGACCAGTTCCGGCAGATAAAACTCAATGAAGAGCTTTAGAAAAACTCTATCAATACCTTCTCTTTCGACAACTCTGAAAAGATGCTGATTGAGCGCCGCCCTATCATGTCGCCAAATCCGAAGAAACAGTGATGCACTCCATGAAAAGATTAAATCATCGTTCTCAATAATGTTTTTCGTGGGAAGCTTGCCTGAATAATAGTCTGTGGGAGCGTTGGGATTCTTCAGTTGCTCAATCCGGATAATCGGCAAGCCATCCTTTTCCCAATCGTCAGGCTTGAATGCATAACCGTTTATATATTCAGCAAGCTCGATGAGCCTTTTGTTTTTCCAACCTTCCACATCATTCATTTCACTCTCCCCCCTCCACGAAACGTTTCCCTTTTTCAGTCAGCCGGTATTTCTGTTTGCTGCTTGTGGGTTTGTCGGGAATGGTCATTTCGATCACACTGGCAGTAAGCGCCGGAATAAGATAAGCCGCCCTGAAGTGGTCTTCATGCCGGAGTGCCAGAGCCTCCTGGATATCTGTGCGTTTCATCTCACCAACCAATACAGTCAGGAGCCTCTGAACTTCCCCGGTGACTTCCCCGGTGACTTCCCCGGTGACTTCCCCGGTAATCCCGCCAACGGCTTTGAAGGCGAGTTCAGGCTTTCTTCGGATAGTAACCACAAAACCGTCCGTAAGGGCAAACTCCGGTTCTTCAAGACCGACATCACGGCATCGCTTGATCATATCACCTGTTCCGGTGCCCATGCGTTCGATGTACTTGGTGAGATAGAGCGACTCGGCCAATAGGGGATTACAGGGCACGGAGCCGTGGGGCTTTCGCAGTTTTGCAATGGTTAAGGGCGGCGAAAGAGTGCCAGGGTTCCAGACCTCCAGCCGATCAGCAAAGAGCATCACCTGCACGCTGCCGTTGCTCGTATAGTCACGATGAGCCACAGCATTGACAATGGCCTCGCGAATCACTTCCGGGGGTATCTCATAAGCCACTGGCGCTTGAACGCTCAGGACGCGGGTTCCGACAGCAAGATTAATTTTGGAGAGCACAAAATCAACAGCCTGATCTACTATATCAAAGACTGTTCCCTTGTAAATCCGGTAAAAGGGAATGGGTTTGGTTACCTCAATGCCATGAAAATGGGCGCACTTGATCTCGGAAGAAATAAGAAAGCGTTGAGGCTGTCTTCCAAAAAGCAAGACTGCTGCATTGCTGGGTCTTTCTTTATCAAGGAGATTCAGATGGGTAATGACCTCCATGGCAGTGGATTCTTTAGGCAGCGGGAAGTCTCTGCCTAGTCGGGCCCGACTCAGAAAGGTGTGTATCTTCTCATCGTCCAGATCGGCTATGGTGGCGTTCCCGCAGAAAGAGGCGTCAAATGGGGCTGAACGTATTAATTCGTGTTCATCGAGGTATTGAACAAGGCTTCCGTATATCGCGGATATCAGCTCTGCAGCACTGACAAAGCGGCGCCTCACCACCTGTTCTCCTGTTGCTTTGATAAGAGCCTGCATTTTTGGGACCTTGCCGCTATCGTCAGCGTCTTTGACAAAAATAAGACGGTGTTTTCCAATTCGCGTCGCAAGGTCGAATTCCCGATGGGTGGGCGAATAACCTTTCTCATCTTCCATTCCGTAGTCCTTACCGAAGAGCCCAACGTAAATGTCGCATCGTTCAACTTCGTGGAGATATACCTTGTCGGCCCGTCTGTCAATGGCAGGCACGTCTTCAAAGAGAAATACATCATAGAACCGCTGGAAAAGCGGGTCCCCCCTCAAATAATCACGCAGAGCGACGCGCTCCTCTGCAAACTCTTTTTGCACACTGCTGATAAAGATGCGAATTGGTTTCATACGTCTCGCCCCAGATACCCAAGCCCCTTCAAAAACCCATCCATCTCCTTCATGGTCTCGGCTCGTTCACTTTCCAGTTCACGACTTGACATGGCATATTTGTCCTATAGATTTTCCACCACCTGAATCAGTCCGCGCTTTTCGGCATTGAGATAGCGATTCAGCTCCTGATGGGCAATGTCATAAAGCTTTGTCAGGATCAGCCTACGGCTCTCTTCCTCGGCAAGTTGACCTCCAATAGCGGCAAGGATACCGTCGGTTTTAGCGAGGCGTGCTTCGAGGACGGTTTTGTCCTTGTTCAGGGGAGTGATCTTCTTCCTGTCGTCCTTGTTGGCGCTGTTGAGATTTGCCGGTTGGGTGTCCACCTGCCGGATTAATTCATGGTTCTCAATCTTGAAATCATCGCCACCGAGGCGATTGAGCTGCAACTTGAGTTCCAACTCGTCAGTTTTGCTCTTCAGTGCGGCATTGCTCTCTTTTATCTGTTTCTCGATTGCCTTGATAGCATTGTCCTGATCCTGTAGATTTTTCAGTTCTTTTCGAGCAGATTCGCCGGTGCTACTTTTTAGATCGGTGATTAGCTTCTTGAGTTCTTTTTTTATGCCGGCAGCAGTGACTTTTTCATCCTCATCCGGTTCATAGGCGGCAACTTCCTGTGCAGTTTCCACGGCTTCGGCAAGCTCGCTCTGCGCCTCGCTGATCTGCCCTTCCAGCGTCTTGATCTCATCGGCTTCGGACTGGAAAAAGGCGCCAATCAGGTAATCATCAGGGATCAGAGTGTGATGCCAGCCAGTGGATATAATGGTCTTGAGATCGTAGCGGATCTGCTGCCACCAGTTCACAAATACTCCGGCACACTTGAACTCATCGAGCACATCCATGGGAATAAGCTTGTCTTTAAGCGTGGTTAAAAGCTCCTGCCGCACCTCGGGCATCTTCTTGCCGTCACGAAGCAGGGCAAAGTCGTCACGGGCCACTGCCCACCAGGCTTCCAGCGCATCATGGTGTGCTGTGAGGGTCTGCTGGAGCGCGGGATCGGCTTCCAGGGTAAACTTGATGGCGGGCTTCGTCTCAATCGACGTATTGAATGTGAGATAGCCATGGCGTTCGGGCTTAAATAGTGAGTCCGGCTTTATTCCAAAGCGGTTAAAGTCGTAAGTGCGGGCTGCGACCTCAGCTTCGGGAATGCCGCCAATCAGGTGAGCCTGCACATCCTCTGGTTCCGGCTCTGGGGTGTTATCCACATAGCGGCGGATGTTGAGGTTGTAATCGTGGGTCTCTACGATCTCGGCATTGTCCACAAGACGGCTGTATTTGGGAATCTCCCGTTTGTGAGTGAAAACAAAATCGATTTTTTCGATGTCCTCGGGGCGCAGTTTGTTCTGGGCTTTGCCTTCGGCGTATTCGCGGTCGGCATTGATGAACAGCACCTTATCCTTCAGGGAATCCGGCTTGTTCTTGTTTGCCACGACCACGCAGGCCGGGATGCCGGTACCGTAAAAGAGGCCGGGCGGCAGGCTGATGATAGCCTCAATAACATCGTCCTTGATAAAGATCTCGCGGATGAGTTTCTCTTTGCCACCGCGAAACAACACGCCGTGTGGCATGACCGTTGCCATGTGACCGTCGGGTTTGAGGCTGGCAAGCATGTGCTGCACAAACATCAGATCTGCCTTCTTGCCGGTCTCAGGACACCATTCACGGAAGCGGCTTGGGAATTTCAGGTTAGCGCGGCTGTAGTTCTGCGAAAAAGGCGGATTGGCAAGCACACGATCAAACTTTCGCACCCGGCCGTTTTCCAGAATCTTTGGATTCTCCAGAGTATCGTCGTTTTCTATTGTGAAGCTGGGGATGTTATGGAGGATCATGTTCATGTTGCAGATCGACCACACAGTGCCGTTGGAGTCCTGGCCATGGAGGGCGAGATCATTTGGGTCTTGTCCCTGCTCTTCCACGTATTGATGGGACTGGATCAAAAAACCGCCTGAACCGGCGGTGGGATCGTATATCTCGTTGCCTGCTTTGGGTTTAGTTATCTGTACTAAAAGGCGTACTACTTCAGCAGGGGTGTAGAACTCACCACCTTTTTTGCCAGCGCTGTCGGCAAAGTACTTGATCAGGTATTCGTAAGCAGCCCCCAGCAGATCGGGGAACTCAAAGTTTTCGTTTACCAATACGAACCGGGGCTGGTTGAAGTGATCCAAAAGATCTTTCCACTTTTGGTCAGGGATCTTTGTCTTGCCTTTGGTAGCATTAAAATCGATGTTGTTTTTTAGCACTCCAGCGAGGGAGTCGTTTTCCTCTTCGACTGCGGCAATGGCCTTGTTGAGCATGTTGCCAATATCGTGTTTTAGATCCTTCAACGCAGGAACCCAGTCACCGTTCTCGTCGACCCATGCCTCGTGCCATCGGGCGCGAACCGGAACAAAGAAAGTCTCGCCGTATGAGATTTTAGATGATATTTTAGCTTCCAGCAGTTCGTTGATAAGATCCGGTCGATCCTTCAGATGTGCGAAATCTTTCTTGCGCAATTGCTCACGCTTGCGGTCAAACTCATCAGACAAACGCTTCAGAAAGAGCATCCCAAAAATAAACTCTTTAAACTCGGAGGCATCCATCTTGCCACGTAGAATATCGGCGGACTTGAATAGGAAGCTTTCGAGTTGCGAGAGCGTTATTTTTTCAGTGGCCAATATTTATTCCCTCTGTGAACAATTTTCATTATGTATCAAATTTCAGTAGCAAGAGAACATAGTTGCGTTTATACTTTCTTATACGTTCAAAAATATCAAAAAGTTTCCGGGGTTCTGGTCACTGCGATGCGATGGTACACAAAGACCCGATGTTTTTTATGCAAACATCTGGTTTGGATCTTTTTTCTTTAGCTCAATTAGTTTTTTCTGAGCTTTTCGTATATCGCTCATGGCGACCTTTTTTCCACCGTGTCGTAATGCAAACATACCTGCTTCAGTGACCATTGCTTTTATATCTGCACCGCTTAAACCTGCAGTTATCTTTGCAAGTTTTTTAAAGTCAATTTGTTCAAGTTTTATTTTGCGGGTGTGTATTTTGAATATTTCCTCTCGTGCAATCTCGTCTGGAAGTGGTATTTCGATAATACGGTCAAATCGTCCTGGACGCAGAATTGCCTGGTCAAGGAGGTCTATTCTATTAGTTGCCGCTATTATTTTTACGCCCTCCCGACGTCTGAACCCGTCAATCTCTGCAAGCAGTTGTATCATTGTACGGTTTACTTCTGCTGAACCTGTCGAACCGTCATAGCTTCGCATGCTTGCAACCGAATCGATTTCGTCAATGAATACGATGCTTGGAGTTTTGTCTCTTGCCATCTGGAATAAATCGCGCACCAACCGTGCACCTTCGCCTATGTATTTCTGCACCAGTTCTGTGCCGCTTAAACACAGGAAGGTTGCATGGGTTCGATGTGCTACTGCCTTGGCTATGAGGGTTTTACCGGTGCCTGGCGGGCCATGAAGAAGGACAGCACTGGGGGGATCGATTCCAATTTCCTTGAATAGTTCTGGTTGCGTCAGTGGTAGTTCTATTGTCTCCACCACTTCTTCTATTTGTTTTTTCAGTCCCCCGATCACATCATAATCTACTTCTGGTACATCCACCAGTTCCATTACTCGCGCGCGGACATCAACAGACTTTGACAGCACACTGATCGTGGACAGGTTGTTGTTGACTGCAACACGCGAGCCTATATCAATTGTAATATCTTTTGGCATATAGGTTAAAATCTCCTGGTTGCTGCCGTGTTGACGTAAGATTGCCATACCGTTTACAATATCTATCACAGTTGCAATAAAAAGTGGCGGACGACGTAGATTGTCTACCTGTTCCTGGAATTTGTTGATGGCTTGAAGATACTTGCCATTCTCAATAGTTATATCCAAAAGCTTCGAACGCAGTTCTTCATTTTGAACTTTCAGTATTTCTACTTCTTCAAGAAGGCTCAGCACATCTCTTGATTGTTCAGTCTCAAAAGAAGACGGCTTTGCCAGTGCTTCACTCATATTACACCCCAACTGCACCAGGGTTTATAAAATTTATGAAATCTCATCGGTATAATCTTTTAGAGAGTTCTGTGATTTTATTGTTGGTGTTCTGCATCGCAGCACTGAGCTTCTGGTCCATTGAATCTTCTACATCCTGTATACTGCTTGCAAGAGTGTGATCTCCTGATTCTACGAGCTTCTCGATGCGTCTTAGATGGAATTCGATTGATAATATTAAAGCTGCAAGTGCACCTACAAGGATTATTGATGCTGCAATAATCACATAGTCACTTTCCCCAAACCTGGATAGCCAGCGGTTGGTTATTACTACAACCGATAATATCATTATTATTGAGAATACAATATCTTTGATCCCAATATCTTCAATGATGCTGTAATCCTGATTCATTTGACACACCCAGTAAGTATAATCTATAGCTATTTTAGTCGTATGTTGTATATAAATATTGTTAGTTTAGCAGTCGCTCAACCAACCAGTGTGGATCGAATGTTATGAGATCGTCATATTCCTGTCCCACGCCAAGAAACAAGATTGGTTTGCCTGTGGTATGAGCAATTGATATTGCTGCACCACCTTTTGAATCTGCATCGGTTTTGCTGAGAATACAGCCATCAAAAGGAACTGTGGTGTTGAATAATGCTGCACGTTCGACTGCATCATTGCCTGCCACTGCTTCATCGACAAATATCACAAAATCTGGTGGAGCTACACGGCATATTTTTTTAAGCTGATCCATCAGATTGATGTTTGTATGCATCCGTCCTGCTGTATCTGATAAGACCACGTCTATGTGTCTTGCTTTTGCATATTCTATCGAGTCGAACACAACTGCTGCCGGGTCTGCCCCTTCCTGATGTTTGATCAGTTTTAACCCAAGCTTGTTTGCATGGAGTTCTATTTGATCTATGGCACCCGCCCTGAACGTGTCGCCTGCTGCAATAACCACCGAATAGTTCTGTTTTTTAAGCCTGTTTGCGATCTTTGCTATGGTTGTAGTCTTGCCTGTGCCATTGACTCCAATGAATACGATATGCACTGGTTTTTTTGCTTTTGATATGATTTCATCAAAATTGAGTTGGTTTACTGATACTACTTTTAGTAGTGCATCTTCCAGTGCCTGTTCTACGACACTTTTGGATTTTTGTTGAATTTTGCGTTTGCTTCCAATAAGATTTGTTTTTATGGTTGCGATAATTTCGTCTGCAACATCAATTGCAACATCGCTTTCAAGCAGTGCTATTTCAAGGTCCCACAGTGGTTTTTCTATGCTTTTTTCGTCGATTATTAACTCGCGATCTACTATGAGCGATTTGACTTTGTCTCGAACTTTAACGTTGCTGGTTTCTTTCTCTTTCTTTTTTAATATTTCATCTACCGATTTTTTGAATCCACCAAGTTTGTTTTTCAGACTGTCAAACATTTTTATCACTAAAATATGCTATACATGTTCAGCTTGATGTGGCATGTACATGCAGTGAAGCAGGAATCTTTGTAATACTGCCTTTTTTTATTCCAACCAGGTTTTCAATACCACGTTCAAAGGCAATATCAACGAGCCTTTGTGTTATTACTCCATCAAAGACAACGGTCTTTACCGAGTTTTTCGCATCTTTCAACTCATTTGCAAGGTCTCGTACAGGCACCTCTTTTAGCACATGGTTTTTTTCATCGATCAGTCGTGCAGTAAAGCTTCCGGAAATGTCATCTATATGTGACTGAAACCGATCGATATCTGGTTTAACAGGTTCTGCCTTTTTTTTAACAGGCTCTATTTTTGGTTTAGCAGATTCCATCTCTTCGGTTTTTTCCTCTACAATCTCTTCCTTTTTTGGTCTATGATCTTTAATCTGCACCCGTTTTAAACTATCAGATGTTTTGCGTTTGAATGGTACATTCGCAGATCTCGATTTTCGCTCCTCTACCTGATAATGACCCATAGCCTGCTCTATTGGAATCTTCTGGTGGAGTGCTTTTATTATTTCCTTTTGAGTGAGATCCTCTACCATTTTACCATCAGGTGCACGTGATATAAAATCAATATCTGTAACTTGCAGGAGTTCTTTTATGATTAATTCCCCGCCCCTGTCCCCATCTGTGAATGCTGTGACTGTCTTCTTTTTGCACAGATCAGCAACCGGTTGTGGAACGTTTGTGCCGCCAACTGCTATGGCGTTTTTGATGCCGTACTTAAGAAGCGTTGTAACATCTGCCCGTCCTTCGACAACAATGATGGCATCAGAATTTTGTACGTTAGGTCCTGCCGGAATGTTTTCTTTTCCATAAAAGACTATATCTTCGATTCTTACAGCTTGTTTTACTCTCTCGGTAATCTCCTGACTTTCGAGCACGTTTTCATCAAAAAGGTCTATTATAATAGCCTTGGCACGGTCAATGACATGTTTTCT
Source organism: Candidatus Argoarchaeum ethanivorans (assembly GCA_004193545.1). Classification (GTDB taxonomy): domain Archaea; phylum Halobacteriota; class Methanosarcinia; order Methanosarcinales; family EX4572-44; genus Argoarchaeum; species Argoarchaeum ethanivorans. The sequence continues at coordinate 102,239 of RPGO01000033.1, read as the reverse complement.
CTTCGAGGATCTGACGTCTTCTACCCGTGAGATGCTTATGGTAGACACGCATGGTCCTATTCGATCAATGGTTTCAAGGGATGCTGCGAGAACTGATGTTTCAATCTTATCCAGACTTGATGGAATACTAATTGTGCCGGTAGATTTGCCAGCGCTTGATTTAATATTAACGTCAATCCGTCCCATGCGTCCGCTTTTTTGAAGTTCTCTCAGATCGAGATCGTCTCCAAGTAGTCCTTCTGTCTGTCCAAAAATGGCTCCTACAACATCAGGGCGTTCGACAACCCCATCAGCCTTTATTTTTGCATGAATTATATATTTTGTTGTATCTGTATTTTGCATGATAAATCGCTCCTGAAGCGGTTTCTAATTTAGTACATTAAGAAAATAGTATAAAAATAGATATTCACAGCTTGCCATTCACTTCAATAAGCTATTGTCATTGATGTTGACTGATAACTAAATATATAGCCAGCCATGTTCCTTATCGCATTTATTAATTTATTACTATTATTAATACGTTTTATCAGACATATCTTTTGATTGAAGTCAGGAAAGTGATGAATATCAATTTTTAACTATCTTCATTATGTTTTTAGTGAACTTTGCTAAACTACATTATTAAACTATTATTATTGTAAGGTAGTTAATCACACTTTATGTGTTATGCTCACAAGTCTAATAAACTTATGGTATAAAATGGTTGTGAGATAGGGGCTACCAGACCACAAGACCTCCGTATCGCTTTGCGATGCGGAGATGCGTAGAAAATGGTTGTGAGATAGGGGCTACCAGACCACCCTAAAAATTTTGCGTTTCCAACTTGATGGATATTTTTGTTCTATTGAGGTTTTTTGGTTTTGCCCTGAGAGGACGTGTTTTCAAGCAGACCTGAAATTTTTATCTGGTTTTTTGTGATTGCATGGATTTGGTTTGGTTGGAAAAGTTGATGGCTTGAGCTGTTATTACTGTTTTTCAGAGATGTCGTGGTTTGAATTTTAACAGTAGAAACACGATAATAATGCCTGAAATAGCTCCAACACAGCCAAAACATGGAATTTTTTTGTAAAGCAGGGACATGTATGTCTCTTGTTTTTTAACCTGTTTTTCAGGGGCAATCGTTTTATTCATGCTTTGATGAACAACCGTTGTAATATTGTAATTGGTAGTATTTACTGTCTTAACGCCTTTTGAATTCAGCACCATCGAGGTCTTTGCTATAGATTTAGCATAATTGTACTGGGTAAGTCTTCCATCAGGGTCGGCAAGTGTCTTTCCGTATTCATAAGCACTGATGGCAAGTGTCGGCTTAACACCTTTTTGCTGTGCCTCCAGAATAGCATTTTTAGCCCCCTGCTCACTTTTTTGTACGCGTTCATCCCGATCCCCGGAACTCATCATCCCGATAACCGTACTTGCACTCACTATGGCATGAATAGAATCAAAGAGAGACCCTGAATAGTACCCTCTTTCAAACTGTATATTAGCATTAGTTAAGTCCTCGTCAGCACCCCAGTGCATGGTTTCATGAAAATTAGATTCACTGATCAGTGTGTGTGCATAAGTAGTCACAGACTGTGCCTGTGCTAAGTACCATGCAGCACGGTTACGCAGTTCTTCCTCTGGCACAACTACATCGGAACTGGTTAATGTAAGCCACCACTGTGCTGTGCGAGCCCGTTCATTGGAAAATGCAAGAGTGCTTACATATTCCACTGGACTCGAGGCATCTGCATGGTGCAACAACTGTCGCGCACGTGTAACTCTTGACTCTGCAGCTCCAATAGTCTCAGGATCTCGTACTCCTAATTTTTTATACTGCTCTATGTCTTTTTCTGAAGCATTAATCTGCCTTGCAACCATATTATGTATATCTATTGCGAATGCAGTCTTGTTGTCAGCTTGATCATATTCTTTATGCCAGCAAATGCCTCTAAGCGCTACCATCGCATTGAAATATAAGGATGTTGCAGCGTAGTAGTTTCCATCATCATACATCTCATTTGCATGTTTTATCGTATCGTCTGCATTTTTGAGCATATCATCTTTTGCTACCATTTTTTCAGTCTCGCCATACATATTCAAAGCTTCTACCTTTAATGAAGCAGCAAGAGGCTCAAGTAATTTAACATAATCGCCGCTAATCACTTCACCATCAATATACCCAACGTCAACAGTATGCCCGGTTAATAAATAAATGGCATCATAAATATCAGCGACTTCCTGCACCTCAACGCCAAGCTTCCTGCCCTCTTCTACAAGGTCAACAACCACGGTTTTTTCCTCTATAAATGTAAAACCAGGTCCACTCTTCTCGTTTTTTTTCGAAACCGTGAACTTGCGCTGCCCTTCCGGGATTAAAAAGAGCGTAATATTATTTTCTGAAGCAGCAGCGAGCTTAGCCTGGATTCCCCCGACAGGACCAATGGAATTGTCAGGACTGATTGTACCAGTCATCGCCACCCCATCCCTGATTGACCAGTTGTTAATCGCAGCAACCGTTGCTACTGTTATCGCTGCACCAGCAGAGGGGCCTCCAATGATTGGGGAGGGGACAGCAATCACATAATAGAAGTCGTATTGTGTTTGATCAAGAGACGTAATATCAGATGCAACCATTGCAGCAAGACGTGCAGAACCCTGCAAATCCACCTGTGCATACGGGCTTGTATCTACAAACACATGTCCGCTACCATTTTCTACAGCAACAAGAGCGCTTAAAAACACACCTCTTTCGCTGTCGCTGCTGATATAATCAGCAACAAGCGGGATCTTCACACCATCTTCAAGAGAAACGGCACCAGCTTGCATTACTAATAAACAAAACAGTAGACTCAACAGAAAAATAAATCTCATTATACAACAACAATTATCTGAAAAATTCATAAACCTTGCGATAAAAAGCTTTTGTTCTCCTTCACTGCACAACTTCGTGTACAGAAAACAACGAGAGATATATCTCGGTACAAGACAAAATAAAAACGAAACCTTTATAAGCGAAAAACGCTAACAACCTCTGTACCTATAAGTATAGGGTATAGTGACTTAAATCTGCAACAGTAAATTCATAATAAACAATATTATCTAAATTTTGGAGGTTAGCATATGGTGGGGATTGAGTCTGGAAACATTGAAATAATTGTCTTTATTTTTGGTGGTTTTTTATTGTTGATAGGCATTCTGGGTGGTGGCTTTGAAGTAAAGGAACTCAAGATACCTAAAGTTGGTCCAGGTGCTCGTATTGTTTCAATTATAGCTGGGCTAATATTTATATTGTTAGCATTTGGGTTGACGGAAACTAGCCCACTCCCTCAATCTGATGGATCCAATAATGGTCCAGTTGATTTCACGATTTATAATTCACTTGGTGAGGGCCAAATCAGCGAGCAAGTAACAGTTGTCATAGATGGAAAAGATGTTGGGACGCTTACAATAAATGAGCATTATCCAAATTCAAGGTTGAAAGTAACAGTACCCAAACCCGGTCAAATTAGCTACTCTTTAGTGTCAGCAGCTGTTTTTGATATTAATGGAGAATTATTCGAGTATAATGGCGTGGGTCAGGGAATTATAACTGTGGAGCAAGGTAAAGATTTCAGCCTTTATGGTAGTGTTAGCGGAAATACATGGCTAATAACAATAATAGAAGGAACTACACCTACTGTCTCGACAATTTAGTTCTTAGACATAATACTTGGACAGTTTCTTATCCGCCTTTCTCCTCGTAAACCCCCAGTTGATTTTCTTTTCATCGTCATTCCGTCTCCTGGTCCACGCTGTCACCTCATGAGTCAGTATCTCCATATCTCCAATCCGTCTGTCAGTGCATTCGATATCCATTACATTGATCTCGATTTCAGCGGCATTAAGCCAGCTTGCATGCTTTGGTGTGTAATGAAACTCGATCTTGCTCAAAATCATTTCCGCCTCCCCCTCGCCGAATGCCTCGTAAAATGACTTTTCCTTGTGAGTATTGAGATTATCCATTGTAATATTGTAATTGGTAGTATTTACTGTCTTAACGCCTTTTGAATTCAGCACCATCGAGGTCTTTGCTATAGATTTAGCATAATTGTACTGGGTAAGTCTTCCATTAGGGTCTGCAAGTGTCTTTCCGTATTCATAAGCACTGATGGCAAGTGTCGGCTTAACACCTTTTTGCTGTGCCTCCAGAATAGCATTTTTAGCCCCCTGCTCACTTTTTTGTACGCGTTCATCCCGATCCCCGGAACTCATCATCCCGATAACCGTACTTGCACTCACTATGGCATGAATAGAATCAAAGAGAGACCCTGAATAGTACCCTCTTTCAAACTGTATATTAGCATTAGTTAAGTCCTCGTCAGCACCCCAGTGCATGGTTTCATGAAAATTAGATTCACTGACCAGTGTGTGTGCATAAGTAGTCACAGACTGTGCCTGTGCTAAGTACCATGCAGCACGGTTACGCAGTTCTTCCTCTGGCACAACTACATCGGAACTGGTTAGTGTAAGCCACCACTGTGCTGTGCGAGCCCGCTCATTGGAAAAGGCAAGAGTGCTTACATATTCTACTGGACTCGAGGCGTCTGCATGGTGCAACAACTGTCGCGCACGTGTAACTCTTGACTCTGCAGCTCCAATAGTCTCAGGGTCTCGCACTCCTAATTTTTTATACTGCTCTATGTCTTTTTCTGAAGCATTAATCTGCCTTGCAACCATATTATGTATATCTATTGCGAATGCAGTCTTGTTGTCAGCTTGATCATATTCTTTATGCCAGCAAATGCCTCTAAGCGCTACCATCGCATTGAAATATAAGGATGTTGCAGCGTAGTAGTTTCCATCATCATACATCTCATTTGCATGTTTTATCGTATCGTCTGCATTTTTGAGCATATCATCTTTTGCTACCATTTTTTCAGTCTCGCCATACATATTCAAAGCTTCTACCTTTAATGAAGCAGCAAGAGGTTCAAGTAATTTAACATAATCGCCGCTAATCACTTCACCATCAATATACCCAACGTCAACAGTATGCCCGGTTAATAAATAAATGGCATCATAAATATCAGCGACTTCCTGCACCTCAACGCCAAGCTTCCTGCCCTCTTCTACAAGGTCAACAACCAAGGTTTTTTCCTCTATAAATGTAAAACCAGGTCCACTCTTCTCGTTTTTTTTCGAAACCGTGAACTTGCGCTGCCCTTCCGGGATTAAAAAGAGCGTAATATTATTTTCTGAAGCAGCAGCGAGCTTAGCCTGGATTCCCCCGACAGGACCAATGGAATTGTCAGGGCTGATTGTACCAGTCATCGCCACCCCATCCCTGATTGACCAGTTGTTAATCGCAGCAACCGTTGCTACTGTTATCGCTGCACCAGCAGAGGGGCCTCCAATGATTGGGGAGGGGACAGCAATCACATAATAGAAGTCGTATTGTGTTTGATCAAGAGACGTAATATCAGATGCAACCATTGCAGCAAGACGTGCAGAACCCTGCAAATCCACCTGTGCATACGGGCTTGTATCTACAAACACATGTCCGCTACCATTTTCTACAGCAACAAGAGCGCTTAAAAACACACCTCTTTCGCTGTCGCTGCTGATATAATCAGCAACAAGCGGGATCTTCACACCATCTTCAAGAGAAACGGCACCAGCTTGCATTACTAATAAACAAAACAGTAGACTCAACAGAAAAATAAATCTCATTATACAACAACAATTATCTGAAAAATTCATAAACCTTGCGATAAAAAGCTTTTGTTCTCCTTCACTGCACAACTTCGTGTACAGAACTACGCACTTCGTGTACAGAGATAAACTAACAACTGCACAACTTCGTTGTGCAGAAAACAACGAGAGAGATATCTCTACACAGAACAAATAAAACATGGTTGTAAAGTTGTTGGGTGTTATACCAGAACTCTAATTTCTTTCATGCGTTTAAACCCAGAACAGTAGACATTATACCTAAATATACATTGGTGATCGGTTAAGGAATCTAATAGCCTCCTTGCTTATGGTTTTTAGAAAAATGAGTACATCTATAACTGATTAAAAGCTGTCTGTAAAAGTTTAAATATATTTACATGAATATCCCATCCATTCGGAGGGAATCTGAGTGGCGAAAAAGAAACAAAAAGCAAAAGTAATAGAAGAAGACCTCAGTAGATTATTTTCACCAGAATTTCTTCAAAAAACAGCCAAAGAAACGGGATTTATCAAGCGAGACAGAAAGATAAATCCTGTACTTATGTTCTGGACATTATCATTAGGATTTGGAGTGCAGCTTCAGAGAACGTTAGCAAGTTTGCGACGTCCTTTATGAAGAAAAAGGTGAAATACACATCAGTAGTAGTAGTTTTTATGATCGTTTCACACCAGAACTTGTGAAATTTATTCATGCCTGTATCTTACATGGTCCGGAAGACATTACGCAAAGCTCTAATCGGAAACTGAATGATAAACTATCCGGTTTCAAAGACATCGTTGCTCAGGATAGTACAATCATTCGATTACATGAGAGATTAGCTGATAAATGGCCTGCTGCAAGAACAAGAAAAACAGCTGCTGGTGTTAAAATAAGTCTTCTTATTAGTGCAATAGCAGATGGTCCTAAAAGGGTAGTATTACATGGGGAACGCACCAGTGAAGTTAAGACACTTCGAATGGGTCCCTGGTTAAAAGATCGCATACTACTAACAGATCTTGGATTTTATAAACACAATACCTTCGCTCGTATTGATGAAAATGGTGGATTCTTTATCAGTAGGCTGAAAGGTAAGGTCGATCCTCTTATTATAAAAAATAACCGTACGTGTCGTGGACGTTATATAGATATCATGGGAAAGAAAGTAAGTGAGGTTATAGATAACCTGAAAAGGCAAGTTATTGATGCTGAGGTAGAAGTTGAGTTCAATCGTAGAAAATATAAGGGAAAGCAAAAAAGAGATGTGAAAAAATTCCGCATGGTGGCGATTTATAACACAGAAGAAAAAAATATCATACTTATATCACAAACATTCCTACAGATCGACTTGATGCTGAGGATATAGCAGTTCTATATTCGGCAAGATGGGAAATAGAACAGATCTTTAAAGAACTCAAAAGCAGATATGGCATTGACATCTTGCCCTTTTCAAATCCACAAATAGTAAAAGTACTCTTATGGGTGAGGATATTAGCACTGATAATATCAAGACGTGTATACCTTTTGGTTTTCTCGGCCAATCTCGAAAATGCGCCAAGATATACCCACTTGAGATGGGCAACCATATTTGTTGAAAAAGCACACCGACTCTTTGATGCTATTCTCAACTATTCAGATATTGATGCAAGCCTTATAGAGCTATTTGAAGTTTATCAAAGTCAAGCGCTTGATCCGAACGTAAATCGGAAGAGATTAATGGATGAGTGGAGAGCTTAACCGATCACGCATGGATTATTGTAAGACTAATTTGGAATTATTATACTATTATTCACGCTTCTTGTGGATTCTTTTCACGTGGGAAACCAATTGTAGGAGCAAGTATATAGGACAGCATCATTACCAGCAGCACGTTTGCAAATAACTGGAGTGCATCTTTTCTAACAGCATAAACTACTATGGTGGACGCCATCATCATCACAAGTATTCCAGCAACTCGAACATCCTTTATCTTAGGGTATGTGAACCTGCTAACCATCAAAAGAGAAAGAACGGTCAAGAGAATCATCAATAGATAGGGGAATAGTTCGGTTTCTCCTCTCTGGATTAAAAAAAGCATTACAATGAGTCCTGCTGCTGTTATTGGAACGCCCTGAAAATTATCTGATGCCGAAATATTGAATCTTGCTAATCGAAGCAGCCCACATGATAAAAACAATATTGAAAATAGAGAAGCCATAATTCCAACCACTGGCTCTAACAATAAGTAGGATGCAACTGCCGGAACCATGCCAAAAGATATAGCATCTGATAGTGAGTCAAGGTTCTTTCCAAGTGGACCCATGGAAGACCGTCTTGATACAGCACCATCAACACCATCAGCAATAGAAGCAAGGATGATAAGAATCGCTGCAAAATCGAAGTTATTGTTTATTAAGAATATCATTGCTAAAAAACCCATGGAAGCATTGACAAGGGTTACCAGGTCTGCCTTACTGATAGAATATAATATGTGTTCTGACTCAGTCAATATTCAACAGCTCTTGCAATTATTGTTTCGCCACATCGAACTTTATCACCATCTGATACCAGTATATCACATCCGGGAGGGACTGTGACGTCCACCCTTGAACCATATCGAATCATCCCGATGCGTTCTCCTTTTACAACTTTACTGTCTTTCGTTATATATGTAACGATACGACGGGCAACCACACCAGCGATTTGAGTGACTAACACATTACCATATATACTCTCAAGTAATATATGGTTTCGCTCATTATTTTTTGACTCTTTTTTAAATGCAGGGACATAACTGCCAGATTCATGTTTAATACATTTCACTATTCCATCAATGGGGGCACGATTAACATGCACATCGTGAAGATTCATAAAAATCGAGACTCCGTGTCCCGTACAAGACATTACTATCCCATCTGCAGGGGCGACCATGTCCCAATGATCACCACCAGCATGCCTTTCAGGATCCCTGAAAAAGAAGAGTGAGAAAAGAGTAAATACGGTAAAAAACAGAAACAGTGTCAGTGCTAATACACTATGATAAACTAGGTAAAGAATACCTGATATAAAGCTGATAATAACCAGTGTGGACAATATTTGTGCACAGCCTTTTGCAATCATAGATCAGCCCCCGATATACCGTTTGATGCTGCTTTTAACCATGTTAAAAATACCATCAATCATGTCTAATAGTTCAGGTAGGATTTTTAGTACCACATAGGCGATCACAAAAAGTACAATGGTTGAGCCAATCTTGGCTATCACATGGTGTGCAAGATAGAAGCTGTAATCCGGACTGCCAAACCATGCAAAACCATAGGCTATAATAACAAACACGTTTCGCAGCAGATTCAACAGGTATATGACAGGCACAGATGCAAGAAAAGCAAGGATTGCGCGTTTGAATGACGCATCAATACATGCAAGAGTGACTCCTGCAAAGAGAGCAATGCTTTCGATGGCAGTACATGCAAGAATGATCTCTACTCCCTCGTTATTCAAGTTTATGACATTCCAGCTCGAACGAATCGGAAAAAAACCTGTCAAATTGAGCAGCCATTCTGTTTGACTTGTTACATTTGCAATAAGCCAGTAATTAAGAGATGGAATCTCTGCAAACATAAAATAAATCGCGCCGCCGATGGCAGTGGCGTTTGTGGCACGAAAAACCTGCTTTAATTGAGAGTTCGGTGCACTGGTACTGTGCAGCAGCAAATAGATGCCAAGAAATACACACAATACCGCTGCTACAATCGTTGCCACGCTATTAAAGTAATCACCGATTGCGAGATAATGAAATGGCTTGGAAAACCAGTGAAGAGAGAATAGTATCCAGCCTGCACCACCAATGAAAGACTTATAGCGTTTTTTGGACGGAAGAATGGCAGCAAGGATCAGCATGCCAAGAGAAAGCCATAAGATATAATTAAAAACCATTGTATAAACAGGAATGCTTAACAACACTATGATATAAAAAATGTCACTGTTCCTTACTTTGAAGTCAAGTTTTAATCAGGTCAGCGTGATATGATTCTAAAATAGTGGACACAGTTAAACTTTTTGTTTTTTCAATAAACTCCATAACGGTAGTAACAAACTCACCATGACTCCATGTGAGTGGGCTGACTGACAGTGGTTCGACAGTATAAGGATCTAACTGCTCAGCAAGTATTCCGGAAGGCATGGCGTGTTTTACAGCCCATTCAATAGTGGGGATTGCAAGTTTCAACCCTTTTAAGGTACGTGCATGCGCGATGTAATACTGTGCAAGCCACAGGGTGCAAATAAACCAGGGGTTGCCTGGCACATTCTTAATGTCTTCACTCACACGGTGATAATAATCATTTTCATAGCGAGCAACACCGCCAATGTCAGTTTTAACCAGCAACACGTCCTCAATAGCTTTCATCGTGTTTACCACGCGTGGGTCAGATGTCTCATACATCCCAAACTTAAAAATGCCGTACAGGCTTGCATCAATCGTAGTATCTATATCAAATCCACCATCTTTCGGAACAATCATCCGAACGAAACGATTCAGCTCTTTGCTATACAAATACTTGCTCATGGATGACTTAATCTCATTAGCAGCTATTGTGTACCTCTTATGGGCATCAGTATCCATAAATAGCTCAGCAAAACGAGAAGCAGCCAGTAAACCAGCATACACCGTTGATGTAGTGAATGCATGAATACCTCTGCGCTCCTCCCACAAATCATACGACTGATCCGGAAGACCTGTTGGTGTGTGTCGATAGTTGACCATAAAATCGGCAGCACGGGTAATTAATGGGGTGTACAGGGAACGGATAAAATCAATATTGCGAAAACGCTCAAAGTGCTTCCAGAGTGCCCACAGCACAAGACCAGTTTCATCTTCCTGTATCGGGAGAACCTTTTTGCCATCAGAAAGCCACGGATGCCATGAACTTCCGATAGATCCGTCCGGATTGTACTTGTGAGACAAAAAGCCAATATTCATCACCACATCCGAGCAAAACGTAAAAAAACGCTCTGCAATATCAGGATTGTTCGACAAACCAAGTGCATAAGCTACAAGGGCACCATCTCTTGGCCACATATAACTGTAGGTGTCCCGCCCAAAGTGTAAAATGTCAGTATCGTTTGCAGCGATAATAGCACCATGATTATCAATCTGCGTTCTGAGGATAAGTAAACTTTTCTTGAACAATTCAACAACTGGCCCTGGCAAGCCTACAAAATTAAAATCAGTCTTATTTACCCACATCCTCCAGTAGTTCTCAGTACGAGAGATAAAATAGTTTGGACTTCTCCTGAGTAAATCCTTGTGCGTTGCCCTGACATCATTATAGTGTTTACCGACGATAATAACATAATACAGTAGAGCATTACCTGAAGCTTCAACCTCGATATTTGCACCAACCGTGGAGTCAACAGATCCCTGTGCAATTGGATTCCCGCCCAAAACACCATTTTCAGCATCCTTCCATGTACCTTCGAAGTCGCCAAACTGCTTGTAGCCTGTGGCGAACTGGTCAATACCTTTCCCCCCCTTCCTATGAACACTGACAAGAAAATACCTCTTTCCCTTGTAGTGAATGATACTATTGGTAGCAGGATCATAGCTTGCAGTATCTCCAAAAGCGTTTTCCATAATTCGAAAATCGTGGTGAAAAAACAACCTGACATCCCGTTTCTTATCAAATAAATTTATTATATTGATGCGGCGGATGAACACATTCCTCCCAATATCAACAGCATCGTTACATGCAAGTTCGATCCCGAGCTGGCGATTAACTACATGCACGTCAGTAACCAGTGTCTCAGGAAGATACTTCAAACTCTTTTCCCATGCATCACCCATCCATGAAAACTCACCGTCTGCCCACACACCAAACCTGAAAGGAAAACCAACGCTATGATTCTCCATACCAACATAAGGATAGTAAATATCACGAATCTGGTAATTATTATCAAAATTCACCAGAAGGTTGCCATTGCCAACCGGAATATCACGTGGCATAGAAGGAATGATGAACAACAACAATATATAACTTCTTCTATTGGGTTAGAGCAATGTATAAATAATATCTGCCTGGAGTAAACAATGATGCCGTCTGACATTAAGCTTCCCAGAAATCCAAAATCATGCTTCCTGAATCTATCTTACACTTTCGGGAATTCTCCAGGCGGGATTGAACAGATAATTTCAGACTATTTTAAAGGAAGGGGGTTTGAGATTAAGACCGGGAGAATGGCTCAAGCAGGCGAAAAGCTCGATAAAGGAATCCTGCAGGTGATTAAATCCTGTGGTTTTGGAATTGTTGTTTATAATGAATTGAGGCACAACATCAGCTATGAGTGGGGGATTATGGATGGACTTGGTATCCCGGCAATTCTTTTCAAAAATACGAATACACACATAGATCTCGACCAGGACATTTCTGATAAGAAGGGCACTACTTTTGTAGGGTATGCTGGAGAGTCAGATAAAAAAGAGATTATAGAAGAACTGGAAAAAAGCAAATCTTTGAAAGCTGCAATCGAGAACGTTGAGAGGCTGGTGGGAGAACAGATCAGTCCAGAAAAGACAGAAGAAACAATAGCGGTATCAAAGCTGATTGTGGAATCAAATATTCCTCTTGGTGAGCTTGTAATTGGAGAAAACAAGGAATCTATCAAAGAGATGAATGAAATAATAGACGCCATGGATAAGGTCAAACATCTGACTGCAGTAGGTCGTTTCAATAAAGCCAATGTTTATTATTACGCTGGGAGATACGAAGATTCTGAAGAAGAATTGAGAAACGTGATAAAGCTAAATCCAGATTATGCAGAAGCTCATTACAATCTCGGGATTTTGTTTTATAATTTAAAACGATTTGGTGAAGCAGAAAAAGAGTACAGGGGAGCAATACGAATAAACCCGGATTTTGCAGAAGCTCATATCAATCTCGGGATTTTGCTTAAAGGCTCAAAACGATTCAATGAAGCAGAAAAAGAGTACAGGGGAGCAATACGAATAAACCCAGATTATGTAGAAGCTCATATCAATCTTGGGATTTTGCTTCATAATTTAAAACGATTCAATGAAGCAGAGGGAGAGTACAGGGAAGCGATACGAATAAACCCGGATTTTGCAGAAGCTCATGGTAATCTTGGGGATTTGCTTAAAGATTTAAAACAATTCGATGAAGCAGAGAAAGAATGGAGAGAAGCAATACGAATAAACCCGGATTTTGCAGAAGCTCATGGTAATCTCGGGATTTTGCTTAAAGGTTCAAAACGATTCAATGAAGCAGAGGGAGAGTACAGGGAAGCGATACGAATAAACCCGGATTTTGCAGAAGCTCATAATAATCTTGGCATTCTTCTCTCAGAAACAGAAAGACCAGAAGAAGCAAAGAAAGAACTAAAAACTGCAAAGAAGCTATTCGAAAAGCAGGAACGAGAGGCGGATGTAAAGAAAGTGGATGGGTTATTGAAATTGATTCGATAAACCCATGGAAAAATCACACGGCTGGCGATCCGCGGAGAAACTCTCTTCTTTGGCTTTCCCATACTGAAATGCTAATGCATAATTTTAAATAAACTTCATTTGCTCTCTTTCCTCCCATGTTGGAATAGGCCAGATGAGCTCTTTCGTGGCAATATCCCATGGCCACACAGTGTAATATTCTTGATCAATGATCTGACAGATTATGCCTTTTCCCAAGGTATTCTGATGCGTCTCATGGTCAAACTTGACCCCATCCCAGGACATTATGAGCTTATCGCCAGACACATTTGTCTCCAGAAGAGCTTCTCGGATTGCCTCAGAATCAGTTGATCCCGCTCTATTAATGGCATCGGCTAAGACCAACATCCCAGTGAAAGCACGGGCTGAGTTGCCGGTCATATTTGCTCCGTAGCGTTCCATAAACATCTGATTGACAGTTCCCACTAACGGTTTTGCCTCTGCTAAGTCATTAGACCACGTTGCTCGTGTAAGAATGTAATTACCATCATCTCCAAGTGTTTGGAGAAATTCTGGTGCGATAAATCCTACTCCATTTGCCAAAATGGCATCTGGACTAAAGTTCATATCTTTATAGGTCTGCATATAAAGAGTTGCGTCGTTAATATAGGATGCTTGCATCACCACATCAGGATGGGCATCTTTGAATCGTTGAACCTCATTGGTTACATTTGTTGCATCCGCAGGATAGAAAACGTTCTCCACTACTTGGTAGCCATATTCCTTGGCATACTGCTCTGCATACGCGGCAAACTCCGACCCCCACACCGAGTTTTCATGCACTATTCCCAACTTCTCTACCTTTACGCCTTTCTCTTTCCGAACATCTTGAAGAAACTGGTAGAAGTTCTGAACGAAGGTTTTGTCGTTAGGAGTAGTTCTAAAAAACCAGTTGAATCCTCGCTGTGTAAGGCTGGGAGCACTTGATAAAGCAGTGAGGAAAGGTGTTCCTTTGTCCTCAGCAATTTGACTTGCCTCAGCAGTAACTAAACTCTGGTAACATCCTATTAGCGCGACCACTTTTTCCTTCTCGATAAGTCTCTCTGCCTCAGACTTACCTGCTGACGGAGAGCCTTGACTATCTCCAAACACAATCTCGATCTTTGCTCCATCAAGTGAATCAATGCCTTTTGACCTGGCTAATGGAAGATCAATTTTATGCTCATTGTTAATTATGTCCACTGCAAGCAGGACTCCATTCTTAACATCTGCACCGGTTGTAGCCAGGGTGCCAGTAAGAGGGTATATAGCACCGATTTTTATTACCTCTTCAGCCTCTTTTACAGGAAGCTCGCCCACTACATTCGGTTCAAAATAATAAATCTCTCGTAGTTCCTCATCAGTCATCCCGGGAAAGACTTCAAACTTTCCCTTGATAATCGCTTGTTTCTTCTCTTTAACCATTTCCTTCACATCATCGGGAACCAAATCACTGAAGGGTGCGAGTTGTACCCCTCCCTCGGCCAGTCCATACCACCAGTCCTGGCTTGGATGTTCGCTCCATGTTCTGTTGTGTACAGCTTCTACAATATCGGTCATGGCGGGAGTCCAGTTCCAAACAGTGCCGGTTAGAAACACGTCTGGGGCAAATCTCCTCATGTCTGAGTGATAACTTATGAAATAGACTCCTCTTTCTTCTGCTGCCTCCCCTGGCGCATAAGAATCGGTATGATGGGTGATAATGTCGCATCCTCTGTCAATAAGGGATAAAGCTGTTTCCTTCTCTTTTGGTGGGTTATACCATTCGCCTACCCACTCTACATAGACCTTGGTGTCGGGATTAACAGAGGCAACCCCACGGGCAAAGGCATCAATGCCCCTTACCACTTCAGATGTTGGAAGGGGAGCGGCGTAGCCGATCTTGTTTGTCTCGGTCATGGCGCCAGCGACTATTCCCGTCAAGAATCTGGCTTCATACATTCTTCCAAAATATATGCCTGCATTAGGAGCCTTTTTCTCAACTCCCGCCCCCCACATGAATATGACATCGGGGTAATCTGGAGCTACTTCTTCGATATATTCACCGAAATTGTAACTGTGACAGAAGATTACTTTGTTTCCAACCTCAGCATATTCCCTTATTATCTGTGGAGCATCGGGGCCACAAGCCTCCTTCCTTTCTGAGAGTTCGACATAGGGTAACGCATCAGCCATCCCCTGAGCCCCCAAGTGAGCTTCGTAAGTCCAGCCATAGTCCCCTATGGGACCAATATGGAGGACAGCCACCTCTAACTTGGGTTCCCTTTCTTCCCACAAGAAAGAAGATACTACGATTAGTAACACCGCAACCAATACCAGTGTTACCGCTATTTTTGTTGCTTTTTTCATTTATCCTTACCTCATGCCAAAAAATATCATTATATCATTACATAAAGGCTTTTCGATTTTCGGGGGCTGTAAACTCCCCAGGTGTTATGCCAGAACTCTAATTTTTTTCATGCGTTCAAACCTAAGAACAGCAGACATTAGACCTGAATATACAACCAGGTCGAAAACTACGTCTAACCAAACCAAACAACAAGCCTGAAAAAACAAGATAGCCACAGCTATCAACCTTTTTGACTAAATCAAACTTATACAACTACAAAAAAACCAGATAAAATCACAATTCTACTTAACAAGACATTTTTTCAGGATAAAAACCAAGGAAACCACCAACAGGACATATAACCGTCAAATTAGAAACACGAAATTCACGGGGTAATTTGACAGCCTCTTCCGGGAAATCTCCAAGTAGCATTCAGCTTATGTACGACATAGATAGAGAGTGTGCCTTTTCATAAGATTCTCCAAGAGCAAGCCAGATGGTTTCATCATTAAGAATACATAAGAGTATTCTTTTGCGTTCATGTTGACTCGTAATTTCTTTTTTCAGGATTTCCCGCATCTCATTTTGCAGTTTCGCCATCATGCCAAACTCCGGGGTAATCACCTCTTCAACTCGTTTGCGCATATACCTGGAAAGAGCCGGGCTTAGAGCATCAGTTGAAATAGCAATCGTGATGCTGCCGCGGTGGATTACAGATGGCACAATAACTTCTGAGACTTTATCCACCCTGTTAACCAGTGCACCATGTTCTTTTGCAAGACGTTCTATTGCTTCATTCAAGTCTCTGTTGTTTGTAGAGGGTACAACGAGAAAAGCATCCTTCACATAAGATTCTATCAATTCCTCTGTGATTTCTCCTGATTCAATGAGAGTTACCTTGTTTTTCAAGTGTTGGAACTCTTTAATAAAATCTTTACTGACGACAGTCACATCTGCATACTGTGAAAACAGTGAAGCCTTTCTTTTACCAACAGCACCACCACCAAATATCACAATTTTTCTGCCACGAACGTCTATAAAAAGTGGAAGGTGCGTTTTCAAATTCTAACCCCGCTTTTTTTAAACTCGCGCTCACTAAACAAAATAGCGTAATCAGTGATTCCAGTTGCCTTTGAGATCTGCTTTATTACTTCTTCACATTCCCCTTTCGTGTAACTGTGAATCATCGTATACATATTGTACTGCCAATCATCGCACCTGCTTCGCTCGTAACAATGAGTAACCTCTGGAAAACCTGCCATTACTTCGCCCACTTCCAGAACGCGTTCATCGGGTACGTTCCATGTACACATACCATTAGCAATAATTCCTACCGTGCGATGGCCAATCGACGCTCCAAACCTTCGAACAACACCAGATTCGATCAACTCCTCAATACGTTTGATCACCTCATCCTCACTAGTGCCAAGATCCAATGCAGGCTTTTCAAAAGGTCTTGAAACGATGTGAATGCCGTTTTGGATCAACTTTAGCAATTTTTCGTCTGTATCGTCCATTTTTGTAATCTTTCAATCTCCTGTTCAATTTCTGTAATGACCCCAACGTTATGGATTTTCTTTTTTCCACCTTCTTTTATCGATATAATATAAAATACTTTACCACCGTATTTCTCAGTAAATTTTTTATGTGTAGCTTCCTGGATAGAGTGTTCTTTAAATATTTGAGGAATGTGTGAGACGATTTGAGTCTCTTTTTATTTTTACCATCCACTCAGGATCTATTCCTGAGAGGAAATTTTTTTGGGAAAAGACACTTCATAAACATGACAACAAAAGTTATAAAGCATTAATCATTACAACAGATGCAAAGTAATGGTGAATATCATGCATGATATTGGAATTTTGGTAATCGGACATGGCAGCAAGCTTCCTTACAATAAAGAAATTGTGGAATCTATTGCTGAGAATATACAAAAAAAACACGACACGCGTGTGCAAACTGCTTATATGAGTATGAATGAGCCAAGCATCGAAGACGGTTTAAAAATACTTGCAGCAACTGGTGTTAAAAAAATAGTTGCTGTGCCCGCATTCCTTGCAAATGGGGTACACACTCTAAAAGACATTCCAGGAATTCTTGGTGTAGAGACAGTTGGAACTAAAACTACAATCCCGATAGACGGCGCCCAGATAGAATTATGCTATGCAGGGCCAATTGGTGCAGAGGAATGTATTGCAGATATTGTTTTTAAACGGGTGCAAGAAACTCTATAAAAGTCAAATTGCGACGGTACACCCCGCTGCAGGCAGCGGGGCATGTTTCATGCCGCCGCTTTACTATCTGGTCTGATGCAGACCATTTTAGGTAAAAGTTCACTGTTCTGAAGCTGGGAATAGTTACTGGTTCATCCGATAGGTGCTATGTTCTATATCTGTCTCCGGCAATGGCCAGTAGATCGGAGCTTCACTTAGCTGAACTCTTATTTATAATGCAAACGTTTATTAAGGAATTTTGCCCTTGTAATAAGAGGGACAGATATGACTGAAGCGAAGACAGTGATGGAATTGAAGCATATAAAGGGGGAGCTTCAATGGAATAATTGTACAGTCGGTGATTATCAATGTCTAAAATTCTCGTAGTTAATAACCATGGCCAGTTTTGTCATCTTATTCATCGTGCTGTGCGGGAACTTGGAGTGGATGTGGAATTAGTTTCAAATACTCTTGGTGTTAAAGAAATACGTGAAAAACAACCAGATGGATTGGTGCTGAGTGGCGGCCCCTCGATGGAGAGAACCGGAAGCTGCATGGAATATGTGTACAATGTTGACCTGCCAATACTTGGTATATGTCTTGGGCATCAGCTTATAGCGAAAGCTTATGGTGGACAGATTAAAACCGGGCTTGTTGGTGGATATGCAGCTGTTGAAGTGGAGATTATTAAAGAAGATGAAATATTAAAAGGAATTGGTCCAAAGACGATTGTATGGGCATCACATGCCGATGAAGTGACAGCACTGCCAGGGGGTTTTGTGCATCTTGCCCGCTCTTTACGATGTGAAATTGAAGCAATGAGGCACCCAACAAAACCGATTTTTGGTGTGCAGTGGCATCCAGAGGTTACACAGAGTGAAAAGGGAAAGAAGCTATTAATGAATTTTATAAAAATATGTGAAGAGCTGTAAACGTGAGGACCCCATCCACGAGAGCAAAATGGAATTACCCTTTCACCTCCAAAACCTTTTTAAATAATAATATCACACTGTTTCTGTTAACCCACGAGAGAAAGTTCTTTGGGCTCTGATGACTGTCAACTATCTAAATGTCACCAATTCCCACAAGGGAAACCGGAATGACAAGCTCCTTTCCGTTTGATGGTAGTTGATGTCGGCAATACCTGGAAAGGTGAAACTGCTACCACTACCACTAAAAGATGGCAGATCGAAAAGATTACACATGATGATTAAAAACTTCCCAAAGGACCTTGAAGTTGTAATTCTATTTGCACTTTTATGTATACCATTTGTTCTGATCCCGCGCCTGAGTGAAACACCAGTAAGGATTTTCTTTAGCTTTCCTTTGATGTTCTTTCTATCTGGATATTCATTAATTGCTGTACTGTTCCCGGGAAAAGATGATCTGGATGGGATAGAAAGATTGTCACTAAGCATTGGATCAAGTATTGCAGTTGTGCCACTGCTATCACCTCCACTCCTTGTGCTGTCAATATTCACGATTTTACTTTCTACTGGTGCGTACGCAAGAAGAAGCATCATTCCAGAAAAAGAACGCAGGTTTGGCGTTGACTTTGGATCTTTCTTCAAAAGTGTGAAAAATTCGTTTAAGGTTAATAGTACGAAAATAAACCGAATATTAACCATTGTTTTGATTATTTCAATCATCTTTTCAATCTCCCTCATTGTTTACGTGGTAGTAGTGCCAAAACAGGGGGAAAAGTTTACAGAATTTTATATTCTTGGCACAGGGGGGATGGCAGAAAATTATCCCACACAGCTAACAGTTGGAGAAGAAGGTGAAGTGATTATAGGCATTGTAAACCATGAGTATACAAATGTTACGTACCAGCTGGAAGCTAAACTTGATGGGACAGCTATTTGTGAACGAAACATTGGTCTTATGCATAATGAATCATACGAAAAACCTTTTCTATTTAAAGCAGAGAAAAAAGGTGAAGACCAAAAGTTAGAATTCTTATTGTATAAAGATGGGGAGATTGGGCCAGAGCCATATCTTTCACTTCATCTATGGATCGATGTTAATTAATGCACCATAAGTATATTTTTTGAATAACTCCCCCAACCGGTTTCCATAAATCGCTTGGTTTCCACAAATCGCTTTATTGTGCAGCAATCAAGTGCAAGAAAATAACGTGTGATATACTCTCATAATGTATTGAATTTCAGCAGCAAGAGAACATGGTTGCGTTTATACTTTCCTATACGTCGAGAGTTTTAATGGAATATTACGAGAAAGAATCGGCAGATTGGTGCGGAAGACAAAATGTTTCTCGAAATATAAACGAAGACTGGAGTGTGCAATAGAATTATTCCAGTTCTACCGGGACTTTATAAATGAATTTAAAAGAGGAACAACGCCTGCAATGTTAGAAGGATTAACAGACTATATATGGGACTGGAATGAATTTTTTTATTTCTCAATTAAATATTCTTAACTGTTTTATCACATTCATCAATAACAAATTGGGGTACCATTTGATATTTACGCGGATTTAATTGGAAAATGTAATCATTTTCGATATGAAATGCTTCGTTGATAAATTTTTTTATTACACTCTCACTTATGGCATTAGTTTTATCAGCAAAAATGATTCTATAGATATGAAGTTTCTCGTAATTGCTTTCTGTGAATGAATAAATTTTTTTCATTTGTTTGTCATCATTTATAATTTCAAGTGTTTTTGAGTAATCAAAGCTAAGAATCTTTTTTTGAATTTCTTTTTCACCTGAATTTATCTCCTCCTTGGTCATATCTCGAGTGTCATTTTCATCTTTAAATTCAGGGTTTTTTCTCTTATGCATCAAATTAGAAATCAACTGATACGCATTTCCCTTTGCGTTTCTTACCTCATATAACCTACGTAAATAAACTATTTTGTTGATTATTGGAATTGATGGATCCGTTATGTTTGTTTCACATACTTCTGCAAATGATTGTATGTCTGCAATTAGTATTTGTTCTTCTTTTAAATCTCCATGTTTATTTTCCAAAAAAGTAGCAGAAGAGTTTCCAAATACATCTGTGTGGGTGTGCTTTATATCTATAACTGGTTCGAAATCATGAGTTAATAATAAGACAGTTTTCCCTTTCAAACATTTTTCTCTTTTAAATAACATATCCATTATTGCATATTTTTTATTTTTGTCAAAAGAAGAAATCGGGTCATCTAAAATGATAAGGTCTGGTGAATGTTTCAAGACATCATACATAAAAAGAACCAAGGAGAACGCATTTCTTTCTCCGAAACTTAAATGCTCTTTGACATCTGAGACTTCATCTTGAACAGCATTATGAATCAGTTTAAGATTGTAATTCCCCTTAGTACCCTCTTTTAGATCAACCTTGTACTCATAACCTGCATTTTTAAGAAATGAATTTATTTCTTGTTTATGCTCTTTTATCAATTTTTCTATAAGGTGTTTCTGTATGTTAATCTGCCCCTGCAATTCCCTAACTTTTTTTAAGGTTTCATCTATTGATCTATTAACAATATCTATTTTTTCTTGTGTACTTTCAGATTTTAAGTGATTATATAAGTTTAAATCAATTTTATGTGATTTCAATTCTTCCACAACTTTCTCGACATCTTTTAAAGAAATAAATCCTATACTTTTTGTTTTGATAAATTTTTCATTTAATCTATCAATCTGATCCCTTATTTCTCGCAAATAAGCAACCTGTTCGTCACTGTACCCTTCAGTATTTTTAATAAACTCATCAATTTTTAATTTAGTATCATCAGAAAAGTATTGATTTAATTTATGAAAGATGCTAATAATTTTATTCAAATTTTGAACAGACCTTGAATCATATACTTCAGTAATACGTTTTATTGTTTTCTTCTTTTCCTTAATATTAGATACACAATAGGGGCATTTTTCTGTAATATCTAAATACTGTTGTCCATCAAATTGCCATTTTATCCATTTATAGTTATCCTGGTGTTTAATGTAATCCTCGTATTCCTCTAGACCGCTTGGGATGTTAATGATTTTATTTCCATCTTTAAATGCTTTAGAAATGTTGCTAGACGCATGAATTCCACCTTTTGTAGGTCTTCCGAAACTACTACTAAGCTCGCTTAAATCATTAATCAATGTTTCTATTTCTTCATTTTGAATAAATGTCATCTTAATAGCAACAACTAAGCTATCTATTTGCTTTAATCCGTTCTCATAATCATTATTACGAATAAATATATCAAAACTCCCTTTTAATAATTCGTTTGGTTGAAAAACAAATTCATTTACATATTCTTCATTAAATATTTTTGCACTTTTGATTTCTTCTATTCCACATATTTCTGGATTTTTTTCTTCTTGTCTAATATACTTAAAAGGTTTAAGTTGTTTTAAGGTATCTGAATCATTATTCTGATCTTTAATAGAATATAATATTGCACTGGCTATACTACTTTTGCCAGCACCATTAATGCCATATTTTATATTCAGACAATTTTTCTTAATTGAAATAGAACAAGTATCTATGTTGTTACAATTTTTGATATTTATATTCATATTATCAGCCATATAATATCTAAGTTAAAGCTAAGTCATAAATCTTTTTAAGGATTTCCATTATAATTCTTTTACAAAGTAAAAGAGTATCTGTCCGCAGGACTAGCCCCTTTATCGTCCGTTTTTTGTTTTTTAAAGTAAGAAAAATTTGGGTGTAGTGAAACGAAACCGTTGAACGATTGTTATAAGAAGTACGAAGCATTCCCCATCTCGGTTTTTGTTCGTTTAACGAAGGCAACAACATAAAAATTTACGGAAGTCCTTAATGGACGCACCCGAAGGGCGGGTTTTTAAATTACATATAACATCTATTAAGCGAAATAAATATTCTCTTAACCCCCTAAACTGGGGTAAAAAGAGAGATGCACGGGGGTGCATATAGCCCCCACGTTTTATGAGTGATCCAAGTTTTTCACAGGAATAAAATGATAACTTTTTTAAGTTATAAGATGAACTGATAATCAGTTTGTGGGCGTGAGTCTGATGCCGGCTCCCTCGCAAACATTTTACGTTTTTACAACTTCCAGAGGTTTGTTAAATGGTTAAGATTTCTGTTATTGGTGCTGGGATGGTCGGTGCTACTGCTGTGCAGCGTTTGGCTGAATTTGAGCTTGGCGATATTGCAATGATTGACGTTGTCGAGGGCTTGCCGCAGGGTAAGGCACTGGACATGCTTGAATCTGCATCGTTGTGTGATTTTGATGTGGATGTGCTTGGTTCAAATGATTACAGTGATATCGAAGGCTCTGATGTAGTCGTGGTTACTGCCGGGGTTGCCAGAAAACCTGATATGACTCGCGAGGATTTAATTGGTATTAACTCTAATATTATGAAGGACGTGTGTTTGCATGTTGTTGAACATGCATATAAAGCAGTGCTGCTGATTGTTACAAACCCGCTTGACATTATGACTTATGCAGCGTTGAAGTACACTGGCTTTGAGCATCAACGGGTGTTCGGGATGAGTGGTGTGCTTGACTCTGCTCGTTTTTCTTATTTTGTTGCAGCAAAACTCAATTGTTCGGTGCGTGATGTTCATGCGATGGTTCTCGGCGGTCATGGCGATACAATGGTACCGCTGCCAGAATATACAACGGTTTCAGGTATTCCGATTACACAACTCTTGTCAAGGAATGCTATAGAGCGTCTCGTTTCCCGAACAGTGAACGGTGGTGCTGAGATTGTGAACCTGTTAAAAACAGGCAGTGCTTTTTATGCGCCAGCAGCTTCTATTGTCAGGATGGTAGAATCCGTTGTACGTGATACCAGGAGAATCCTTCCTGCATGTGCATATCTTACTGGCGAATATGGTCAGAAAGATGTGTATCTTGGCGTTCCTGTGAAACTTGGGAGAAGGGGCGTACTTGAAGTAATAGAGCTTGAACTTGAGGATGAAACAAAAGCAGCCCTTGCGCAGTCTGCTGATTCCGTACGAGACGGTGTAAAAAAACTAAATTTATGTCTATAATTTCCCGCGACTTTTTTGTAAAAAATATAATAGAGTTAATCATCCGGTCCGAGACAATTCTGCCCATGGACACGGTAATTGCACTGGAGAATACATGGCAGAAGGAGTCAAACACAGTAGCAAAGTCACAACTTTCTGCAATACTGAAGAACATAGAAATTGCAAGAGAAAAAAAGTATCCTCTCTGTCAGGACACCGGGATTTTCATATTTAATGTTACAATTGGCAAAAATATTGTTATTGATTTTAATATCAACGATGCCATCTGTGAAGCGCTTCGCTCTGCAACGGGAACATTACCACTTAGACCAAATGTGGTACATCCTTTAACAAGAGAGAATTCACTGGACAACACCGGAGATGGACTGCCTGATATTACGTTTAATCTAACAGAAGGTAGTGATTTTGAAATTTTCGTGTATCCCAAGGGTGCTGGTTCAGAAAACATGAGCCGCCTTGCTATGCTCAAGCCGTCGCAAAATGAAGAGATTAAAAGATTCGTCCTTGAAACTGTGTTTGCTGCAGGCGGTATGCCGTGTCCACCAATAATTGTTGGTGTTGGAATTGGAGGTTCCTTTGATCTTGCTTCGCGTCTTTCCAAGAAAGCAGCACTGAGACCGCTTGATGAAATGAATGATTTTGAAGAAGAACTCTGTGACGCTGTGAACACACTTGGAATCGGGGCGATGGGACTTGGCGGCGATACCACTGCCCTGGCAGTGCATGTGAATACAGCGCACTGTCACACAGCATCACTTCCTGTTGCAGTAAATATTCAATGCTGGGCAAATCGACGCGCACATAAGAAGTTTGTATAAAGGGATATTGAAATGGAACACCGATTAACCACACCACTTACAAAAGAGGCAATTCTGAAATTAAAAGCAGGAGATATTTTATATCTCACAGGAAAAGTGTTTACCGCGCGGGATGAAGCACACAAGCACATCCTGGATGCACTTTCACATCACAGGAAGCTGCCTTTCAATCTCACTGGTGCTGTGATCTATCACTGCGGGCCGCTCTTAAAAAAGACTGGAAATAGCTGGCAGGTGGTGTCAGCCGGACCAACAACCAGTGAAAGAATGACACAGATGACGCCCGCATTGGTAAAAAACACTGGCATTCGTGCCATCATCGGGAAGGGTGGAATGAAAGGAACTGCACCACTATTTAGAGGAAGGTGCGTATACCTTGCATACACTGGTGGCTGCGCTGTTCTTGCAGCAGAAGGAATATCAAGAGTTGCCAATGTTCACTGGCAAAATCTTGGCATGGCTGAAGCTGTGTGGGAATTCGAGGTAAAGGATTTTGGACCACTTATCGTTGGCATCGATTCCTATGGGGTGGATTTATACGAAAAAGTGCTTGAAAAAGCATCTGAGGCATTGAAGGCTATTGTAATGGCATCCGACTCCACATAGATCACGCTACTTATATACTACCGCCGCAAAAATTTAAGGCTCTCTGATAATTCGAGTTACAAGTACTTTTCCACTCTTCCGGAGGATCTGGTCATGGTAGGGAAGATTAAACCTTATTTCAAAAATATCAAAAAGTCTCTGGGTTTTGGTCACTGCAACGCGGTGGTACACAAAGACCCAAATTTATTCCGATGGTTTGGCGGTTGAGACTTATAGATTTTTAATTTCGTAAGATTTCAGTA
Source organism: Candidatus Argoarchaeum ethanivorans (assembly GCA_004193545.1). Classification (GTDB taxonomy): domain Archaea; phylum Halobacteriota; class Methanosarcinia; order Methanosarcinales; family EX4572-44; genus Argoarchaeum; species Argoarchaeum ethanivorans. The sequence continues at coordinate 76,910 of RPGO01000033.1, read as the reverse complement.
TTACCTCGTCATTCAGGTAGCCCGTATGGTATGTTTTTCCTGTTTCAAGGTCGTTTACTGTCATTTCCGCAGGGGCAAAGATGTCTACATCAATCTTATAGAAATCATAATCTGCTTCTTTAAATATTTCGTAGAGTGGCCTACCATAACTCTCTGATGCACTGGAAGTAACCTTTTTGAACATACCTTCGTCAAAACCTTTGAGAGTCAGGTTGACAGAACCATAATATATTACACTATCATTGGTTGAGCCCATTGCTTTCGTATTATCACTCAGCACTGGTGCAATTGGTGCTACTCCTGCCCCACAGATAATCTTATTAGTATCGTATCCAAGTTCATTCAACTTATGGACACCAGCTTCCACCACCCTGCCAGAGACTTGCACAGAACCTACAATCGAAGCAGTTGGAGCTACCAGTGCCACAATATTTTCAACATCAATTCCACATTCCTTGGCAATAAATCCCATCACCTTTTCATCAGGAAGCTCATTTGATTCAAGAGCAATGACAGCACCGCCAAAGTTGTCATTGTAACCAATGCGTTTATAAATTTTCTTTGGCTTTAATGATAATGCACGTGCTGGGCCTGAACCCATTGCAACATACTTACCCACATTGATCTGCCAGCCAGCCATCTGCGAGGCAAGACACGAAATGGACGGGTGATCTGTCGTGACATCAATAAAAGATAGTGCAACATCTCCAAGTTTATGAACACTGATATTGCTTGTGCTAAGACCGCCCATACACACATCAGTAAACATCAAACCAGCTTCATAACTTCCAGTGACATTGACACCACAATCAATGACTGTTGCCTTATTTTTAAGCTTTATCTCTTCTACTTTGAGTTCTTCTGCCCAGTCTACCATTACTTCAGTAATTTCTAATGCTCTTTCATTTACGCTCAACATTGTAATCGCCAGAAGGTAAATAACAAAATCAACATATAAGGCTTTTGGGTTTTAAGGCTTCAACCAGGTTTATCAATTAAGATCGACTCGCTCACCTGTTGCCATGTACACGACGCTCTCACAGACATTGGTAACGTGATCGCCACTGCGTTCGAGGTAGCGTGCTGCAAAGGTCAGGTGTGATGCGTTTTTTATCGTTGATGGATCTTCTATCATATAAGTGATGAGCTCCCGGCGTACCTGATCAAAGAGTGCATCAATTTCATCATCTCTTTTTGCAGTTTGTTTTGCAAGTTCACTATCGCAACTCTCAAATGCCTGCATGGTAGAGGTAAGCATTTCGCTACATATCTCAGCCATTCTTGGCAAATCTACCAGTGGTTTTATGTGTGGTTGTTTGATGGTGGACTTGGTTATCCATGCTATTTCAAGAGCAAGATCTCCTATGCGTTCAAGGTCGATAATGATTTTAATGGTCGATCCTACCAGGCGGAGGTCCTTTGCCGTTGGCTGCTGCAATGCAAGGAGGGCGAAGCACGTATCTTCAATCGTTGCATAGAGGTTGTCAATCTCATCGTCTGAGTTAATCACCTCGTTAGCTTCATCAAGATTCTGGTGTTTCAGTGATGCAATTGCTTTTTTGATATTATCTCCTGATAGGTTGCCCATCCTGATCGTATCTGCTTTAAGTTTTTGCAGTTGCTGGTGGTATTTAGTGCGTGTCATGATTTATATCCCAACCTGCAAAGCTCACGCTTTGCAGAAACTATTTCTCGACTGCACAACTTTGTTGTGCAGAACTACATACCGAGTGTGTGAAACCAATTATCCAAACCTTCCTGTTATGTAGTCTTCTGTACTTTTCTCTTTCGGTTTTTTAAAGAGTTTCTTTGTCTCATCGAATTCTATTATCTTTCCATGAAGGAAGAAGGCTGTGTAGTCTGAGACCCTTGCTGCCTGCTGCATGTTATGGGTGACTATAATTATAGTGTAGTGTTCTTTAAGTTTTACCATGAGGTCTTCGATCTTGCTTGTTGAGATTGGATCAAGGGCACTGCATGGTTCATCGAGGAGTATGATGTCTGGGTGCACTGCAAGGGTTCTCGCGATGCACAACCGCTGCTGCTGTCCCCCGCTCAAGCTCAATGCCGAGCGATCGATTCGATCTCTGACTTCATCCCACAAAGCTGCATTTTTTAAGCTTTCTTCAACGATTTGTGCAAGCTGCTGCTTATTTTTTTCACCATGTATCCGTGGGCCGTATGCAACGTTTTCAAATACCGATGATGGAAAAGGGTTTGGTTTCTGAAATACCATACCAACCTTTTTTCGAAGGCTCACTACATCCACATCCTTGTGGTTGATATTTTCGTTGTTTAAGAGCATTTCGCCCTCTGTTCGTACCGTTGGTATCAGGTCATTCATTCGGTTGAGACAGCGTATGAAGCTGGTTTTTCCGCAGCCTGAAGGTCCTATGAGTGCTGTAATCCTTCTCCTTGGTATATCCAGATTGATGTTTTTTAAAGCTTGATTGTCTGCATACCACAGGTTAAAGTTTTTAACTGATATTTCGATTTCTTCATGGTTCATACGTATGCTCTTCTTTTGCTCTGTTTATATCTATAGGTTACGATTTGTTTTTATTACCCTTGCAGTTTTTTCTGGTATTTCCTTCGAAGGATGATTGCTGCTGCATTCATTGTTAGCAGAACCAAAAGAAGCACGATGATTGCTGCCGATGCAATATTTGCAAATTCTGGTTGGGGCCTGCTGATCCAGTTAAATATCTGTATTGGCATGGCTGTGAAAGGATCAAGGGGTGTTTGCGGGGTGAAGGCTACAAACGTGAGGGCTCCTATCATTATCAATGGTGCGGTTTCTCCGATGGCTCTTGAAAGTGCAAGGATACTGCCTGTAAGTATCCATGGCATGGCTGAAGGCAGTACCTGGTACCTGATGGTCTGCCACCTGCTCGCTCCAAGCCCGTAAGATGCTTCCCGAAGTGATTTTGGTACTGCAGAAAGAGCTTCTTTTGTGGAGATGATAATTATTGGGAGTACCAATAATGAGAGTGTGAGAGCACCTGCTATCAGACTTTTTCCAAGCGAGAGTCCTCGAACAAAAAGGGCAAGACCAAGGATACCATAAACGACACTCGGGACGCCAGCCAGATTGAAGATATTAATTTCAATAATCTTTGTGAGACGCGATCTTGGTGCGTATTCCTCAAGGTATATTGCTGCACTTACCCCCATAGGCAGTGCGAGAGCCGCGGTTAGCAATATGAGCCAGATTGAACCCCAGAATGCTGATTTTATGCCTGCCCTTTCCGGAAAGCGGGACGGGTAACTGCAAATAAAATCCCAGCTTAACCATGAAAATCCTTTTACAAATATATCACATAACAGTAAAGCAAGCAGTACGATGCCTGTGATGGTGGAAGCAAGGCAGATGACTGCAAAAAGCTGGTCTTTTCTTTGACGTTTCTCTTGCAGGTTCATTACTCGTATACCTCCCGATAGCGTGATCTTATCCACTGACTAACAAGGTTCATCCCAAATGTCATGAGAAAGAGTACCATACCTATTGCAAATATGGATTTGTATGCGATACTGCCGGCAGGAGTATCCCCAAGACTTACCTGCACAATGTAAGCAGTCATTGTTTGTATGCTTTCAAAGATGTTGAGGGTTATGTTTGGTGTGGCACCTGCTGCAAGTGTTACTGCCATAGTTTCTCCTATAGCTCTTGAAATTGCGAGGATAAACGATGCAAGAATTCCAGAAAGAGCGGATGGCAGAACAACTCTTGTTGTTACTTCATATTTGGTAGCGCCAAGAGCATAAGCACCTTCCCTGAGTGTGTGTGGCACACTTCTAATTGCATCTTCGCTCAGGCTTGATACCATCGGAAGTATCATTATCCCAACCACGATGCAGGCACTTGCCGCGTTAAAGATCTCTGTTTCTGGTATCAGCTTTCTGATAATTGGGGTTACAAACAGGACTGCAAAGCATCCGTAAACTACAGTAGGTATGCCAGCAAGCAGTTCTATTACTGGTTTAACGATTCCGCGTGTGCGTTCATTTGCATACTCACTTAGATATATAGCACTCGTAAGTCCCATGGGAAGGGCAATAATGCTTGACCCGATGGCTATAAGTAATGTACCATTAATGAGTGGCAGCACCCCAAAATGGGATGGTGTATAAGTTGGCGCCCATCTTGTCCCGGTTAGAAATTCGATGATACTTACGTCTCTAAAAAAGGAGACTGTTTCAGAAAGTAGTACCAGCACAATACTGATTGTAACGAAGATGGATATTAATGCGCATACAAAAAGATAATGTTCAATAATCTTTTCCTTTATACTATTATAGCTATGCACTGCCACGTTTGCAATCCCTTCAGTTGTTGTGTCCATGCAGTAGTACTTTTCAACAGAGATAAAGTTGGCGTTTTGTGTTATGTCATGGACTGCTCATGCCCTGCTCTACAAGATTTGCTTGACGATAGAGAAGTATAAACGTATTTGTTTATCTTGCACTCGACTACTTCGTAGTCGAGAGTTCCCAGTTATTTCTGCACAATGAATTTGTGCAGTGCTTCTCACAATCAAGAGCTACCGGCTATTTTCCTGCACAACGAAGTTGTGCAGTGTGCGATCTTTAAGTTTTTCGTTATCTATACGTACCAATATCAAGGTTACTGCTAACGTAACATACGCTGCAATGTTTAACAATAAGGGAAATATCACGTCTGTGCCATGTATGCCGCCGCCACCTATTACCAGCGGATGGTGTGCTCTCCAGAGTCTAATTGAAAGAAAACTTAATGGCACGCCCATAAACCCAACAACTCCAAACACTGCTGATAACCTGGCTCTTTTCTCCGGCTCTTCAATTGCCTGTCGCAACACGAGATAAGAAAGGTATACAAGGAATAATATAAGTGAAGTGGTGAGCCTGACATCCCATAACCAGTATACTCCCCATGCACTTCTTGCCCAGATGGATCCGCTTATCAGTGTGAGGGCTGCAAATAACACGCCAACCTCGGCCGCAGAATATGCTCTGAAGTCCCACAATTGTGCTTTGAATTGCTTATGCAAATCCGGAATAGTACGACCATAAATTCTAAGATATACAACACTCGATAAAAACATAATAACAAAGGCGATATATGCGGTCATTGCTATTGGCAAATGAAAATAAAAAATTTTAAAACTGCTTTGATAGTCATGCCACTGCTGGTCGGTCATAAACTCCCCGCGTTCACCAGGATTGACCGGAACAGGTGCAATAGTAAACACCATGATACTAGCATATAGGACTAAAACCAGTGACAAAAACATGAGAAAATTTTTAAGTGAGACGGTCATTTGCGAAAGTCATGGTTTATATTCCATAAAATCCTTTGCATTTGAACGATAGATGTTGGAAAGGCTATCAAATTAGCTTTAAAAGTTCCGGTTTCTAATTTGATAGATCTCTCTACTTATTTATAAACAGAAAATATTATATACCATAATTAATAAGTTTTAAGTAATGTCTCATAAAAAGATAAGAAAGAATCTGAACATAAAACACACAGGGCATGGAAGATGCCAGCCCCCCAGGGGCTGGTAGTTCACTTAATTACACCAACAATTAGTAAGTTTTGGATTAATTATGTGTGCGTGGTTGTAAACTCTCCGGGTGTTGGCGCTCATTATAGAAAGATCCATGCTGAAACACCTGTATCTTCTTTTTAAATCTGATTTTGTCTTATAATTCAAGTTTCTATCCAAAAATAAATCGAAAAATCTATGCATAAGGAAAACAGAGTATGTACAATGAGTGTTACAATGTTATCTACTTTGAAAACAAACATCTCGCAGATTCAGCTTCTCTTGTCTGATTTTTCCAACGGTACCCCGGAACCATAGAAGATCATAGCAGAGCGATTTTCGATGGATAATAAACCGTATCATGTGAACAAGGGATTGATTCTCCTGGCAGATAACCATTTTGAACTTGTTAACCCAATTTGTCCTATTTGTGGTTCTTATTGTGTGATTCGGCAGGAATTTCAGGAGCGAAATCCGATACTGGGTGAGTTTGGATCTTGTGAGATTTATATGAGGCGTTATTTGTGTAAAAAATGCCACAGAAAGTTTGTAACACAGTTAAACCTGGTTGTATAGCCGAATCATCGATATGCATCGATATTCAAGGAGAAAATAGATGGTTTAGTCAAAACAGGCTACCGTTCCTTGCGAAAACTGGACGAGGATCTTCACACGTTCTTCAGCATCCTGCCTTCACACCAATCGATAAAGAACTGGTTAAAAATCGGGGATGAAAAGAGAATCAATAATAAAATACATGATTATTCCGGATATTACTGCTATGATGAGCAATATATCAAAATTAATGGTAGAAAAAGCTATCGTTTGACATTATTTAATTATTAGATAAATATGACGATATTCCACGCGTTTTACAAAAGTGGATACGAAAAAAGATCATCCCCGACTTTGAACGACTCACTATCTTCATGAGAGAGGGGTCAATCCCCAAAACGAACAATCAAGTTGAAAATTACTATCGACAGACCGACCCCAACCAAATAAAAAGGAAATACAAGACATATCAGGGAATATTCGCCTTTCTAACAAGAAAAATGGAATACTGGACATCAAAACATGGGAAGATACAACACCCAACAAGTTGACAGCCCCGCAATACCGATAAGCTTATTATAGATTTTTACATATCGTGGCTGGTGATTCAAAAGTGGTTCCTGTGAAACGGGCACTGATAAGCACTTCAGATAAAACTGGTGTTGTTGATTTTTGTAGAGAGCTCCAAAAGAGTAACGTTGAGATTATATCTACCGGTGGAACTTCCATGGTATTAAAAGATGAAGGCATCAACGTGGTAGATATTTCTGAAATAACGGGTTTTCCTGAAATGATGGATGGTCGTGTAAAGACGCTTCATCCTACAATTCATGGAGGCATCCTTGCTAAAAGAGACTCCCAATCACACATAAAGGAAGCAGAAAAAAACAGCATACGATTCATAGACCTTCTGGCTATAAACCTGTACCCTTTTGAAGAAACAATCAACAGTAAAAATGTGAAACTATCAGAAGCCATCGAACAGATTGATATTGGCGGCCCAGCGATGCTTCGGGCAGGTGCAAAAAACTATGAATACGTAACAGTGATAACAGATTACAACGATTACGCGACAGTTACAGAAGAATTGACGCAAACGGGTGGCATATCACTTGATACGAGACAACGATTTGCTGTTAAAGCTTTTCGACACACTGCCAACTACGACAGCATCGTAGACACGTACTTGAGCAAAACACTACTTGGAGAAGACATTTTGCGTTTACAATTCACAAACGGGCAACCTCTTCGTTATGGTGAGAACTGGCATCAAGAAGCCAGATGTTACAGTGAAGTGAATGCCACTTGCCCAGGTCTTTCAAAAGCAGTCCAGCTTCATGGAAAACAGATGTCTTACAACAACTACATAGATGCAGATAACGCCCTACAAACCATAAGGGAACTTGAACAGATCACGAGTAAACATGCAGCAGTGATAGTAAAACACAATAATCCCTGCGGGCTTGCAACAGGCACAACCCAGCTTCAAGCACTTAAAGAAGCACTGGCAGGAGATCCCATATCTGCTTTTGGAAGCATCCTCTGTTTTAACAAACCTGTGACTCTCGAGGCCGCACAGTTTCTTAAAGGTATATTCGTAGAATTGATTCTCGCACCTGCATTTGAACCAGAAGCTCTGGAATTTTTAGCTCACAAGAATAAAGATCTGCGACTCCTGGAACTACCTAAATTAAACGAAAGTTCTGCTGCCAACAATATCTATCATTACATAACAGGGGGCGTGCTCAAGCAAACAGCAGATCAGGGCTTGTACGAAAAATGGGAAACTGTTACCAGCAATAACCCCCCAGATAAAAAATATGAGCTTGCAATGTTTACTATTGCAGCATGCAAACACACGAAATCAAATGCAATAACCATAGGATATGAATATCAAACAGGTTGTTACACGCTTCTTGCAATGGGAGCAGGACAACCAAACCGGGTAGATTCGATCAAAAAACTTGCAATTACAAAAGCGCATGAAAACCTGCTCACACGATACGAAACAGAACAACCGGAAATTGGCGTGGAAGAGTATTATAAACAAATTTTATCTGAATGCGTACTCACATCTGATGCCTTCTTCCCTTTTCCAGACAGCATCATCTCCTCAGCGAAAGCAGGTATCAGATACATTGTATCACCTGGCGGCTCAATACGTGATAAGGAGGTCATTGCAGAAGCAAACAAGCTTGGGGTATCGCTGGTATTTACAGGAATGCGTCACTTCAATCATTGATCATTTCAGGATTGTTTTTCCAATGACTGCCGATATTGTTGAAAAGGTGAATCGCTATTGTGACATGCTCTCAACTGCTCTTGATGATGTGCACATACTCCCGTGCCAGGATTCAGAGCTTCGTTATGTAGCTGTTGATTTTCTTGAAATGGCACGGTCGTATTATGAAGATGGTATGCATTTTATGAATAAAATAGATCTCGTCAATGCTCTTGTGTGCTTTAGCTATGGGTATGCCTGGCTTGACGCTGGTGCAAGACTTGGAATCTTTGCCGTGTCTCGGAAAGAATTATTTACTATATGAGTTATGGAGGGCTTGCTATGTTGAATTATCACGTGCTTCTGGAAGCTGCCTGGTTGGTTAAAGATGTGAAATCTATTAATGATGCAAGAGGAGTCGCAATTTCTGAAGCTGGCAAGCGATTGAACCCTAAACTAAATTACGTTGATGTGAATGTCGGAGTTACAACATGTCCACTGTGCGGCGGTAAACTTGACAGTGTGTTTGTTGCTGCAAATACTGCTCTTGTCGGCTTACTGTTTGAGATGCGGGTGTTTGCCGCTGAAAGCGAGGAACATGCTTCACGTATTGCTAAATCAGTGATTGGACAGGCGTTAAAAAATGTGCCATTGAAAGTTGTAGAAGTTGATCCGTTAGAGGAAAAAAAAGATTAAGGGGTTGTAATTAAATTAAGGTACCAAATCAAAGCTCTTGAATCAGCTACTATTTCTTCCACCCTATCATAAACATGATCGTCTACTCGAATTGATAGCACATTCTTCCGTTTTATGGATAGTTACATTATAAAAAGTCTTTTCTTTGCCAAATCCACAATTTTTCAGATCGACTCTTAACTTCTTTGATTTATCACCCCTTGAAGTACCTAAAATGGATTGTACTGAAGCTTGGGTGACTTTCACATAAAATTAAAACTTTTTACACAGCTAAAGGTTTGAAATATAACCTGATGCTAACTCCAAACCATCATCCACTGGATTCCAATTCCGTTGTACAGTTTAGTGACCCATGCATCAGGTAATATACCGTGTTGTGGTTGACTACACGCTCACAGAACAGACGTATGTCAATAAACTCTCACGCGAGGACCTAATAACACGATGTCTGATTCGTAGTCAGACATAATATAATGATCGGCTTTCTTATTTAAGTTTAATCCACACTCGATTGCTCCGCAATCGAGAATCAAAGGTTATCGGTATCTCTGCACAACGAAGTTGTACAGTTCTGTAGAATCATAAGAGCATCAAGTGATGAAACCCTGCCGTCGCCACTAACATCAGCAATAGCGAGGGTTTCAGGATTGCAGGGGCGGTTGCCGACTGCAATTTGAAGTGCGATTGCAGCATCTGTTGAAGTGATTTGGAAATCGCCGTCAAGGTCGCCTTTCAGTGGTGGTTTTCCCCATGGATGCATCAGAGGGAAATAATCAATGCTGCTTCCGCCTGGAATCTGATGCGAAGTGTCGCCTATACCGTCGCTGTCGTTGTCGCTTCCTGTGTAGTCTGAGTAATAGTTGCCAACGGTTGAGGTGTTCCACTGGTTGGGGCTTGTGTCATAAGCGTTCTTGGTGTTGTTGATGAGATTGTTGTGGTAGAGTAGGTTGTTGTTGCTCGAAGAATACAGCCAGATGCCGTAGTGGTTGTTCGAGTTGGCGGTGTTCTCTGTGAGCGTGTTGTTGCTCGAAGAATACAGCCAGATGCCGTAGTGGTTGTTCGGTGCGGTGTTGTTGCTCGAAGAATACAGCCAGATGCCGTAGTGGTTGTTCGATGCAGTGTTGTTTGTGAGTGTATTGTTACTCGAAGAATGCAGGTAGATGCCGTCGTTGTTGTTCGTGAGCGCGTTATCACTCGAAGAATATAGGCGGATGCCGTTGCCGTTGTTCGATGCATTGATGCGTTCTATCCTCGAATTCTTTGTGTATGCGAGTAACACTCCCTGTAGGTTATTCGTCAGTGTGAGGTCTTTAACCGTTATATTTGTGGAGTTCACAAGTCCAACAAAGCCTGCATCAATGGGAACTTCCTTGTTCTGTTGGTCGATCCAGTAATAGATCGGTTCTCCATCTACTAGTGTCTCAGCAACTTAATTTTTAGACAAAGTTTATAAACCTGTGAGTCCAACCATATTCTATGGAAAAAATAAAACTTACAGAGAAAGAGGTGGAGTATCTCAACGATTTCGTGAAAATGGGGCGCTTACGTATTTTGAACCAGAGCTTTCAAAGCCAATATTCGGCACGGAACAAGATTAAAGACGAATTGATAAGTTATTAAAGGAACTTGCTTTACCAGATATTTTGGTTTCGGCTTTGACGTATGAACCCACTGGATTATTAAAGAGTTGACTGATTTTTTAAGTTTTGTGGATAGTATAAATCAGGTATCGGCACAAAATCAATGAATTCAACTGCTCCGGTGAACTTATAAACTTGATAATGGTGTTCCGGTTAACAAGTCGATTCCGCACCAACAAAGAAGAGTTCTGTTCATACATATATTCATAATCACGCGAAATAGTAGGATGTTACATCGCTACTGGCGTTAAATCACGGATATTTGTTCCCAACTGCTTGCATGCACCGGTTTTCATCATACCCAGAAACCAATTGCTACATCCATCTTTGCCGAAATTTTCCTCACTTCCGGGATTTTTTCTGCAGCATATGTATGCAAAGTAACAGCACTCTTCGACTCGAAATTCGGATCGATTTGGTTAATATAGCGGTAGATTTTTATGTGGTTTTATGTTGCTTGCACTAAGAATTTTTTGAAATTGTTCCTGAAGATAATCTTCCCTGCCTCTAGGATATCAGCTATCTATACAGTTATCGCGGGAGCTATATTCTGCCAATAGTCGTTGTCCAAAGTTCATGGATATCAAAATCTTTGGTTTCATACAGGCAAAGAGATAATCCACGCGTCCTTCAGGAGTGAGTTTTTAGTCTACCATTTCTCGATAAATCATCGATCGCTTCATAAATCCTTAGGCGAGAGCCTTTTATACATCGGATTACTTTTGACGATTTGTGTTTAATTCATTAGCTATTTGTGAATCATTTCGATTCCTGATAACCTGAAACCAGAATTTTTGCCCTTTACAGCTGTTCTCACTGGTTCGGTCATTGAACGAGTCGGTAGGAAATTAAGTATTCAAGTTCTTTATCAGTCAATTTTGGACGTTTTGTATAAATGGCATCAAAGTTAATTAGCAGCCATCGTTAAATATTGTTATATTATTTTGGAATCGATACACTGAATTATTAACCGATGAATTTAGTCTTAGACATAATGCTTGGACCAGTTTCTTATCGCCTTCCCTCAATGAAGCCCCAGTTGATTTTCTTTTCATCGTCATTCCGTTTCCTGGTCAAAATACGGCCACTTCCCGGACCAGTGTCTCCATATCTCCAATCCGTCTGTCAGTGCATTCGATATCCATCATTGATCTCGATTTCAGCGGCATTAAGCCAGCTTGCATGTTTTGGCGTGTAATGGAAACTCGATCTTAGCTCAAATCCTTTCCCGCCTCCTCCTCACTTTAGATGCCTCGTAAAATGACTTTTCCTTGTAATTATTGAGGGTTATCCGCCTTGATAGTTGGATGTTTTCAACGTCAATTATTCTTCATCGACAAGCATCTTCACGAATTATTGCAAAATCCACCATAGTTCTTCTTTTGGTGATCCTCGTCACCGTTTCCTGCTTTGATTCGACCGCCATGAATATGTTTGCTGTACCGTTCCTGATATATTCATAATCATATTTCACGAGGATTCCAGGCTTCATAGGGATGGAAATCCTTTTATCTCAAGTTGCTTTGGTTTCTCGTCAAAACAGACAATGGGACTTCCGGAATTCATTACAGTTCTTCATTACAGATCGGAAACATCGTACATCCGTTCTCGCTCTGTATTCGGTAATCGATCGTCTGTATGCACCACATCCACGCCTTAACCGGGTTTAGTTTTGCTTTTTAAAATAAGCCTGATACTCTCTTTGTTTTATCGTTTCAAACCCATCCTTCTTCGCATTTTCTTCCTGGTAGTAGTGTAGTGTGTCCATCTCTTGCGCCCCATCAGGTGATTCAGTTGCATGCCTGCAGCTCTATAACTTCCGCCGCATGTTTCATCTGTATACTTTTAGGCTGACCGGATGTTGGTTTCTCCGCGAGGGGCGTTTTGGAACTTTCTTCGCGGTATTTCTTCTTGAATTGTTTGGAAACGGATTTGCCCTGCTGATCCGCAGCGTATCTTTTATCTCCATTTCCTTTTTCCATCATTGACCAGAAGCAAAATATGTGCCGGGTCAGTTCTCTCGCGCAACTTTACGCCCCATTTCACGAAATCGTTGAGATACTCCATTGATCGCATAAGTCAATATTTTGATGATATAAACGAAACTCCAGTGATATTTAAGTGGAAATACAAAATGGATGATATGCCTGGCAGAATTGTGGTATGATTATTGTAAGATTAATTTGGAATCGTTATACTAGCCCCTGCAAAAACAAAGAATCGAACGAATATACAGATAATGATGCTAGATTGTATGTACATGGTAATTACATTAAAGGTGGTTGTAAAGTTATTGGGTGTTGGTATTGTTTCGACCTGGTTGTATATTCAGGTATAATGTCTACTGTTCTGGGTTTGAACGTATGAAAGAAATTAGAGTTCTGGTATAACACCCAACAAGTTGACAGCCCCGGCAGACCACAGGTTACAAGTATTGGCTGTAACAAAGTCATAAATATTATCTGTCAATACTTGATCCTGTATTTTATCTTTTGCATACTCCTTGCTTTGGGGCAAAATTCGTAGTACTGTCCTTGTCAAGACAGCTCGAAGCACATACAAAAAATGAATCGAAAATCTTATGTGTTATTAATTATATGTGTTTATTATTTGTCTATAGGAGAATTAACAAATGAAAAGCATGAGGATTTTTGGTTTGATTGTGGTGTTGATAGTTCTCTGGTCAGTATTTAGCAGTATAGTTTTGGCCAGTGACACATCAGAAAAACTTATGGAAAGTGTTTCCGAAGAAGATGTTCAAACAATAGTGAATGTTAAAAGCTCTAATGAATTGGCGAAATATAAAGTAGCCCATTACACTGGACAAAATAGATCGCTATTTGGAATAACAGAACCAAATGAAGTAACAAATTTAAGTTGGGTGGATCGCATTCACAATGAAATCCATTCTGATATAAACATAAGCGAAAACGAAATTGATGTTGTAGATATTACTTATGATGATGTCTCTATTACAGGAAAAAGCGATGTGACAGCTTTTGATGCTAACAACAATAAAATTGAAGATTCGTTAGAGTTTAAAGCAAGCGGCGAGAATGTATTAAAGATTGATGTTATTGTCTTGTATAACCAAAGTGTTGATCTCACCGTAACCGATTATTCGTTAATTGACGCAGAAATAAAATATGATTATTCTGTTATAAACGCTACAGTAATAAGCATTCCTTGTAACAGACTGTATGAATTATCAACAATTCAAGATGTTAAAATGGTTTACGAGGATCATAAGGTGCAAGCATACTTGGATTCGAGTGTACCGGTAATCAAGGCAGATACGGCAAGAATCGCATACAATGTTACAGGGTCTAACGTGACCATAGCAGTGATTGATACAGGCATTGACGATGCACACGAGTCACTGGACGATATGGATGACAACCTTGCAACAAGCGATCCAAAGATAATTGGTTTTAAGGATTTCGTTAATTTTTATCCTGATCCTTATGACGATCATGGGCATGGAACTCATTGTGCTGGTATTGCAGCAGGCACGGGTGGCCCCTCTGTATATAAGGGGGTTGCACCAGGTGCAAAATTGGTTGGGGTTAAGGTGCTTAATAAATGGGGCTCGGGCAGAGAATCAACGATCATTGCTGGAATAGATTGGGCTGTTCAAAATAAAGATGATTATGGCATAAAGATAATCTCAATGAGTTTGGGTAGAGACTACAACAATGATGGAACCACTCCGATGGCATTGGCTTGTGATGCTGCCGTAGATGCTGGAATAGTTGTTTCGGTTGCTGCTGGAAATGCTGGTATGTGGGGTGGTAAAACGGTTGGTGACCCGGCATGCGCTAAAAAAGTTATTACAGTGGGTGCAATTGACGATTACATGGACATTGCTTATTTCTCATCACGCGGTCCTACTGCTGATGGAAGGACAAAACCAGAGGTATGTGCCGTTGGTGTAGATGTTACGTCTGCCGAGGCTGATACTGGAAATGGTTATGTACCTCATGGTGGAACCTCGATGTCAACTCCTCACGTTGCTGGCGTCGCTGCACTGATGCTCGAATACAATCCAAATTTAGCGCCGCTTGAGATAAAGGAGATACTAATGGATACTGCCGTTGATAGAGGTATAATAGGACCTGATAACAATTATGGCTGGGGTGTTGTGGATGCGATGTTTGCATTACCTATGGCAATACCACAGGAGCACGATATTAAGGTGAGTTTGCTTTTTATTCCAGAGTATATAAAAATAAATAAGTCAATACCGATAAATTCAACCATATTTAATAATGGCTTGAACAACGAAACCAATATCACAGTGCAATTACTTATAAACGGTTCAATCGATGCGACAAAAACAATTACAAGTTTGGATAGCGGTACAAATTGCTCGGTAAATTTTACATGGACACATTATGAAGAAGGTTCGTATAATGTGTCAGTGCATGCAGTACCTGTGCCAGGTGAAAGCGTCACGATAAATAATCTGGCATCAAGAGGTATAAATGTTTTATCAAATATCTACATAATAGGATATGATACAACACATGGAGGAAGACCGTCATCCTGGTATATTGACATAATCGATGACATAAAGAGTGAGGGCTTTATTGTATCAGATATCACTTCCGGACCGATTTCGCTTTCGCTACTAAATAATTATGATGCAATTTGGATTGATGAGCGAGGAGGTAGTTGGAGCACTAATGAAAAAAGTGCTCTTGCTACGTATGTTGAAAATGGAGGCGGTCTTTTTGTTGAAGGAGATGAACTGGGAGATCCAACAATTGTAAATGTATTTAACATGTCATACAGTGGCATTCAGGGATACTACGGCGAATCAACCGATATATCAATGCATAGTATAACAAGAGGCGTTTCAAGTATATACTTTAGTCCGGTAAATTCTCTTAACGTGTATTCGCCAGCCATAGATGTTGCAAGAGATGTCGCTGGGAATAAAATGATTGGTGTGAGACGATATGGAAATGGAAAAGTCGTTGTAATTTCAGATGAGGTCTTAGCTTATATTTATAATGCTGATAACGGAATCTTTGGGAGAAACATCTTCAGGTGGATTACATTGCCTCCACAGGCGCATGATATAGAGGTATTAATTGATGCACCCAGTATAGTTGGAATCAATGTTTCTGCACAGATAAATGCGACAATAGCAAATACCGGGTTGAACAGCGAAACAGATGTGATCATAGACTTATTGGTAGATGGAACAAAATTAGGCAGCAAAACCATTCCCCTTATCCAAAACGGAACGGATACAACGATAAATTTCAATTGGACGCCTACTGCAGTTGGATACTACAATGTTTCAGTCTATGCAGAACCTGTTCCTGGTGAAGGTTATGTGGTAAATAATCTGGCAACCCGTTATGTAGAAGTGCCCAAAGCGGTTTTGACCGATATATATGCTGATTATGGCATCGATCTGGACAGCGATGGATTGTATGATTATCTTGCAATAGATGTTGGTGTAAATGTTGCCAAAGCAGATTTTTATTATTTGTATGGCGACATAGAGACATTAAATGGGTTTTGCATTACAGATGCAAGAAATAATACCTACTTATCAATTGGCAAACAGAATATAACATTGCTCTTTAATGGAATAGACATTCACAGGGTTGATCTGAATGGACCTTACACGCTTACCAACCTGAGACTCAGAGATAACTATTGGAACACTATTGATAGGAGATTGAAAGCATATAACACATCATCTTATGATAGTAAAGAGTTCCAACTACCAACGGCAGTCTTCACAGATGTTTACAATGACTCAGGTATTGATACAGACGACGACACGTTTCATAACTATCTTTCTATTGGTATAGGTGTGAATGTATCAGAATCAGGCAATTACCGCTGGTATGCTGAGCTATATGATAGTTATGGTAACAGCATCGCATACGAAGGAAACTCTGCATATCTTGAGAATGGAACACAGATAATCAAGCTCAATTTTGATGGACTTATGATTCGTAAGCACAAAGCTGACGGTCCCTATTATCTAAAATATCTTAGGCTATACGGTGATGATTATGTTCAGCAAGATAGTAGACATGATGCATACGTTACTTCTTACTACGAATACACTGATTTTCAACCACCCGGTGCAGAATTC
Organism: Candidatus Argoarchaeum ethanivorans; assembly: GCA_004193545.1. Taxonomy (GTDB): domain Archaea; phylum Halobacteriota; class Methanosarcinia; order Methanosarcinales; family EX4572-44; genus Argoarchaeum; species Argoarchaeum ethanivorans. Next base: position 60,149 of record RPGO01000033.1, on the reverse strand, counting down.
AACGATATATACTCAGATTACGGAGAGGATAAAGATGAGGATGAATTGTATAATTATTTGGTGATAAATGTGGGTGTAAACGTAAGAGATGATGGAGACTACCGGATAAGTGGGTCTTTGTATGAAAAGGGAACGTATAATTCTGTAGATTATGACAGCAACATGACTTATCTAAACAAAGGGAATCAAACGGTTCAATTAAGATTTGATGGAATAAAACTGAGACAAAATGAGTATAACGGAACTTACGACTTAAAATATCTTCGTCTATACAATGTAACCTATACATATCCGGTACCACAACCAATAGGGCATCCACCCGCTAAAGAAGTACCACCACTTGAAAAATCAGAAACAAAAGCAACAGGGAATACAAATAACTTCACGGTTCTTTACGGAGAGGAATTTGATTATAGACGCTATGCATGTACCACAAATCATTACAATTACACCGAGTTCCAAAAGCCCCCAGCAGAATTCACATCAGGATTCAACGACTATGGATTGGATACAACCAATAACTCGCTCTATGATTATCTGGTGATTGAAAAAGGAATAGAAGTAAGAGAAGCTGGTAATTATAAGCTATACGGTTCGCTTAGAGCACCTTCAGGACAATGGCTTGATTCTGATTCAAATCATACGTATTTAAATGAGGGATTGCACAATGTGACGCTTAAATTCTATGGACCAAGCATATATCTATCAGGAGATTCTGGCAACTTCGATGTGGACATGGATTTATATGATAGGGATAATGGGAGGTGGTTAGGTCGGGCAACTGATACTACTTTCTATTATAGCTATACTGATTTTGATAAACCACCAGAATTTACTGGAAACTTTAGTGACTATGGATTAGACACAAATAATGATACTTTATACAACCATCTTGTGATAGAAGCAGAGATAAACGTCACAAAGGCGGGAGAATATGAATTAAGTGGAAATTTGCAGTATTACGATGAAGAAGAGGGTTACTGGTGGGGAATTGACAGTGATTGGAACAGAACATATCTCGATGCTGGCATTCATAATATCACATTACAGTTTGACGGAATCAGGATATATAACACAGAGCATAACGGAAGCTTCAGAACATGGTTAAGCCTTTATGAGACTGAAGAATGGAAACATATAGATAAAATGGAGTACTTTACCAACGACTACGATTGGACTGACTTCCAGAAGCCACCGGCGGAGTTTAATGATGTTTACTCAGATCACGGAATCGATATCGATGGCGATGGGTTGTATAACTACTTAACAATAGATGTCGGCGTGAATGTGACAAAGGCAGGTAACTACATAGTAGAGGGAAGACTGAATGATTGTCATGGAGGCTATATAGAATGGAGAAATAACTATACTTACCTAAACACGGGAAACCAAACCGTTAAACTTGACTTTGAGGGTATAAAGATCAGGCAAAATAAGGTCAATGGAACATTTGATTTGAAGTATTTATATCTATACAATACAACTGATTGGACACAACTTGACTACATATACGATGCTTACACCACCCCATATTACAACTACACCGACTTCCAGAGACTGCCTGCTGAGTTCAACGAGTTTTATTCAGATAATGGAACAGATACCGATGGTGGTGGATTGTATAATAATTTAACCTTAGATATAGGTGTGAATGTGACCACTGCTGGAAGTTATAGAGTATATGGATACTTGTATGATATTACTGGATATCAAATAGATTACGAATCCAATACCACCTACTTAAGTACTGGCAGTCAAACCGTGCAACTCAATTTCGAAGGAATTAAAATCCGACAGAATGGGGTCAATGGACCGTACAATCTGAAGTATTTGTATTTATATAATTCCTCAACCGGTGTTCAATTTGATTACATAGAAGATGCATACATAACTTCGTATTACAACTACACCGATTTCCAGACAATTCCTCCATGCTATACTTATACTAAAGAATACGTTACTTATGATTGGGATGGGATTAGCACGCCAGACCAAAATTGGACCGGCTGTGATGACTGCTCCTATAATTATGTCCTTCCCTGGAATTTCACGTTCTTCTGTGAAAATCATAGTTCCATACAGATTAGCACAAATGGATTGATTACATTCCTGCCTGATACTTCGAGCCATTGTTGCTCGCCGCATTTAGAAAATACCGAGGCAATAGCTCCCTTCTGGGGCGATCTGTCTCAGTCGTGTGGTGAAGAAACAAATATATCGGTTCAGGATAAAGGAGACAGAGTAGTTGTAGTCTGGTACACCGGGACTTGTGGTGGAGGATGTCTCAACAAGGACCTTTTTGAAGTAATATTATATGAAAATGGAACAATCAGATTCAATTATAACTATTTGAACAATATTCCATATAGTGTCGGTGCTGGAATAAGTAACAGTATTCTTTATTATACAAATACACAGGGAGCGGGGACTTCTGTAGTTTATACACAAGCACGACCACCAGTAAAATGTATAGATGCTGCGAGTGTGCTTGAGATGGCAGTACGTGGCAAATGGAGTGCAGAAGCAGACATAAACCAAGATGGCAAGGTAAGTTCTGTTGATGCTCTAATGATTTTACAGGCTGAAGTTAGTCCTCTGTTTGGTGGTAAGATTCGATGATCCATATTGAGTCTTGTCACTCATACCCTGACATTCAGGGTTTTAAGTGCTGCAAAATTTTAAATATTATGAAAACACACCAGTGTTGTTGGATGTTGGTTATAGCGAAGGAATTTTTGTAGTTTATATATAGGCTACAGAATTCAAGTGAGACGAGTAGAGTTGGCTAATTTTAAGTGGATGTAACCTATAGAACCCTGAAACTCAAGTTAAAAAAGTATTATCAACAGGAATAAACAAAAAGGATATAACATGAAAACAACAATTTCTGAGAAAATTTTTTCAAGAGCTTCTGGTAAGAATGTTAAAGCTGGTGATTTCGTACTTGCAGATATTGATTGTGCAATGACGCACGATATCACTGGCCCTCTTGCATTACAGGGTTTTTATGAAATCATGCATAATAAAGAGAATCCTCGTGTGTGGGATGCAAGCAAGATTGTAATGGTCTTTGACCATCAGTCACCCGCCGATTCCCTGAGTGCAGCAGAAAACCAGATACTGCTTCGAAAGTTTGCAAAGGAGCAAAACATACTCAACTACGACATATTTGAAGGGGTGTGCCACCAGGTGGTCCCTGAAAAGGGGCATGTAGAGCCAGGGGAACTTGTTGTAGGTTCCGACTCTCATACCTGCACGTATGGGGCACTCGGGGCATTCTCAACTGGCATTGGCAGTACCGATATGGCAGCAGTCTTTGCCACAGGAAAGCTCTGGTTTAAAGTGCCAGAAACCCTTCGATTGGTAATTGATGGAGCACTGCAAGCTCACGTGTACTCCAAGGACGTCATTCTTCACATAATCGGGGATGTCTCTGCAGAAGGGGGTAGGTATATGGCTTGCGAGTTTGCAGGTTCAACTGTTCGAAATATGAACATCTCTGAACGAATGACAGTCTCAAATATGGCAATTGAGATGGGTGGCAAGGCAGGCATCATAGAAGCTGACAGAACCACTGAAGCATACATCAAGGAGAGGATTTTAGACTTCAGACTTGATTCATACTGGAGAACTGATGATGATTCCGATTATAAAATAAAACATTATGACGTGAGCAATCTTGAGCCAATGGTTGCGTGCCCCCATAATGTCGATAATGTAAAACCGGTGCAGGAAGTTGCAGGCACAAAGGTCGACCAGATTTTTATTGGCTCGTGCACCAACGGGAGATTTGAAGACCTTGAGATTGCAGCAAGAATTATGGGGCATGAGCCAGTTGCAAAAGGAGTGAGATTGCTTGTAATACCTGCATCCAGAACCGAGTATTTAAAAGCTCTTAAAGCAGGTTATATCAAACAGTTCATCAAGGCAGGAGCAATCGTTGAATCACCATGTTGTGGGCCCTGCATGGGCGGATCCTTTGGACTGCTTGGAGCTGGAGAAGTGGCACTTTCAACTTCTAATCGCAATTTTAAAGGTAGACAGGGAAGTGCTGAGTCCTTCGTTTATCTCTCGTCACCTGCAACCGCAGCAGCAACAGCGCTCACTGGAGAAATTACAGATCCAAGAGACGTCTAAATTCAATGCCGCATTGATTCAAGATATTTTTCAACAGATGCTGATGCAATGGCGCCATCTCCCGCGGCTGTTACCACCTGTCGAAGTGGTTTATCCCGGCAGTCCCCTGCTGCAAACACACCACTCATACTTGTTGCAAGATTTACATCTGTTTTAATAAAACCGCGCTCGTCCTTCTGGCAATCAATAAAATCAGTGTTTGGTTTTAAGCCTACAAAAACAAACACGCCATCAACTGCAATTTCCTGAAGCTTTTCAGTTTTAACGTTCTTTACAACAACTGTGTTTACGGTTTTTTTACCTTTTATTTCTTCAACCACACTGTTCCATACAAACTCTATCTTTGGATTATTAAAAGCACGTTCCTGCAATATTTTCTCAGCCCGAAGCGCATCTCTGCGATGAATCACATACACCCTGCTTACCATTTTTGCAAGAAATATCGCTTCTGTGATTGCAGTGCCGCCGCCACCTACTAAGGCAACATCCTTGCCTGTGAAAAAAAACCCATCACAGGTGGCACAATATGACACTCCACGCCCGGTGTATGCAGTCTCGCCAGGGACACCAAGTTTGTTTGGATGAGCTCCTGTGGCAATAATCACAGAACGTGTCGAGATCTTCTCACCATCGGTTGTGTGAAGTATCTTAACATCACCGGAATCTTCAATTTTTTCTATCTCTGCATAAGTTATTTCAAGTCCAAGCCCTGCCACGTGCTCTTCAAATTTTTGAATCAACTCTGGTCCGGTGATCTTAGAAAACCCCGGGTAGTTCTCTATCACATCGGTGAGGGCAATCTGCCCGCCGTAACCGAGTTTTTCAACAAGCACGGTGTTTAACATAGCTCGTTTTGCATAGATTCCGGCTGTAATACCAGCGGGACCTGCTCCGATAATTACAACATCATACATTTTTTACTGATTCCTCCAATCTACATTTTGCACGGTAAATAAACATTCTAACCTTATACTCATCTTTTGTTCCCTCGGTTTCAACACCGGATGCCGTATCAACTGCAAAAGGTTTTACGATTCTTACTGCATCTTCCACGTTTTGATGGTTTAACCCTCCTGCAAGAATTACTGGCAAGGGCGACTTTTCTGTAATAGCTCTACTTATCTGCCAGTCGTGGGTTTTGCCTGTGCCGCCACTTCGTTTACTGATCTTGGTATCCAGGAGCACAGCGTCCACATACTTTGATAAATTCTTGATGTGCTGGTGAAAGTTGTTGATCTGGTCGATTGCTTGCTCCGGAATAGCTACTGTTTGTATAATGTTTATACTCTGTGCTCTGAGGTCCTGTATCTCCTCAAGTAGTTTGTATGAGGTGAAATTGTGAAGCTGGATGACGTTTGGGTGAGCTGTGTATGCCATTTCAAAGACCTTTTCCGCGGTTTCAGGCATGATAACAAGCACGCTGTCGATAAAAGGTGGAACCTTTTTTATCAATTCCGAAGCAGCTCTAAGGGTGATATTACGAGGTGTACTCACCGGGACTTCTGTAATAAATCCTACAGCGTCACAACCAGCATCGATTGCAAGTTTTAGTTCACTTATGTTTTTGTTTCCGCAGATTTTAACACGAACTGTCATCAATTAAAACCTCGAGTACGGCAGGATCTCCAGCCTCTTTGACAAAATCTTTCAGTTTTTTCAAGGCTCTGCCGCTATCAATGGTGTTTTCTGCAATAACAAGACCTTCTCTGAAGTTTTCTGCTTTTCCACCCAGCACAATTGAAGCTGCTGCGTTTAAAGCTATAATGTCACGTTTTGCTCCATGTTCCCCAAGAAGCACCCTGATGATATCCTTTGAGTTATCGAGAGGCGTACCACCCCGGATGTCTTTGATTAGAGCTCGCTGTATTCCAAGCTCTTCCGGAGTTAGTGTGTAGCTTGCAATCTTTCCGTTATTAAGTTCTGTGATGTTTGTAGTGCCTGTAGTGGTAATTTCATCAAGTCTTTCCCCGTGTACTACCATGGCTCTCTCTGTTCCAAGAATATTAAGTGATGCTGCAAGAGTAACACATTGCTTTTGACTGAAGCATCCGATCAATTGTGCTTTAGCACCTGCCGGGTTTGTCAGTGGGCCAAGAATATTGAACACGGTTCGAACACCAATTTCTTTTCGTAACCCCGCTACCCGTTTCATTGAAGGATGAAATACTGGTGCAAGCATGAAGCCGATGCCTGTTTTCTCAATATTCTGCTGTACTCTTTCAGGTGGCAGGTCAATAGTTACGCCCATTGTTTTGAGCAGGTCCGCACTACCGGATTTTGAGGTGATGGAATAATTGCCATGCTTGGCTACAGGTATACCTGCCGAAGCAGTGATTATGGCAGCAGCAGTGCTGATATTAATAGTACCCTGTGAATCGCCGCCAGTACCACAGGTATCTACGAGAGTTCCTGATACGTGTGGGTGTATAGTCCTTGCTGCTTTTCTCATACCTTTTGCAAGTCCTGCTATCTCCTGGATGGTTTCGCCCTTCATTGCAAGGGCAATGAGAAAAGCTGAGATCTGCGCATCAGTAGCCTCGGTGAATATTTTATGCATTGCATCTTCTGCCTCGTTCCTCGCGAGGTTTTCGTGTTGTATGATTTTTTGAATATAGTTTTTCATAACCTGTTGCTCCACTTGATTGCTGTCGCACTCGATTGCTTGCGCAATCGAGAATTACCGGTTACTTCTACACTTGATTGATAGCACAATCAAGAATTGTTTTCGCATATGAGTGTGTGCGGTTTTGCACAATGAAGTTGTGCAGTTTTTGAGGATCTTGATTACTGCGTAAGACACTATCTAAAAAACCAGTGATTTTTTACCTCACTATATTTTGAAAAGTCACGTCTGCGCCACTATGCAATGAAGAGCCTGTCCCACAACTGGGTTCAATGGTGCTGAATAGTTGGATTATGTCTTAAACTTTCGCTTATGGAATACAAGAGATTAGACCATGTTTTCTTAGTTTTTCGCATAGTTTCTTGAGTGAAGTGTGATTATACCATCTATTTTCAACAGTATTCGCTTCAATATCCTTGATTTTCGTACCATCAATGCTCAAATGACCAAGGTTTACCATATTCATTCCCCTAGCTAACTTTATGATCCCGGCAAAAACAAGTTTAATAACATCTAAATTATCCTTCCTAAACCTACAGATCGTACGAAAATCCGGATTTAATCGGTCTGAAAGGTACATATAGACAACATTTTCCTTTGTTGCCTTGGAAATCCTACGAGAAGACCGAATCCCATCGATAGTACCCTGGATAAGAAGCTTCATCATAACCTTTGGATGATACGCTGGACTGCCAGGGCCATCATACCTTTCTTCGATATTTCCAAGGTCAATGCTCTCCACTACTTCATCTACAAGTCTGCAAACATGGTCTTCATCGATTAAATCTGAAATACTTGGGGGAAATAACCAGTTTTGATTGTGAAGCCTTCTAATGAACGCCATATTACATAATATGGCTGGAAGAGTGATAAAAGTATCGGAACGATGTTAATTATGGGACAGGCTCTGTATTGAATCGTGTAATATCAAAGATGTTCTTTGAATGTTCAAAGAAATTAAGTTACGCTAAATCATGGATTAATAAATTTGCGCCACACATTCAAAAGTTCTAAAGGTTAGATGTTTGACTATAATCTCAGAAATTAATATAATAGTCCTCAATCGCCTTTTCCAAAAAGATTGGCATCCGTCACCAAAAGCGATTCCTTCTGTTAATACTTCCCGGTGCACCACCTCTGTGATTATGACCTGACCGTATATGGATCAAAGAAGATGGGGTCGCTTGATCGTTCCAAAATAGATGAAAGGGGGTGGAATCGCTTACAGTGATCATCCAGGATCCTCTTCCGGTTTCTTCTATTCCGTATCCCAGGTACACAGCCCCCCCCAACCAAGCTCCCCAGAAGTTTTTCACACAGGGGCGTCCATTATGGCAGCAGCTTCCCGCAGCGTTATCTTCCTCTTTGCAGAGGGTTGCAGCAATCTCAACCTCATTTTTTTTCTTGTACTCTGCAAGAATCTTTCTGAGCCCATCTCTTATGGCGTCCGAGAGATTTGAGTAATATGATGTGCCTATAAAGTGGTCTTCCACCTCACTTCTCCAGTTCTTTAGAGAGGGTTATGGTTTTTTTTAACATGCATGATCAAGACCCCCTGTTGTGTCTGATGGTCGCTTAAATTTTTGTGGGCATCTGGGGGGATACGGAATGTGGATCATAAGCTTACATGGGGGTTGGTTGGCTATGGATGTTTTGAACAGGTTATTCTTCCATACGGTTTATCAGAGACTTTTAACGTCAACGACCTCGGATTTCGATTCGCTCAAATATAGGGCATCGGATGGATGCTCAGGTTTTTATATTCCTTTTAGTTTGTGGGATAAAGTATTCTCTATATGCGTAACTATGTAATCTACTCAAAATTGCATAGGCTTCAATATTTGCATAAATATCACTTTTTTCAAATCTTATTGCCAATGTTTATTCAATAGGATTGAGCCCAAGTATTTCTCTAGATAGATTAAGATCAACCATTACGTCTCCCATGTTGCGAATTTCTAATTTCCAAAATTTATCTTTTACATATTCGGACAGCTTTTCAAGAAATTCATCACCCGATTTACTTGCTATTACAGCTTCTCGATAATCCGATATTGAAAAAAGAAACATACTTTTGAGATATTCAAACATATCTGTATTCTCAAGTGTTGAAAGCTGCTTAACTTCCTCAAGCCTCTTTGATTCTTGTGCAATTAATTCCCCTGAAATTTCAGGCAACATTTTTAACATAAGCTCTTCCAAATAATGTTTAAGTGTTTTATTATTCTCTTCGAGTTTTGGCTTTGAGACAACTTTCGAAATTCCTTACTCCTCTCTTAGCTCCTTGAGCATTCTCTCCGCTTCCTTTTGTTCTGAGTCTAAATTAACCTCTTTGAGCATCTCTTTAATATTTTCTAGATTTTGCTCGGCAGTAGGCGTACGCTTATCCTCTTTGGCTTTTTGCCTTCTCTTTGAGTCTCCAAGTATCACCCCATACATGGGAATGAGAATGACCTCTTGAGCCCACCTTTTCTTTTGCTCTTGATCTTCTGTCAGAGAGCAAAAATCAATATACAACCTAGCTAAAAGATTTCTAAAAAGTACACTTTCGGTAGCAGGTGCAGGATAGAAACGATCCCAATAGCTTATCCCGGCTTTGTAACCATCTCTTGCTTTTTTGAAGTATTCTTGTCTTCATCTTCTTTCGAGGCAAGTTTCATCAGCTCGCTATTCGGCCAAGCCAAGTTACGGCTGTTCTGAGCATACCCTCTAAAATTTCCTATCTTTCGCCTACAATCAAGAGCTCTTCTTGCATGCTCAATAGCTTTAAAAAATTTATCTTTGGCTTCTTCCTTATTTCCTTGATCTTTAAGCCTTCTACCCTCCTGGGTAAAGGCTAAGCTTATTCCATTTTCTGATTCTGCTATCCCATCAACGTCGCCCAAATCTTGCTTTACATTTATGCTATCTGAACAGGATTTCCTTGCCTCCTCAAACTTGCCTATACTATAAAGGGCCAATCCATGAATATTTAAGCACCTAGCATAATCCAACCCCTTACCCTTCCCCTCAATAATATACGTTTCAAATTCTTCTTTTGCTTTTTCTGCCGTCACATATGCTTCAGAGTAAAAATCTTTCCCTCGCCTGCGTAGAATATTGGAGAGGCTGGCCTTCAGACTTGCCCTTTCAAGTGGATCCTTAGAGGAATTAATACATTGCTCATAAAGCTTGCTCGCCTCCCCTTCATCATCCCCTTCTTGTCTTCTGTAGTAAAGATCAGCCAGTTTCTGTTTTGCCCTTATAAGTTGGAAATCATTCTTTGCCTCGCCTAATGCTTTGCTACAGGACTCAATTCCATTATTCAACTTACCCGCGTGCTCAAATAAACGTCCCAGGAATAGATACCGCTCAAACTTCTCTTTACTCTTAGCCCATCTGAAGAAAGCCCCACTTTCCTTCGCCTTTCCTTTTTCCCTTGCTTTTTCTTCATCAAAAGAAAGGTTTTTAACTCCTAATAGAGTGGGCAGCTTAACGTTTATGAATTCGCCTAAGTTACCACTGAATACGAACTTTTTGCCTCTTTGCAAGAGAACCTCATTTATATTGAGCAGATCTAAATTCCTCTTCTCATCTAATGGTTTATTTTCTTCTTTTTCCGTTTCCCACAGAAGCCTGTCTTCTTTTGGAATGTATAAACTAAGGGGTCCTTCATCAAAACGAGACCAAAATATATTCTTGTCACTTTTCGTACTTGAAAGCACAGGGAACACGCTAAAGTCATCCCTACATCTGTAGCCTATGAAGCAGAAATCGAATTCCTTAAGGAAATATTCGAGAACTTCCTTTCTAGGTCCAAATAACCCTTCCCCAACCTGTCGGAGTGAAAATCGAACTGTCTTATATTTTTCTTCTCCCCTTGCATCCTCCTCGATGCTACCATGCAACTTGAATATACACCCTCTATATATATCCCCAGAATTTATATATCGAAGGTATTCTCTGAAATCCTCGTCATTGCCGCGGCCATAATATGTTTTGAAATCTACCTCCGGTTTCATTCCCCTTCTCTTGCAAGCTTCCTCTATCAAATTGTCTTGATTTGTAGTAAATACCCAATTACCTCGCCTGATAACCTCTGCCAAGAAATAATGGTAATAATTCGGCTCGTATCCCTCCAACATTTCCAAAGAATAAAGTACTTTCGAGTCTAGTTCGTCCATCGCCATCTGGTACATGACCTCAGGCCGAATGTTCTCAGTGAGTAATTCATAATCCTTCTTTTTCTTTTCAAGATCTTTCTCCTCAAGCTCTTCAAGTTCATCGTCTGCAAGCGTTTGTATAACCTCTTCAGTCAATTTCTTAAAGTCTCGAACTCCTGAGGGAACTGATATCCCAGCGCCGACGAAAAAGACGATTCTTTTACCAAAAGCCATTTCTATCCTTTCAATAATTATCTTATTGGTTAGATTTTCCATTTTTTCTCCTCTATCAATTTTGTCTCAAATCCAAAATGTTATATAACAACTTATATCTGAACATTGTTTGTATACACATCCCTATAGGCGAACGCTTTTGACTGTGATTCCTTCCACAATTTTTCTTTTCGTCGTTTCATTTCTACTTATTTTTCCTATATATAATTTTACCATAATATAAGTCACGACCTCCCGCTAGAAACGGGAGGCATCAAGAGGATGCTCAAATTTTATATTTTGTAAGTTTGTCTGCTTTTTATTTTCAAATCATGCGTGGGATTTTTATTAGGAAAGTTATAAGCTTTAATGTTGTATTTCAATTAAAACTATCTATAAGTGCTTTTATCGATATTAATTCATTGAGATTAAATGCTACACAGCAGAATTCTTTATTACATTCTGTCAGAGCAAACAGTACTTGATCATCAAATACTGGTAAATTTGCATACATGCGTATAGACTTTTCTGATGTATTCACTAACTGAAGTTCGTATCCCAGCATTATGCCTATAGGCCGTTTTTCCTCGAATTTCGTTAACTCTTTTATTTCAGTATTGCCTTCAAAAAATGTTTGCAGATTCTTTATATCTTTTTTTAGTAAATAATGATATCCAATAACTTTATCGTCATCCAGAAAACCAATAACTATTCTTTTAGCTTCTTTTGCGATGAAAATACCAAAACTTGACTTACTTAAATACTGCATTCCGATTAGTTGATTACCATCTATTTCACCTTGCCACGCATAGACACTTCCTACTTCACTCATTAAATCTTCTTCCTTGAATTTTTGGTTGAGCTAAACATACAAATATTGGAGATCCAATAACAAGAAAATTTGGCTTATCTTTAAAATTTTCGATAGAATAATGTGAAACTGCTTCATCTAACACTTCATCGTTAATGCTGTAAACGTGATACACTTTAAAGAGAAGCTCAATGTGCATTTGCGGTAGAAAGGAACATACTTTTGAGCAATACCCAAGCAATGCCGGCAAAATCCTATCAAAATAAAATTTGTCTGAATATCCTGAATCAACGAGATTCATGATATATTCATCAGCTGTCCATGTGGGAGATACATAAGTATAATTCGGCGTGATACCATGCTGTCCAGTTAAGTTTAATGGTGAACCAATTAAAAAGTAGAGAACATTTTGGTATTGTCTAAAGAGACAATAAACCGTGGGTGCAACTTCCTCAACTTGTTCATCCAAAACATACTTTTTTTTAATGGGTGAAACATTCCAAATTCCTGTATTATTTAGATAAGGTTTTATATTCTGTTTATCTAATTTTTCGATATCTATGACCTGTTGATTTTTTTCTAATTGTCTCTCTATAAATGGAATTTTTAAATAAATATCATTAATAGTTTTACTTATCTTTTTACTCTCTATTGAAGCGATTTTTGTATTCAACTTCTTCGTAGATGTAGTTTCAATATGACTATTACTTATTTGTGAGTATAACATATCTATTTTTGCCTTCGATGCATATAAAAAAAACCTCATATTACCCCTATTCCATATTCTCAAATAATGTAACTTACTTGCATTAAGATAAATATTACTTTCCCCAACTATGGATATACTTGTACCCCCTCTCTAAGATCATAACTCTGAAAGCTCTCTATTATATTGTTTAGATGTCTGAATTTCCGCAAAAGTTGAATGGATGGATCAAATAGCTTTTTTAATACACTTTCTTTAGTAAATTGGTGCTATTTAGCAATTTTTTGAATGAGGCACAAATTTTATTTTTTTGATGTTTCTCTGGGAATTTTTTCATTCTTTTTAACACATATAAAGAATTCAACAACAGATATTTGGAATTTATTTCGCTAATGGAGCATGGGTTCATCCATCGAAGTCACCAAACCCCGGACTTAAGTACGGAGCCTGTACATAGCGATTTCGCATTTGGCTTCTCCTGATTCTGTATGTATCGCTCCACAACCTTCCATCCATGTCCAACCGATCCATGTAAGCAGGATGGTTCCCACAGACCAAGGCACTACCTTAATGCCTTGCACAGTTCTCTGCACTCCATGCACACTAATCGAGAACACATCCCACATAAGTCTTACGAGAATCTTCTAACAGACTCTCTATAAAAATACTCACATCCCCCACTGCAACAGCACCGCCAGGATGAGCCTATCTATCATCCCAAACAGTGCCATGCATTCACGCCGCGTCCGCGTGATCCAGAATCGCGTTCGCGATCCGGTCGACAAGATTGATCCCGCCGTTGTATCCGATAATCGGTATCCTCTGGTAGCCAACACGGTCATAGACAGGAAACCCGAGTCTTGCAAAAGCGATTTTTTCATCATCTGCAATACTCTTCCCGTGCGTGTTTCCCATCAACAGATCAACACCAACCCTTTTTATCGCCTCGTGCAACTCATAGAGGTCGCATCCCAGGATAATCTCGATCTCGTGCCCGGTCTGGCTTGCTATCGCCTGTACATCCTTTACAAACTCTTTGCTCTCGGTACCGGTTGCAACGATTACGGGGTCCATCCCGAGTTCATGCACAAACCGTGCCATCCCGGATGCGACATCAGGGTCTGCAAAGACCGCAACCTTCTTCTGTGCAACCTTGAACTGCACATCTATGATCGCATCGATGAGCCTTCCCCGCTCCTTTCGCAGTTCATCCGGAACTGGTCTTCCTGTGAGCTGACTCACGTTATCAAGGAACGCATCAGTATTTTCAACACCGATTGGACATGCACCTGCAATCATCGGCACCTTGTGCTTCATTTCAAGATATTTTACAGCCGCTCCGCCTGCGTGTTTAGAGAGGGCTATTGAGCCGATCGAGTTTGCTGTATCCCTGATTTCTCCAACCGTGGTTCCGCCATCCGGGAATGGCGGTCTTGGCAGTATCAACGGTGCATCAAAGGCACCTGTGATATCGGTTAAGATAATCGCTTTGACCCGCATCATTCCAAGCATGCTCTTGAGTTCCTTGATATCCCCGGGATCAAGGAGCCCGACAGTGACATTGATCTTACTGTTAGGTCCTGTCTGCTCTGCAAGGTGTGTTACAAGTGCTTTTACCGCGTTGTCGTATCCTGTAACATGCGAACCGACATAACTCGGCGTGTGCATCGGTACCAGTTTCACTGGCAGATCGACCTTCCTAAGGATGCCATCAACATCATCTCCGATTGTTTCAGAAAGGCAGGTCGTGACGACCGCAATTAATTCGGGATGTCTTCGTGCCGCAAGAGCGTGTACTCCCTTAACGAGATTGTCTGCTCCCCCGAAGACTGCAGCATCTTCACCAAGCGAACTTAATGCAATCTCTGCTGGTTCTGCGAAGTGTCGGTTGAACATCCGCATTGGATAGGCAGCGCATCCCTGCGATCCGTGCACGAGCGGTATTGCGGCATGTACGCCAAGTACTGCCTGCATCGCACCAATTGGCTGGCACAACATGCCAGGATTAATCGTTACCGACCTCTTTGTCTTTGTTTGGCTCATGCTCTTCCCTCCACTAGTTTCCACGCTGGATGATTGATCGTTGTGTACATATCCCGTGCAAATTTCACAAATCCGCTGTATGCCGCATAAGGTCCTCTCTCGTACGAGTGACCATTTACAAACGGCACTCCGAGCTTGTATGAGAGAAACTTCTCTTTCAATCCTGAGATAAAGAGATCAGGCTTGTATTTGATTAGAATCTCCTTTAGCTCAACAGAATTCGGGTTGTCGATTACAAGAGCGCCGTCACCAATCCGTTCGATGATCTTCTCATAATCATCGCTGTGCCCAAATGTCGTTGCAGCGCCTATTACCTCCATTCCCAGTTCCTCCATCAGTTTGATCCAGTGCCATGCACGCGGCGCACCCTGGTAGATGAATACTCGCTTTCCGGTGAGTTTTTCTTTATAATACTCCATCTCAGGAAGTATCTTGGAGACTTCCTCCTCGATTACCTTTTCTGCTTTTTCTTCGAGACCAAAGAAGGCTGCTACATCACGAAGGGCTTTTGATGTCTGCTCGATTCCGAATAGAGAGACTGGCATGTACGGAAGATTATATTTCTCTTCCATAAGCTGGCAGATGTACGGGGTGGACCTCTGGCAGTGCATCACATTTAACTTCGCTCTGTGCACCATGGCAATATCGTCAATCGATGCGTTTCCTGTGAACGTACCGATTATCCGGAGTCCCATCGCTTCAAAGAGTGGATTAATGACCCAAAGATCGCCCTGGATGTTGTAGTCTCCAATGATGTTGATGTCATACGGTGTGAGATAATCCGGTTCCTTTGTGCCAACGATCTTCTCAAAGATCGTATCGTTTGCGATGTGGTGCCCGAGTGACTGGCTGACACCTCTGAATCCTTCGCAACTGAACGCAATGACTGGGATTCCGATCTCCTTTGATGCATTCTTGCAAACCTTGTCGATGTCGTCTCCGATGAGACCAATCACGCATGTTGCATAGACGAATACGCCTTTTACTTCAGGAAACCTCTCATAAGCCTCGAGAATCGCATTGTACAGCTTCTTCTCACCGCCGAAGATGATATTTGCTTCCTGCATTGAGGTTGAGAAACAGTACTTTCTGTGAAACCCGGTGTTATCTGAAAGATTCTGCCTGCGACCTCCGCCCCATGTGTAGTAGGCACAGCCGATCGGACCGTGTACGAGATGTATCACATCCTTGACAGGTCCTCCAACGACACCCATACACCCTGCATACGTGCAGCCGCGTTCGGTCAGGTCTCCTGGCGTTGTCTGGACATTGCATCTTGGAATAATCGTTTCGCCAGACTTCTTGATGTAGGTATGCTTTTCACGTTCAGGTATTGGTACATCACACTCAAGTAGTGTCAGTGGCATTGCTTCCTCCTATTCTATCATTGCATAAAATCACGAGATTACACAAGACGTGTGGTTCACCGAACAAATGCTTATAATGCCTCATCGCCTCGTTCCCCTGTACGGATACGGACTGCATCTTCTATCGGGCAGACAAAGATCCTTCCATCGCCGATCATTCCTGTCCGGTTGACCTGCATGATCGTCTCAACCACTTCCGGGATAGATTCGTTGTCAACCACAATGTTTAGCATCCTCTTTGGGATAAATCGTATAGCTGCTCTCTTTGAATCGGGTTTAACGTTTCCAAGAGGGGTTATGTAGAGTCCTCTCTGCTTGCCGCGACCATAAGCGAGGGTGGCAGTGAGGCAGGGATATCCAGCCTCTGCCAGAGCCTCTTTGGTTCGCTGTATCTTATTCATTCGGATCAGGGCGATTACTTCTCTCATAATCCCTGCTCCCCGGTACGGATGGTGTAGGCTTCATCGATCGGGCTTACAAAGATTTTGCCATCGCCGAAACTTCCTGTCCGCGCAGAGTCTTCGATGATTTTGATGACAGTACCAACATCCTCGTCATCGACAGCTATCATCAACATCACCTTTGCCAGTTCATCATAAACAACCGGTCCGATTTGTATCCCTTTCTGCTTGCCCCTGCCGAAAACATCGATTTTCGTGAATGCTGGAAATCCTTTGGAATCCAGTTCATCCACTACTTCGTCCACTTTTTCAGGTCGTATGATTGCTCTTATCATCTGCATGAGATCACCTATATGACTCCAAATTCAGTCATCATGCCTTCAAGCTCATCCATCGTGATTGGCTCAGGAACCACGAACTTGTCGTTTTCAAGGATGTTCCTGGCAAGTTTACGGTATTCTTCTGCCTGGTTGCAGGTCGGATCGTACTCGATTACGGTCTTCTTCCTGATCTCTGCCTGCTGGACGATATTGTCCCTTGGCACGAAGTGCACGAGCTTGCTTCCAATCCGCTCTGAGAATGCCTCCATTAGTGCCAGTTCATTTTCGACATTGCGGCTGTTGCAGACGATGCCTCCGAGTCTGATCTCTCCTTCCTCTGCGAACTTTACAATCCCCTTGCAGATGTTGTTTGCAGCATAGAGAGCCATCATTTCACCTGATGCCACGATGTAGATTTCTTTGGCATATCCCTCACGCATTGGCATAGCAAAACCTCCACAGACCACGTCACCAAGAACGTCATAGAAGACAAAATCAAGGTCTTCGTCGTAAGCTCCCAGTGCCTCAAGAAGCTTTATCGCGGTGATTACACCTCTTCCTGCACATCCAACACCAGGTTCAGGTCCGCCTGCTTCGACACACCGTATTCCACCGAATCCTGTGTGCAGGATTTCCTCAAGTGTCACGTTCTCTGCCCCGACTTCTCGGAGGGTGTCAAGAACGGTTGGCTGCATCTTTCCACCCATCAGCATTCGTGTCGAGTCTGCTTTCGGGTCACATCCGATCTGCATGATCTTGTTGCCCATGTCGGCAAGTGTTGCAGTCAGATTCTGGGTGGTTGTGGATTTTCCGATACCACCCTTTCCATACATTGCTATTTGTCTCATTATATATACCTCCGGTTAATTCTTATGTTCTGCCCATATCGCCTGCAGACGCTGATTGAACCAGCATCATTACAAGTGTGTGAGACACTTGCCACTATTCCTTTGCTTCGATTCATCTCTTAAGTCTCCTGTAGATCGCGTCCTCCAGCAGGAAGACGGCAAGTTATTGTTGACTTTATAATACATAAAGATTGTGATAACATTGAGCTTTGATGGTGAATAACTATTGTAAAAACACTACACAAGTATCTGGATAAGAGGCTATCCATAACAAACTATCGATACAATCAGTATTTCAGCTGGTGGCATACACAAACAATTGAAGTGGTGCAAGATCAGGAAGTTGTGTGTGTTCACTACTCGAATATCCAATGCTTGTTTGTAATAATGGAAAATCGGTTCCATCCCACTGGTACACCGTGTATAAAACGAGGTGGAAGTATCAAACACGCCCGGGCAAGTTGTGGTTGTTTTTGTGAAAGCCACACAGTACTATAGCAAATACCCTCTTTCATGATTTCATGGTTCGGTTTGGAAGCGTGTTCACTCTTGCTACTGGAAACAAAATATATGGTACCTATTGCACTCGATTGCTTCGCAATCGAGGTCAAAGTGCCGCGGGGCATGTTCCGTGCCGGAAATAAAACATTATCCGGTCTTATTCAAAATCTAAAAGTTCCATCTGACTATACTCCTTTTGTCCCAACTGCAGCGGAGCTGAAATTATAATAATTAAATTAAAGGGTTACCGGGTTTGTTGTTTTTTTTGCACAACGAAGTTGATACGAAGATTAACTACAGTCAAAGAATTCCCTACCAAAATTGAAAGATTTCCACCAGATAAATGGGATATTGGCACGATACTCAATCATTATTATTGTGTAAGCATTACGGAGGTGAAATTGGTCCTGTTGGCTCTTAATCAAACTAAACAGGAGACAAAAGCAAAGAAACCCTAACAGAACAGATAACCATCAAATTAGAAACACGAAATTCACGGGGTAATTTGACAGCCTCATAATGAAATGTAAAAACGATAAAAAGATATATGTACCATCGTTGTGTAAGTTACTGTTGATCTTTAACACAATAGAGGTAACAAACATGACAGATGATGACGTAGTATATATCGGAAATAAACCAGTAATGAACTATGTCTTGGCAGTTGTTACACAGTTTAACAACGGTGCAAGCGAAGTAACGATTAAAGCAAGAGGACGTGCAATATCAAGAGCTGTTGATGTTGCAGAGGTTTCAAGAAATAGATTTTTGCCAAATGTAGAAGTTAAAGACATACGCATTTCTACAGAAAAAATAGAATCTGATAGAGGCGAATCCAATGTCTCATCAATGGAGATACTAATCGGATAGAGTAGTCAACTCCTGTCTTAAACTTAATTTTTTGATAAATTATTATTAGCCCTGTGTAACCTTGTGATGCTTAGGGACTTAGAATTTGTGTGCGGCTCCTTGGCTACTTCTTTTGTTCTTCAAGAATATATTTTACAAGGTCTTTACTGATTCTGGATTCTTTGTTTATTCGTTCTGCTATAGCTTCATCTGAAAGCCCATCGCTTTTTAGTGCATCAATTCTGTCGTGTATTCCCGATCCTATTTCTGAATACTCGTTTATGTCTTTTCGATGCCCCCAAACATCCCCTTCCAACAATTCGATTCCTTGCATTGATAAAAATATTTCAGTGGCTTCTGAGATTGTTTTTTTGTAGGAACTGGGTATATGAATTGCTTTAAGGTCTGCACAGTTTTTAACCAGGTTGAATATATCCTTGTTTGATGGCCTGAATGTCAGGTGGATTATGGACTCTCCCGGGTTAAGGGATGCTATTTCATCTTTTGAACTTACAACTCTAATTTTCATTTTTATCACCATATCATTTCTTTACAACTTATTTATACATTTAATATAAAACTTTTCTTTGTGAACTGATTATACTTAACATATAAAACTTTTATTACTGGTTATAAACCAATCTTCAGACACTAATGTTTATAGCATATAAGACTGATGTGTGGAGTGGGAATAATTATGTCGAATTTCAAACGAAGAGACGTGGAAAGAAAAGGTGTAAAAAAACAGCAAGGCATCGAAGATAAACTGATTGAGGAAAACCTTGATGACCTTGTTGCTCCAACAGGTGAATTAGAAGAACTCCCGGAAGAGGATTGAAATACATTGGAAATAACTGTTAGTATATGTACAAATGTGGTCCAGCGAGAATGCATTACAGTGGATGAATCCAGCACGTATGATGATGTTTTAGAAAGATTTGATATCAATCCCGAAACCGTTGTGGTGCTCCAGAACGATGCTCCACAGCCATTTGATAAAATTGTCTTACCTGATGGTGAGATAACAATCCTTGTGATTGCATCAGGTGGTTAAGATTGAGCCTTTCGAATGCTCTTCACACACTTCCTGATGGCGTGTGCATCGATGTGGATGTTAATGCTGGTGCAAAGTTTTTCCAGATACAGGGCTACAACCAATGGCGAAAGCGAATAGAAGTGCGCGTTAGTTCTGTTCCGCAGAAGGGATTGGCAAATAAAGAGCTAATGGTCGAGTTTTCCACTTTGTTTAACGTTCCAGTGCAAAAAGTATCTATTTGTTCTGGCAGTACAGCGAGCAAAAAAAGCATTAAAATCGATGATATCAGCATTGACAAAGTTTTAAGAATAGTAGAGGATAAATTACACGATGGATAAAGAGAAACGACTCGAGCGAGTGAAAGAGCTGATAAAAGAACTTGGAGTATCCTCACTTGATGGTGCAGTGGTGGTGGTGGTTGAAGGTCGCAGGGATGAGCACACGCTTAGAAAGCTTGGCGTTACTGGAAGGATTGTATTTGCAACGTACGACCCTGTTTTCAGTTTCTCAGAGAAACTCTCGCAAATGAATAGTGAGATTATAATATTGACAGACTGGGACAAAGCAGGTGAAAAACTTGCAAAGAAACTCATGCAGCATCTGCTGTCTTTTGGGGTTGTGCCAAATATGCGGTTTCACCGACTGCTGAGCAGTCTTGTTAGAAAAGACATAAAAGATGTTGAAGGACTGGATAGTTACATCGATAGATTGCAGTATAATGTTCAGTTGAGTGCTAACCGGCAGTACAGGAAAAATTATACTTTCCAATAGATTAAAAAAAGATAAATAACCACCAGAACAATAGTAGTTTATATTTAGAGGTGTTAAACTGAAATATAAAAAAAGTAATAAAAACAACAAACCAACTGATGAAGTTATTAGAGTAAGAACACCCAACGAAAAAGAGAGGGAAGTTCTTGGCATTGTAGAAACCATGCTCGGTGCTAATCGAATAAGAGTGCGATGCATGGATGGGGTTGTCCGTATTGGACGAATACCTGGTAAAATGAAAAAACGCACATGGATCAGGGTGGGCGACGTAGTCATACTTGTACCATGGCCATTTCAAAATGAAAAAGCAGACATAAAATGGCGATATGAAAGAATGCATGCGGAATGGCTCGAAAGACGCGGCTATCTTAGAGAGTGATAAAGGCATGTTGAGAAATAATGTATATAACTTCAGGTATTTGTGTAGAGCCACAAGATTACGAGAAGATTAACACAGATAAAATACCATTTCTGTTTCTGTATTGATTTGATACATTAATTTAATCACAAAACACAATGTTATGCGCCCCGATAAAAAAATTTTGAAAATAGAAGCTAAACTGGATAAACTACGGATTAAGCACAAGGATTCAGATAATCACCAGGTAGCTGAAAATGTTTTTGATGATGCAACGTTAAAAACGCTTTATTATCTTTCAAATCGCGGCTATATCAAGGCATTTGGTGGGTCAATCAGCACAGGCAAAGAGGCAAACGTGTTTGATGCTATAGGAAAAAACGATAAAGATGTTGCTATTAAAATATATAGAATATCCTCGAGCAATTTTAAAGCAGTGCAGGAGTACATTCTTGGCGATCACCGATTTGAGAATGTAAGACATGACAGGAAAAATATTGTTTTAACACTGGCAAAAAAAGAGTTTCAGAACCTTAAGCGAGTACGTGATGCCGGGGTAAGGGTTCCACAGCCGTTTGTTATTGAAAGAAATGTGCTGATCATGGAGTTTATTGGGCAGAATAGCATTCCATCCCCACAACTTCGAAATGTGAAAATGGAATTGGAAGATACAAAGCACGTGTTTGAGCAAATTGTCGAATATATGAGAATCATGTACTGTGATGCTGATATGGTTCACAGCGATTTAAGTGAATACAATATACTTATCGAGGAGGGTGCAACTCCAGTGATTATTGATATTGGACAGGGAGTGCTGCGTTCTCATCCAATGTCTGAACAATTTTTAAAACGCGATGTTAGTAATATCGCCAGGTTTTTTAAAAAACGTGGTGTGAATGCTACTGATGAACAAATTATGACGACTATAACGCGGGGGTAATATGATCATCTATACACCTGTAAAGCTGCGCTTTACAGAGACAATAAATCTCGATTACGCAGTCTTTGCAGAGACAATAACGACACAGGGATAATATAATGATGCAATATGTTATGATACCGCACGAGAGAATTGGAGTTCTCATTGGACCACAGGCAGCAGTTAAAAGAGCGATCGAAGAGAAAACAGGATGTGAGCTTCAGATAAGCAGCAGCACCGGCACGGTGGAGATTAGTCATGCAGACCCATTGATGGCTTTGCGTACAAGGGAAATTGTGCTTGCAATAGGCAGGGGTTTTAATCCGGAAAAAGCCATGCGTCTTTCTAATGATGAAGCACTGGTCTTTGAGATAATCGATATATCTGAGTATGCATCCAGTGAAAAAGACATAAAGCGTGTCAATGGTCGTATCATCGGTGCCGGCGGAAAAATGCGGGAGTATCTTGAAGTAATGACTGGAAGCAGCATTTCGATCTATGGCAAAACAGTAAGCATTATCGGTTACCCTGAACAAAATCGAGTAGTACGCACAGGCATTGAAATGTTAATTAATGGCTCTCCACATGGGACGGTGTATAACTTTTTAGAGAGAAAACATAAAAACTTGAAACAACAGTAAAATCCGAGTGTTATCACTATATCCTTAAATATTACCGCAGAGCACGCTGAGAACGAGAGAGCCGTTAGAAAACCAGAGCGAGGATTGGAACGGTCTTTAAAACTCTGCATCCTCTGCACTCTCCGCGGTGATAAATCACTGGATTAGTTCTGCATGAAGCGGCGGGAAGAATGCAGCACAATAAACACACTGTTTTTGGTTCTTACAGAGTCAGATTTATATAAATATTTACCAAAATATTTTATAACTGTAAAACCAAAATGTTTATAAGAAGAAATCACTAACAAGCTCTGTACTTATAAGTATGGGGTATAGTGACTTTTCAGGAGGAATATAATGTCAGAATATGAGGATGAAAAATTGGAGGCTACAAGGGGCGAAAAAATACTCGCTTCCGCTATGGTTGTTTTCCTTCTAATAGGAGGAATAAATGTCCTTAGCGAGTTAGAAGATATTCCTAAAATACCTCAGATAAACGTTTATTATGAAAAATATGGTGTTTATAAGTTGGAAAATGTGGAAAGAAGCATTAATACAGAGTTAAGAATTGCCAGTGATGCCTTGGCAAAGGCTAATGATCAATATCTTAGTGCTAAAGAAAACTACCTGTTTAAAAGAGAGGAATACAGGGTAATACTTGATAAAGGAGAGGCGGATGAAGTAAAAGAAAGAAAATATGAAGAGGCAAGAGAAAGATACGAGGAATCTCAAGTAAAACTTAATGAGAAACAAGCTATTTACGATGAGATCGATGAGAGATTAGATCAAAAGAGGGGGAAAGTATCTACTGCTCGTAATTTAGCGCGGGACGAATACAATACTGCTCACCAGATATATAGCTTGAAAGTTTTGGCAGTAAGGTTAGCTTTTGTTTTGCCCCTATTGGCAGTTGCCATTGTTACGTTTTTAAAGACTAAGAAAGTGAAAAGCAAGTACACTATCCACGCTAATGCATTCATGGCATTTGCATCTCTGTTATTGATATACATGATTGTCGTGAACGTATGGGAAGTGGTCCATGTGGTCGGTATATCCATTTTAGGGGTAGTTGCATGTGCCATCTCGCTTGCATACCTCAAAAAGCAATTCTTCAGCCTTGAGCGTATTTCCATGTCTAGACTAAAGGAAAATAAATGCCCAAGGTGCACTTTTCCTATCAGATATGATATGCCTTATTGTCAAAATTGTGGAAAAAAATTAGCTGATAAATGCCAAGAATGTGGTAAAATGAGATCGATTTTAACTCCTTTTTGCCCAAACTGTGGGAGCGAAAAGATGATTACAAGAGATGAATGAATGGGTATAGTGACTTATGTACAGAGGTAAAAAAATATGGCAGAAGAAATATCATTAGAGGAATACAAAAAAGCATACAGGGAAATGAATGCAGAGAAGGAGAAAAGGGACTTTCTAATTCATCTAGTAGCGTATGTGTTTGTTAACGCTATGTTGATAGCTATTAATTTCATATACTCTCCAGAGGCCATTTGGTTTTTTTATCCTCTTTTAGGTTGGGGAATTGGAATAACAGTACATTACTTAAATGCTGTCCGCTGGATAGAGAAAGCACTTGAAAAGAAAGAAGCGGAAGCAGAGTATAGAGCAAGAGAATCTATAAGGAAATAATAAGGTCTCGTCCAACTGTCAGGGATGTCCCGCAATTTATCCCGGGTGTGGCAAGGTTGTAGCTGCGCAGCAATCAAGTGTAGCAAAACAAATAAATTTATAATAGAATAAGATGTGATTTGACATGTCTGAGATACGAAAGCATTATTTTCTTGATGAGTACTGCATCATTGCGCCAAATCGAGGTTTTCGACCATCAGACTTCAAAAAAACCGATGAAGCTTCAAATAGCAAGAAGTGCATTTTTTGCAAGGGAAACGAGGAAAAAACACCACCTGCAACAGCAGTGTACACCCCCGCGGGAGTTACATCTGATGAAGGTGGTGTGGTACGCGACTGGAATGTGCGCTGTATTCCAAACATGTATCCTGCACTCTCTCCCAAGAAAAGCAGCAGTGACCAACTTGCAGAAGGTTTTGGTTTTCATGAAGTAATCATTGAAACACCAGAACATGATTATGAACCTTCAATGTTCCTGGATGAAGAGATAACCAGATTAATCCGCATATATGCTGACAGGTACACCTTCTACATCAACAAAGATGGCATAAAATTCGTATCATTATTTAAAAACTATGGAAGTTCTGCTGGTGCTTCAATAGCTCACAGCCACTCACAGTTGATAGCACTGCCTCTTATTCCACCAATCATTAAAAAAGAGATGGAAACAGAAACCTGTCCATTTTGTGACATTATTCAGCGAGAGTCGATATCGAAGCGTCTTATTCTAATGCAGAACGACTGGATTGCTTTTGCACCTTATTTCTCAAAATATCCATTCGAGGTGTGGATTATGCCAAAAGAGCATTTCCCAGACATGAGCAAGTTATCTGATGTATCCGGTCTTGCTTTTATGCTTCGTAATGTCCTCTCGAGAATGCATGCGTTGTTTGGGGGGTTTGCCTATAACTATGCGTTTTTCCAGTGCACTGATAAGAGGTACCACTTTCATCTGAAAGTATTTCCAAAACTTTCAGTTACTGGTGGCTTTGAAGAGAATACCAATATTTATATTAACCCGGTATCACCGGAGGACGCTGCAACACAGCTTCGTTGGTAAAACTGCGGGCCTTTGAGAATTCTCGTTGCATGTATCTGGATTGTATCACGCTACAAAACAAAACCACCATCAGGTACTTCAATGGGTGGTAAATCAAAGAAATTGGGAGTTAATCTGAATAACAGTCAAGGCACTGAAATTGGGCACGTATGGAACTACAAAAAAACAGAGATATATGTCCATGTAAACAATAAAACTATAGGGAAGATTATAAACCCTCTGGATACATTGGATTTCAAAGAAACAAAGAGGTAGCATATGGAAAAAGCTGGACAACACATCCAAAATAAGTATACTACGCAATGCAGATATACTCCAAAAATGGAATGATATGTGCAATGCAGATATAAATGAGTTATCTGCCATCAACTTGTTAAAGATGGACTGTTAGAAAATGAACGAAGAAAAAATTAAAAGAGGGAAACAGATAACCAAGGAATTGGCGGACATATTACAGGAACTTTCAGACTCTGAAGTGGGTAAGTTACTTGGTGCGGGGGCAATGGATGATCTTTTGAGGGCAATTCTTGACCCTTCAAAGGTCAAAAGGTATCCGAGTATTGCAGAGTTCCTTCTTGCGAACAAAACAAGAGCATCTCTCCTCGCTTTAATGCGATATACTATTACCCAAAACTACAGCTTCAAAAGTATTAATATGGCAGGACAAGAAGTCTTTTTTTCACCAGAGCACAATCAGTGGGTCGAAGACGGGGTTATTTTTTTATTGGGCGAAGAGCGTTTTGCGGGAGGGTTTGTTTTGTATCGTAACAAAGAAGAACTAAGATTTGCCAAATCAACCAGAGAAATAAGAGTTGGGGAACAACCGGGTCCAGAAAATTGTATCTTTATTGGTAGGGCGGAGGTTAAAAAACTGCTGAAGACATTACCACCTAACGAAATCTCTGATTTAGACAAACCTATTCATGAGCTAAAAGAATTGCTCGAGAGACGGGAAACAAATGAATCTGAATATCAAAAATGGATCCAAAGACACTCTTGGGTATTGGATCTCCGGTACGAATCAGTCCAAGGTCATAGAAAACTTGATGATGAAAACATCCCTGATTTTACTGGAGTAAAGGTCAATAATAAAAATAGGGATATTTTTGAGATTAAACAGCCATTTGTACCTATTTTTCGCAAAGACAGAAATTTTACTTCTGAATTCAATGATGCATGGAATCAGATAGAAAGGTATCTAAATTTTGCGAGAGAAGAAAAAGACTACCTTGGACGCAAAGGATTAAACTTTGATAATCCAAAATGTTATCTCATTATTGGATTTGGGATTTCTGATGATGAACTGAAGAAAGTAAGGGCGAAGGAGAGACTGAATCCCGCAATAGAAATTCTCACATACAATGATTTGATAATCTCCGCGGAACGGACAATTAAATTTGTAAAAAATACCAAGGCATAGTATGAAAAAAAGGGAATCTTGACGGCAGATAACACCGCATATACGGCTCACTTCGTTTCGCCTAAATTTGCTCCGCTACGCTCCGCAAAAACTTCAGATATACCAAATCCGTTATATGAAATGCCGCATAAAAGAGGGAAAATATGAAAAACGAAAAGCCAGTAATATTCGTCAGTCATGCTGCAACAGATAAACCTATCGCGGAAATCTTGAAAGCAGAAATTGATCGTGTGTTTGCCAATGGTGTCCATGTCTTTGCTTCAAGTGTACCTGGCGTTATGAAACCTGGTTCTGACTGGCTAAATAGTGTCAAAGAAAATCTAGATAAAGCAAAGGCTGTTGTTGTATTGATGACGCCTGTTTCTATCAATAGACCTTGGATATGGTTTGAAGTAGGAGCTTCTTGGTCTAAAATGACTGAAGGTAAAGGTAGGATATACCCCTTATGTGCTCCTGAAATAGAATTTTCTGAACTTCCTGAACCACTTAGTCGGTTGCAAGCTTTATCGTTAGGTAAAGCTGAACACATAAAACTGTTTTTTCAAACCCTTTGCGATCAATTTGGCTTTGGAAACATGAAAGGTTTTAAGGGAAGTGCTATAAAATCACGTCTTCCTAAATATACGGAATTAAAATTAGATAGCAAAGATCTAGATACGGGAACGATATATACGGGGCCATATGGGGTTTATTCAAGTGATGAGCTAAAAGAAGTATTGGATGAGGAGTATTTGTATAATGAGCATCATAACTATACTAAGTATTCTACCCTTTATAAGGATCGTGATTCGTCCGTATTTATGGGCAAATTAGTTCACTATCAAAAACTTGATGAAAGATTGGAATTGCCCCAAGGGACAGCTAAGAAGTATCTTAAAGAAGTGGCAAAACGATATGATCTTGAACCTTATCAGGAATGGGAAAATAGTATACGATTTGCTTCAAGAGAATAATTTGGGCGACACAGTACATGACACCGCATATACGCTACGGGCTTACGCCTTTGCCCTTCGGGACATTGCCCCCTTCGATCGCAACATCGTATATGCTCGGAAGGTTAGGCGAAATTGATTTCTGGCGATGTTAATAGAAAAATGTATATACTTTTGTATATCATGGTATATTGTGGGATGACATTGACGTGGCATAAAATAAAGGACTATTAATTTCACATGCGCATTTTCGTTGCTGAGTATGCAGTGGCAAATAATGATGCCAAGTTCATTCAACAGGGGCTGATGATGCTTAATACACTTGTAGCAAGTTTTTCTCGCTGCAAGCACACTGTGTATTATCCAACAGCAGGAACCAGGCTTTCATGCGGGCATGCTTTGCCTTCAAGAAGTTTTTTCAAGTCTCTTGAATTTTCAAAGAGCTGTGATGCGGGCATGGTAATAGCACCTGATGAACTGTTGAAGAAGGCAACAGAGATACTTGAAGAGAATACCTGTAATCTTGGCTCATCTCCTGATGCCGTTCATGTATGTGCTGATAAGCTTGCCTGCACAAGGATGCTGAAGCAGCACAATCTTCCAGTGCCCCGCACAGTAATTAATTGTGTGACACAGGGAATCTGGGTGGTAAAACCCCGCTTTGGCTGTGGCAGTGAGGGGATAAACAGGATAAATGTGACAGGTATGCAGAAGATTCCCAAAGATGCTGTTGCAACAGAGTATATCAAAGGAGAGCACATCAGTGTGAGCCTTGTAGCGTCAAACAGCAGCATACTACCGCTTACGATTAACCGCCAGATAATACGCCATAATAGAGGCAGTATCACATACCATGGAAATCAGACACCTTTTGAAGTGGAGAACAAAAAGGAAATACTTGGTATCGCATCAACAGCGATAAAAATACTTGGTTGTCGTGGGTATGCTGGTGTGGACATCATCAACAGCGATCAGCCCTGTGTAGTGGATGTAAACCCAAGGGCAACAGCCTCGATTGTACCAGTAAGTCAGGTTCTCACACATGAGATTGCTGAGCTGATATTACAAGCAAAAAACGACATCCTGCCATCGAAGATTGACACGATGGGAAGTGCAGAGATACTATTATCCGGATGAATTTCATAGCGGCGTCCGCGAGACTCAAATCAACATAACTTCAAAACCGTGTTATCGCCAGATGACGTGACAGTCTCTATCACAGATATGCACTTTTACCACCCAAAACCACCACCCTTCACATCCCTCTATGGTTTATGCCACAAAAATTCCAAATTATACTTATGGAATAATACAATAACTTACACAGGTTTCTTTTTTCCAATATATATCCAGCAATCATACAGCGATTCTGTTTCACTCTGGCAAATCACATCACCTGTTGCAAGTTCTTCAAGCAAGTCTTTGACAAACACAACTTCCGGTTCTGTTCGAAAAGTAAACAGGAGATTCCCGCCTTTTTTTGTTAGTTTTATGGTTTGTATTAGTATCTCTTTCCATGAAGGTCTGTTGAATTCATCAATATCTCCAAGCATGAATCCAATAGAAGCGTCAAATTCTTCACCTTTTATAACATCTGTTAATTCTGCCACATTTGCAACTATCGTTTTTTCCGGTTTTAACACCTCACTGGCAAGTCCTTCGAGGATAGAATATGAATCGTTGTCTATACACAACGGTCGAATATCAAGTTCGCTTAAAGCTGCGGTTGCCATGCCGTTGCCACAGCATATTTCAAGTACCCTTCCAGACAGGTCAAGACTATGGGATTGTTCTAATTGATTTATTATTATTTTTAACCGCTCCACTCGTGGCTTATTGTATACGAACTCAGAGTTAACAGGACAATTTTTTAGAGTCTCTATAAGCTTTATCGAATAATACTCCCTTATGGCTTCTATAAACTCACTTTTTTCAATATGGAGTGTTAAGACACCTTCATCTGCGATGTGACTTTTTATTGCATGCACAAATTCGTTAAATGTGTTTTGATGTTCTGTGTCAAGTACTGTTGTGAGTAGTGTCCAAAAGGCCGGTTGCTTGATAGGAGGATTGTACAACCCAAGAGCATAGACGCTACCCAATTCCTCAAGCATAATTATTTTCGCATCCACTGGCTCATTAAATCGTGAAAGCTCTGATACAGTGTTATATAAAAATTTTAAGCTTTTTGTTATGTAAGTATTGTTTTGATATTCAGATTCCATTAATATGATATTCTCCTGAATATCAAGCAGTTCATTCAATTTTATCGTCATCTTTTGAAACAGTTCATAGAACTGACTGAAAGGATAAAAGGATTCCCTTTAATGGGGGCTGTCAACTTGTTGGGTGTTGTATCTTCCCATGTTTTGATGTCCAGTATTCCATTTTTCTTGTTAGAAAGGCGAGTATTCCTTGATATGTCTTGTATTTCCTTTTTATTTGGTTGGGATCAAAGACTTTGCTACAAGGGGGCTGTCAACTTGTTGGGTGTTGTATCTTCCCATGTTTTGATGTCCAGTATTCCATTTTTCTTGTTAGAAAGGCGAGTATTCCTTGATATGTCTTGTATTTCCTTTTTATTTGGTTGGGATCGGGGAATTTTTGAGTATTACATTACATTACATGTTGGCGCTCTTAATGCAATTGGATAAAATCAAACATCGAATCTGAATTAACTCCTATGGAATGCATTGTATTCTTATCTTTATTTGATCCCGAAGAATAGAAATGGAAATTTTTATAAAACATAATAGTCTTGAAAAAGTTTCCAGCGCCCGTTGAAAAACTCTTTGCACCATCAATTATTAATTTCAATATTAAATAATTTGGGACCAGTATCAATTTGGGGCACTGGGGATCTGACCGAAAAATCCAGTAACACTGGTGCGGATCCGGAACACACAACAACACATGCCCAAAACCGTCGCCTACGAGATTATCTGCCAGATTGTGTTCACCATAATATCCAGGTTCTTATCAACCCATGACTGGCGATTCTTCTTTATTCTCTGTCCAACGATCCCCATGAGTTTTTCAACATGATTGTTGGTGTCATGAATCTGTATTACTCTTGTTGTCAATTCTGCGAAGAGGGTTACTTTGCCAGCAGTCCTGAGAATAAATTTGGCAGTAGTGCTGTCTTTGTTCCTTGATAGCAACTCATTGGCGATTAATAGCAACTCTTTTTGGGTCTTATCGATCCTCCACTCGAGTCTTGCAAAATCGTGATCTATTCTGTGCTTTTTCACCGAATTCTTCAACGTAGAAATTATTCTGCTTATCTCCTTTTTGAGCTTCATTCGCTCACCTTTTGGATATTGCTCTTTCCACAGGTAATACATTGATGTTTTGACAAAATGATTCGTGCATTGCTGTACTTTGTAGCCATACCCTTCCAGATGCCGCTGTAAGTTTTCGTCACCGTCGCAGATGGCATATACTTCATCAGAAATGTTGTAATTATCCCTGATGTGGGGATAGGGCCTCTGACCAGTTCTTGACCGCACCCAGGTATAGAAGAAACGCTTCCCCGCTTTCCAAATCGAGCCCCAACGCTCCTTTGATGCTGGGACGACCGCCAGACCTTCGTTTCGATTTGGTGTCATCTATGCTTATAGCACCGATCGTTTGGTAGTTGTATTGCGAATAAATTGGATTTCTTGCAGGGAGTACATTGCTTTCGTAAAATATCTTCTTTAACTTAAAAGAACTCACTTTGATACCCTGTAAGATGTCAATCAGAAAAGATGCCTCCGAAAATGAGACTATTGTGCAGAGGTATTTCCATGAAGGATAATGTATGGAATCGAGCAGATTTTTATTTCGGTTGTGTAGATAAGGTATTATAAACGTTTTTTCCCCGCTTCATCGAGTGTTCTCTTTGCATGGAAGTCAAATTCAAAATGGGGTGTTTTGATGTGTACTTTTTTGCTTCCCTTCCTTATTTCCACTTGTTGTGCCAGATTATCCTGCAAACTGTCGAGATATTTCCTTGCCGCCTGCCCGCAGATGTCTTGGGCAAGAATCTCCCTTTCGAGATCCTCTATGCTGTTGACTGCGTCATCGTTGATGTCAACAACGATTGTTAGTTTTCGTTCAGACATGTATGATTGAACTGGCGGCATTTTTATTAAGACTTGTTACGAATCACCTGGGAATGAATACTGTGCCATAGTAAAAACTGGTCCCAAGAAATTATCACACTCCATTGGTGATCGGTTAAGGAATCTAATAGCCTCCTTGCTTATGGTTTTTAGAAAAATGAGTACATCTATAACTGATTAAAAGCTGTCTGTAAAAGTTTAAATATATTTACATGAATATCCCATCCATTCGGAGGGAATCTGAGTGGCGAAAAAGAAACAAAAAGCAAAAGTAATAGAAGAAGACCTCAGTAGATTATTTTCACCAGAATTTCTTCAAAAAACAGCCAAAGAAACGGGATTTATCAAGCGAGACAGAAAGATAAATCCTGTACTTATGTTCTGGACATTATCATTAGGATTTGGAGTGCAGCTTCAGAGAACGTTAGCAAGTTTGCGACGTCCTTTATGAAGAAAAAGGTGAAATACACATCAGTAGTAGTAGTTTTTATGATCGTTTCACACCAGAACTTGTGAAATTTATTCATGCCTGTATCTTACATGGTCCGGAAGACATTACGCAAAGCTCTAATCGGAAACTGAATGATAAACTATCCGGTTTCAAAGACATCGTTGCTCAGGATAGTACAATCATTCGATTACATGAGAGATTAGCTGATAAATGGCCTGCTGCAAGAACAAGAAAAACAGCTGCTGGTGTTAAAATAAGTCTTCTTATTAGTGCAATAGCAGAAGGTCCTAAAAGGGTAGTATTACATGGGGAACGCACCAGTGAAGTTAAGACACTTCGAATGGGTCCCTGGTTAAAAGATCGCATACTACTAACAGATCTTGGATTTTATAAACACAATACCTTCGCTCGTATTGATGAAAATGGTGGATTCTTTATCAGTAGGCTGAAAGGTAAGGTCGATCCTCTTATTATAAAAAATAACCGTACGTGTCGTGGACGTTATATAGATATCATGGGAAAGAAAGTAAGTGAGGTTATAGATAACCTGAAAAGGCAAGTTATTGATGCTGAGGTAGAAGTTGAGTTCAATCGTAGAAAATATAAGGGAAAGCAAAAAAGAGATGTGAAAAAATTCCGCATGGTGGCGATTTATAACACAGAAGAAAAAAATATCATACTTATATCACAAACATTCCTACAGATCGACTTGATGCTGAGTATATAGCAGTTCTATATTCGGCAAGATGGGAAATAGAACAGATCTTTAAAGAACTCAAAAGCAGATATGGCATTGACATCTTGCCCTTTTCAAATCCACAAATAGTAAAAGTACTCTTATGGGTGAGGATATTAGCACTGATAATATCAAGACGTGTATACCTTTTGGTTTTCTCGGCCAATCTCGAAAATGCGCCAAGATATACCCACTTGAGATGGGCAACCATATTTGTTGAAAAAGCACACCGACTCTTTGATGCTATTCTCAACTATTCAGATATTGATGCAAGCCTTATAGAGCTATTTGAAGTTTATCAAAGTCAAGCGCTTGATCCGAACGTAAATCGGAAGAGATTAATGGATGAGTGGAGAGCTTAACCGATCACGCATGGAATCCAATTGAATTCATCTGGAAAAGCATCAAGAAAGTCATTTCACGCGAGTTTATTGTAGATTTAAATCACATGAAAGAGATAATCATTGATAAGTTTCGGAAATATTCTGTAGATTTAAATCACATGAAAGAGATAATCATTGATAAGTTTCGGAAATATTCATCACAGATTAGCTTTGCGAAAGGGTGGATTGAAAAATTTATTGATGAGGAACATAAGTTAGAAATATTAGGTTCGTAACTATAATAAATTTGCGCCACACATTCAAAAGTCCTAAATGTTGGGTGTTTGACTATACTCACTGAAGAAATACGGAAGAAGGATGGTTTTGAAACAATAAATCATGGGAGCGTCCGGCTTATTTTAAACGCATAGGAAAGTATAAACGCACCCAGTTCTCTTGCTACTGAAATTCGATACAGAATTCTACATACGAAGTGTGCACTTGCACAATCAAGAGTTACAATCAGAATTTGTTATTTCTGCACACGGGGTGTGCAGTTTATTTAAATCTCTTGTTAATCAGTGTCTTAAAAATATATTTCAGACACAGAACTGGAAAGTAGTATTGTAGCTATTATCTATTATCCTTTGTACTGGCTCTGGGTAGTTTCTATGATTCGCTTAGCGGTTTTTCTGCCAATTCCCTCAACCCCAATAAGTTCTTCTTCACTGGCTGTTGTAATAGCTTTGATCTGTTTGAAGTGATTAAGAAGTTTCGCTGCTGCGACTGGTCCTATATTAGAAATAGCTGCTATCACGTATTCCTGCTGTTCTTTCAAATTCTGGCTTGTTTTTTTGCCGTGCAGCTTTGGGATTCGCTTCTTATTTTCCTGTTCTCTTCTTGCTATCGTATAAATAATAGCTGCGGTTTCTTCTTCATTATCTGTTGGAATAATTGATATGTTAAAGTCCACGACAATGCTTGCAAGGATACCTCGAATAGCGTTTGGGTGAATGCGTCTTTGTGTGTAGAGGTCTCTTCCTTCAAGTATGATGATTGGACGCTCATAGTTTCTGGATAAATCGCCAAGCTGTGCAAACAGGTCGCGTCCTTCTTCTATAAAGGTTGATAGAAGGTCTGCAGTGGTTTTTCTCTCGACACACACTCGATCGCTTAGAACATAGTCTCCAACTTCGAGTGTGTGCAGTATTATGCAAGCACCGAGTTTTTCAAGCTCTCTTGCGACAGTAGAACGGATTTCCCGCTGGTCAATGTATATCTGCGGTACTATCAGGTCTTTGGAGGCGGTAAAATCAAGAAGTTGTCTCTGTGGTGGGTTTTTCATATCTACCATGTTTATGGCAGGTAAATTGTCTTGCTGAAGAACGATTGCTTCTGCATCCAGTGATTGTGGTTTGATACTGATATTTTTAAGATCGCGTCTGAATTCTTCTATCATCTTCCGCATCTGTTTCTCTTTGTGAACGCTGCTCCAGTAGTAAGCCTCGTCTCGACTGCCACGTGCAGCAAGGACCGTGATGCGTCCCTCGTGTTTTCTGCCTGTGCGTCCCTTTCGCTGGATGCTTCGAATCTCTGATGGCACTGGCTCGTAGAATACTACAAGGTCTGTTGCAGGTATGTCAAGCCCCTCTTCTGCAACAGATGTTGCTACAAGCGTGTTATACTCTCCTTTTTTAAAGTCCTTGATGATTGCTACTTGCTGTTTCTGGGTTAGCCCGTTATCTTTGTATTTATTCGCTTGTCCAACAAATCTTACTGCTTTTATTCCTTCGATTTCATTTAATGCGTTTGTTACCAGTTCTGAAGTGTCTCGATAATTGGTAAACACAATAATACGTGAGTCAGGGTTATGGAATAGTTCTTCCTGTACGACTTCCTCTACCATTTTTATTTTTGGATACGATATATCTATATTTTTCAGTTCATGTATCGCCTTTAGCACACGAACATCCTCCATCAATCGCTTGGAGGCTTTGCTGCCACCTCTTGAGTTTGCTTCGTGCTCCAGGCGTTTGAAGTATTTCAAGAGTGCATCCGGTCCTTGTGTCTCAGCGAGTTCGATTGCATGGCTGATCTTGAAGACCTCTGCAACCAGGGATACTGATTGATAGATTTGCTGGTTTGGAAAGCTTCGAATTTGCCCCTGAAGTCGTTTTTGTAGTTCAAGCAGTTCAGTTTTAGTAAGTCTCTTTTGTCGTGGCATGATTGTTCCAAGCTCTGCAAGCTTTTTTACTTTTTCATCCATCACAGCAGTGAGCAGTTTATTTAACCCCTTTAGTTCCACTGGAATGTTCACGATTTTCCATTGTATTTCTCTCTCGAATACGTATGGCTGGATATCGGCATCATACTCGTCACGCAGTTCAATATTAGTAAGATTGAGATTGCTGCACACATCAGTTATCTTCTCAACAGTGCTTCCAGGACTTGCAGTAATACCAAGTACGAGTGGATCTGCTGCCTCTTTGAAATAACGCTCTGCAATATATACATAAGCGTAGTTGCCAACCGCTCGATGTGCCTCATCAAAAGTGATGTGAGCTACATTATCGATGTTTATGCGTCGCGATAGCAGGTCATTTTCAATCACCTGCGGGGTTGATACAATAATTTTTGCACCGTTCCACATCTCCATCCTCTTTGCTGGTGGGATACTCCCGGTAAAAGTAACGATCTGTTCTTCTGATAGTTTCAGCACACTTTTAAAGAAAGCTGCGTGCTGTTCCACCAGTGGCTTTGTTGGAGACAGCACCAGTATTTTACCTTTTCTAAGACGCTGTACTATAACCAAAAGCGCTACGATGGTCTTACCGAGCCCTGTTGGAAGCACCACCAGACTTGACTCTTTCAAAGCTGCTGCTGCAAGGTTGAGTTGATATACACGCTTTTCCACAGTACTTGGTTTCACTAATTGGTGTACAATGTATTCCATATATACTAATAGCTACAACATGAATAACACTATATGAATTCATCGAAACACCGGGCTGCCACATTGGGAAACTCACAAATGATGATTTTCCTGAACTGTACAACTTCGTTGTGCAGAAAATAACCGGTAGCTTTCAACTCTCGACTACGAAGTAGTCGAGTGCGTCAGCAATCAAGATATGTATCTATAATGATTTTCAAAAACTTCAAAACAGTGTCAACACCAGATGACATGGCAGTCTCCCATATGGAGCCACTTTTTATTCGTATTTTCCATTTTTCCCCTCTGTGTTAATCTTGTAAACTCTCGTGGTTTTTTTGAATCAGCTCGAAACACGTGCAAAAAAAAAGAAGATAAAGGAAACTATAGAGCTTCCTCACCCTCTTCTCCTGTGCGAATCCGTATCGTGCGTTCAACTGTTAACACGAAAATCTTGCCATCCCCGATATTATCAGTTACAGCAGTATCCCGGATTATCTTTACTACCTGTTCCACGTCTTTTTCAAATACCACGACCTCAATCTTGGTTTTTGGCAGAAGATCAACACAGTACTCCCGTCCACGCCACTGCTGGACAAGTCCTCTCTGCCGTCCGCGTCCTCTTACCTCGGTTATGGTCATGCTCACAAATCCAGCCTCATCCAGTGCGGATTTTACTTCTTCTAACTTCGTCGGTCGTATGATTGCCTCTATTTTTCTCATTTCACTCATATTATTCACCTCACTCGGTTATGTATTCCGGGTACGCCCGTATTCCGTGTTCTGTGATGTCCAGTCCTGCAACTTCATCTGCCTCTGAGACTCGAAGCCCAATGATTACATCAATCAGCTTAAACACGATGAAACCAGCGACAAATGCCCAGATAATACTTGCGAGTGCTCCTACAACCTGAACAGCGAACTGGTTCACGCCGCCGTACAACAAACCTGGTGCACCTGCCGCATAAACAGCACCATCAAGTATTCCGTTACCCATTCCGACCGAGAAAATCCCAACCGCTAAAAGGCCCCATGTACCACAGTAGCCGTGTACTGCGATTGCACCAACTGGGTCATCGACCTTCAGGACTGCCTCATTAAACATTACGCCAGCATAGACGATTATGCCTGCAACAACACCAATTACAATCGCTGCCCAGTTCTCAACCGAACCGCATGGTGCTGTGATTGCAACAAGCCCTGCAAGAACACCGTTTGCAGTAAGCGATGGATCAGGCTTTCCTGTTTTTAACCATGTAACGATCATTGCTGCTGCTGCTGCTGCTGCCGCTGCAAGGAATGTGTTCACAACGACTAAATTTATATAAGCATCGTTTCCATCGAGTGTTGAGCCGCAGTTGAAACCAAGCCAGCCAAGCCACAGAAGTAGTACTCCAAGAAATCCAAATGTGATGTTGTGACCGGGAATTGCAAGAGGTTTGCCGTTTTTGAACTTGCCAATTCTCGGACCAAGGATGATTACACCGGCAAGTGCTGCATATCCACCGATCGAGTGCACAACTCCGCTACCTGCAAAGTCATGGAAACTTGCACCGCATGTCTGCACAACCCAGGCTCCACTTCCTGTAAGAAGCGCAAGATCTGCACCAGACCACACCCAGTGTCCATAAACCGGGTAGATGATTGCAACAAGTATTACAGTGAAGACAAGGTATGCTTTGAATTTGGTTCGCTCTGCCATAGCACCTGATACGATAGTCGCACCTGTTGCTGCAAACACCATCTGGAAGAACCATCCATTCCAGATCGAATTGTCAGCACCGCTCAAAGCGAACTGGCTAAACCCAATAACTCCTGCAACATCATCGCCGTACATGATTGCCCAGCCAACAAGCCAGTAAATCAGAACGCCGATGCAGATAGTCATCATGTTTTTCATAAGGATGTTTGCAGTGTTTTTTGCACGAGTGAATCCAGCTTCAACAAGTGAGAAACCAGCGTGCATCAAGAAGACCAGTCCACCACAGAGTATCAACCAGACAAAGGTTAGAGATATCTGTAGATTTTCGATTGCCTCCCCGGTTTCTTCTGCTGCTACTGCTGGCAAAACCAGCAGCGATAGTGCAAACAGAATAACCAGAATTTTTCGTAAGTTTGTTTTCTTTGATTTTATATTTTTAGCTTTCATATCCTTCACATTCCACATTATTCTTTACAAATTACAATGTATAAAGTCTCACTGTATATTAATTAAACCTCCACGAGTCGTTGTCTCATACATGAAGCACGAAAAACCTAATTACACAGCTTCGTTGTGCAGAAATTAACTTTTGATTGCGTAACAATCAAATGCAACAATGTTTAAATATTAAACTACAAACTTATAGTCAAGAGGCTTGAAAATGATCACATTATCTAAAAATGAATTTTTGAATAAGATGAATAAAAAAAATGGTCTCGTGCAGGTTGCAACTCTTCTTGACACAAAGCTTGTCCCCTCAGAGGTTTATGCCATTTTAAAATCGCATGACTCAACTGGCTATTCATATTTGCTTGAGTCGGTTGAAAAGGAGAAAAGGCATGCAAGATTTTCTTTTGTTGGAGCGAGCCCTCTTGCAGTAATCACAATCAAAAATCGGAAGATTGTGATCAATTTTTTCATCAAGACTGCTGTAATTGACGATGTCAAAGCGAATGTGGGACAGGTATGTGAAAAAATTACTTACTCAAATAATGCGATTGTAGGTGATATTGCTGATGGATATGACGTGTTTGATGCTCTTCGTGCAGCAATATTGATAGACAAGATAGTACACGAGGATATGGTTTTTTCTCGCCAGGTATTTTCTGGCGGAGCTATTGGTTTTGTTGCTTACGACTGTGTGTACGATTCCCACATAGACCTTCAGCCATTTTATTCCGAAACTCCAGATGCCCAGTTTGTGCTTACAACAAAAACAATACTTTTTGACCACCTGACAAAAAAAACACATCTGATATTCACCGAACACATCACAGAAGATTCAAATCTAAAAGCAATATATGAAAATATAGTCTTTGAAGTATCAAACATTGAGCATTTACTCTCCCAGACTCAAACCATTCCAGAGTCTGTTTCACAGCACAATGTTCATGTTGTTGGCTGCACTGCTGATAAGATGGATTTTGAACAGATGGTAGAGCGTGCAAAGCAGCACATTATTGACGGCGATATTCTACAGGTTGTACCATCACGGCGCTGTGAACTTGAAACACAACAGAGTGCTTATCAGTTGTATCAACAACTCCGAAAGGTGAATCCAAGCCCGTACATGTACCTGTTTGAGTTTAAAGACACAGCTATTATCGGTGCAAGTCCCGAGACTCTTCTTTCAGTACATAATCGAAAGGTTGTCACAAACCCCATTGCTGGCACATGTCCAAGAGGCAGCACGCCCGAGGAAGACAGTGTTTTTGCTGAGCAGATGCTCTCGAGTGAAAAAGAGAGGGCTGAACACGTGATGCTGGTTGATCTTGGACGTAATGATGTGCGTGCTGTATGCAAGTCTAATAGTGTAATAGTGGAAGATTTTATGTCAGTTCTCAAATACTCTCATGTGCAGCATATCGAAAGCACCGTTACAGGAGAGCTTCGGGAAGAGTGCGATGCGTTTGATGCCACGCGGGAGATTTTTCCAGCCGGAACACTGAGTGGTGCTCCAAAGATTCGGGCAATGGAAATTATCCATGATCTGGAGATGGCTCCGCGTGGAATCTATGGCGGCGGCGCTGGCTATTACTGTTTTAATGGTGATGCAGATTTTGCTATTGTAATCCGAACGATGATACAACAGGGCAGCAAGATATATGTGCAGGCTGGTGCTGGAATTGTGGCTGATTCTGACCCTCTCTACGAATACAATGAGACTGAACGCAAGATGGCTGCAATGATGCAAACAGTACTTAAAGGCGATTCTACATGAAGGTGCTGTTTATCAACAATAAAGATTCTTTTGTATGGAACCTAGTGGATTACGTATCAAAATTCGAGCCAGATACGATAGTAGCTCCTAATACAATCACTATAGAAAAAGTAAGGGAAATATCGCCTGATGCAATTGTTATCTCACCGGGACCTGGCAATCCTTCCAACAATCGAGATATTGGAAATTGTATCGAAATAATCAGGCATTTCACTGATACTCCGCAGCTTGGAGTTTGTCTTGGTCACCAGGCAATTGCAGTAGCTTTTGGCGGCAAAGTTAGCCATTCACCAGATGGTCCGATTCATGGCAAAACTGCCAACATATACCATGATGGTAGACGCATCTATAAAGGAATTGAGAATCCGTTTGAGGCCGCACGCTATCACTCACTTGCCATTACACTTCTTCCAGCAGAGTTTGTAGTTACTGCAAAGACTGAAAGTGGCTTGATCATGGGAATTCGCCACAACAAGTATCCCATAGAGGGGGTGCAATTTCATCCGGAATCTGTGCTCACACCAGCAGGTCTCAAGATTGTTTTTAATTTTTTGAACGTATAGGAACTCGACTACTTCGTAGTCGAGAGTTATTTTCTATGCACTCGATTGCTAGCGCAATCGAGAGTTATTTTCTGCACAACGAAGTTGTGCAGTGCAGTTATTCAACAGTAACACTCTTTGCAAGATTTCTCGGCTTATCAATTTCGCATCCTTTGTAGTCTGCAACATAGTATGCAAATAACTGAAGTACAACCGAGGAAAGTACAGGTGAAATCCAGGGGTTAGAATCAGGTATACGAAGCACACGATCCACATACTTTTCTATCTTGGTATCGCTTTCATTTGCAATACCAATAACAGTAGCGCCTCTTGCTTTTATTTCCTTGATGTTACCAAGCATCTTCTCGTATGTCACACCTTCTGTTGCGATCGCTACTACTGGAACTCCATCGTAGATTAATGCAAGCGGCCCATGCTTCAATTCGCCTGCAGGAAAGCCCTCTGCTTTAATGTATGAGATCTCTTTTAATTTCAGTGCACCTTCAAGAGCAATCGGATAGTTTGCGCCCCTTCCCATAAATAAAAACTGGTCGGCATCGGCAAAGACCAGAGCGCATTTTTTGATATTATCTGCTTCGTTTAATACCCGCTGGATATTACCGCTCATCTGCTTTAAGTCATAAACAAAGTCATTTGCATCTGCTGTTGACATCTCTTTTCTTGCCCTTCCAAGTTGCACTGCTAATAGAAGCAGTACAGCAAGCTGAGAGGTAAATGATTTGGTAGCAGCAACCCCAATTTCAGGTCCTGCTCTTGTGAATAAACATTGAGACTCCCTTGTGATGCTGCTTCCTGGTACATTGACGATACCAAATTTCTGGCTTTTTTCAAGGTTAACTTCTCTCACTGCTGCAAGGGTGTCTGCGGTCTCTCCTGACTGGGTTATCCCTATCACCAGATCACTGGAATTAACAATCGGATTGATGTATCTGAATTCAGATGCAATCTCAACATTCACAGGGATACGAGCAAATCGCTCGATCACATATCTTCCGAACAGTCCTGCATGGTATGAGGTTCCGCATGCTGTGATAATAATTCGTCGTGCATCTGGCATCACTACCTCAAGATCAACTCCTTCAGCGGACATTCTTCCTGAAAATGTTTCACGGATAACGTCTGGTTGTTCAAAGATCTCTTTTAGCATGAAGTGTGGATACCCGCTTTTTTCTGCGGATTCGGCGTTCCATTTAATCGTTTCGATTTTTTTGTCAACCTTTTTTCCATCCAGTGTTGTAATTTCTATTCCATTATGACTGATTACTGCAAGCTCACGGTCATTCAAAAAAATTACATCTTTTGTATATTTCAGGATGCCAGAAACATCAGATGCAATAAAAAAACCAGTCTCACCAAGTCCAAGAACAAGAGGACTATCTTTTCTTGCTACTACGATTTTATCGGGATCGTTCGAGCTTATCGCAGCAAGTGCATACGATCCACGAACCATTGATAGTGCCTGTCTCACCGATGATTCAAGGTCATTATTATAATTTTCCTCGATTAAGTGTGGAAGCACCTCTGTGTCTGTTTCAGATCTGAACTTGTGTCCTAAATCAATCAGCTTGTCCCTGATTTCTATATAGTTTTCAATGATTCCATTATGGACAACAGCGATCTTGTTGGTATCGCAACAGTGTGGATGCGCATTTTTAGATGACGGCTTTCCATGTGTTGCCCATCTGGTATGACCGATGCCGCAGCATCCTCTAAGAATGGGAGTTTCCGACATCAGATTATTAACACTTCCCTTTGTCTTGAGTACCTGGATGCTCCCGTTCATAACAGCAATACCTGCAGAATCATATCCACGATACTCAAGTCTCTTTAGAAGATCAAAAAGAACTGGTTGTGCAGCAGCACTGGAGCCGCCAAGATAGCCTACAATGCCACACATCTACTGCATCACCAGTGAGTGGTTTGGTATCTGCTTCCTGATGACAGTACCTGTTTCAATCCTGCACTCTGTTCCAACCAGCGTTCCTGCCATCATAGAAACATTGCCTCCTATAATGTTACTATCTCCAAGTATGGTACCAAACTCGTCTGCACGATACAGGTTTCCACCAAGTTCTATCAACAGGTTCTTCCCGGTATCTGTAGTGAAATGACTGCCAATGATATTGTTTTCTGCGATGATAGAATTCTTTATGGTGCTCTGTGAACCGATGTAGACATTATCAAAGATTACGCTGTTTCTAATATATGTAAACGGCTCGATTGTGACATTATCTCCAATGGATGTGGATGGAGCAATGACCACGTTTGCACCGATGTCACAGTTTTTTCCTATGACGACAGGACCTGTAATATAGGAACCTTCTCTAATGATTGAATTACTGCCGACCTTTACCTGGCCTTTGGTTGTGCCGTGTATTGTTCCATGTACCGACCTTGAAACATCCTCAAGAATTCGTGCATTTACATCAAGCAAGTCCCATGAATGTGCAACATCCATCCATGTGTGATTTGTTTTGTATGCATGCACATTGTAGCCTTCATCAACCATGTTCTGTATCGAGTCTGTGATCCCGAACTCACCAAGATTTGACTGAAGCGTCTCCCTGATTGCACCAAAAATATCTGGGTTTAGTATATAAATTCCAGTATTGATATTGCTAACCTTTTTTAGTTTCTGCCCCTCGACGACTCTTTTCACCTTTGTATTCGT
This sequence comes from Candidatus Argoarchaeum ethanivorans, assembly GCA_004193545.1. Taxonomy (GTDB): domain Archaea; phylum Halobacteriota; class Methanosarcinia; order Methanosarcinales; family EX4572-44; genus Argoarchaeum; species Argoarchaeum ethanivorans. The sequence goes on along the minus strand of RPGO01000033.1, from coordinate 16,720 downwards.
TTCTTCAACGATTGCATATTCGGTGGTATTGGCACTTGCTACTGTCAGGATCGATATGCCGCCTTCATGTCTTTTAATGAGGTCTGTGATTGTCTTTGCACTGACAAGATTATCCCCGTTTAACACAAGAAATTCATCATCGACTAAATCTTTTACCTGATCTATTGCATGGGCTGTACCAAGTTGTTGTTTTTGCTCTACATATTCAATATTCAGATCAAAATCTTTCCCATTACCAAAATAGTTCATGATGCGCTCTTTTGCATACCCTACAACGATGATAATATCGACAATTCCATTGTCATAAAGTGCACGAACCGCATACTCAATCACTGGTTTGTTTGCGATTGGCAGCATCACCTTTGATCTTGTAAATGTTAGTGGCCTGCATCTGATTCCTTCTCCTGCAGCAAGAATAATCGCTTTCATCAGTAATTCCTTTTATTTATGATCACACATTTGTTATGAACTGCCCCCAATGGAAAGGAGGTTTTACCATTCTTTTTTAACGTATAGGAAAGCATGAATAATGCCATCTGAAGGATTTTTGAGTTGACTTTTTTCAGATTGGGATGATTATTTTTCAGTTCCGGTAATGCTGTTTGTAAATCCACCGATAGACATTCATAACAAATAACAGAGACTGCTCTTGTTTGGATGCTGGACACAGTCTGTATTTATACACCGTCTGCATTTCTCTTAGCTTCCTATCTTTTTTAAAAACTGCACAACTTCGTTGTGCAGAGTTATGTATCGGATTTCAATAGCAGGAAAATGTTGTTGCATTTATACTTTCCTATACGTTAAATAATTGTTAGGAAATTTTTTAGAGTTTTGTTTTAGTTCACAGGATGTGATTGTTTTTATAACGTTCAAATACCTCTGTTGAGTAACTATATTAGGCTTTCGGTGCAGCGAGACTGTCGCACCATGGTGTTCACCAGAAGAATGGTTCTCTTGCATACTATAATAAACTATCGTAAATTGGGACACTACCGAAAATTAACCCCCTCCCAGACTGGTACTGGTGCCTCAAATATAGACCTTACAAATTGTACAATAAACATCAACGAAACACATGTCAGAAGTTCAGTGAAGCTGAAACTCTGGCTAAAGTAAGCAAGTGTCTTGAAATGTGTGTGCCTGAAATCGTGGGAACGATCAGTAAAGGTATTGAAGTTACTCTTGATAAAGACGAACTTTCCCTGGTGGGCGCTGTTAAGGAAAAGGTAGAACAGTACAGAAAAAGAAAAAACGAGTTGTTGAAAGATTCAGGAATTTTAACCACTCTTGGCAATAAAGCATGGATAATGCACTCGAATACCTTTCTACGCAAGCATTCGAGCATGTTTGACCAGATGCCCGATTTCTGGAAGAATGAGCCTTGTTAAGGCAATACGCACTCCATCAGGTGAGCCTGGCAGGCAGAATACGATAACATCCTTGTTGATTATGCCTGCTGCTGCACGGCTTAACATTGCAGCAGTGCCTATATCCTCTCTGCTCAATTCTCTAAAAAACTCGCCAAATCCTGGTATTTCACGAATAAAAAGCGGGGATACTGCTTCTATTGTAACATCTGTTGGCGATATGCCAGTCCCACCACTGATAATTATTGCATCAACCTGCTTTTGAACCTTTTCAACTGCATCTATGATTTTGTTTACCTGGTCAGGCACAAGAAGATAAGACCAAACCGCATGCCCTGCCTCTTTAGCCATCTTTATCATAAGTTTGCCTGAGCCGTCTTCGGTGTCACCGGGATTTAAAGCTCTCGTGTTTTTTTCATACCTTGAAGTGCTGACTGTTATTATTGCAAATTTTAGATGCATTGGTGTGTGTTTTTTATGTTCTGCTGACGACATATTCTTTTTTACATTCCAAGTTTTTTCATCATTTTTTGGACATTAAAATTACCACCACGCAAACCTTTCATAGCTTTCTGCATGGTGCGGTGGTATTTTATTAGCTCACGCACCACATCAATATCGTTTCCAGAACCGTGTGCAATGCGAAACATTCGTGAGCTGTTGATGATTCGTGGATCTTCAAGCTCTCTGTCGTTCATAGAATCCATGACCACTTTGTATTTGTCAAGACGGTCTGTTGTTACCTTGTACATATCGTCTGAGACTTTAAGTCCGAGTTTCCCCATAGGCAGCATCTGCATCACGTTTTTAAGTGGTCCAAGCTTGTTAATAGCTTTAAGCTGTTTGTACATGTCCTTTAGTGTAAACTTGCCCTGCATCATGTCTTCAATATTAAACTCTTCTTCATCGATGGATTCTTCTGCTTTTTCAATCAGAGTCTTGATATCTCCCATACCAAGCAGGCGTGATATGAATCGGTCTGGCTCGAACTTCTCAAGATCTTCTGGCGTCTCCCCGGCACCAATAAACGCAATTGACGAGTCAGTCTCCGAGACCGCTGAAAGCGCTCCACCACCTTTGGCAGTACCATCAAGTTTTGATATGATAATGCCTGTGATGCCAATAGAGTTATTGAATGCCTTTGCCTGTTCACTTGCCTGCTGACCCATTGCAGCATCAAGCACAAGAAACTTGTGATCAGGCTTTACTATTTCGTAAATATCCTCCATTTCTTGAATTAACTCTGATTCAAGTGCGTGCCTCCCGGCAGTATCTATAATCTTGACATCATATTTTTCTATCTGTGGGAGTCCGTGCTTTAAGATCTCTACTGCATTTGAATTACCAGCTTCACCATAAAAAGCAACATGGATGCGTTCACAGAGCGTTTTAAGTTGCTCATAAGCACCGGGACGAAATGTATCCACACATATAACTGCTGGCTTGAGTCCTTTACGTTGAAAATAGCGCGCAAGCTTGACTGTAGTAGTTGTCTTACCTCCACCCTGCAAACCAACCATCATAATGGTCTGCTTACCAAGCTTAATATCGCTGCTTCGACCTATAATATCAATTAATTCCTGGTACACGATGTGAACCACGTGCTCACGCGGGTTTATTCCAGCAGGCGGCTTCTCCTTCAATGAACGCTCTTTTATTCGCTTTGAAAGCTTCATCACAAGCTTCACATTCACATCAGCCTGCAAGAGTGCCCGCTGAATATCCTTGACCAGTTCACTGACTGTACGCTCATCGATTCGACCGGCACCGGCAATCCTTTTTAGTACATTCTGCAAAGACCCGCCAAGTTTATCAAGCACCATAATAACTCCTTAAGTCACGCTTCAATGGAAAACATATTACATAAATTAGACGGTTTTTATGTTGCAGCCCTGCATAACTTCTTTGTGCATAAGCCCAAGCCGTGCCACTCTCAATTAAAATACAGGGCATCCAGTGGACCGTTAGTTGGGCATTCTTCTTATCACGCCATATCAAGTAATGTCATCTGCTTTTCCGATTCAACCTTCACATCTCTTTTTATCTCTGCAACTTTACCATCCAACCTTTTTAATATAAGATTATAGTATTCTTCTGATATTTCCATCGTTATAAAATGTCTTTTTAATCGTTTAGCAACTGCTGATGTTGTTCCTGTCCCACCAAAAGGATCCAGAACTTTATCCCATTCATTAGAACTTACCTGGATTATCCGTTCTAGCAAAGATTCAGGCATCTGACACGGATGAGTTCCTAACCGTTCTTTAAATGTCCCACATACCCTTGAGAATTGCCACACATCATCTGGAATTTTTCCCTTGGGATTTGCCCTTTTATCTTTATAAACAAGTTGTCTTGCTGAAGGAACTCGAATATCATCGGAGTTAAATACAGACTTCTCTTTGTCTTTAGTAAAATACAAGATATGTGTATGCGATCGATTAAATTTTTTTCGCTGATTTTGACCAAAGGTGTAATACCATATTATCCAGTTTCTAAAGTAATATCCGGTCTGTTTCAAAATTATGTTTATTTCAGCTGCAAATTCATCTCCAATCGCAATATATATCGACCCATGTTTTTTTAATAATCTGCATGTCTCTAATATCCATTCTTTTGACCAATCATAATATTCTTCATAAGATAGATTGTCATTGTATTTATCATACTTTACCCCGATATTAAATGGTGGATCTGCGAAGATCAAATCTATGGACTTTCCAGGAAGTTTTTTCATAATTTCAATGCAGTCGCCTAAATATACTTTGTCAACTTCCATCCCTACACTCCAATTTAAATAGTTCACACGGTTTAATCTTGAATTGTAACTTTGTTGGATCAGGAGTTCCACCTTTCCTTTGCATTGTGATTTTACCGATATATAAACTCCGTTTGGGAGAAATTCTTACATCACCACCGCCAAAGAGATTCATAGCAGTGTTAATGTCCTTAAATATCCATGTAGTAGTCTGGTCTTGTTTATTGTATCTGGTAACAAGCATCCAATCTGCTGAAAGCCCACCTCTACCTTTTAGAATATCATTTACAACAATTATCCTGTTATCTTTAAAAAAACTCAAAATTTTGGCTCTAATATATTCTGGCAATTCGTCCAAAAACAACCTTCTCTTATCTCGCAGTTCTCTTTTTCCTATAAGTTCGGGATACAATTCAGGATTTAACTCTCCTGTAAAAAGCTTTAGTCCAAGGGCTATATCCTCATCAAAACCCCACATCTCTTGATACGAATCGACCCGTCTCTTGTCTACCTGATTATAATTGGCATCAGAATTGGCCTTTTTTAAAGATAGATTCTCTATTTTCAATATATTTCCGATTGCAATTATTATCTTGATTTGAGCATCTGCTTTCTTAAATCGCATCAGATCTTCATAATCTTCTTCACTTATTCCGAATTTCTCTAGATCACTTCTCTTAATTCTGGTTGGAATATGGATTGCATTTACAAAATCAATCTTTTTTATATTGTATCCCATAATTTTAAGCCAAATTTGAGCTTCTTTATCCTTCTTCCAATTGTTAAACTTTTCGCAAACTACTCTCTCGTTTGCAAATCCACCTTTAGCAGTTGCAGAACCTATCTTAGATTTATCCATTCTTCTACCTTAGAATCCGTATTTATCCACATGAGTATATATCTTACAGCTTTACTTATTACGTTCAAGAAGTTCTTTAATGTGTCGTAAGTCACCGACCCCGTACTTATAGGTACAAGGCTTGTTAGTGATTTTCTTTTTATAAACATTTCAGTCACTCTCTCTGTAATTCTTACGTCCCAATATATTTCTCAACAGCTTTCTATCTGTGACCGGTACGACACAACATGAGTAGAGATCGCCAGTAACTCTTGATTGCGCAGCAAGTGCGAAATGTCAGTTGCACAACTCCTGAGAGTGGTTAACGTCTTTTCCCTCTATGAATGGAAAATTGTGCTTCTTTGCATACTGTCTTGCTTTTTGTTTTGAGAGTGCTCTGCCATCTTCTTCATCAAGCATTTCGCAGACCACCATTGCAGATGTTATCCCTGCTAATTGTGCAAGAGCTATCGAAAGTTCTGTTTGACCTGCTCGCTCTTCAAGGAGTTTGTCTGCTGCTCTCAGTATTGCCACATGACCCGGGCAGCGGAACTCTGAGCCAAAATCGATATAACCCCCATCTTCAACCAGTTTTGTTACCTCTGCAATCCTGTTTATAGTCAGTGCTCTGTCATTGTCAGGTATGCCTGTGCAGGTATCTCGGTGGTTGACCCATATTGAAAAGGATGACCTGTGGTCATATTTTATATCTCCATCTTTTTCAACGATCGTTTTTAATTCTTTATTTCCATTATTTCCTGCATGTTTGAGCAGGTCTGACATAAAAGGAAGTCCAAGTTTCTTTGCAACTGGTGCGGAGATTGCAACACATATAAGTCCCCCACCATCTTTTCGCATCTGTGCGACATCGCGTGGTGTCATGCTTTGTGCAGGGATAACAAAGTCTGTTTCCCCCTCCCTGTTATCTGCATCATATAATAGTATCATTTTGCCATTTTTCAGGGAATCTATTGCTTTACTTAGTTCTTTCATATTTTTTACCTCTTACTTTTCAGTTGATATTTATTTTCACAATCGAACTGTCGTGGAGATTCAGGTGCTTTCGAAGGTTTACCGGTGCTATGATTTCAAGTATTTCCGGTGAGTAATGAGTTCTCTCCGGCTGTATTATGGCACATTTGACATCCTTGATAGTAACTGGAAAACATATCCCTCCTCCAAAGGTTCTTTTTTCACTGGTGAACCCATTGATCTTGATTCCTGCTTTGGCATCTAAATTCCCGCGTAGTCTTACACTTTCAGAATCGAGTTTTATATTTAACGTGCCGGGATATGGTGTAAACCCAAGTTTTTGCTCTATTTGTTTTTTATATCCTTCGCTTGATAGGTAGTACTGTCCTTCACCAAGTCCTGTCAGAACTGTTCCTACCAGTTCTATCGTGCTTTTGACATTGAATAACTGCTTGTAGAATCGATATTCTTCTTCAAGTCGTTTAATACCACCTGGAGTAAGTTTTATCCATTGTCCGTTAGTAGTTGTCTGCCGCTCTATCATGCCCTCCTTTTCAAGAATTTGAAGACGTCTTGCAGCAGTCTGTGGACTTGTGAGCATCAGCTCTGCCAGTTGTGAAGAGACGATTTTCACTGCTTTTTGCATAGCACCGAGTGCTGCAATGTGTTTTAGTGTTTCAATATCCATCATTGAGATGCATGTCATATATGGAATGTAATGGTATTAAACTGTTGCGAATCTGGTGCGGAGTTAAGGTTATAAATAATAAACAACATGCAAACTTAATAATGGTAAGAACACAGGCAAAAACAAAACTCTGGCTAACAAACAAAGAGATACCAATCGTTGGTGAGGGCAAAGTAAAACTGCTTAAAACCATAGACGTGGAAGGCTCTCTTAATAAAGCCTGTGGAAAACTGAATATATCCTACAAGCATGCATGGCTTCAGATAAAAGAAATAGAACATGCTATCGGAGAGAAAGTACTTACCACAAAATGTGGAGGAAAAATGCAGGGGAGTAAACTCACTGCAAAAACAAAACAGCTCCTCAAAGAATATGACTCCTATCAAAACCTGCTTAGCCAGACACTCTATGATAAAACGTTTTGGGAGGTGATAAGTTTGAAGATAACCGCAAGAAACCAGATAAAAGGAACAGTAACCAGTATTGAGAAAAATGAGATTATAGCAAAGATCAAAATAGACATTAAACCTGCAACAGTAACTGCAATAATTACTGAAGAAGCAGCAGAAGCACTGAACATCCAGAACGGCGATGATGTGACTGCTATAGTCAAATCAACAGAAATTATGATAGGAAAAGACGAATAAATACAAGTAACCTGCAAGCTCACGCTTGCAGAAATAACTATAAAAAGGAAAAATAAATATAAGAATGAAGATTGGGTTTTGTTAACCAGCCCAATCTTTAAATTTTACCACGTGTGTGATATTTACATGGCAATTCATCCGATCGAGTTTCGATACGGCAGTTATGAGATGAAGGGTGTATGGGACGAACAATCTCGTCTAAAAAAAGTTCTTAGTGTCGAGGTTGCTCTTGCTAATGCTGAGGTGGAAATTGGAATGATTCCAAAAAATGCAGCTATAGCTATTGAAGATGCTGCCTCAAAGGTAGAGCTTGAACGGGTTAAAGAGATTGAAGACGAGATTAATCACGACATGATGGCTATAGTACTGGCATTATCTGAACAGTGTGGCGATTACGGAAAGTGGGTGCACTTTGGTGCTACTTCCAATGACATGCTGGATACTGCAACCGCCCTACAGTTCAAGGATGCCATTGATATTTTCTTTGTGCAGGCTCGAAGGCTTAGAAGTGTACTAACTGCACTTGCTCTTGAACATAAAAATACTGTCTGTGTTGCCCGCACTCATGGGCAGATTGGAATACCTACAACCTATGGCTTAAGATTTGCCATCTGGGCATCAGAAGTCGACAGGCACATCACTCGTCTTAAAGAGCTGATACCAAGAGTGGTGGTTGGAAAGATGAGTGGTGCATCCGGCACACAGGCAGCCTTTGGCAAACATGGACTTAAAGTGCAGGAATTGGCAATGAAACATCTTGGAATTAACAGTGTTGACGTGTCAAACCAGATCATCCAGAGAGATCGGCACAGTGAGTTTGTGTTCTGGATGGCAAATCTTGCAACCACCCTTGATAAAATCAGCACCGAGATCCGGAGCTTACAGAGAAGTGAGATTGGAGAAGTCCAGGAAAGTTTTGGCAAGAAACAGGTTGGCTCATCCACGATGCCGCATAAGCGAAATCCAATCAAGTCTGAACAAATCTGCGGGCTTGCACGAGTGATTAGGGGCATGGTTGAACCAGAGTTGCTAAATAATACACTATGGGATGAACGGGATCTTACCAACTCAGCCTCTGAACGGGTGATCTTTCCGGAGGTGTGCATACTCACAGATCACATCCTCAGAACTGCAACAAAGGTCATTAAAAATCTTCGTTTTTACCCGGACAACATCAAGCAAAACCTTGAACTGCTTAATGGTTTGAATATGGGGGAAGCTGTGATGATTGAACTTGCAAAAAGGGGTGTTGGACGGCAGGAAGCACACAAACTTGTGCGTGAATGTGCAATGCTCGCACGAGAAGAAAAGCTTCACATGCAGGATGCACTTCTTGCAAATTCCACTATTCGTCAATCGTTGAGTAGAGAGGAGATTGCACAGATTATGAATCCATACGACTATATAGGAACTGCTGTTGTGCAGGTGGAAATGCTTGCAGAAGTAATGCAGGCGATGGGAAAAGAAGACGAAACTCTTAAGCACTGCAAAGCTTGCGCTTTGCAGAAATAACCAGTAACTGTACAACTTCGTTGTGCAAAAATTAACACAGAACTGCACACAACGTGAGTGGAAATAACCGATAACCTTTGATTTTTGCAGAGATAACGGTTAACGGCCAATTCTCGATTGCGAGAAGCAATCGAGTGCTGCAGCAATCAAGCTGTACCAACCTTGTGGCTAAAATCCTGGAATATAAAACAGCTTAAATTTGAGCAAGTATATCTCTGCTACCGTTTGTTACTCTTCTGATTTATTTTTTAGATTCGGCAAGCCTGATGATCACTTCTATGAGATTTTCCATCATTACTCTTGAGTCTTTACGTTCGTTTCTCATCTCATCAATGAGTCTCTCCATCGTGTCTGCAATCCTTCCATACTTTGTATCAAGTATGGTAAAGTTCTGCTGCGTCTGATCACGGAGATCTGCCAGGATGTGCGTATGAGTATCCTGCTTTTCGAGCATATTCTCTCCAAGTTCGACCAACCTCTACTCGAGATTCACTGAGCACTCCAAGTTCAACCGACCTATAAAGCAGTGTCCCTGCAACATCCATACACTCTCCAAGTTCTTCTCTCCAATCACCTCGCTTAATGTCAAAGTACTCGAACTTGCCAGTTGCAGCTTTGAACTCGATATCGAGGTTCTTGACAGATACCGGAAACTTTTTTATGCGGATCTGAGATATAAACTCATCGAGAATGTCTTCTTCTCCTTCTGCAACAATTTTAACATAGTAAGGTTTCAGATTCTCGACAAAACCAGTTATATCCAGTTGCTGAGCCATCCGTTCTACAGCATCTCTGTACCCAACCCTCTGGACATTACCTTTTGCAGTAATCTCTCTTGTTTCATATTATCACTTCAACTAATTTGTATCTGGTTGCGTTTATACTTTCCTATACGTTAAAAAAAAAAGAGAAGGGGTGAAGGGATATTTCCCTTCATTCGTATTTGGTCTACTTCCTGCGGCGCCGCATCATCGCATAAGCAACTGCAAATAGCCCAGCGATTGCGAAGGCCGATGTGAAGCCAGGAATCTTCCACCATGGTTTCTTAACTGGTGGTTTCTCTCCATCAACTGGTGGTACTCCATCTGCTGGTGGCTCTTCCACTGTTGGTGGTTTCTCTCCATCTGGTTTCTCTCCATCAACTGGTGGAACAAACTCCCCTACGATAGCAAACGGTGAGAAGCTTGTTGTGTGTGCCTCGTAGTAGACATAGCCACTGTCGTCTTTCAAAACCGTTGTTGAAAGCTTGATCCAGTTACCACTTTCCCACTTTGCAAGAGAGATGTCGTTCTTGCTTAACTTGTTGTCAGTAAGCCATGACTTCTTCACTTTGAACCTGATTGCAGCATCCTTGATATTCTCGGATGTCGCAAAACCATAGGTACCAAGCCATATATTGGTATTCTTGTACACCGTACCTTCAGGTGGTATATCTACAAGTGTGGATGTGCCTTTAAGAAGTTCTATTCTTGCAGTAATCAAGTTAGTGTTCTTCTTGGAAGATATAATAATCTCATAGATAGCAAGTTCAGGCGTGACAAAACTGTAGGTAACCTCTCTGTTTACATAGAGATACTGATCACGTCCTTCACGCTTTTCGATGTTGTCATAAGGCTCACCAGAGGATGTGCCACTGGAGCCGCCGCCACTGGAGCCGCCGTCATCATCATCATCACCATCACCGTCTCCTGGTGGTACATATAGTATTGCAGCAGTTACTGCAAATATACTGAAGTGGCTTATGTTTGCTGCGACACAAGTTTCACCTTGGTGTATCGGAGCTTCATTGACCCAGAGTGGAGTTCCTGTTTCAAGCATTTCCCATTTACCAAGGGAGTCATTGTACCATGCGATTCCAACCTCATCTTTATCAAGCCCTGCTTCTGTGAGCGCTGTTTCATTATAGCACATCTTGATTATTATCCATGAGACACTGGTTTCATTTATCTCGCTGCTGTTATCGATAACCACATATCTTCCAACCGGTCGTTCGCCTGTTGAAACACTGAATGTTGGTTTGTTTAGCGGGACCTGGTTGCTATCGTTGACAGGGAAGTCATACTCTGTGATATTGATCGTACCATTGATATCTATATTTGCAGCTATCTTTACAGTGGTTTCATTGGATGTGGAATTGTAGGTCTCTGTACTATTTGCTGCTATATTTACATTAAGTATCTGTGTGGTTGTAAAGTTATCTGAACTGCTGACTGTAGTTCCTTCTGCATTGGTGGAGCTTACATTGTAGTAGTAGACCGTCCCCAAATTCAATCCTGAAAGCTTGATGCTGTGGTTTCTTACCGGAGTTTGATTGCTCACTGACTCATCCATGTGAGATGCATTGAGTCCATACTTAACGGTGCTGCTGTTGCCTATCATATTTGTTGTCCACTCAATGGTAGCTGTGTTGGCGGTGATGTCCGTTGCATGTGGTCCACTTGTTATGGCAAAAGCTTCTACAATCGTCACATCGATGATCTGCGGACTGTCGCTGAGACTTTTAGACCTTGGTGCACGGGAAATACCGGACATTCCGCTGTATGTTGCAGTTACTTCTATTATATTTCCTGCAATGTGTCCACTCGCCAGATTGCCCAGAGCCACCACATAAGCACCATTGCTGTCTGTGGTTGTGGTAAGAGATTCACTTGTGTTTAGATTGGTTACAGTGACAGCAGCACCTGAAACTGATGTTGCATCAGAATAGACATGTCCACCGACTTCAAACGGTGTGTCAGGTATATCTGTCAATACAGATGGTGCAAGTCCTAAAAAAAACGTGAGTGCTAAAATCGCACCCACTATTTCTTTTGTTCTCATGGTGATTAACTCCATGCGCCGCCTGTGAAGCCGACAGTTGTATTGCCTTCTACATTCACGAAGAGTCCCATGCCGCCAGTAATGGCAAAGTCTGTTCCTATCCAATCACCACTGATCTTACTGTAGGTGATGTACATCTGTGTTAATGCGTCCCATTTAACAACTTCTTTGCATCCGTTGATCTTCAATGCCAATTCTTCTGCTGTGTTGGCAGTTGAATCATTCACAGGAACCGCTATCAGATTCCATCCAGTGTAGAGGGTGACACTAACTGCTTCAGTCTCAAGTACATTGATTGTTACTGTCGTGGTGTTGGTTGCGCTGTCGTTGTCGGTTACCGTGAGTATTACGGTGTATGTGTTAGCAGTTGCGTATGTGTGGGTTGTGTTTGCTACCTCACTTGTGTTGCCATCACCGAATGTCCAGTTATACGAGACAATGTATCCATCAGGATCCGAAGAATCCGTTGCATGGAAGGATACTTCATCGCCCACGTGATATGTACCGCTTGCGGTTGGGGCTGTGATGAATGCAGTTGGGGGTTGGTTGGATACGACGATTGTTACGGTCGTGGTGTTGGTTGCGCTGTCGTTGTCGGTTACCGTGAGTATTACGGTGTATGTGTTAGCAGTTGCGTATGTGTGGGTTGTGTTTGCTACCTCACTTGTGTTGCCATCACCGAATGTCCAGTTATACGAGACAATGTATCCATCAGGATCCGAAGAATCCGTTGCATGGAAGGATACTTCATCGCCCACGTGATATGTACCGCTTGCGGTTGGGGCTGTGATGAATGCAGTTGGGGGTTGGTTGGATACGACAGATGATACAATAACGGCTTCTGTTCTGTTATAGTCTGTAAGTCCTGTTGTAGTATTTGTAACGGTTAGATTCACTGTGTACGTGCCATCTGGAACTTGTATGCCAGTTGTTTCGTTTTTGCCATCCCATGTCACGGTACGATCGTTATGCCTAGTACCATCCCAATCGTAGACCACTGCACCATCATTGGTTTCGATGTTGAGTGTGTAGTCCACATGCTCAGAGAATGTTGCAGTGATGTCTGTAGTCTGTGGTGGTGTGATTGTTGAGTTCGTTACAGATACTGTGCAGGTTGGTGGAACATCTCCAGTATTAAGTACATTGATTGTTACGGTCGTGTTGTTGGTTGCGCTGTCGTTGTCAGTTACCTTGAGTATTACGTTCTTAGCTCCAGCAGTTGTGTATGTGTGGGTTGTGGTTACTCCAGTACCTTCGCCACCATCACCGAATGTCCAGTTATACGAGACAATGTATCCATCAGGATCCGAAGAATCCGTTGCATGAAAGGATACTTCATCGCCTACATGATATGTACCGCTTGCGGTTGGGGCTGTGATGACTGCAGTTGGGGGTTGGTTGGATACGACAGATGATACAATAACGGCTTCTGTTCTGTTATAGCCTGTAAGTCCTGTTGTAGTATTTGTAACGGTTAGATTCACTGTGTACGTGCCATCTGGAACTTGTATGCCAGTTGTTTCGTTTTTGCCATCCCATGTCACGGTACGATCGGTATGCCTAGTACCATCCCAATCGTAGACCACTGCACCATCATTGGTTTCGATGTTGAGTGTGTAGTCCACATGCTCAGAGAATGTTGCAGTGATGTCTGTAGTCTGTGGTGGTGTGATTGTTGAGTTCGTTACAGATACTGTGCAGGTCGGAGATTCGACTGTTGGTCCAACTCTGAACTCGCCATCAGTTATTGTAATCGGGGAGATTTCAGCACTGTTTTCATCGGTAAGATAAGTTCTTGGATCCCAAGCGTTTGGACCTGCACTTGTTAGATTTAGCTCATAAAGAGCATTTACAGCATCTCCCGTAACAGTCAATGAAATCATCGCCAACGTTCCTACCGTTGATGGTACAGATGTTGTACCTTTGCGGCTTGCTGCATAACTAGCAGTTCCAGCAACATTATCAAATTCATTTTTTCCTTCGATTGGAGCTTGTGTACCATACAATAACTCTCCTGCCGTTATGCTATTGATCTGTACCGCAGAGGCATTGTATATCAAATAGAACTCAGCACCACTCACACCAGCATCTTGTGGATCTACGCTAACATTAACGCTGAACGCATCTCCTTGCGAAAGACCTGTTGTTGATGTAGGATATATACTTATTGTAGGAGTCGCTGCTGCTGTGGTAACACCTATAAAAGAAAAAATAGCTACTGAAAATAATATCAGTAAAATACTTTTCTTCATAGATGCTCGCCCCAATGTGCTCCAAGAATCGACAAGTCTGGTAACCCGATCCAATCATCACCATTGAGATCCGCATTTGGATTGTACTCTGCTTGTCCTATGTGTGTACCCCAGACGCCACCAAGAACTGATAGATCTGGCAATCCTATCCAACCATCGCTGTTAATGTCACCAAGCAATCCATCGTCCGTTACATTAACATACCCATCCACCGTTATCGATGTAACAAGCTGTGGCGGCACATCTCCGGTCCATGCCTCTGTAACATTTATGTCAAGCGTGGAGTTGCCAACAGCATCGACATCGAACGTTACAACAAACAACTCGCCAGTGCCGTTGATCATGCTGGGATATGCTGCGAGACTGATGTGTATCATTCCAGCGCTAAGATTATACGACCAGAGTAGATCAGGCAAGGTTGTAATCATCGATCCGTTCTCGACATTCGTTGCATCCAATATGCTTGCATCGTAGGTCACTGTGATATCCATAGCACCTATGTTCGATGCACCCGTGATATTGATTGGCACATGCACGGTGTCACTAACGTTGCACGATGCACTTCCAATACTCACTGTGACTGGGGGTAATTCTTCTGCTGCGTTGACCGTCACACTTGTCAGATCATTGATCGTCACGTTGTACGTTCCCGCTGTTGTGAGTGTGTGCGTGAAATTCACCGTTGTGTTCTCGCCTGCATCAAGTGTTCCAGTTGTGTAATTCACCACTGTGCCGTTTACCTTCAGCGTTGCATTGTAAGCTCCTGCAACTCCTCCAGTGTTTTCAACCGTTGCACTCGCTGTTATGTCCAGCGGTGCTGTTCCGGATGTCGGTGCAACGATCAGATCGCTGTACGTGATGTTGGCTGGTACTTGTGTTACTGTCACTTCCACTGCTGTCAGCGCATCGATCGTCACGTTGTACGTTCCCGCTGTTGTGAGTGTGTGCGTGAAATTCACCGTTGTGTTCTCGCCTGCATCAAGTGTTCCAGTTGTGTAATTCACCACTGTGCCGTTTACCTTCAGCGTTGCATTGTAAGCTCCTGCAACTCCTCCAGTGTTTTCAACCGTTGCACTCGCTGTTATGTCCAGCGGTGCTGTTCCGGATGTCGGTGCAACGATCAGATCGCTGTACGTGATGTTGGCTGGTACTTGTGTTACTGTCACTTCCACTGCTGTCAGCGCATCGATCGTCACGTTGTACGTTCCCGCTGTTGTGAGTGTGTGCGTGAAATTCACCGTTGTGTTCTCGCCTGCATCAAGTGTTCCAGTTGTGTAATTCACCACTGTGCCGTTTACCTTCAGCGTTGCATTGTAAGCTCCTGCAACTCCTCCAGTGTTTTCAACCGTTGCACTCGCTGTTATGTCCAGCGGTGCTGTTCCGGATGTCGGTGCAACGATCAGATCGCTGTACGTGATGTTGGCTGGTACTTGTGTTACATTCGTCTTCGCCGTCACATTATCACTAACACTTGTATTTCCCTGCGAAGTTGCCGTTACATTCACAATATATTCAGCTTCTATTGCACCTGATACATTCAACAATACATTGTAAGTTCCATCTGGAGCGAGGTCCGGCGTTACACTCTCGCTCAACGTTGCTGTTGCATTTTCTGGCACATCGTCAATCACTAAATTAAACATGTCATTCACATTTCCAGTATTTTTAACAGTCAGCGTGTAAGTTACAGTTACACCTGGTGTTGTGAGCTTAGTTTCATTATCTACTGTTAGGTTTACGTCATGCAATGTTGCTGCCTGTGTGGTGAACGAATACACATCTTGCGGCATCACATTTGGTGTTGCGTTAAAATCAGCAGCATCTACGGTTACCTCCACTATTTGCTCATAACCGAAATCTGCTGGTGGGTTATATGTGAGCGTGTAATCAGCGGTAGGCCCAGTGATTACTGGTACTACAAGCACGCCATCAACTCGCATCTCGATCGTAGCTTGATTCACACCCTCATCATCGTCCTTGACGTGGACTACGATGTTCGTGTCAATTGGAACGTTGGTAGCATCTTTTGCTGGATCATATCCAGATGTATAAGGTGGTGTTGTGTCTGCCTCGAGTTCAGTTAAATTGACAGCCGTCGTATTAGATACTTCTCCTGCCCCTCCACTATAGGATGCTTTAACCACCACAGTTCCAGGCGTTTCCCCTGCTAGTAGCGTTGCGCATGCCTTTCCTTCTTCATCGGTCACTATATATACTTCCCCATCCTCATCAGCGCCAACCAATACCGCATCAGCTGGACCGCTAATTTTCTTAAAGGTAAGCGTATGGCCACTGGCAGGTGTACTATTATTACACCTCGCTTGAGCCGTTATGATAGATGTCGCTACTTCATTTGCAGGTATGCTCGCTGGATCTGCAGTAACTGCTATACTTGTTGGTTCTGGTGGTGGTGGTGGTGGTGGTGGTAGTGGTGGTGCAATTACCGTAGCTACCGAAGCTACAAGCACTGATAAAACAATCGTTAGTATCACGAAACCGTTTATCACATTCCTTGTTCCCTTATTTCCCTTTACTTTTGTTTTTTTTGTCATTTTTTTTCTCCTTTTTTTATATTGTATTAATTATCATCTTTCTTTATTTACTATATAAACTTCCATATATAAGCTTTTCTAATTTCCTCGTGACAAGTACAAATACAAAAAATTCGTACATGCCACAAAGGTGGTTGTAAAGTTGTTGGGTGTTGGCATTGTTTCGACCTGGTTGTATATTCAGCCCATCTTTAACAAAATTTCAGCAAAAAAATCCCCAGAATCGACGCCCGCCGACACTGTACCCACCTAACACACACCGAAATTTGTAGGTACAACCTCCTTCACATCAAATATCGGCATCTTGATCC
>RPGO01000032.1 GCA_004193545.1 Candidatus Argoarchaeum ethanivorans | reverse complement strand
GATGAATTATATCAGCGGATTCTTTCTCTTATATCTTTAATTATTTTGTCAGAATACATGGTGACAAAGAATTTTAAAGAAGTAACTTTTAAATCATCCTGTAAAGCGTTATCTAATATTTTTTCGTATATTGCTAAAAACACCCCTACAATATCATTACGAGAAAAAGACGATGTCGGTATCGAATTTAAGGCAGGACTAAAGCAAGATTACTATGGATTCTTTGTTTCGTCTCCCAAAAAATTCGCAAACAAAGTTATTAGCAAAACAAAGAGTAACAGAAATAATACAATTTTCTTCTTTATTGGAATCAATGAAGATACAAAAGATTTCAGCCCAATCCCACTAAATCGTATCAGAAATGAATTCCGAGATACAGTTAAACAGGAATTAATTAAGCAGGGTTGTGTTGTTTGGATGATCGAATCCATCCCAATAAATGACAATGAGGGGATATTATTAATTGCTTTGAGAAAAGGTGATGATTTTTAATGTATTATCAAACAGAAGACATTAAACGAACTAATGTTGTCCAATACGTTACAGAAAAATGGAGGTGTTTCAATGAGAATCCTATTTGATACAAACATTTTCATTCATCGGGAAGATGATAAAGTCATTTTAGATAACCTTCAACATCTATTGCAAATCTTGAGTAAGATGAAAGCAGAGATATTGATACATCCTCTATCAATTCAAGAACTGAAAAAAGATAGTAACAAGGAACGAAAAGCAATTGTCCAGTCAAAAGTTGGTTCATATAATTTGTTAGAATCTCCTCCAGAACCATCTAATGATTTAGACTTTCTTAGTAAAGTAAAACAAAACAATGACCACGATAGAATTGACAATAATATTTTATATGCTATTTATAAAAACGCAGTTGATTTTTTGCTTACAGAGGATAAAGGAATTCACAAGAAGGCAATTGATATCGGTGTCAATGAACGTGTTCTTTTAATTAATGATGTACTCGATATATTCAAAAAGGAGATTACGGTATCAAAATCAATATCTCCTCCTGCGGTGAAAGAAGATTTTGTCTATAACCTGAATCTGGATGATCCAATATTTGACACCTTGAAAAAGGATTATTCAGAGTTTGATAGCTGGTTTGAAAATATTTCAAGGAAAGGACGAAAATGTATTGTTCATCATAGATCTGATAATTCCATTGGAGCACTTCTGATTTACAAGTTCGAGGATGAACCCATCGCTGGAACACCTCCACTACCAAAGAAAAAACGATTGAAACTTGCTACCCTTATTGTATCCAATGTTGGACAAAAGATAGGTGAATTATTCATCAAGCTCTCAATTGATCTAGCCATCAAGAATCGCATCTCTGAATTATATTTAACACATTTCGTTGAGCTGGATGACAGGCTGGTGTATTTGATATCAGAATATGGTTTCCGAAAGGTTTCTACAAATAAACGTGGAGAAGACATTTTCATTAAACGGATGATAGTAGAAAATCAATATAGAACAAACAGTTCTCCTATTGACATTGTAAGAGAATTCTACCCCTCTTTCTATGATGGAGAAAATGTTCAAAAATTCATTGTACCGATTCAGCCAGATTATCATAGTCGCTTATTTACTGATTATCCAAAACGTCAAACAAGAATTGACGAACATCAAGGAGAATTCATAATCGAGGGAAACACAATAAAGAAAGCATATCTCTCACATTCCAAGATATTAAAAATACAATCTGGAGATATCGTTCTATTTTATCGATCAGATGACTTCAAGCAAGTAACATCCATTGGAGTTGTTGAATCCATTCATACGAGAATTACCGATCCGGATGAAATAATGAGAATTGTCGGAAAAAGAACGGTTTATTCAAGAAGAGAGATTGAAGAGATGGCTGAAAAGCCAACAACAATCATGCTATTCTATCACATTTTCCATCTTCCGAATCCAATTTCGTATGGAAACTTGAAAACGATCGGTGCATTGTCTGGTCCTCCCCAATCGATTAGCGGAATCGAAGACGAAAGTTACAGAGAAATAATCAAAAGGAGTGGTATAGATGAACGTTTTACTATCCATTAAACCGAAATTCGTGAAAGAGATCATCGACGGAAACAAGCGTTATGAGTTCCGGAAGGTCGTTTTTAAAAACCGGGATGTTACAAAGGTTTACATCTATTCCAGCTCGCCTGAAAAACAGATAGTCGCAAGTTTCAACATTGGAGATATCATTGAAGATCATCCATCCAAATTGTGGAAACGATTCAAGGCCCAATCAGGAATAAAACAGAAGGAGTTCTTCAGCTATTTCGATGGTCGTGAGAAAGGATTTGCCATAGAGATAGAAAGCCTGAACCGATTCGAGCATCCAATAGATCCAAAGGAACATATCCCCGGTTTTGTACCCCCGCAATCATTCTGCTACATGAATGCACCTTTGAAAGCGGAGGCCCAATGATAGATGACATTCCAGATGTTATCGTCCTTTCGAAATTTCAGGGAAAGGGGATTGGCAAACACATTATGAATTCTATCATGGATTATCTCAAAGCATGCGCTCCTCCCAATGCTTTTGTTGGCTTAATGACGGCAAAAGGAGTTTCTAAATTTTATGAGCGATATGATTTCATGGAACGACCAGCAGATACACCAGGGATGTTTTAACTTTAACTCCGCATCAATTGGGGAATATGTTCAACCCAAGTTTTTCCTCCAGATTCCTTACCTTCTTTGGAACCTCAGTGATCATGCTATGATCTTTTAGATTGACATGATAGACCTTGCTGTATTTGAACAACAGATCAATCGGAGTAAACTTATGATTCAACTCACTCTTATTCAAGAGCTGCTCTAGCTTACAGTGGATATAGAGTGAAAGAAACGCGATGAATACGTGTCCGAAGACACTCTCATCGTCCTGCAGGTAGAGCTTGTCCGCATTAAGAACCGTCTTGTAAGTGTCAAACATCTTCTCAACCACTTCTCGTTTCTTGTAAAGCAGATAAATTTCCAGCTTCTCGACATCTCTATCTGAGACAATAAGAATTTTTCCTGCCTTTTTCATCCCTATATTAAATTTTTCCTTCTCGATCTCGTGCTCATCCAGTTTCCTGTACAGCGTCTTCTGTTCTTCCAGTCTGAGATCCTGATCCTCAAAGAGGTAGAGGTAAAAATCGTTGTGTTTCCGTTTTCCACACTTTATCAGACGACTGTGATAAGAAAAGTATTCGTTGAGGTGGATACGTGTATCGTAATAACGGCTATTCCTCTTTGTCGGGAGTACGTAAGATATCTTCTTGCCCTCCTTACCGCCCAGGAACTTTATGGTGCCTTCCGAGAAGAAACCCCGGTCAAGGATGAGGATCTCCCCTCCAATATCAAGTTCATTGATCGAGTGATACAGCGTTTTTATGTCCTTCACACTGCCAGGAAGAGAGCGAATCATTGTCGGCAATCCCGTGTCTGCACTGCACAGGAGAGCGAGATTGATCTGAGGTATCTGTATTTTATCCTTGTTGTAGCCCTTCTCCGCCTGATTGATGCTCATAGAGCGTGAGAACACAGAGCTTAGATCATAAACAAGCTGTTTGCCCAGATCTGCAAGTTCATTGAAGATGATATTCTGTCCAGCCCGGTTTACACCCACTTCACGTATAATTCCGGAGAGCTTCTTCGGGCTTAGATAAGGATTCATGTTCTCTGCATTGTAGAGTTTCTCCCATGCATCCTTTACCCGTTTTAAAGGCACATTGCCAGTGGCACGCACCATGGCAATAGCACAGATTTCAGCCCAACAGTCAGGGAAACCCTCCTTCAATAGTGGTTTGAGATCCTTAATCGTTTCATGGAGCAGCATCGAGTTGCCATATTCCGTGATGTTTCTGATATCAGACGGATAAATTCTATGTCTTCCCCCTGATTTGATAAGCCCTTTATCAGGATCAAGTGCTCCAAGATATTTCGAGATTTTTCTCGGCTTTTTGAGTGCTTTGTCCCAGTAAGTGCTCGAATGATACACATAATAACATTTTCCCCGCATCTTTACCTCAAGGCATTTTACACCTTGATCCCTCTGTTCCCTCTACCCATGCTTTGACCCATTGTTCCATATTTGACATATAGGGAATAGGTCAATATAAAAGTATCGGTTTTTATTTATGTTTGATTGGCAAAAGAGGAAATATTACGCGATAATCTGATTATACCTATTCTCTATTCAGACGGAGTTAAGGTTTGAAAAGAGAAGATATCAATAACAATTTTTCTATACTTGATCATTTCTAATGTCCCCTGAGAATGTTTTATTCCCTCAATGTCGGAAAGCGCATTTCAGAATCTTCAAGCAGCATCAAGGAAGAAATCTCCCCTCTCTGTATGCCAAAGTTGTCTTCTTCATCATGTTCGAAGCTAAATTTATCACTCTTTTAGGGGTTGGGTTTACAACCACGGTTTTTTCTTTAGGCATCTTAACTATATCGCGCATCTTAACTATATTCTCTGTTTCGTTGATGCAGATGATATGGTTATCGCTCTTTTGCAGCCTATACAAAAATCGATGCATAAAAGAGCGACTTGTTGTGTAGACATCCTGAAAATCGATGATTATGTCAGTATTTTTTAGCGAGTCAATATCATCGAACAACTTGTCCGCTGAGTATCGCAACGCTAAATGTGGACCGATAATATCTTTGATGGGTGGTCTTTCCTTGGCTGATTGATACATGTACTATCACCTTTGACACATTTGTTTAGTAATACTGGTTTGTAACTCTTAAGAGTTACAAACCAATCGTACTTAATTGTGTCGATACGCGCTCAATAGAGAACTTAATAAATCTTTGAATGGCTTTAACCATATATGAATGTATCAACCATCAATATGGTCATAAATGTTAACTTGTGGAACTGGATACGGCGCCCTAATGCTAATCAGGGTCCCAATCAATTGATTTGCCTCTCCAGTGTTATAGACATTTTCGTCATCTCTATTTTTATACAATACTCCATTTCTAGAAACCAACAGCAATCGGGCACCAATACCATTTATATATAATTTCACTGAACTGAGGAGACCGAATCCTCTTGGCTCATCTTCAGTCTTAGTTGAAATTTTTCCATTTATTGCAGATATTATTGCATCAGAGTCGGATGAGATCATATTACCATGTTTTTCAAAACAACTGGGTATTGATATGCCATCATCTAAGATTGTTATTTCTACGAATCTTTTTTGTTTATATATTTGTGCCATCATACTCGCATTAGAAAATCCAGAGTGTTCATAAAGATTACCGATTAGTTCTCCGATTAAAAAAGTCAAATTGCGACGGCACACCCCGCCGCAGAGCAGCGGGGCATGTTCCGTGCCGTCGCTTTGTTATCCGGTCTTATTCAAAAATCTAAAAGTTCCATCTGACTATACTCCTCTTTGTCCCAACCGTAGCAGAGCTGCGGGGTATAATAATTAAATAAAACAATTTGCACCACCATAATCTTTACCATTACCATACAGAGTTTGTAAGCCATTTATAGCACCTTCTTGCAGATTTTCATCTTTTGGCAAATGGGTTATTGGCATATATGTTGCGCCCCCTGAATTATTTCTTTTCATAATAATTGAAATATAATTATTAACCTCGTTCTTAATTGGTGGAACACATTTCATCGAATCTTTATTATCTTTTAAAAAATTAGCTAACGGAAGTAGACTAGTGTCTCAGCAACTTAATTTTTAGACAAAGTTTATAAACCTGTGAGTCCAACCATATTCTATGGAAAAAATAAAACTTACAGAGAAAGAGGTGGAGTATCTCAACGATTTCGTGAAAATGGGGCGTAAAAGCGCGAGAGAATTGACCCGGGCACATATTTTGCTTCTGGTCAATGATGGAAAAAAGGAAATGGAGATAAAAGATACGCTGCAGATCAGCAGGGCAACCGTTTCCAACACCAAGAAGAAATACCGCGAAGAAAGTCTCCAAAACGCCCTCGCGGAGAAACCAAGATCCGGTCAGCCTAAAAAGTATACAGAGAAACATGCGGCGGAAGTTATAGCGCAGGCATGCACCGAATCACCTGATGGGCGCAAGAGATGGACACTTACACTACTAACAGAAGAAATGCGAAAGAAGGATGGGTTTGAAACGATAAACAAAGAGAGTATCAGGCTTATTTTAAAAAAAGCAAAACTAAACCTTGGTTAAGGCGGATGTGGTGCATACAGACGATCGACACCGAATACAGAGAACGGATGTACGATGTTCTCGATCTGTACGAAGAACCGTACGACCCGGGAAGTCCCATTGTCTGTTTTGACGAGAAACCAAAGCAACTTCTTGGAGATAAAAGGATTTCCATCCCTATGAAGCCTGGAATCCCTGTGAAATATGATTATGAATATATCAGGAACGGTACAGCAAACATATTCATGGCGGTCGAATTTAAAGCAGGGAAACGGGTGACGAGAGGATCACCAAAAGAAGAACTATGGTGGATTTTGCACAATTCGTGAAGATGCTTGTCGATGAAGAATACCCAGACGTTGAAAACATCCGACTGGTCATGGATAATCTCAATACTCACAAGGAAAAGTCATTTTACGAGGCATTCGGCGAGGGGGAGGCGGAAATGATTTTGAGCAAGATCGAGTTTCATTACACACCAAAGCATGCAAGCTGGCTTAATGCCGCTGAAATCGAGATCAATGTAATGGATATCGAATGCACTGACAGACGGATTGGAGATATGGAGATACTGACTCATGAGGTGACAGCGTGGACCAGGAGACGGAATGACGATGAAAAGAAAATCAACTGGGGGTTTACGAGGAGAAAGGCGGATAAGAAACTGTCCAAGTATTATGTCTAAGAACTAAATTGTCGAGACACTAGTAAAGGTGGGTATCTGACAAATGAAGCACCTGAAAGGTCCAATAATAGTAGTTTTCTTTGCCTTCTCCGCCGAATATTACAAGAATTTATACTCGATATTCTTGTAAAAGTTTAATTATCATTCAAAGGTGAATTAGGTGGATTATTAAAGGTATAAGCTGAACGCGGACGCTTTTGGATCGCGGATGGCAGGCGGGCTTTGGGATAGCGGAACGGGGCATGAACATCGCGACGCACGATAAATAACATTGCCGAAATGCGCAATGATGAACTTGCGTATTTCTGGGGCGCAGCTTCCTCCATTCGCTTACCGGTACGCCGCAGCATAAAATGACCCATAACCTCCATCACAACGAAACTTGGAGTAAAGTGAAGCAGCATATGAAGAAGGCGGAAGAGCCATGCATTTATCGGACGGGAGGGACGTGGTGAAGCTGTTTGCGGACGGAGTCCGGACGACATCCGGCGGCGTGTTTTGCCGGGGATGGCGACGTAGAAGGGCGCGTTCTCACGGTGGAGATGAACCGTCGATATGAACGGCGGGCTGGAAGCCAGGATACCAGGCGGACGGCTGCGTGGGTTGGAAGGAACATCGAGGCGGGATGACGCCCGAAAACGGACGGAGGCCGTTGGACAGGGACCTTGGAAACAGGACGCGAGAAGAGGCAAAATCAAATACTGCAGCCATGTTACAATGTGGAGACAAATGCAAAAAACAGGACAACAAACTCTTAATGCCTTTTTCGATCTTGGAGATTTAACATTTTCAGGCATAATAATAATTGATGAGAGGTGGCTTTCTGTAGGTAATGGAATCTTTCATTTTGGATGTATTGCACTGGATGGAATAACCGGAAGAATGATTCTTGCAGAAGTCTATCCTGCATTTACGAAAAAAGAAGCAGAGGAATTCCTTCGATTGCTATCGAAATTAGTTGATGTTGAATTTTTGGTTGCAGATGATTCTGTAATTCAGGCTGTAATTAACAAAGTGTTTCCTGATGCTATCAGACAGTATTGCATATTCCATATCAAGAAGAACATTAAAAAAGCATTTCGTGAAACAAAATTGATGAAACTTTCAGGTGAAGCTGTTAAAGTTAGAAAAGAGATTTTGGATGTCTTCAATGCAGAAACCAGTGATGAAGCAATTCGGAGATTAGCGATTTTAGTTGAAAAAAGACACACGTTGCCTCCGATGGCTCAAGATGTTGTGAACAGATTAGTTGGTAAGATTGAATGTTTGTTCCGGTATCTTGATTACGACATTCCAAAAACATCCAATCAAGCAGAACATATTTTTTCCCTTTTTCAACCGATTATTGATGCCGCAAAGAGTTTTTCAACGGGCGCTGGAAACTTTTTCAAGACTATTATGTTTTATAAAAATTTCCATTTCTATTCTTCGGGATCAAATAAAGATAAGAATACAATGCATTCCATAGGAGTTAATTCAGATTCGATGTTTGATTTTATCCAATTGCCTTAAGAGCACCAACATGTAATGTAACGGTCACCTAAAGTATCTAAAAGCGATGGAGCCTCTTTTATCAGTCGTATTATCGAAACAGGTCTCTCTTTCATCTTTGACGATAGTTCTATGATTGATAATTTATGGACGGCCTCATTAATCGTCAATATTGATGTAATTCCAGTAATTCCACCGAATTCAACACGATCAAGGAATTTAGAGCAAGATGGGGCGTGTTTTGGATGCCCAGTCGTATCATATATAAAAATATTTGAATCTACATAGACGACGTTTCCAACTGGAAGATCATTCAAAGAGTTCTTCATTCTCGATGACCTCATCAACGATTTTTGGGTCTACTTTGAGAATTCCCTTTGAAATCCTGTGTTTTTTGATCTCTATCAAGATTTCTTCTTTCTCCCTCAAGCCCAACTTCTGTAATGGCCTCAAAACTTCATCCTTGTATATCGCTTTTATTCGCATGAGCATCACCAAGATTAAGTTGGTATTTAGGCTTAAAAATCTGCCGTTCAAACCCACGACTCCCACATTACCCAAACCCGATCATCCCAAACTTACTCATCAACCACCCCCCTCATCCATAACCCCTCGCAAATCCTAGAAGCCCCCATCCCATGCCCTTCGGGCGGTAATCTGTAACCAAACCCCTCGATCCCCTTCCTACTAAGCAATGGATCCCACCATAAACCTCAAACCCACAAAATCAGAAAGCCCCTCAACAATCCTTCTCGAAGGCGACTCCCTCGTATCAGCCACATTCTCCTTGTACGCCAGCCTCACAATCAGAACCAACGAGTCCTTGATCACATTCCCTGCCTCGTTTAACCTACTGATTATCATCGCCGGGATTGATCCGCTCAGGAGAATAGCCGATCGTAAAGTCTGTGCCGCAGGTAAACCCATTGTCTGTGAAGGCAATGTTTTGGTTGTCATTTGCGCCTGCGAGTTCCTTGATCTTGCCTGCATCCACGTCAAAACCGATTGTTGTCAGATGCTCTAGGAATGCGAGTGCGAGTGGCAGTCCGACATAGCCAAAAGACTGGCGATGCAGACGGTTTTGTCTTGTGGTTTGTGAGTCATTTTGGAACTCCTTGATACGCTTCCTTAGCTTGCCCTCATGGTACATAAAGACTTGTCCCGCCATCCACGCCATCGCCTAATACCACATCCAACCACACCCAGCTCCCCATCATGAAGCCCCAGCCCCCGCAATCACAGCAAGCGAGACTGAGAAGACAGAAAGCACACAACAAGCACCGACACCAGCCTGATCCCGAACGGCGTGTAATTCAATGCCAAGCCAATCAGCGGCATAATCGCGATGCTGAGCCCGAATAGTGTGCAGAGAAACGTGAGGAGTATTACGAGTGCGAGGTCTTTGGGGATGCCACCAAGCATAATGTTGCGTACAGTCGTTTTATGCACCCGACTCCTCCAGTCATCTTAAAATCCGCCTCAATGTCTGGTAGAAATTCCTTCTGGTTTTGACCAGAACAATCTCTATTCGATTTTTATCCTCAACGATCCGATAGGCAATCCGATATTCTATGTTTTCATACCCGAAGTGGTAAGACCTGATACCTTTCAAATGACCCTTCAGTTCCTCATATCGATAGGGTTCTTCCGAGAGCTTCCTCGCCTCCCACTTAACTTTACTCTGCAACCGCGGATCAAACTTTTTGTACTTCCTATGTGCAGAAGGAGCCATGAAGATTTGGTATCGTTTTCGTTCACCATTCGTCAATTGGTATCCCCTCTCCTGCTTCCAGTTCCCTGAGGGACTGGTTGATGCTACCAGAAGCCACTTCATCCAATAGGAGTTCCAGGGTCTCGAACTCTGCCACACTCAGCCCTTTCAAGATATAAGCCAGCCGTTCAAGATTAACCAGTTCAATTCTATTCATTTCTTTTATTACGATAGACATTGTAACCACATTCTTATTCATAAATTTGTGTCGAGTCCATCCTCTGCTCTGTGGCAGTAGTTCACAATCCCATATAATAAAAACCCTTCCCTTTCATTTCTCCCGCATCAAACTCCAGTCCGCACTCATCAACCACCACCGCCCCCTCATCCACAACCCCCTGCAAATCCACGAGCCCCATTCCCTGGAAACTCATCGTGCGCCACAGCCACAATCACACCATCCGCGCCCTTCGGGCAGTAATCTGTAATCTGTAACATGTCATCCAGAGCCCTCACACCAAACCCCTCAATCTCATCTTTACTAAGCAACAGATCCCACCCGGGGGGCAGTTTTTACTCGATTTTTTTGTGAAAAAAATCGCCCATCACAACCCCTCCCGCAAGTGACCCCCCACATATCCGGCATCCCCCCTGCAATATAACACATGGCACATTATAGACATGCAAGCCCCTCAAGTCAACAGCCTCTCTACCCCATCAATTACCCTCCACATTTTTAGCGTATAGGAAAATATAAACGCACCACGTTCTCTTGCTATTGAAATTTGATACATATTTTCTGCTTACGTTGTATGCAGTGCTTGCGCAATCAAGAGCTACGGGCTTTTTTTCTGTTCACGCTGTGTACAGTTTCTTGAAGAGATATATTTACTTCCAATTTTTATGCGAAATTCAAGTATTGTACAGTACCTTATTATGCCAGTGACCCTACCGTA
Organism: Candidatus Argoarchaeum ethanivorans; assembly: GCA_004193545.1. Lineage (GTDB taxonomy): Archaea > Halobacteriota > Methanosarcinia > Methanosarcinales > EX4572-44 > Argoarchaeum > Argoarchaeum ethanivorans. The sequence goes on along the minus strand of RPGO01000032.1, from coordinate 18,133 downwards.
AATACATGGATTTCGGAGATACTGGTGTTAGCGAAGTTTTTATATATAAATAAGGAAGTATGAACTTTCATATACTGCCAGTTAACGCTCAACAGTGTGAGCGTTTGCTGAACCATGACATATAAATTGTTTATAAAATAGCGTCTTATGATAAATACAAACACAGAAATTAAAGAAGGAATATTATGAGTGCAATGATGGGAATGAATCCTCGAAAAATGAAACAGATGATGAAACAGATGGGAATTGATGTTGAAAACATCGATAATGTGGAGCAGGTAATAATCAAAACCAGTGAAAAGAATATCGTATTCAACGATGCGACGGTCAGTATTATGGTTGTGAAAGGCGATAAAACCTACCAGATTACTGGTACACCACAAGAAGTGCCTCGCGAGATTGAGATATCAGAAGATGACATAAAACTCGTAGCAGAGCAAACAGGCGCTACAAAAGAAGATTCCTATAAAGCGTTAAAACAGACAGATGGTGACATCGCGGAAGCAATAATAAAACTCTCTGAGTAAAATAATATTATTTTTTATATTTTTCTTGGCAGGAAAATATAAACGCATTTGTTTATCCTGCACTTGATTGCTTCGCAATCAAGGTTGCAATCAAGATTTGTTATTTTCTGTACAATAAAGTTGTGCTGTTTTTATCTATCATCACATTGCTATATTCTATGTAAAGGTGAACGGTATGAAGCGCACGAAAATTGTCTGTACCATGGGACCTGCGAGCAGCAGTAAAACTACGATTCGCGAGATGATTCTTTCTGGAATGGATGTTGCACGAGTTAATTTTTCTCATGGAACACACGCCGAGCATAAAAAAACTATCCAGTTAATACGAAAAACCGCAAACGAGCTTGAAACACAGGTAGCAATTCTGCAGGATATTGCAGGACCAAAAATACGCATCGGAAGAGTTGAAGACGAAAAGATCAGTCTTCAGACAGGCAGTACCATTGACATTACTACAAAACCTGTAATCAGTACTGTCAAGAAGCTCAGTATTAATTATGCAAAACTACCATTAGAGGTACATACTGGCGATGCAATTCTTTTTGCAGATGGTACCATAGAAGTTGTAGTAAACAGTGTTGAAAAAGAAATTATCCATTGTACTGTTATTGATGGCGGCATTCTTACATCCAACAAAGGGGTAAACGTTCCCAGCACTACCATCCGCACACCAACTATTACAGAAAAGGATAAAGCAGATATGCTTTTTGGGATTGCAAATGACGTAGACTATATCGCCATATCCTTTGTTAGAATGCCAGAAGACATACTGCAAGCAAAGAGTATAATAACTGATGCTGATGCAGACACTACTGTGATTGCAAAGATCGAGAAACCGGAGGCTGTAAAAAGGATAAATAAAATTATAACAGTATCCGATGGTATCATGGTAGCACGCGGGGACCTTGGCGTTGAAGTGCCTCTTGAGGATGTGGCATTGATACAAAAGAAAATAATAAAACTGTGTAACAATTGCGGAAAACCAGTTATTACAGCCACTCAAATGCTTCGCTCAATGGTAGAGAACAATCGCCCAACCCGTGCAGAAATTACAGATGTTTCAAATGCCATACTCGATGGCACAGATGCTATTATGCTCTCTGAAGAAACGGCAAATGGCAGCTACCCGATTCAATCAGTAAAGATCATGTCGAGAATTGCACATGTCACCGAAATCTCTGATGAATTTAAAGAGCAGATGCTTCGCCGCAATCTTGCACCACTTAACAGCGTCCCTGATGCGATCAGTCATGCAGCATGTAATATTGCCAAACATCTGAATGCTGCTGCTATACTTACACCAACAAGTACCGGCAGCACAGCACGATTGGTAGCACGATACCGGCCAGCACAGCCAATCATTGCAATGTGTACAATCAACAAGGTCTGCAGGCAGCTGCGACTGATCTGGGGCGTGCAGTCGGTGATGACTGAGGCAACTGATGATACTGATCAATTGATACAGAGTGCAAAGCAGATTGCCGGGCTGAAAGGAATCAAACCTGGCGAGCTTATCGTTATCACAGCAGGCACGCCAACAGGAACAGCAGGTAGCACAAACCTGATTAGGGTAAGCAGGATAGAACCAGTAGATCAGAACGGCTTCACCCCAAAAGTCATGTAAACCATATTATGGATGATTGAAACCATCTTTGTACTACCTGAAGCGATTTATAGCCTTTTCATAAACTGCACAACTTCGTTGTGCAGAGATAACCAGTAACTCTCTGCCTACGATATTGCTATGATTTTAAGAGAAACTTTGGCATTCTTGGAATTAACCATTTGATATAATTTTTATAGGATATTTTCATTGAAGGGACCTCAAGGTACTTGTTAATAACTTCATCATTAGTAAAAATTTTTAAAAATATTGAAGGATAACTATGTATTAATTTTGATAATATTAATGAATATTTTAAATTATCTATAAATTCTGATTTGCAAATTACTTCATAATTTTTTAATGTTTTTAAATCTTTATTATTTAATATTATTTCAGAAATAACTTCCACTGCAATCTGACCAGATCGTATTGCATAAGCAATACCTTCTCCATAAAAAGAATCTACAAATCCAGCCGAATCCCCACTTAAAATAACTCTTGGACTTGTTATTCTTCTTTTGATGCCACCAGCAGGAATTATATAGGAATGCAACTTACAATTACTAATAAAGTTATTTTCATTTAAAAAATCTAACATTTTCTTTTTTGGATTTGGCAAGCTTTCTGCTAATCCACCTATTCCTACTGAAAAATATTTTTCATGTGGGAATATCCACCCATAACCATGTTTGAAATATCCAAAGTGGAGATCAATAGCGTTATGTATATATTTATCTATTCTTTCATTACCTTCTTCAATTTCTGCAACAATGCCTATTGCATATTCATTTTTTTTATCTTTTCTTCGAATTTTATATTTTAAGTTACCATGCGAGCCTTCTGCGATAATAATAACTTTCGACTTATACATGCCATCATCAGTAAAAACTTCTACATAATCATCATTTTCCTGATACTCAATGACTCTTTCTCCCATTTTTATTTGAATTCCAGTTTCTTTAGCTTTTTCGAGTAAAAAATTATCCAAAACATTTCTACTTGTTAAGACCGCTATCCTGTAATCTTTATGCTGTTCAACAACTCGACCTCTGAAGTGAACTCTCGCACCAAATATATCTCTTTCAATGATAGCTTTAGGAATTTTAAAATCAAGGTATGACATTGCTTGTTCTGAGAGGCCCCCGCCACATGGTTTATATCTTGGAAACATTTCTTTTTCGATTAGGAGGGTCTTTAAGCCCCTCTTTCCTGCAATTCTACCAGCAGCCGATCCAGAAGGTCCTCCTCCAATAATGATTAAATCATACATTAATAAAAGTCTCCTATTGATAATATGTTTTTAATACTAAAACTGCAATCGGTAAAATGAATGATAAACTAAACTCCATTAAAACTCTTATATCCCAAGGATAATTCTTCATATTCAATAATTTTGAATGATAAAAAAAATAATGCATTGATATATCAATACCTTTTTTCATATTCAAATCTTTACTTTCTTTGAATTCATTCATCATATTATTTAATTTATTCCATGATTCAAGTATTAAATACTCTTTTTTATTATCGACAAATTTATTTATTTTTGAAATAGGTATCAAAAAGCTTGCAATTATTGCAACTAAATAAAATGCACTTATCAGATAAACGACATTAGAAAAAAAATCACCATCATTGATATGATAAATTGCTTCATAAGATAAAGGAAAGACCATAGAACCGGAAGAAAAAAGTAGAGAAATTTTAACTGAAAAATTGCTAAAATCTGAGAATCCACCAAATTTATCAGGATGAAAGGGATTAAAATAAATATCAGCTTTGAAGAAATCTTTTGGGACCAGTTTTTACTAGGGCACAGTATTCATTCCCAGGTGATTCGTAACAAGTCTTAATAAAAATGCCGCCAGTTCAATCATACATGTCTGAACGAAAACTAACAATCGTTGTTGACATCAACGATGACGCAGTCAACAGCATAGAGGATCTCGAAAGGGAGATTCTTGCCCAAGACATCTGCGGGCAGGCGGCAAGGAAATATCTCGATAGTTTGCAGGACGATATGGCACAACAAGCGAAAGTGAGGAAGGGAAGCAAAAAGATACACATCAAAACACCCCATTTTGAATTTGACTTCCATGCAAAGAGAACACTCGATGAAGCGGGGAAAAAACGTTCATAGTGCCTTATTTGCACAATCGAGATAAAACTCTGCTCGATTCCATACATTATCCCCCATGGAAGTACCTCTGCACAATAGTCTCGTTTTCGGAGGCATCTTTTCTGATTGACATCTTGCAGGGGATTAAAGTTAGGTTCTTTTAAGTTAAAGAAAATATTCTACGAAAACAAGACACCACCACTGAGAAATCCAATTTATTCGCAATACGACGGTCAAACGATCGATGCCATAATCATAGATGACACCAGGTCAAAAAGAAGATCGGGTGGTCGCCCCAGCATCAAAGGCGCATTGGGGCTCGATTTGGAAACCGGAGAAGAGTTTCTACTACACCTGGATGCGGTCAAGAGTTGGTCAGAGTTTTTATCCTATATCAAGAGGAATTACAACATTTCTGACGAAATATACGCTATTTGCAATGGAGATTTTAACTTACAACAACATTTAGAGGATTACGGCTACAGAATCAGAGCAGTGTACGAATCATTTTGTCAAAACATAGGGTGTACTGTCTGTGGGGGTTGTCACACCATCTGGTGTTACTACGGTTTTAAAAATTGTATGTGTTTAGCTGAGACGAAAAAACCACGAGATTAACACAGAAATCGGAACTGTCTAAAAATCCAGTGACTTATCACCGCGGAGAGGACGCGGAGTTTTAAGACTGTTCCGAGCCTCTGCGTTCTCCGCGTGCTCTGCGGTAAAACTTGCGGATACAGTGATAACACTCGGATTTTCCGATTGTGCCCGGAAATCTTGTGGATTTCACGAATGCCACGAATTTAGCAGTGTTGATTCGTGGCATTCGTGATTGCTCCGAACACCACGTAATGTGACAGTCCCGGGATCGTTGAGCAGACACTAAAGAAGAATCGTCAGTCGTGGGTCGATAAAAAAGGCGATGGTTCGGAACATGTGCTATTGGGCATCCCGGATCCCTGCCGGTGTTACTGGAATTTTCGGATAGATTTTTTGTGCCCCAAATTGATACTGGTCCCAATTAATTACAGATTAATCCATGCAATACATCCTTATATCCTCATGCACCATACCACATAGTATGGCAAGTTACAAGAGGATAGTAAAAGCTGTAATAAAAAAAGCTGATATCCTTCTTGAAGTCGTTGATGCCCGGTTTCCCGACGAGACACGAAACAGCGAGGTTGAGAGTGATATAGCACGTGCAAAGAAGCCGTTCATAATAGTCCTTAACAAATGTGACCTTGTATCAAAGGAAAAACTTGAGAGAGCTAAATCCCGGCTGTCAAAAATTGCACCCACGGTCTTTGTGTCCAGTAAGGACAGGTCCGGGACAACAATATTGCGGCACAAGATACTTGAAACCGTCAACATAAGAGAGCGCGAGATACTGGTTGGCTCACTTGGCTATCCCAACACAGGCAAGTCATCGGTGGTTAATGCTGTGATAGGGAAACACAGTGCTGGTACATCCTCAATATCCGGACATACAAAAGACGTGCAGCATATTAAAGCAGGTTCTCGTATCAAGTTCATTGATACGCCCGGGGTGATTCCTTTTGACGAGAATAACGAGATTACTCAAGGGTTGCTTGCAGTAAAGGATTCAACTCACCTGCAAGACACAATTGGCGTCGCTTTGAAGATTATCGAGAAAATGTGCGATGAAAATAAAACAGCTCTGGAACATTTCTATCATGTCATAATAGATAGGAAGAATTCTTCTGAAGTGCTTGAACTGATTGGCAGGCAGAGAAACTTTTTGAAGAAAAAAGGTGAGGTTGATGAGACAAAAGCTGCCATCGTGATAGTTAATGATTGGCAAAAGGGGCGGCTAATGGTTTAAGCAGCTTATCCTGCAACTGTTTTGTGGATTTCCTTTACCCTCCCCACTTGACCAGTCTCTAATTGAACCTTTATTCCATGTGGATGATTGGAAGAGTTTGTCAGGATTTTCTTTACAATACCCCGGGTTATTTTCCCATTCCTCTGGTCTTGTTTTAGTACAATTCCTACGCTTAATCCTGATTTGATATTTTTTCTGGTATTGCCTTCGTTCATGGTGGAATATGGGTTTCTCGTTATTTAAGCATATACATTCCTGAAACCCAAACTTTGACAGTTAAATAAAATCAGTGTCCTTGGCATGTTCGTTGATTCAACATGATTCAAACAACACTAAGGACGAATGAAAATATATGCTTTCCGGTTGGGACTATTGTTGCTATTGAAACGAATTTTTTTCCACTGTTAGCGGTGATCATTAACTGAAAATCCATTCCAATTTTGTTTTTGTTAGGTATTTATATTCTGTCTTATATCTAGTCTCATACCCTGCTAATTCTCTTTTCGGTTGGATATTCCAAGCATTTATTTCAGGATAATTCGTGCATTGCACTCCCCAACAGACCTTAAATGTGTATTCAGAAGAACCCCAAGCATCTTTACCTGTATATTCTTTATCGTAACTGGTGGCTCTTGAGATAGTCCAAGTGCGAGTCGATAAACCTGTATCCTTAAGAGTTCCAGAATAGAATGTTTCATATATTGCTTCCTGATACGGTACTGATACCGCAACACGTCTCGTCTCAGGTGTTAATGAGTAAAGTCCTACCAAAAAGAGGAGAGCAATAACTGCAATAATAGAAATTTGTTTCTTATTCATGCCTAATTTGTCATTTTTTTGTTTGGTAGAATTGTATCATAGACCAGCTCTTCAAAAACTGTACAACTTCGTTGTGCAGTTTCTTGATAATATTAAAGATGCCGGGATAAAGATGTCAATCCTTGTGTACTTAGTTTAGTGATGCGATTCTTTACCTTCTATGCGTGCTTCGTGTTTTTTGTACACTTCATCCACTGCGAGCAAACATACTTCACATATGCGTTTTGTCTCATCTGTGCTGTATGGCTCTTCAAAATTTGGTATGGTGATTGTTGCTTTGTACAGCAGGATACCTTTACTGGAAGTAGTCCCACACAGGTCACATTTACTGCCTCCTATCTGCTCACGTGTTTTGTTTGCCTGATGAAGTCGTTTTGTGCACTCTTCGCATAATCCTTTCCATGTTCCTTTTGGATAGCTTTTTCTAAATTTTGGTACAAATATTTTGACAGGGCACAGTGTCGGTCTGCTTACCCCGCATAAATCACAATCTGCCATATTTTATTCACCTCACATTCCAATGGTTGCTGCTGCGTTCATTGCCCAGTCAAGGAAGGGTGCTGGATATATGCCTATTGCAAATATTGCAATAATAGCTACGAGCATTGCAAGCAAGTACGCACGCGGTTCTTTGAGTGTTTCGCCTGCTGGTGGAAGCACATACATGTATTTCACAAGCCTTGCATAATAATAAAGTGAGAGGGCACTGTTCAGTATGGCAACTACCACAAGCGCAATATATCCTGCCTGTATAGCTGATGAGAACAGGAAGAACTTACTCACAAAGCCTGCCGTTGGTGGTATGCCTGCAAGAGCAAAGACAAATATTAACATGGCAAAGGCTGTATAAGGAGCACGCTGGGACAGTCCTGCAAAGTTTTTAAGATAGTCAGCGTTTTCAACATTCTTGTTCCTGGTCCACAACATGTGGGTAACAGCCCCAACAGCAATGAAAGCACCTGATTTCATGAACGCATGGCTTAATATGTATAACATTCCTGCACCCATCGCAAGAGGAGTCATTATAACAAAAGCCATGGCAATGTAGCCCGCCTGTGCTACTGATGAATATGCAAGCATGCGTTTGATGCTTTTTTGTGATATTGCCACAACGTTACCATAAGTCATTGTTATAATTGCGAGTATGAAAAACACACTTTGCAGATCAAGTCTTAACGCTATAAGCGCAACGATAAACACCTTGAATGCTGCAACAAAACCCATTTTCTTTGAGCCTGCTGCAAGCATGGCAGAGATCATTGTTGGAGCGCCTTCATAAGTATCTGGTGCCCACATGTGGAAGGGAACAAGTGCCATCTTGAAAGCAAAGCCTGCAATCAGGAAGACTAAGATTGCAATACCTGATGCATCTGCAATCCCATTCACTGCTACGTATGCCGATATTCCTTCAATGTTTGTTGTGCCTGTTACTCCATACAGAAGTGAAAGGCCAAACAACATAATAGCTGATGAAACACTACCTATGATGAAGTATTTCATCGCTGCTTCCAATGATTTCGGATTCGTTTTGTCAAATCCGGCAAGGACATAAGTGGACATACTTGCAAGTTCAAATCCAATAAAGAGTGTTACAAGGTCATTGGATGATGCAACGATCATCATACCAAAGGTTGCAAAGAGCAACAAACCGTAGTATTCATCCTGATACTTGTTATCTTCATAGCGTTTTATAGATGCTATCACAACGATCAGTGAAACAGCAAGGAACACCAGTTTAAAGAATTGTGAAAGTGAATCGATAGCGTATGCTTCATAGAAGTATATACCAGCTCTTTCACTGGTTGATAAAACACCACTTTTCAGTATGTAAACGATGGATGCAATAAGAGCTAATGCACTGATGCAGCCAAGTCCTTTTTTGACACGCAGTGGTAAGAACAGTCCAAAAAATACAACGATCAATCCTGTAAGAACAACGATCAATTCAGGTATAAGAGGTGAATAGTTCATATATTCGCCCCCGCGAGTACTATATTAGCACCTGCATGCATAACATCCCATACTAAGTCTGGTTTTATTCCAAAGTAGATCACAAGTAGTAAGAGTATTGCCATTGAGATCATCTCGTATCTCGCCATATCATGAACATCTCCGAGTTTTTCATTGAATACACCAAACATTGCCCTTTGTATTGCCCATAGATGATAGGCAGCGGTGACTGCAATTCCTCCAAACACTGCTATTAACACATAGACATAAAGCGTTGTAACAGCACCAGCTAGTATCGTAAATTCTGCTATAAATCCACTCATTCCAGGTAGTCCAAGGGATGCAAGGAATCCACCGAGCATCAAAAAAGTAAGCTTCGGCATCTTTTTTACAAGCCCGCCAAGATCATTGATAATTCTTGTATGAGCCCCATGCTGTATTATTCCACAGGACATAAACAAGATACAGGTGATTAGTCCATGTGAGAACTGCTGGTACATGGCACCTGTTACAGACAGTGGCACAAGGCTTACAAATCCAAGTGTGACATAACCCATGTGACTGATACTGGAATATGCTACCATCTTTTTTAAGTCCTTCTGGGCAAGTGCAAGGAAAGCTCCGTATACAATACTCACAACAGCAATGATTGCAACCACGGTTATTATCATTGAGGTGTTTGTTGTATTTGGAAGCATAGGTAGCATTACTCGAAACAGCCCATAGCCTCCCATCTTAAGAAGGAGAGCTGCAAGGACAACACTGCCTGCTGTCGGTGCTTCCACATGCGCATCTGGCAGCCAGGTATGGAATGGAACAGCCGGCATCTTTACAAGAAAGCCGAAGAGCAATGCAAAGAATATGATATCTTTTATCGCTGGATCAAATCCGCTGTACATTCCTATCAAATAAGCTATATCAAAGCTTGGTACGCCTGTTTTTGCAAGAGCAGTGAAATACAAGCTGAAAATGCCAAGAAGCATGACCAGACTTGCAACATGTGTATATATAAAGAACTTAATCGCTGCATAGTTCTTGCGAGGCCCTCCCCAGATGCTGATTAAGAAATACATTGGTATAAGGGTAACCTCCCAGAATATGTAAAACATGAAGAAGTCAAGTGAAGAGAACACTCCAAGAACTCCAACCTGTTCAAGTAGCAATAGTCCATAGAATTTACTTGTCTGTTTGGTTTCACCAAATGCAAAGAGAATCGTTAGAGGGATTACAATGTTTGCTAACAGAATCAGCGGCATACTGATGCCGTCCACGCCTACAGCGTATTTGATACCAGCAAGCGGTATCCAATCATAGGATTCTACTACCCACATCTTGGAAGGATCAAGCTGGAAGTACATCTTAACCGTTATAAGCAGCGGTATAATCGAGGCGATTATTGCTGCATATCGTGCTTGATTTCTTGTTTTCGAGATAAATGCGATAATCGCACCAATCAGAGGTATTACGATCATCAATGATATCAGTGGTAGGCTCATAGTATACCTCCCTGTAACAGGATGATCAGTACGACAACACCAGCCACAACGAAGGCAGCATAGTGTTGTACCACTCCTGTTTGTATACGCCTGATGAATTCTCCAATGGTGATAATGACATAACTTATGCCATCAATAATGCCATCAATGATCCTGCGATCGATAAATTCTCCAAGCATCGCAAGTACTCGGTATACGATTGTTATTGCTATGAATTCGATGTATATCTTCTGCTGATAGTAACGGTTTAGCAGTAAATTATATATGGGATTTCTTTTGGATACGATGCTACTCATGTTAATGACTCTCTTACTATATATTAGCCATGAAATCACAAATCCAAGCACTCCAACGATGATTGGCATGTAGAACAATATGGTTGGGGGATGTGCGTGTTCTGTTGCAAGATGGTGCCCGCCGATCGCTGCCGCGTCTTCTATCAAATGCTCTGAATAGGTGTGTTCTAAGAAGCCCCCAAATGCCCCATGTGCCACAAGCCCAAAGACCAGTGCAAGTATTGCAAGAATGATCAAAGGAACTGTCATTGAAGGTGGCGATTCGTGTGCATGGTAATTTGTTCTTGGCTTTCCGGTAAACGCCATAAACCAGAGTCTATAGGTATATATGCTGGTTAGAAGAGCTGCTATGATGCCAAGGGCATAAAGTACCATACTACCTGTATGCACCCCATAAGCATAGGTTCCTTCTATGATTGCATCCTTACTGAAGAAGCCAGCCGTTGGTGGTATTCCTGTTAAGGCAAGAGATGCTATAAGCATGGTGATGGCTGTGATCTTCATCTTACTGAATGCTCCGCCCATCTGGCGTAAATCCTGAAGTCCGAGACCGTGAATCACACTGCCAGCGCACAGGAAGAGCAGTGCTTTGAAAAACGCATGACTGATAAGGTGAAACATCGACACGCCTACTACTTCAGCTCCTATTACTATTCCTGTTCCAAGTGCAAGCATCATATAGCCAAGCTGACTTACTGTGGAATATGCAAGCACACGTTTGATGTCGTTCATCACAAGCCCCATGGTGGCTGCGAAGATTGCTGTGAAACCTCCAATGTATGCTACAACTGTGAGCGCATCAGGGGAAGCAAGGAAAATCGGGAATGTGCGTGCCACTAAATATACACCTGCTGTAACCATGGTTGCAGCGTGAATGAGCGCTGAAACTGTGGTTGGACCTTCCATCGCATCAGGCAGCCATATATGCAAAGGGAACTGGCCACTCTTGCCTATTGCACCTCCGAAGAAGAGAAGCGTTATTATCGTCAACTGACCTGGCGGTATGTGTCCGATTGCTGCAAACATTGTCTGGAATTGCAGGAGGTATGCTTCATCTGGTATCTGGAAATCTCTGATGTTCAAATAGAGTATGATAATTCCTGCAAGGAACAGTACATCGCCTACTCGTGTTACAAGAAAAGCTTTTTTTGCAGCGGCTGCTGCTGTTGGTTTGCGATACCAAAATCCGATAAGCAGATACGAACATAAACCAACAAGCTCCCAAAAGATGAAAAACTGGAGTATGTTATCTGATAAAACTACCCCAAGCATAGCTGTTGTAAACAGTGCTGTTTCTGCAAAGTATCTTGGCTTTGCATGATCGTGTGACATATATCCAACTGAATATACATGGATTAGGAAGCTTACAAAGGATACCATGCACAACATAACTGCTGCAAGAGGATCGATTAATATCCCAAAGTTAAGTATGGCAAACCATGGCCATGATTGTTCTACACAGCCTGAATGAAGTTGGAATTTCATTGAGATTCAACCCAAGATTCATATAATCGTACTCTTTATAGCAGTAAATTCTTGGTTGGAGGGTTCTGATGGTAATGTTTCAAATTCGATGGTTTGCGCGCTTGGTCAGCGTACAAGTTCGACTTGGCCCAACTGATAACAACCGGTCCCTCATGGTTTGCTGCAGCCGATTGCTTTACTGTATCGCTACTTACTCAAGGTTAATCTGATGCCAAACGTGCCGATGTTCTGGCTAAGCACTTCTTTGGCTTTCAAAAATCATTAAATTCCGTGGTCTGTCTACCAATTCCGTGTTTATTCCGCCATTCTGAATAAAGCTATCGTATCAGACCGCCTGTGGGTATATTTTAACGCTGGCTATATCAGCAATATCGCCTATTGAATAATTTTGTTGCCGGGTGGGCATCAATGTGACAACAAGTACGCAACTTCCTTTGATCAACACCGTGCTGTAGCACAGGATACCGCTAAGTGAGATCTAAATGGTGCTACGGTAATTGGTGTAGTAAACCATTGGATCACTCAGCATGCAGGATATTGTAAATTAGCGCAGGGCGAAGCATTGGTTTGTGCGTTTCTCCAGCCAATTTGGTTCTACCATTTCGGATAGCCAGTTGAAATGATGCGAAATCACCAATTTGACCTTCAATGGTCTGAAATCGGAGTTTGTAGTCATTTCACAGAACAACAAAGCGGTACGAAAATTCGCTTTTCTCCTTTGCTGAATATGCGCATCTTTGGTGGTATTTCAAATGCTATGGCAACTTTATACTTTTGGCGACGGTGGACCACCAGATACTGGAATTCCAGTTACGTCTGGCTGGTCTTACAATCAAAAATTGGTACCGTGGCCTCTTTGGCCATGGTTGTGTGGTACGGTTCCAAGAGTCAGGTTAAATCTCAGATACTCAAGTAATTGATGGAAAGTGATGATACCTCCTTTGCTTTGTTTAACCTGTTTATGGGCTTTGTTGTGGAGGCGTGTTGTAATGACATGGATAAACTGAAACTGGCCCATGGGACATGTGTCTACACAGAGACCACAGAACATACACTGTCCAATCTTTACCTGTGGATACCAGCCTTTGTTGTGCCGCACTATTTGTATGGAATTATTAGGGCAGTTCATTTCACAGATACCACATCCTATACATTTGTTTTTATCTACAGAATGAAGCCCTCTGAATCTTTGTGCTATCTCCATTCGCTCATAAGGATACTGAACAGTAACGACTGGACGATTACCAATCTTGAAGAAGTGTTTTATCGTAACCACAAGTCCCTTCATTATGCCAAGCATCAGCCAGTTTCGATTTATCCATGTCATTGCAATGCACCTCCACTACTGTACCTAGCACTCTCGATTTCGAAGAAATCGAGGTTTCTGTTTATCCATGTCATTACAACACGCCTCCAGCAACAAGAAGCCCGGTTATAAACAGGTTAAGTAAAGCAAGAGGTATCATCACTTTCCATCCAATGCTGAGTATCTGGTCAACCCTGACTCTTGGAACCGTACCACGCAACCATATTGTAAAGAATACGATTGCCAGTACTTTGATTGTGAACCATCCAATAGACATGATAACTACTGGAATTCCCGGTATCAGTGGTCCCTGCCATCCGCCAAAGTATAAAGTTGCCATAATAGCTGAAATACCAAAAAGATGCGCATATTCAGCAAGGAAGAAAAAAGCGAATTTCATGCCGCTGTATTCTGTGAAAAAACCAGCTACAAACTCCGATTCAGACTCGTGAAGGTCAAATGGTATTCTGCTCATTTCAGCAATAGCAGCTATCAAAAAAATAATGAAACCGAGTGGCTGGAGAAACACAAACCATGTCTTTTCGCCCTGCGCTAGTACAATATCCTGCATGCTGAGTGATCCTGTGATTAACACCACTCCAATTACCGTAAGCACCATTGGAATCTCATAGCTGATATCCTGTGCTACAGCACGAAGTGATCCAAGAAGTGCGTACTTGTTGTCTGATGCCCACCCGGCAACAAGTATTCCAACAGGTGATATTGCTGATATAGCCATGATGTAAAGTATACCCACAGGCAGGTCTGATACGATAGCGCCCTGTCCGAATGGCATAGGAATAAACACAAGAATTGATGGAACAAATACGATTAATGGTGCAATAAAGTATAGCCATTTATCAGCACGTTTTGGAGTTATGTCTTCTTTGGTAAGTAGCTTGATACCATCAACAATCGGCTGCAACAAACCATGCGGACCGGTTATCATCGGGCCACGTCGAACCTGTACATGACCAAGCACTTTTCGCTCCATCCAGGTAAAGAACATCACCATCAGAGCCACCCCAACCAGAAGAAGTACTGCTATAAGAAGTACGATTATAATCTTTGGTACGATTGAATCCCCAAATGAAATTCCAACCAGGCTTAACAGGTATACAATATTATCATAAATAGTCTGAGTCATCTGTCAACATCTCCCAAACTGCATACTCCGTATGCAGAAACAACTGACGAACTGAATGAACTGGAAGTCATCTGTCAACATCTCCTAAACAAATATCAACGATTCCAAATACCGCTACCAGATCAGAAATTTTTAGACCTTTGACCATTTGTGGCAGAGCCATGAGATTACAGAATGATGGCGAGCGAATCTTAACCCTGTACGGATGCTCACTCCCATCGCTTACAATGTAAAATCCAAGCTCGCCTTTGGGTGCTTCTATGCGGCTATACGATTCACCTCTTGCCGGTTTAAATATTCTTGGAAAATACGATGTGCTGACAGGACCTTGCAGACGCTCAATAGCATCAAGAGCCTGTTCTGCAATATGCAGCGACTCACGCATTTCATCCATTCGTATGATATATCGTGCATAAGTATCACACTCACTTCTGGTGCACACCTTAAAATCAAGTTCATCGTATACAGAATACGGGTCATCCTTTCTTATATCATGGGAAACACCTGAACCACGAAGCATCGGTCCTGTAACTCCATAATTTATGGCATCTTTGGGATTGAGCATTCCAATGCCCTTCAGTCTCATCTTAATAATCTCATTATCATTAAGAAGTTCGGCATACTCATCGATTCGAGATGGCAGTTCTTTTAAAAGTGCCCGTGTTTTATCAATAAATCCTTCCGGAATATCCCCGCGCACTCCACCGGGTCGAATATAGTTAAAAGTTATTCTTGCACCCGAAAGAGACTCAAACAGTTCAAGTATATTATGTCTATCACGGAAGCAATACATAATAGGGGTGCTTGCTGCAAGATCAAGGAAGAGTGTACCTGTAAAGAGCATGTGGTTCACAATTCTTCCAAGTTCCATCACAAGAACACGCAGATATTCTCCTCTCCGCGGAACAGTGATACCTGCTAAATCCTCCACTGCTTTGGTGTAAGCATAGTTATTGGTCATTCCTGAAATATAATCAAGACGGTCGGTATAGGGTACGAATTGGAGATACGATCTGCTTTCTGCAATTTTCTCCAAACCGCGATGAAGTTGACCCAATACCATTTCAGTATCCTTGATGGTTTCTCCATCCATTCGTAATACAAAACGCAGAACACCGTGAGTACTTGGATGCACAGGACCAACATTCAGGGTGAACTCTTCAGTTTCTGTCATGCAAGACCTCCTTTCTCAATAACTTTGAAGCATCAGTTGTTACCACATCCGAACCATCCTCTCCGATAATCACATACTGATCAACCGTAAGATCATAATCTTTCCGAAGCGGGTGCCCAATCCATCCTTCTGGCAGAAGAATCCTTCGAAGATCCGGATGATTCTCAAAGGTTATGCCAATTAAATCGTATGTCTCTCGCTCCATCCAGTCTGCTCCACTCCATACTGACACAACAGAATCCACAACCGGCATACTTCGATCAAGTTTAACTTTTAACACCACATTTTCCTTGCGAGTATAAGACCATACATGATACACTACTTCCATCCACTCAACATAATCCATACCTGAAATCATAGAGAGGTGATCAAATCCGGATTTATATAAGAATCCACACACATCAACCAGCGATTCTTTTTTTATCAGCATGCCTTCCTTTCCGTCATTCTGTGTGTAGGTTTCAACAACAGCGTGCTCAAATCTGTTTTTAACGTCATTAATAATATTCATTTATTAAACCCCCATTCAATGCCAATGCCTTCTTCTTTGATGAGCTTTCGAAGCTGGGTGGTGAAAAAATGAAATCACTCAATGATATTATGCAAGAAGAAAATAGTACGGCATCTGCGAGCATGACTGAACCATTGATAACTATTGAACGTTTAAGCAAATTTTCTCGATGATGATGGATATGACGACGCTAAATCAACTGAAAACAGGTGACGTTGGACGGGTGATAAAAGTTGGAGGAGGTCATGGTATTCGCCAGAAGTTATTTCTTCGAGGACTCTTTGAAGGGAGTTCTGTTCGTGTTATTTCGTCCAGTGGTCCTGTAACAGTCGAGGTTGACAGAAACGTTGTCTGCATCGGTCGTGGAATGGCACAGAAGATTATGGTACACAAGGCGTGAGTGAAATGGAAAAAAGATTGAATGAACTAAATTTTGATGAAGAGGGAATAGTTAAAGAAATAGACGAAAGTCTGGTGAGACAGGTGGCTGGGATGGGTGTAAGAATCGGTAAGAATGTTAGAATGACGACGAAACAGCCTATGAAAGGGCCTGTTGTGGTAGAAATAGACAAGTCGTTTACCTCATTAGGGCGCAGCATGGCTGAAAAAATCGTAGTAGAGGTGAAAAAATGAAGATATTATTGATGGGGCATCCGAATGTTGGTAAAAGTGTTTTCTTCAACCGACTGACAGGAGCAAATGTCATCGAATCAAATTATTCAGGAACAACCGTTGATTATACATGCGGGTGCATGAGTTTGGATGGAAAGGAAGTCGAAGTCGTCGATGTACCAGGCACGTTCTCACTCGATCCAAAAGACAAAGCAGAAGAGGTTGCAGTAGCAATGCTCAAAGAGGCAAAAGATACGAAAGATGCATACGTGATCTGTGTTGTAGATTCATCCAAGCTTGAGCGCGGGCTCTATCTTGCAATGCAAATCATAGAAGAAGGCTATTCTGTTATTATCGCACTGAATATGGATGATGTTGCAGAAGATAAAAATATAGAGATCGATAATCAAAAACTTGAGCAGATTTTAGGCGTTCCTGTCGTATCGACCATTGCAATAGAGAACATTGGAATCAGCAATGTTATATCAAGGCTGAAGGATGCAAAACCTGTTGATGTGGAAGACATCGCTGTAAGGGGGGCTGGTGCAGCATGAAACTGAGCCCGGATGAACGATGGAATTTAATTGACAGTATCGCAGACCAGGTTGTAACTTATGGAAAATACAGGCACACGCTAAAGGATGCAATTGGTGAGCTTACTGTTAAACCAATGACAGGCATACCGATTGCGATTGCAGTTTTGTATGGTTTCTGGAGTGTGTTCGGCTCGTTTGCAGGAACACTGTGCACAGATGGATTCTTTGTCAAACTCTTTGATGGATACTGGCTTCCATGGCTCCAGGAGGTTTTTCCTGGAAAGGGTGGCTGGCTTTACTCCATCCTGATTGATGCCGGTGGAATGACAAATGGCGAATTTATACTATCTGATAACTGTTTTGAAGCTTTTGGTGTGCTGACATCAGGGCTCTTTGTTGCAATCGGGGTGGTTTTACCAGCAATTGTGATATTTTACCTAATGCTCACACTCCTTGAAGATATTGGATACATGCCAAGACTTGCGGTTCTCATTGATACAGTCCTCCACAGGATTGGACTACATGGATATGCAATTGTACCAACGATTCTCTCGCTCGGGTGCAATGTGCCGGCTGTAACAGCAACAAGGATTCTTGAGACAAGAAAGCAGCGGTTTATTATGATGACCCTTCTTGCCATATTTATCCCATGCGGTGCTCAGCTTGGAATCATGGAAGAGGTAATTCCTGATCTGATTGGATA